>CASEHX010000013.1 GCA_949287905.1 uncultured Olsenella sp.
CTCCAGGCCGAGGTTGACAAGTCCGCGTCCCTGGTTGAGTCCGACTACACGGCCTCGACATGGGCCGACTACCAGAAGGCCCTCGAGATTGCCAAGGCTGTCCTCGCCCACGACGGGGCAACGCAGGACGCGGTCAACATCACCCTCTCCGAACTCATCGCCGCTCGCGAGGCCCTCGCCGCCATGCCGAACTACGACAAGCTCCAGGCCGCCATCGACGGCACCGAGGGCCTCGTCGAGTCCGACTACACGGCCGAGTCCTGGGCCGCCCTCCAGCAGGCCCTGGCCGAGGCCCAGCAGGCCCTGGCCTCCGAGGACCAGAAGGTCGTCGACGAGGCCGAGGCCGCCCTCAACGCCGCGGTCAAGGCCCTCGTCGAGGTCCAGCAGCCCGAGCCCGGAACCGACGTCGACACCTCCAAGCTCGAGGCCGCCATCGCCGGAACCGAGGGCCTGAAGGCCGACGACTACACCGCCGAGTCCTGGGCCGCCTTCCAGGAGGCGCTCGACGCCGCCAGGGCCGCCCTCGGCTCCGACGACCAGGCCGAGGTCGACAAGGCCGCTGCGGCCCTGACCGACGCCATCGAGGCCCTCGTCGAGGTCGAGCCCTCCGATCCTGGCACCGACGAGCCCGGCACGGACGAGCCCGGCGGCACCACCGACCCGGATGACCAGAAGCCCGGCGACACCACAAAGCCCGGCGGGTCCACCACCGGTGGCTCCACCTCCGGCGGCAACCTCGCCCAGACGGGCGACCCGACCTCCATGGTCGCGGTTCTCGCCACGGCGCTCGCCGGCGCCGGCGCCCTCGTCGCCTCTCGCAGGCGTCGCTAGCGCCAACCCCGGCAAAGCCGGAACACAGCTCCAAGAGGGGGGCGCCTCGCAGCAGCGGGGCGCCCCCTTTCACGTGACGTACCTGGATGTTAGTGTCACCGCTCGTCTTGGTTGAGAGGCGAAGGCTCTCTCGCAATCGCCAAGAAAAAGCCGGCCAGGAGGCTACATGTGCCTCCTGGCCGGCTGCTTACGGGATTTGGAACCCCAGCTCCCGGCTAACGTCAGAGAGCGCTACGGCAGCGGCGGGAGCTGCTCGGGCATATCGCCCACGAGCGGGCGCACGTAACGGAGGAACTCCTCGGTGACGCCCATGCCGTCCGCGCTGATCCACTCCGCGGGGACGTGACGCACCTGGTTTGCCACGGACTTCACGTCTATGAGCTTGGTGTGCACCTCATACGGGTCATCCGCCACGCGCTGGAGGGCGCACATCTTGACGGTCTCGCCGTCGAGGGCGGCGCGCGTGCTCGTGCCGCCGATCATGTACGCCTCGTCGAGGTCAACGCGGCTCACGACCTGGCTCGCGCAGCGCTGCAGCGTGGAGAACTCCACCGCGCGCGTCTTGCAGCCAAGTCGCTCCTTGGTGACGGAGGCTAGGTAGCGACCGGTTCCGGAGAGCGTTGCCAGGTGACCAAACTCGTCCACGCCTGCGCCCGGCGTGGCAAGCTCGCAGTAGAGCTTGCCCTCCGGCGTGCGCACGCCCTCGCTCACGCCCACCATCACGGTGTTCTTGGTTTCCAGCAGCTTGGCAAGGCGCTCCATGAGGACGTCCTCAACGAGCGGCACCTCGGGCAGGAGCACGAGGTCGGGGTTTGCCAGTGCGGAGGACGCCGCGAGCCAGCCGGCGTCGCGGCCCATGATCTCTACGAAGGTCACGCTTTTGAGGTCGTAGACGTCGGCGTCGAGGGCGAGCTCCGCGGTGGAGGTTGCCACGAGGCGAGCGGCGCTGCCAAAGCCGGGGGTGTGGTCGGTGCCCACCAGGTCGTTGTCGATGGTCTTGGGGATGCCCATGAAGCGAATCTCACTGCCGATGCTCTGGCCGTAGTCGCCCAGCTTGGCAATGGTGTCCATCGAGTCGTTGCCGCCGATGTAGAGAACGCAGCTTGCGCCCTCCTCCTCAAAGCGGCGGAAGAGCTCCTGATAGACGCTCTCGTCATCCGTGGCCTGCGGAAGCTTGAAGCGGCAGCTGCCGAGCCAGCTCGCCGGCGTCTGCTTGAGCAGGGCGAGGCTGCGGGAGTCGGGGACCGCCTCGTCGAGGTTCACCGTTCGCCCGGCAAGGAATCCCTGGATGCCATAGCGCATGCCGGTGACGCGAACCCCGAGGGAGCGCGCCGCCGCAATCACGCCCGCAAGGCTCGCGTTGATCGCCGCCGTAGGTCCGCCTGACTGTCCGACCAGCACGCACTTCTCGCTCATGGGGCGCTCCCTTCTGTTTCTACGATGTAAACAGCATAGCGCATAGGGCCGAGGCAGTATTTTGCGAGTCGACTGTCACTTTGGGCCTCGTTTGTGTGGACAAAACTGTCCTACATCGAAAGAGCGGGGAAATGATTGATATGCCAACTGGGGTTTTGTAGGTTTTGGGTTGCGTTTGATCGCTTGGAGAAAGGGCGACCCACACAAACGAGGCCCAAAGTGACACCGGAGGCTCGATTTACTGCCTCAAGGGTCTGGCGACGTCTCCAGAGCGTGCCGCCGGCGCTGCCTGCATTCCGGTGAGGGGTTCCGAGTCGCAATCAAGAATGGGGCCGCCCCGAGCGATTGCTCGAGGCGGCACCAAAGAAGGAGGGCGGATTCATTGCCTACGCAAGGCTGCGGAAGGTGATGCGTCCGAAACGCCTGCCCTACGCGAGGTTATAGAAGGCGGCTCGCCCGAGGTACTCGGCGCTGCCGCCGAGGGCGTCCTCGATGCGCAGGAGCTGGTTGTACTTCGCAACGCGGTCGGTGCGGGCGGGGGCGCCGGTCTTGATCTGACCGGCGTTTGTTGCGACCGCAAGGTCTGCGATCGTGGTGTCCTCGGTCTCGCCGGAGCGGTGGGAGACCACGGCGGCGTAGCCCGCGCGCTTGGCCGTCTCGATGGCGTCGAGCGTCTCCGTGAGGGTGCCGATCTGGTTGACCTTGATCAGGATGGCGTTGCCGGCGCCCAGCTCGATGCCGCGCCGCAGGCGCTCGGTGTTGGTGACGAAGAGGTCGTCGCCCACGAGCTGGACCTTCTTGCCCAGGCGCTCGGTGAGGCGCACCCAGCCGTCCCAGTCCTCCTCGGCAAGGCCGTCCTCGATGGAGATGATGGGATACTTCTCCACGAGCTCTGCCCAGTAGTCCACCATCTCCTCGGACGTAAGCGCGCGGCCCTCGCCCTTGAGCTCGTAAAGACCGGTCTCCCTGTTGTAGAGCTCGGAGGTCGCCGGGTCCATGGCAAACATGAAGTCCTTGCCCGGCACAAAGCCGGCGGCCTCAACGGCTTCCATCAGGTAGACAAAGGGCTCGGCGTTGGACTTGAGGTCCGGGGCAAAGCCGCCCTCGTCACCCACGCCGGTGGAGAGCCCGGCCCGCTTGAGGATGTCCTTGAGCGTGTGGTAGACCTGCGCGCAGGCGGCAAGGCCGGTCGCAAAGTCCGGCGCGCCCACGGGCATGATCATGAACTCCTGGAAGTCCACGTTGTTGTCTGCGTGGACGCCTCCGTTGAGGATGTTCATCATCGGGACGGGGAGGGTATGGGCGTTGGGCCCGCCCAGGTAGGCGTAGAGCGGCAGTCCCGCGGACGCGGCCGCGGCGCGCGCGACGGCAAGCGAGCAGCCAAGAAGGGCGTTGGCGCCCAGGCGCCCCTTGTTGGGGGTGCCGTCGGCGGCGATCATGGCCTCGTCGATGCCGCGCTGGCCTGCGGCCTCGCGGCCCACGAGCGCGGCGGCGAGCTCGCCGTTGACGTGCGCCACCGCCTGGGTGACGCCCTTTCCCAGATAGCGGCCATTGTCGCCGTCTCGCAGCTCAACGGCCTCGAACTCTCCGGTCGACGCGCCGGACGGAACGATGGCGCGGCCGAAGGAGCCGTCCTCGAGCGTGACCTCCACCTCGACGGTTGGGTTGCCGCGGGAGTCGAGTACCTCGCGACCATACACCTTTGCGATTCTGCTCATGGCGATCCTTTCTGTTCACTCTGGTTAACTTCACTAGTCAAAGTGTACCCTTTCTAACTTTCGCCAAGCGTCTCCTCGCCAAATTCACGAACGCGTTTCCACGCTGAGAAGCGATGTTTCGATTTTGCGCAGGCTCACCCCAACCGCGCCCGCGCGTCTATACTCTTACCGTCCGCTTGACCCGGCAATGAGGCCCACAAAATCGGAGGTAGCATGGGAGCGTTCTTTGGCGCTGTATCTCACCGTGACGTTGCACTGGACGTGTTCTTTGGCGTCGACTACCACTCTCACCTCGGAACCCGCCGCGCCGGCATGGTCTCGTGCCGCGAGGGGGGCGGCTTCAACCGCCAGATCCACTCCATCGAGAACACGCCGTTCCGCACCAAGTTCGAGCACGACCTCCCCGAGCTCTCGGGCACCTGCGCGATGGGCTGCATCTCCGACTCCGACCCGCAGCCGCTGCTCGTTCGCTCCCACCTGGGCGTCTACGCCATCTCCACGGTCGGCGCCATCGGCAACATGGACGAGATCGTGGCCAACTTCGAGAAGGACGGCCGCCAGTTCACCGCCACCAGCTCCGGCGCGGTCAACATCAACGAGCTCGTTGCCGCGCTCATCAACACGCAGGCCACCATCGTCGAGGGCATCCGCTACGCGCAGGACACGATCGAGGGCTCGCTCACGCTGCTCATCATGACGGAGTCCGGCGAGCTCATCGCCGCCCGCGACGCCATGGGCCGTCTGCCCGTCCTCATCGGCAAGGACGATGACGGCTACTGCGTCTCCTTCGAGTCCTTCGCCTACGGCAAGCTCGGCTACGCCGACGAGTACGAGCTGGGCTCCGCGGAGATCGTCAAGATCACCGCGGACGGCTACGAGACCATCTCGTCCGCCCGCGACGAGATGCGCATCTGCGCGTTCCTCTGGGTCTACTACGGCTATCCCAACTCCAACTACGAGGGCGTCAACGTTGAGTGCATGCGCTACCGCAACGGCGCCATCATGGCCCGCGACGAGCGCGAGCACGGCCTGCTCCCCGAGGTCGACTACGTTGCCGGCATGCCCGACTCCGGCCTGCCGCACGGCATCGGCTACGCCAACGAGTCCGGCGTGCCGCTCGCTCGCCCGTTCGTCAAGTACACGCCCACCTGGCCGCGCTCCTTCATGCCTGCCAACCAGGAGGTCCGCAACCGCGTTGCCAAGATGAAGCAGATCCCGGTGCCCGAGCTCATCCGCGACAAGCGCCTGCTGCTCGTCGACGACTCCATCGTCCGCGGCACCCAGATGCGCGAGACGATCGACTTCCTGCGCGACACCGGCGTCTCCGAGGTCCACATGCGCTCGGCCTGCCCGCCGATCATGTACGGCTGCAAGTTCCTCTCGTTCTCCCGCAGCCGCTCCGAGTACGAGCTCATCGCGCGCCGCAAGGTCCGCGAGCTCGAGGGCGACGAGGGCGAGAAGCACCTCGACGAGTACTCCGACGGCCACAGCGAGCGCGGCCGCTGCCTGCTTCGTTCCATCTGCGAGGAGATGGGCTTCGACTCGCTGGAGTACCAGAGCCTGGACGGCATGCTCGAGGCCATCGGCATCGACCGCAAGAAGATCTGCACCTACTGCTGGACCGGTCGCGACTAGCCTCAGCTTGCCCCACAGAGAGCGTGAGTTTTTCAGTGGACGGGCGTCAATGCCCGTCCACTGTTTCTTTGGTTGCTAAGATGGGCCTACCGAGAAGACCCCTGAAGGGAGGCACATGCCCTACGTCCTGATCGCCCTCGGGGCGCTCTCGCTCGCCTATGGCATCCTCATGGCGGCGCTCTATCCTGCCGGTGGGTTCTTCCTCGTGTGGATCGCGATCGGCGCGGCGCTCGCGGCGGCGGGCTGGGCCGTGCTCACCGGGCGCTGGGACCGGCTCGGCGCATGGGTGCGCCGTGCGATCTGCGGCGCTGCCGTGATCGCGCTTCTCGCCGTTATCGGGGTCTGCGCCCTGGTGGGGACGACGGCCGCCGCCCGCCCTCCGGCGGGCCTGGACGCCATTGTGGTGCTGGGCGCCGGCCTGCGGCCCGACGGCACACCCACGGAGACCCTGCGCTACCGTCTTGACGCCGCGCTGGCCTACCTCGAGGAGAACCCCGACACCACCTGCATCGTCTCGGGCGGGCAGGGCTTTGGCGAGACGCGCCCCGAGGCCGAGGCCATGGCGGAGTACCTAGTTGAGAACGGCCTTGCCGAGAGTCGCGTGACCAAGGAGACGCGCTCCGCCACCACGGCGGAGAACGTGAGCAACTCCTCCGAGCTTCTCGTCCCGGGCGCTACGGTTGCCGTGGTCACCAACGACTTCCACCTCTACCGAGCCCTGCGCATTGCCGAGAAGAACGGTCTGCCCGGCGCCCACGGCCTTGCCGCGCAGACCAACCCGCTCTACCTGCCGCAGGCGATGCTGCGCGAGTGCTTTGCGATCGCGAAGAACACCCTCACCGGAGACATGTGACGACGCGTGACGCCGAACGGTGACGCAAAGGGGCGGGGCTCCGGGACATGATCGCTTCCCGGAGCCCCGCCTCATCTCTGTTTTGGTCTTCGCTCGCTAGGCGGCGGCCTCGGCGTCCAGCGTCTCGCGGATGGCGAGGATGAACTCGCGGGTGCCCAGCGTCTCCGGGTTCTCGAGCGACGTGATGCGTGCGAGGTCGCCGGTCATGCGCCCGGACTCGATCGTGTGGACCGTGGCCGCCTCCAGACGGTTGGCAAAGTCCACGAGCTCGGGCAGCTCGTCCAGCTCCCCGCGCTTGCGCAGGGCGCCGGTCCAGGCAAAGATCGTGGCCACGGAGTTGGTGGACGTGGCCTCCCCGCGCAGGTGCTTGTAGTAGTGGCGCTGCACGGTGCCGTGGGCCGCCTCGTACTCGAAGTAGCCGTGCGGCGAGACGAGCACGGAGGTCATCATCGCCAGGCTGCCAAACGCCGAGGAGAGCATGTCGCTCATGACGTCGCCGTCGTAGTTCTTGCACGCCCAGATGAAGCCGCCCTCGGACTTGACCACGCGGGCCACGGCGTCGTCGATCAGCGTGTAGAAGTACTCGATGCCGGCCGCCTCAAAGCGCTCGCGGTACTCGGCCTCGTAGATGTCCGCAAAGACGTCCTTGAAGCGGTGGTCGTAGGTCTTGGAGATCGTGTCCTTGGTGGCAAACCAGAGGTCCTGGCCCGTGGAGAGCGCGTACTCAAAGCAGCTGCGGGCAAAGCTCTCGATGGAGGCGTCAAGGTTGTGCTGGCCCTGGACCACGCCCGGGCCGTCAAAGACGTGGACGAGCTCGCGGCGCTCGGTGCCGTCCTCGGCGGTGTAGACCAGCTCCACCTTGCCGGGGCCGTCGATGCGCATCTCGGAGTTCTTGTAGACGTCGCCGTAGGCGTGACGCGCGATGGTGATGGGCTTCTTCCAGCAGCTGACCACGGGGTCGATGCCCTTGACCACGATGGGCGCGCGGAAGACCGTGCCGTCGAGCAGCGCACGGATCGTGCCGTTGGGGCTCTTCCACATCTGCTTCAGGCCGTACTCCTCAACACGCGCGGCGTTGGGGGTGATGGTGGCGCACTTGACGGCCACGCCCAGGCGCTTGGTGGCCTCGGCGGAGTCAACGGTGACCTGGTCGTCGGTCTTGTCGCGATACTCGAGGCCGAGGTCGTAGTACTCGGTCTTGAGGTCAACGTAGGGGCAGATGAGCTCGTCCTTGATGATCTGCCAGATGATGCGGGTCATCTCGTCGCCGTCCATCTCGACGAGCGGGGTCTTCATCTCGATCTTGGCCATGGGAGCCTCCCGGGGTCGCTGTGGTCACGGGGAGAAATGTAGCACGTGCGTGGGCCGGGGCGGAAAAATGAGACGCGCCTGACACATGCTGGAGGCGACGGGCACTGCGTCGGGGAGCGGCGGCCGACGAGGGGCGGCGACTGGGCGCCCCGCGGGGGGGCGGCGCACCGCGATCCCGCGTGGCACGTGACCCGCCGCAGACGCACCCTAAAGCTCGGTGGAGAAGCCGTCCAGGCGCCAGGGGATGTCTCCCTCGCCGGCGCTCAGCTTGGCATAGAGCCGCGTGCCCTCCACCGCCAGGAGCCCGGTGTCAAACCAGGCTCGACTCCCGTCGTCCGACACGGCGAGAAGGCCCTCCGCCTGAACGCGCGCAAACGTGAGCGCGAGGTAGCCGCGCAGAACGCAGCGGTCGGGACCCCAGGAGTCGGGGGCGAGGCTCTCGGCGAGGCGCCCCAGGGCCTTGTCCCAGGAGCCGAGGTCGACGGTGGTGGCGAGCAGCCGCTCCGCCTGAACGAGCGGGCCCTCGGGCTCGCTCAGCCCCTCGAGGCCCACGTCGGAGGGCTCGCCGGCGTCCACCTCGACGAGCGTCCAGTGCTTGCCCGCAACGGCCCTGGCGGAGCGCCTGAGCGAGACCCTGACGGGACCCGAGCCGTCCGAGCGCAGGTAGCGCAGGGGGAAGCTCACGCTGCTGCGCGTGCCCTCGACCGTCCCCGTGGAGCGGGCCGCGCGGAAGTCCTCCTCGAGCGTGCCCAACGGGTCCACGTCCGGGGGAAGGACCTGGTAGAGGGCGCTCAGCTGCTCGCTCGGGCAGCGGACGTCCGTGTGGAAGTCGCGCGGGAGGCTGGGCTTGGGCGGCGCCGCGGGCGTCGCGGGGGCGACGGGCAGCGGGGGAGTCGCGGGCGCGGGCCCGGGTGCAGGTTCCGGCGCGGGCTCGGGGGCAACGGCGCTCTCGGCGGGCTCCTCCGGCTCGGGCACGTAGGTGATCGTGAGGGAGATCGAGGGCTTGGGGGCCTCGGCGGGCGCGGGTGCCGCCGCGGGCGCGGGCTCCGGTTCCGGCGTGGGCTCCGGCTCGGCGGCAGATTCCGCCGCGGCGTCTGTCTCGGCCTCCGGGGCGAGAAGAACCTCGGCCTCGACCTCGGCCTCCGCCTCCGGTTCTGCCGCGGTTGCCTGCGCGCCTTCGGCCTCGGCCCCCGCGTCCTTCTCGGCAGCCGCCTCCGTCTGTACGGCATCGGCTTCGGGCTCCATGTCCTTCTCGGCAGCCGTTTCGTCCTCGGGAACAACCGTCTCGGGCTCCGCGACCTTCTCGACGTGCCGCGGCTTCACGGGCTTGAGCGCCTTGGCGCCGCGCCGCCGCTTCCAGGGCTTGTTGCCGGGCGCCTTGGTCTCGGCGCCTCGCGCGGACGCCTCGAGTGCGCGGTCGTACTCCTCGTTGGAGATCACCGTGGCGTAGACGTAGCCCTTCTTGAAGACGGTCAGCTTGATGAACTCGTCGAGCTTCTCGCAGAGCTCGCGCATGGTGGAGCAGCCCAGATCCTCCACGCAGAGGCCGTCCGCCTCGAGGACCTCCTCGACGCGCGGCAGCAGGGTCTGTCTCCTCACGCCGAGCTCGCGCGAGAGCAGCTGATAGAGATACAGGCGGTTGCCTGGGGTCATCTTTGCCATGGGGCCTCTTTTCGGGGGTTGTCCGCGACGCGCTGCGACGCGGGCGAAACGGTCCTCTACCTTACTCTGAAATTGTGGAGGGGGACTGCGAGAAGTTTCGCGAAGGATCTACGAGGGGATGTTCCGCGAGCCCCGCCTGAGGGCCTGGTTCCTCAGGTTTGTGACCGTGGCCTCCATGCCGTGCGGCGCGTAGCCGAGCGCCTCGAGCGACTCCAGGTCGTGCGGGAGGTAGGCTGCCAGCGAGAGCTCCGCGGTCTGGACCGGGTGCTCCGGTGCGGGGCCGGGCGTTGCCGCAAGGGCGTGGACGCGGGCGCCCTGCGCGCTGAGCCTCAGCTCGTACTCGCTGGCGGGCGCGTCGGGGAGGTCCGCGCGGGCGTCGCGGCTCTGCCACAGCAGCTCGTAGCCGGCGATGGGGACCTGCGTGAGCATGAAGTCAAAGAGGGGCTGGCTGTCCGTGCGGAGGCGCACCTCGCCGTGCGCGGCCAGCACCTCGCGGAAGTCCATGAGGCGCTCCATGCTCGCCATGCGCTTGCCCGCGTCTCGCTTGCGGGGGAACGGCGTGGGGAAGTTGAGGTAGATCGCCGAGAGCTCGCCCGGCGAGAAGAACTCGCGCACGCGCATGCCCGTGCCGGGGACCACCACGACGTTGGGCAGGCCGCTCTCGAAGACGCGCTGGGCTGCGTAGGCAACGCAGAAGGGCTCGGAGTCCATGGCAACGAAGAGTATGTCCGGCTCGCGCCGCGCCGCCTCCACGGCAAAGCCGCCCTTGCCGCATCCGAGGTCGAGCCGGACCTCGCGATAGCGGCCGGCGTCGCCCGCCTCCGCGCCGACCCCGGGCCAGCAGGCCTGGGCCCAGCTTCCGCGAAGGTTCTGGGGCGTGAGCTCGATGACGCTCGCGTAGCGCTCGAGACGCTCCTCGAGCACAAAGTTCTTGGGCAGCCGCGCGTGGAGAGCGTGGGGCATGGGCTGTGACTCCGTTTCTGAAAGTGTGACAGTGGGCTACGACCCCTTTGTCACGTTTCTGAAAGTGTGACAGTGGGCTACGACTCCTTTGTCACAGGAGGTCGTCGAGGGTGGCGCCGTAGGAGGGGAAGAAGTCCCGCATGAAGTCGGCCACCTCGGGGAGCTCGGCGGCCATCTCGCACACGGCGGCGCGGGTGCTCGCCTCGGCGCTCGCGAACTCGGTGTTGCCGGACCGCGCCTCCTCGACGCACTTGATGAGCGCAGAGATCTTGTCGGCGGCCTTTACGAGGCGGCGCAGGTAGAGCTCGTTTTCGCTGGCGTCGGCGGCGGGCCACAGCACGTCCTCGAAGGAGGGGCGCAGGTCGGCGGGCAGCGCGTCCAGCAGGCGCTCCTCGGCGCTGCGCTCCACGGCCTTGTAGGCGTCACGGATGGCGCCGTCGTGGTACTTCACGGGTGTGGGGAGGTCGCCGGTCACGATCTCCGATGCGTCGTGATAGAGCGCCACGAGCGCGGCGCGCTCGGCGTCGAGCGAGCGGCAGTGGCGGGCGTTGCCGATGACGCACAGCATGTGCGCGATGAGCGCCACCTCCAGGGAGTGCTCGGAGAGGTTCTCCGGTCGCGAGTTGCGCATGAGCGACCAGCGCTCGATGTACTTCATGCGGGAGAGGATCGCAAGGAAGTGCGACGCTCCGGCCGACTCCCGAGCGGCCTGGTGCCCCGGGTTCTTCTCGTCCACTAGTCCTGGTCCTCCTGGATGCTCTGCAGGGTTGCCATCAGCGCGGGGATGACCTGCTTCTTGCGGCTCACCACGCCGGGCAGGCGCGCCATGCCGTCGTGCGGCTCGGCGTCGAAGGCGCGCTCGATGATGCCCTCGGCGCCCTCGCCGTACCAGAGGATCTCGCTCGAGGAACTCTTGACGTCGGTGAACAGGTAGAAGACCAGCGGCAGCTCCTCCTGGTGCGCCGCCTCGGCGAGGTAGGGGCCAACCAGCGCCTCCGCCGCCTTGCGGCTCTTCTCGGTCATGTAGCTGCCCTGGCCCACGCCAAACTTGACGTTGCCGCGGCTGAAGACCTTGAAGTCGGCGCCAAAGACCTCCTCCGCGGTGCGGCCGGTGAGGTCGGCGCCCGCCTCGAACATGGCGTCGGCGTAGGCCTCGATGTCCACGTCCGCGATCTTTGCGAGCGCGGCTGCGGCGTCGCGGTCGAGCTGCGTGCAGGTGGGGGAGCGAAACGCCAGCGTGTCCGAGAGGATGGCGGAGAGCATGAGGCCCGCAATGTCCTTGGGGATCTCGACGCCCTGCTCGCGGTACATCATGTGGACGATCGTGCAGGTGCAGCCCACGGGCATGTTGCGGAAGTACGCGGGGCCCTCGGTCTCTATGGACCCGATGCGGTGGTGGTCGATGATCTCCATGATCTCCGCCTGCTCGAGGCCCTCCACGGACTGCGAGCGCTCGTTGTGGTCAACGAGGATGACGTGCTTCTTCTTGGCGGAGAGCAGGTTGGGGGAGCTGACGAGGCCCACGTACTTGCTGTTCTCGTCGATGACGGGGAAGAAGCGGTGACGCGAGTGCGCCATCATCTTGCGCGCGTCGTCGATCGCGGTGTTGACGCTCACCTTGAGGATGCCCTCGGAGAGCATCTTGGCGCGCACGGGGATGGACATCGAGATGAGGCGCGCGGCGGCGTAGGTGTCGTAGGGCGTGGTGATGATCGCGCAGCCGTGGCGCTCCGCCGAGGAGATCACGCGGTGCGAGATGTGCGCGCTGCAGCAGACGATGAGGCAGCTGGCCTCGCACTCGACGGCAAACTGCTGCGTCTCGTAGCGGTTGGTGGTGAGGATGATGTCGCCGGGCTTGACGGTGTCCTCCATGAGCTCGGGCGTGGTGCCCACGCGAACGTTGCCGCCGGTCACGCGTGCCGTGGGGTCGCCGAGGATCATCTCGCCGCGCAGGGTGTCGATGATGTTGGCGTAGCAGGTGTGCGACTCGCCGATCACGCTCGTGTCAAAGACGTCCATGTTGGCGTTGGCGATGTCCTTGACCGCGATCAGGCCCTCGAGGTTGTTGTCGTCGTCCGTGATGCAGAGGGTGTCGGTCTTGGCCTCGCGCATGAGGTTCCATGCGGAGAAGAGGCTCATCTCGCCGTCGATGCCGCCTTGGCGCTGGATCTCGGTGTCCTTGATCTGCGGGGTGACGGAGGTGATGAGCGGCGGCTCCTCGAAGCCAAAGTGACGCAGCACGAACGCGGTCTCGCGGTTCACGGCGCCCGCGCGACGCGCCTCGTAGATGTTGGTGTGCTCCGCCTCGTTCTTGAGGTGGGCGTAAGCGATGGCCGAGCAGACGCTGTCCGTGTCCGGATGCAGGTGCCCGATGACGTTGATCTTGCGGATTCCCTCTGGCATGGCGGTACCCCCCTTAGGCTCACCTTTCCATTGTGCCACGTGGGAAGCCTGGTTTTGCCGGTCGCCCTGTAAGTGGCGCAAATCGGTATGGGGCGGTCGGCGAGAACGCTGTCGCTGAGGGGCTGCGGCTGACCCAGTTCCGACGAGGCTCCGCCGCGCCCCCGATGCGTACGAGGTACGCTTGGGGACTCGCCACGTACGGTCGCTACGGGCTTTGGGGACGGGAGGAAGCCATGAGGACCTGTGTCTCTCATCAAACTGCGTTGGCTTATCTGCTGAGGATGCCTAACCTGCGCGACGCAGATGCCCGGCCGAGCCGGGCGAGCGCGATACCGGACTCTGTGCCGAGTGCCGCCGAGGCGAAGGCGCTCCTTGAGGCCCTGGCGCCCAACCTCGGTGAGGGAGCGGACGCGCTGGACGTGCTGGTTTCCACTAATTCGGGGCGCCACCAGACGAAGGGGCTCCGTGCACACCTCTGCACAACTAAGCTGCCGGCAGGGTCTTTCATTCCCGCAGACGCAATGGGGATAGAGTTCTACCTGAGCGCTCCGGAGCTCGTGTTTCTTCAGATGGCGAGTGAGGTTGAGCTTGACCATCTCATATACGTTGGCTTTGCTCTCTGCTCGTCGTTTCGTCTCGACGAATACGCGCCCGGAGGCTGCGCCCAACGTGAATGGTCTGACGCGCCGCTTACCAGCGTTGCAAGGATTCGCTCATATCTTGAGAGGGTCCCAGCGGGAACCAAGGGTAGAGGGGCGGCGCTGCGCGCGCTCGAGCACGTGAGGGACGGTGCCAGATCTCCCTACGAGATTGGGCTCGCGATGGTCATTGGGATGCCGCTGCGCCTTGGGGGTTACGCCTTGGGGGAGACCGTCATGAATCCTGAGGTTAAGGTATATGACGGGGTTGACGTGAGGGGCCAGGTGCGCTGGGTGACCCGTATCCCGGACATCCTGGTGAGCGCCCGGGACTCCAACGGCGTTTTGCGGCGCGTGGGGGTGGACTATGACGCAAGGCTGACTCACGGTGCGCCGGACCGGGTTGCCCGGGACCTCGACCGCAGGAACCTCCTTGCACCGAACGAGGACTTCAGGCACATAACCTTGGGAACTCTGCAGGTGAGCAACTACGTGGCCTTTCGTCGGGAGATGGACAGAATTCGCCGCGCATTGGGCCAGAGGAAGAAGCCGCGCCTTGTCGGGGACCCGGATTCCGAGCGCAACCGTCGGCTCGAGGCGGATACCCTTGCACGGCAATTTGACCTTTGGAATCGAGTTCTTGGCGGCTCACGGTATCAGCTCTAACGCTTGAGGCAGTATTTCCGTCTTCCGGTGTCACTTTGGGCCTCGTTTGTGTGGATTGGAATCTGTTAAGACGATAGTTCGATTTTTTCTTAAGGCGCCAACAGGCATTTTGTGATTGGAAAACTGCTTGGATGGAGTGGCGCACGAATCAAGTCACACAAACGAGGCCCAAAGTGACACCGGAAGGGCGATTTACTGCCTTGGACCGTGTGTCTCCGGGGGAGGATGCGGATTTTGCCTAAACAACGTGCACGCCCCGGTAAGATAGAGGAGGTGCAAGGACCCCGAACCCCGAACCCCGATCCCCGCGAGAAGGCGAGTAATCCCATGGCAGAGTTCGTCTACATGTTCAACCGCGCCCGCAAGGCCGTGCACGACAAGGTGATCCTCGACGACGTCACGGTGGGCGTCTACCCCGGCGCCAAGATCGGCGTGGTGGGCCCCAACGGCGCGGGCAAGTCCACGCTGCTCAAGGTCATGGCCGGCCTCGAGGACGTCTCCAATGGCGAGGCGCGTCTCACGCCGGGCTACACCGTGGGCATCCTTCAGCAGGAGCCCCCGCTCGACGAGGACAAGACCGTCCGCGAGAACATCGAGCAGGCCTTTGGTGACATCCTCGCCAAGATCGAGCGCTTCAACCAGGTGAGCGCCGAGATGGCCGATCCCGATGCGGACTTCGACGCCCTCATGGCCGAGATGGGCCAGCTCCAGGACGAGATCGACGCCGCCAACGGCTGGGACCTGGACTCCCAGCTCTCGCAGGCGATGGACGCCCTGCAGTGCCCGGACCCGGATGCTCCCGTGAACATCCTCTCCGGCGGCGAGCGTCGCCGCGTGGCCCTGTGCAAGCTGCTGCTTGAGGCGCCTGACCTGCTGCTCCTTGACGAGCCCACCAACCACCTGGACGCCGAGTCGGTGCTCTGGCTCGAGCAGTTCCTGCACCGCTACCCCGGCGCCGTCATGGCCGTCACGCACGACCGCTACTTCCTCGACGACGTGGCCGAGTGGATCTGCGAGGTCGACCGCGGCCAGCTCTACCCCTACGAGGGCAACTACTCCACCTACCTGGAGAAGAAGGCCGCACGCCTGGAGGCCCAGAGCCAGCAGGACGCTCGTCGCGCCAAGAAGATGAAGGCCGAGCTCGAGTGGGTGCGCTCTAGCCCCAAGGCGCGCCAGGCCAAGAACCGCGCTCGCCTCGAGCGCTACGAGCAGATGGAGGCCGAGGCCCGCGCCTCCAAGCGCGTGGACTTCACGGACATCCACATCCCCGTGGGCCCGCGCCTGGGCGCCAAGGTGCTCGAGGCCGAGCACCTCTGTAAGAGCTTCGGTGACCGCGTGCTCATCGACGACCTGTCTTTCTCGCTGCCGCGCAACGGCATCGTGGGCGTGATCGGCCCCAACGGCGTGGGCAAGTCCACGCTCTTCAAGATGATCGTGGGCCAGGAGCAGCCCACGTCCGGCACGCTCGAGGTGGGTGAGTCCGTCAAGCTCTCCTACGTCGACCAGATGCGCCAGGGCCTGGATGCCGAGAAGACCCTCTGGGAGGTTGTCTCCGACGGCAACGACTACATCCGCGTGGGCGACACCGAGATCCCGAGCCGCGCCTACGTGGCGGCCTTCGGCTTCAAGGGGTCCGACCAGCAGAAGCGCGCCGGCGTGCTCTCCGGCGGCGAGCGCAACCGCCTGAACCTCGCGCTCACGCTCAAGCAGGGCGGCAACCTCCTGCTCCTGGACGAGCCGACCAACGACCTCGACGTCGAGACGCTGGAGTCCCTCGAGGAGGCCCTCGAGGAGTTCCCCGGCTGCTCCGTGGTGATCTCTCACGACCGCTGGTTCCTCGACCGCGTGGCCACGCACATCCTCGCCTGGGAGGGCGACGACGAGAATCCCGGCCGCTGGCACTGGTTCGAGGGCAACTTCGAGGCCTACCAGGCCGACCGCGAGAAGCGCCTCGGTGCCGACGCCTCCAAGCCCCACCGCCTGCACCGCAAGCTCACGCGCGACTAGGTTTTGTACCCGCCCCCATTTTTTCGAACGGCTCCCTTACGGTCGCCTGACACGGCACGGCTACGGTTGTGCCATGTCAGGCGACCGTCTCGTGAAAGGGGACCACATGCTCGAAGGCAGCGCATACTCCGTTCACATGGACCTCGATGGGTTCCGTGACCTCTTCCGTGCCCAGCAGATCCGCTATACCCGCAAGCTCGGAATTCTCTGCGCCGTATTGTTTGGGCTCATGACTCTCGTCTCCGTCCTTGCGTGCCTTACCGCCCCCTCCTTCGAGATGGCGGGAACCGCGCTGCTCTTCGTGGCCCTTCTCGCGTTCGGCGTCATGATGGCGGTGCGCCCTCCGCTCCTGCTCGCGACGCGCGCGGGTCTGGTGCGGAGGTGGTTTGTGCAGCGAGGCGCCGCCAACGCTGCGAACGATCCGCTCGAGCAGCTCGTCGCCGACTACACGGTGACCCTTTCGGCGTTCGGCTTTACGGAGGCATCGAGCACCGCAACGATCAACGTGCCCTGGTTCGCCCTCGACGCCCGTCCGGTCTCGGGTGACAACGGGGTCTACTTCGTGCTGGCAAAGGGCAAGGAGGCCTCCCTCGCCTACAACCTCATGGGGATTAACTGGGCCTTCCGCGACGAGGATGCCTCGGGCGTGCTCTTTCTTCCGCGCGAGGTTGTCGAGAAGAGCCCGGGGCTTGTCGATGAGGTCTCCACCGCAATCAAGGGCGCCCGGCAGCGCTACCTCGGCCGTGGGAGGCAGGCTGGCGAGGACGAGCGGCTTGCCGCGTGGCTGGCGGCAAGGTAGGAAGGTCCCATCTCGCTTCCGGCGGGTCTATAGGGTGGAGTGAGCCGGCATGTTTTTCGCTAGAAAGAAGACGAGTCTCGCCGAACTCCCGCTCGAAGAGGTGTGCTTCTCGAGCGAGGACCTGTTCTGCCTGCTTGGCGGCAACGACGCGTGCATGGTGGCATGCGGGCCGATGCAGCTCAGGCTGGACATCGTCGAGCGTGATCGGCCGGACCTCGGCCCCTGGAAGCGCAACCTCATAAACCGCTACACCGATGCGGGCTGGGTGGATGCCGAGGGCAACCCGTGCCCGGAGCTTGCCCGCGCCATCGACGCCCTGGGGCAGATGGGCACGGCCATTTCCTATGAGCAGAACATTCGTAAGCGCAGGGTGGGAGTCGTGCTCGGCGAGCGTGGGGCCGTCGGCGTCGTGAGGGCGCCGGGTCTCAGGGGCGGCTGGTACCTGAGGCCCTTCCCGGAGGACCGCTCGCTGTGGTCGGCTCGCTTCCGCGAGATCTTCCCGGCTGTCGATTTCCCCTTCTCCCCGGCGAGGCGCGAGTACCATGCCACGATCGTGGAGCCGGAGGAGGAGAACGTTGCCAGGGCGTTCGCCGACGGCGACGAGGTGTACTCCCGCGCGTACGCGCTCCGGCACGACCTCGATCCCGACGCCCTCGCCGAGATGACGCAGGCACTGGGGAGAGAGTTTGACCGCCCCCGGTTCTTCGTGGCCGACCTTACGGGCTGCGAGCCGGACCTGTCGATGGGATGGCGCTACGTCGGCGAGGCGAGGGGGCACGCTCGCACCCGACGCGTCATGCTGGTGCCCGAGATCGGCGCGATCTTCTCGAACTGCACCGCCTGGAGTCCTTCCGTATCCGATCGCTGGCTCTCCGAGGACATCCCGAGCATCCGCGACAAGACGGACTTCTACTGCTTCGACTTCTATCGCTCCGGCGACCTCCTGGAGGCCCTCTCGCACGCGCCGGCTCACCCGGAGGCCCTCGCAGCCGGTGAGGACCCGGGCCTTCCGATGCGGTGGGGGGTAATGGCGACGGGCTCGTCCGTCTCGTGGCACTTCTCGGCGAACGGCGTCGCTTTTCTGAAACATTACCGTCACAGAACGTCCACAACCAGTTAAAATGAAAGGGCGTCCCCCGGGGCGCCCTTTTTGTGAATAACGGCGCGTCGCGCCACGGCGATAGGAGCTCGCATGCACGGAGACGAAATCCGCACCCGCAAGGCAGTCATCATCGGCGCCGGTCGCGTGGGCAGCCACGTGGCCCTGTGCCTCATGTTCCAGCACCTCGTGAACGAGATCGTCTTCCTGGACGTCAACAAGGACGCCGCGCGCGCCCAGGCGCTTGACCTCGAGGACCTGGCCTCCGGCCTCGGCGACTCCTTCACCATCCGCGTGGGCGAGTACTCCGACTGCAAGGACGCCCACTTCGTGATCCTCACCGCCGGCCGCAGCCGCCGTCCGGGCGAGACGCGCCTCCAGATGCTCGACGGCACCATCAAGGTCCTCGACGGCATCGTCGGGCCGCTCAAGGAGTCCGGCTTCCACGGCATCCTGATCAGCGTCTCCAACCCGGCCGACATCGTCGTCGAGTACCTCTACCGCAAGCTCGGCCTGCCCCGCAACCAGGTCTTTGGCACCGGCACCTCGCTCGACTCCGCGCGCCTGCGCCGCGTCCTCTCCGAGGCCATCGACGTCTCCAGCCGCCAGATCCAGGCCTTCTGCATGGGCGAGCACGGCGACTCCATGTTCATTCCCACCTCGCGCATCTCCGTCGAGGGCATCGGCCTGCGCGAGTACCTCTCGCTGCGCGACGACGTGGTCGACTCCATCGACTTTGACGACATCATGCGTCGCGTCCGCGAGTCCGGCGCCGCGATCATCTCCGGCAAGGGTTGCACCGAGTTTGGCATCGCCTCGGTGGTCGCCGCCCTCGTGACCTCGATCCTGCACAACGAGAAGCGCGTGGTGCCGCTCTCCGCCCACCTCGACGGCGAGTACGGCGAGTCCGGCATCTCCGCCGGCGTGCCGTGCGTCATCGGCAGCACCGGCGTCGACTCCGTGCTGGAGATCGACCTCTCCTACGACGAGCGCCGCGCGATGCGCAAGTCCTGTGCCGTCATCCGCGACTACTGCGAGAAGGCCCTCCCCTCCAACGAGTAACGGAGCACTGTCTGCCGCGTTGCCAGCGGCCCCCGTCGCCTCGGGGGCCGCTTTCTGTTGACGGCCCGCAGGATCGATGGATTACCACGCACGGCTTGCATTGTGCCCCCAAGCCAACTGCGGATATACGATATGAAAACAAACCGTGCGTGTTAATTTGCGTGGCGCGCAACGTGACCAAACCGTAACGCCAATCTTGCCGGGGGGGGGGTACTCCTGGAGTAGAATGGCGCGACTGCGAACCACGACGACGGGAGACCCATGATCAGGATCGACCACGTTTTCAAGTCCTACGACGGCGGCGCCACCAACGCGGTGAGCGACCTCACCCTCGAGATACAGTCCGGCGAGATCTTTGGCCTGCTCGGCCCCAACGGCGCGGGCAAGTCCACGCTGCTCAACATGCTCGCCGGCGTGCTCGCGCCCAGCTCGGGCACCATCGAGCTCGACGGCGTCAACGTGGCGACGGACCCGCTCGCCGCCAAGCGCAACCTCTGCTACGTGAGCGACTCGCCCGACCACCTGCTGCGCCTCAAGGGCCACGAGTTCCTGCGCTTCATCGCGGACGTCTACGAGGTGCCGGACGCCGTGCGCGGCCCGCGCATCGCCGAGCTCGCGCGCGAGTACGGCATGGAGGGCGAGCTGGACAACCAGATCCAGTCCTACTCCCACGGCATGCGCCAGAAGATGATGATCATGGGCGCCCTTCTGCCCGACCCGGCCATCTGGATTCTCGACGAGCCCATGACCGGCCTCGACCCCAAGGCGTCGTGGCTGCTCAAGCAGTCCATGCGCCGCCACGCGGACGCCGGCAAGACCGTGCTCTTCTCCACCCACGTGCTCGACGTGGCCGAGAAGGTCGTGGATCGCGTGGGCATCATCGCCCACGGCGAGCTGCTCTTCGTGGGCACCGTGACCGAGATGCGCGACCACTTCCGCAGCAACGGCTCGCTCGAGGAGATGTTCCTCGAGCTCACGTCCGAGAACTCGCCGTTTGCGCAGGACGCCGCCGAGAAGGGCGGCGCTGGCGAGAAGGACGCCGCCGCCGTGAAGGGCGGCGCCGACGCAACGGAGGCCCGTTGATGGCGCGCACGACGGCACCCCAGGCCTTCTCCTGGCGCCAGTTCAAGGTGATGCTGCGCGTGATCATCCGCGGCGAGCAGCACCTGGACAGCACCGGCATGGGCTTTGGCGACAGCGATGCGGCCGACAAGCGCAAGGGCTTCTGGGGCAGCCTCGGCTCGGGCGCACGCAAGGTGGCGATGGGCCTCCTCTTCCTGCTTCTTGCCGCGATGTTCTTCATGATGGGCTTCATGTTGGGCGACCTGGGCGTCTCGCCCTACACGGCGTTCAGTCTCTGCGTGGTCTGTCTTGTGGGACTCACGGTGCTCACGGGCCTCTACCAGGCCGTGAACATCCTCTACTTTGTGCGCGACCTCGGCTACTACCTCACGCTGCCCGTCTCGGCAACCACGGTCATGTGGGCCAAGCTCGCGCACTTCCTGGGCATGAGCCTGCTCGGCGACCTCATCATCCTGCCGGTGGGCCTGGGCTGCCTGCTCGCCAACGGCGCCGCGCCGCTCACGTGGGTCACCATGACGATCGCCTTCGTGCTGAGCGCCGTTGCCGTCAACCTGGCGCTCGTGATCATCTGCGTGCCCATCATGCGCTTCTCGCGCCTGGCGCACGACAAGGACCTCTTCTCGCGCGCCTTTGGCGGCCTCATCGTGGTGCTTGCGCTCGCCATTGGCGTGGGCAGCCAGTTTGCGCTCCAGGGCGACGGCCTGGCGTCTCTGGCCTCAGGCTCGGAGCAGCTGCTCTCGGGCGGCGTCCCCGCCATCGTGATGGGCGTCCTGTGCCCGCCGTCGCTGCTGGCGCGGCCGGTCGTCCAGGGCGACGCGCTGGGTGCGCTCGCCGGGCTTCTCGGCATGCTCGCTTGCGTGGCCGTCTATGCGCTGATCCTCTCGGCGGTGGCGCGCCGCTGGTACTTCGAGGGCGTGCAGGCGCTCCAGGGCGCCGGCGGCAAGCGCGGCCGCCGCGTGGAGGGCTCCGAGCTCGCGCAGGCCACGCGCACGCGCGGCGCCTTTGCCGCCAACCTCAGCCGCGACTGGAAGACGATGGTCCGCGTGCCGGTGTTCTTCAACCAGTTTGTCCTGAGCTCGCTGCTCATGCCGCTCTACTTCATCGTCATCTTCGTGGTGAGCGGCGCGGTGGGCGTCTCCCAGGCGGCCGACGCCGGCATGGATCCGGCGGCGCTGCTCGAGATGGCTCGCTCGCTCGCGGCCCTGCTCACCTTCGACAGCCCCGCGCTCGCCTGGTGCGCGGTGGGCGTGCTTGCCTTTGGCCTCTTCCTGGGCTTCTCGTCCTACTCGTTCACGATGGGCGTGAGTCGCGACGGCGAGGACTTCTTCTTCATGCGCGGGCTGCCCATGAACTGGAGCGCGTACCTCGCCTCCAAGTTCGTCTCGCCGTTTCTGCTCTCCACGGTGCCTATGCTCCTGCTCATCGTGGTGGCGCTGGTGCTCCTGGGCGTGCCCGCAGCGTCCGGCGCCTATCTCGTGGGCGTCTACCTGGGCGCCACGGTCTCCCTCAGCCTGCTCTCGCTCGGCCTGGGCGCGCTCTTCCCGCGTCTCACGTGGGACAACGAGGCGCAGCTCGTCAAGGGCGGCGGCGCCACGCTGATGGTCTTCGCGGGGGTCCTGGTGGGCGTGGTCGTCATGGCGCTGCCGGCGCTCGTGCTGCTTGCCGGGGCGCTCTGGGGCGTGCTGGCGATTCCCGTCGCACTGGGGCTCGCGCTCGCGATCTTTGTGGCGGAGTGCGCCGCGCTCGTGTGGTGGGTGCTCGGCCCCTGCGCGCGCAGTCTCTCCCGTCGCGAGCGCTAGGCCCGAAGGGCGTCCTCAGCCTGGTCCCGCGCGCGGACCATTGGCGTCCGGGCCCTGTGCGACAATAGCGTCGATCGTTCCCTCGGAAAGGAAACCCGATGCTCAACCAAGGCCCGGACCTCAAGGACCTGTTCGACATGTTCAACCAGGGACACGCCGAGAAGGGCGCGGGCTCGGCCGCCCGTCCCGGGGCGTCGCTCGCCGACAAGATGCCCCAGTGGAGCCGCCGAGCCCTCGTCATTCTCGCCATCGTGGCGGTGGTGGCCCTGGGCGCGTGCTACTGGTGGTTCCATCCCGCGCTCAACCTCCAGAGCATGCAGGTGTGGACGTGGATCATCGGCATCTGCGCCGTGGGGCTGCTCGCGCTGTGGGTTGCCGCGGAGCGCAACGTCATGCGCGCGAAGCTGTACCGCAAGCTCATGATTATCCCGGCTGCCCCGCTTGTTACCTTTGTCGTGGGCCTGCTGCTGAGCCAGCCGTTCTTCCCCGGCAACGCCGAGCGCTACGCGAGCGTGCTCAGCACCACTGACGGCGTCTTCGCGGAGGACATCCAGCAGGTTGACTACTCCGAGGTCCCCGTCATCGACCGCGACTCCGCGATCCTTCTGGGCAACCGCGCGATGGGCTCCATCCCGGAGTACGTGAGCCAGTTCGAGATTGCGGACACCTACAGCCAGATCAACTACCAGGGACGCCCGGTGCGCGTGAGCCCGCTCGTCTACGCGGACCTCTTCAAGTGGCTCTCCAACCGCGACACGGGCATCCCGGCGTACGTGCTGGTTGACATGGTGACGCAGGAGGCCGAGGTCGTGCGCCTGGAGGAGCCGATCCTCTACTCCGACTCCGAGCCGTTTGCGCGCAACGTTGATCGCCACGTGCAGCTCTCCTATCCCAGCCTCATGTTTGACCAGAAGTCCTTTGAGCTGGACGAGGAGGGCCACCCCTGGTGGGTCTACCCGGTCCAGCGCCGCACGATCGGCACCTTTGGGGGCACGGACATCTACGCCGTGGTGCTCGTGGACGCCTGCACGGGCGAGACGGACTTCTATGCCGTGGAGGAGGTCCCCACGTGGGTGGACCGCGCCTATCCCTCCGACCTGCTGATCGAGCAGTACAACTGGAGCGGCATGTACGAGAACGGCTGGCTCAACTCGTGGCTCGGCCAGGAGGGCGTCGTGCGCACCACGCCGGGCACAAACGGACAGCTGGGCTACAACTACATCGCGCAGGGGGAGGACATCTACCTCTACACCGGCGTGACCTCCGTGACGGCCGACGACTCGAGCGTGGGCTTCATCCTGGTGAACCAGCGCACCGGCGAGTCGCACTTCTACCCGGTGGCGGGCGCGACGGAGGCCTCGGCCATGGCGAGCGCCGAGGGCCAGCTGCAGAACCTGCGCTACCAGGCCACGTACCCGATTCTGCTCAACGTGGCCGGCCAGCCCACCTACTTCGTGAGCCTCAAGGACGACGCGGGCCTGGTCAAGATGTTCGCGATGATCAACATCGAGCAGTATCAGAGCGTGGCCACGGGCTCCACGGTGGAGGAGTGCCAGGAGGCCTACCTCGCCCTGCTGGCGGCGGACGGCCTGCTCAGTGAGCAGGAGGCGGCCGACGCCTCGGTCACGGTGGAGGTCTCCGGCAAGATCGCCACGATCGCCCAGGCCGTGGTGGACGGCAACTCGCACTTCTACGTCACGCTCGAGGGGGACGAGACGATCTACGACTTTGCCCTGCCGGGCCTGCTTGAGATCGTCACCTACCAGCCGGGCGACCAGATCGCGTTCCGCTGCGGCGAGAAGACCGAGGGTGCAGCCACCGCCACGGTGACCGAGGTGCTGTAGCTCTCGTCCTGTGGCGCAGGGTCGCTGCGACCGCTCGGCACCGTTGTCGCGCCAGCCCACCCGGGCCTTGTCCAGGCGCAGTTCCGCATGAGCCGGAGGCCACTTAATGTGGCCTCCGTGCGAAGAGGACTGTTTGAGCACTGGGCAAGGCCCGGGTGGTCCTGGTTTGCCGCTACGCCGAGCGGTCGTGGTTGACGGGCTCGTAGAAGAGACGTGCGACCTCGGCCGGGTCGCGTGTCTGACCGAGCGCCCACATGGTCTTGGCCACGAGCGCCTCGGTGGTCATGTCGCCGCCGCGCAGGATGCCGTCCTTCTCCGCATAGGCGCGCCCGACCTCATAGACACCGAGGTCGAGGCCCTCCTCGGGAACCTGCGTGGTCACCACGAGCGTGCGGCCGGACTCCACCCAGTCGTAGATGGCCCGCTGGTAGGCGCCGTCGTGGTCCGGGATCCCGCCGATGCCAAAGGTCTCCAGGATCACGGCGTCATAGTCGGGCGCGAGCAGCTCGAAGATCGACGGGCGCAGCTCCGGGGTGAGCTTGAGCACGATCACGCGGCTGTCGAGGGCGTCGGAGAAGCGCGGGGCCGCGCCGGTCTTCTCGGCCTGCGTCACGCCGGTCGCGCGGACCACGCGCTCGCCGCGGACGTAGGCGAGCGGCGGGAAGTTCATGCTGGTGAAGGCGTTGAAGCTCATGGTGCGCTGCTTGCGGGCGCGTGTGCCGCAGATGACCTCGCCGCCAAAGACCACGCTCACGTCGCGGGACGCCGGGTCACAGGCGTAGAGGACGCTGTGGTAGAGGTTGAGCTTGGCGTCGGTGAAGGGGTTGGCCATGGGCTGCTGCGAGCCGGTGAGCACGATGGGCTTCTCGCTGTCTCGCACGAGGTAGGAGAGGGCGGCGGCGGTGTAGGCCATGGTGTCCGTGCCGTGGAGGATGACGAAGCCGTCGTAGCGGTCGTAGGCGTCGCGGATCACGGAGGCGATGCGCAGCCAGTCGTGCGGGCGCATGTTGGTGCTGTCGATGTTCATCGGCTGGACAAAGTCCAGCTCGCAGAGGGTGTCGAGCAGCGGCACGCGCTCGGCGAGCTCGCGGCCGGTGAGGGTGGGGGCGAGCCCGTCCTTCTCGGCGGTGGAGGCGATGGTGCCCCCGGTGGCGATGAGCAGGATGCGGCTCATGCGCGCTCATCTCCCAGGAGGAAGCGACGGATCGCCTCGGCGCAGCCGTCGTGGTCGTTGTCCGCCACCACGGCGCCCGCAGCCTGGCGTACGCGCTCCCGGGCATTGCCCATGGCAACCGCCAGCCCCGCGCGCTCGAGGATGGGGAGGTCGTTGTCGGAGTCGCCCACGGCGATGGTGGCCTCCAGGGGAAGGCCCGTGATGTGGCAGAGCTCGGCGAGGCCTGACCCTTTGCTGACGCCCGCGGGCGAGAACTCGAGACTCGACGTCTCGGAGCGGGCGAGCTCGACCTCCACGCCCGCGAGCTCGGCGAGCACGCGCTCCCGGGCCTCGACGTGGGCGAAGTGAAGGTTGAACTTCTGAAGGGGCAGCGTCCCGGAGGCGAGCACGTCCCAGGTGCTCTCCATCGGCTCCCCGAGGGCGCGGTAGGTCTCCTGGTAGGCCTGCATGTGGTAATGGTCCATGCGCTCGATGTCCGCGGCGGGATAGAAGAAGCCGCGCCCGGAGAATATCTCGCACATGAGGTCCTCGGTGCCCACCACGCTGATGACGCGGTCTATGACCTCCTGGTCGAAGGTGCGCTCGGTGAGGACGGCGTCCTCGGTGATGTCGTAGAGCGACGCGCCGCTCGTGCAGATGGCGTAGCGGACGCCCGGAAGCTCCTCGGCGTAGGGCTTGATCATCGAGGGGCATCTGCCGCTGGCGATGGCAACGACCTTGCCGGCCTCGGCGGCGGAGGCGATGGAGGTCACGGAGGAGGGGAGAACGCGCTTCTCGGAGTCGAGGAGCGTCCCGTCCATGTCAAAGGCAATCAACTGGTAGTCCACGATGCCCCTTTCCGGAATGTGACACTCGGCTACGACCCCTTTGTCACGAATGTGACACTCGGCTACGACCCCTTTGTCACACGCTTATCGGTGATAGTAGGTCTGACGCTCGTACTTGGGCTCGCAGCACACGTTGATGCCGAGGTTGCGATAGGTGCGCATGTCCGCCTCGGAAAGGATGACCGAGAAGTACGCGTCACAGCCGGCGAGCTGCTCGAGCGCGTCCACGGTTGCCTCGGCCTCGTCGTTCGTGGCGGAGGAGAGGGAGAGGGCGATGAGCATCTCGTCGGAGTGCAGGCGCGGGTTGTGGCTGCGCAGGTGCTCGGTCTTGAGGTGACAGATGGGCACGAGGGCCTCGGAGCTCACCACGTAGGTCTCCTTGGGGATGCCCGCCATGTGCTTGGCGGCGTTGAGCAGAAGCGACGCCGCGGCGCCCATGAGCTCGGAGGTCTTGCCGGTCACGATCGCGCCGTCGGGCAGGACCATCGCCGCCGCGGGACCGCCCGTGGCCTCCTCCTTGGCGAGGGCCGCCTGGTGGGCGGGCGAGTAGTCGCAGGTGACGTCCACCTGGCGCATGAGCAGCTCGATCTTCTCCAGGGCCTCGGCGCCCTGCCCGCTGCGGCGGACCTCCTCCGCCGTGGCAAAGTAGCGACGCACGATCTCGTTCTTGGCCGCCTCGCGGCAGACCTCGTCATCGGAGATGCACATGCCCACCATGTTGACGCCCATGTCGGTGGGGGACTGGTAGGGGCTCTCGCCGGCGATCTTCTCCATCATGGCCTTGAGTACGGGGAAGGTCTCGACGTCGCGGTTGTAGTTCACGGTGACGTCGCCGTAGGCCTCGAGGTGCCAGGGGTCGATGATGTTGCGGTCGTCGAGGTCGGCAGTCGCCGCCTCGTAGGCCACGTTCACGGGGTGCTTGAGCGGGAGGTTCCACACCGGGAAGGTCTCGTACTTGGCGTAGCCCGCCTGCACGCCGCGCTTGTTCTCGTGATAGAGCTGGGAGAGGCAGGTGGCGAGCTTGCCCGAGCCGGGGCCGGGGGCCGTGACCACCACGAGCGGGCGGCTCGTCTCGATGTAGTCGTTCTTGCCAAAGCCCTCGTCGGAGACGATGTGGTTGACGTCGGAGGGATAGCCGTCGATGAGGTAGTGGCGCCAGACCGAGACGCCCATGCCCTCGAGGCGGCGCTGGAAGGCCTCGGCGTGCGGCTGGCCGGTGAAGTGCGTGATGCAGATGCCGCCGACCATGAGGCCGCGCGCGCGGAACGAGTCCATCAGGCGCAGCGCGTCCTCCTCGTAGGTGATGCCGATGTCAGAGCGGCGCTTGGCGTTCTCGATGTTGTCGGCGTTGATGACGATGATGGCCTCGGCCTCGTCGCGCAGGCTCTCGAGCATGCGGATCTTGGAGTCGGGCTCAAAGCCGGGCAGCACGCGGCTCGCGTGGTAGTCGTCAAAGAGCTTGCCGCCGAACTCGAGGTAGAGCTTGCCGCCAAACTGGCCGATGCGCTTGCGAATCTTCTCCGCTTGGAGGGCGATGTACTTGTCGTTGTCAAAGCCGATTCGCATGGGGCATCCTCTCTGTCGCGATTTCCAACTGGACAGCGTAGCACGAGCCCGCGGCCGGAGTGGCCTCGAGGGATATCTCCTCGAGAATACAGTGTTCGCACGTGGTCTTCTGCCGAGAAAAACATGGTGCCGGACGGGCTTCCCTCCCCGCGCGACGGTGCGAGGAGGTTTCTGATTTGTGTCACCATTACATGAAGAATACGCGGACTTCACGGCAAGGCGATATGATGGCTGATGCAAACTCACGGAACGAACCGCACATAACCACTTTTTGGGGGAACCATGAGCAAGAAGAACGTCGTCTGCACGAGCTCGATCCTGGGCAAGGAGATGCACGTCATCGTCCACGGCGCCAAGGGCCTTCCGGTCATCGTCTTCCCGACCCAGGGCCAGGATCCCGAGAGCCTCGAGGAGGTCGGCCTGATCGACGAGCTCGAGGACTACGTCGAGTCCGGCACCATCCAGCTCTTCTGCACCGAGACCGTCGACAACGAGTCCTGGGGCGGCACCGGCGATCCCGCCGAGCGCGCCGAGCGTCAGGAGACCTACTACCACTATGTGGTCGACGAGCTCGTGCCGCTCGTCAACAAGATGAGCAAGTCCAAGAACCGCCCGCTCGCCCTCGGCTTTGACGCCGGCGCCACGCAGGCCTCCATCGTCGCCCTGCGCCGCCCGGACCTCTTCCAGGGCTGCGTCTGCCTCTCCGGCTGCTACGACGTCCGCCGCTACTTCGGCGACTGGATGGATGCCACCCTCTACGACAACACCCCGTGCGCCTTCCTGCCCAACATGGATCCGGAGCACCCCTACGTTGCCGTCTACAACCAGCGTCAGCTCCTGTTCTGCACCGGCCAGGAGGCCTCCGAGGAGGACTCCGTGCGCTCCACGCGTGAGATGGAGGCCCAGCTCGCCCGTCTCGGCGTCGACGCCTGGTGCGACTACTGGGGTGGCGACGTGACCCACACCTGGTACTGGTGGAAGAAGCAGATCCGCTACTTCCTCCCGATCGTCCTCGCTGACGTGGAGAAGACCACGGCTGCCGAGAAGCCCGCTAAGAAGCGCACGACCACGCGCAAGAAGGCCGCCACGACCACCGCTGCCAAGACGACCGCGAAGAAGGCCGCCGCGGCCAAGACCGCTGCCGCGGAGGAGAAGCCGGCTGCGAAGACCGCGACCAAGGCCGCGACCGCCAAGACCGCCGCGACCAAGGCTGAGGCCGCCACGACCGCCGAGAAGAAGGCGACCGCGACCAAGACGACTGCGACCAAGGCCGCCACGACCAAGAAGGCCGCCGCGACCACCGCTGCCAAGACGACCGCGAAGAAGGCCGCCGCGACCAAGACCGCTGCCAAGGCCGCTGACGCCAAGCCCGCCGCCAAGACCACGGCTGCCAAGAAGCCGGCCGCCAAGACCACCGCGACCAAGACCGCTTCCACCAAGGCCGCCGCGACCAAGACGACCGCGACCAAGGCCGCTTCCACCAAGGCCACGGCTGCCAAGACCGCTGCGACCAAGGACGCCACGAGCACGAAGTAAATGAACTTCGTATTTGTCTCCCCGCAGTTCCCTCCCGTCTACTGGCAGTTCTGCGCTGCCCTCAGGCGGGACGGGGCGCGGGTGCTCGGCATTGGCGACACGCCCTTCGAGCAGCTCGCCCCCGAGGTAAGCTCGTCGCTCGACGAGTACTACTGGGTGCATGACCTGGAGGACTACGACCAGGTCTATCGGGGCGTGGCGTACTTCTCGTATCGCTACGGCAAGCCGGACTGGATCGAATCTAACAACGAGCACTGGCTCGAGCTGGACGCGCGGCTGCGCGAGGACTTCAACCTCGCGAACGGCCCGCGTCCAGCCCAGTTGCGGCACTGGCAGAGCAAGGCGGCGCAGAAGCCGCTCCTCGCCGCAGCCGGCGTTCCCAGCGCCCGTCAGACGCGCCTCACGACCTTTGACGAGACGCGCTGGTTCATCGGCGAGATGGGGCACTACCCCGTGTTCGCCAAGCCGGAGTTTGGCGTGGGCGCGTGCGGCACCCGCGTCCTCTCCTCCGACGCCGACCTCCGTGACCTTATCGTCGACCATGGGAACGTTCCCTATGTGGTCGAGCAGCTCGTCCATGGGGACATCTGCTCCTGGGACGCGATTCTCAACAGCAACGGCGAGCCCGTCTTCGAGAACCAGGAGGAGTTTCCGCCCTCGATGGCAGACGTGGTTCATGGCGGCCTCGACCTTGCGTATCTCTCGCGCCCGGGCGTGGACCCGGTGCTCTCTCGGAGCGGCCGCGCCGTTGCCCGGGCCTTTGGCCTCGCGAGTCGCTTCGTCCACATCGAGTTCTTCAGGCTGGACCGGGACCATCCCGGGCTGGGCCCAAAGGGTACCTACGTCTGCCTCGAGGTGAACGTCCGCCCGCCCGGCGGGACCACGCCCGAGATGATGAACTACGCACACGCGCTCAACGTCTACCAGATCTGGGCGGACGTGATCTGCTTCGACGAGTGTCGCAGCAAGCAGGGCGGCGTCGACGCGTTCTGCGTCTACGCGAGCAGGCGAGACGCCCATCGCTACGCCCACACGCACGAAGAGGTGCTCGAGCGCTTTGCCGGGGCCATCGTCACCCACGGGCGCGTTCCCGAGGCGCTCTCGGACGACATGGGCAACTATCAGTACATGGGTCGCTTTGACACGCGGGCGGAGACCGAGGAGTTCACGGCCTTCGTCTGCGAGAGAGGACATGACGAGGATGCAGGTTAGAAGGGCGTGCGAGAAGGACCTGGCGGGTGTTCACGAGCTCCTGAACCAGGTGCTGGCGGTCCATGCGGCGGGCCGACCCGACATCTTCCGCGCCGGGACGCGCAAGTACACCGACGCCGAGCTTCTCGCCATGTTCGAGGACGACACGCATCCCGTCTTTGTGGCGGTGGACGATGACGGAGCCGTGCTCGGTCACGCCTTCTGCGAGCTGCAGGACTACCGAAGGTCAAACAGCTGGCAGCCTATCATGAGCCTCTACATCGACGACATCTGCGTTGACGAGAAGAGCCGCGGGCAGCACGTTGGCACCGCCCTCTACCAGCACGTCATTGACTTTGCGCGCGAGAAGGGCTGCCACAACGTGACGCTCAACGTCTGGGAGTGCAACCCCGGTGCCCGCGCGTTCTACGACGCCATGGGCATGACCCCGCTCAAGACCTGTCTGGAGCAGGTGCTGTGAGCGGGGCGCGACCCATGCGTCGGGCGTCCCGGGAGGTGAGGGGGCTCACGGAGCTGCGGGCGATCGTGGACCGCGCGCGGGTTCTGCGCGTGGGGAGCCATGACGACGAGGGTCCCTTCGTGGTACCTCTGAGCTTTGGGTACGAGATCGGCGAGAAGGACGACGAGCCCGTCTGGACGTTCTGGGCACACTCGGCGGACGAGGGGCGCAAGGTGGACGCCTGGACCTCCGACCCGGTGGTGGCGCTCGAACTTGATGTGCCGCTGGGCGTGATCGAGGGCGATTGCGCGTGCTCGTACTCGTACGCCTACGAGAGCGTCATGGCGGTCGGCACCGCCGTCCGCGTGGAGGACGCCGCCGAGAAGCTGCACGGCCTTTCACTGGTCATGGAGCACATGGCGCCCGGCGCCCCCGCGTCCTTCTCGGCGGAGGCGGTCGACCGGGTGAGCGTGTGGCGCTTTGACGTGCGTGCGCTCACCGGGAAGCGACGGGCGTAGGCACGCCGGCGCGCGACGGCGTGACCGGCCCGCCCGTCACGCCTCCATGATCCAGCTCTTGCCAAAGTCGTCCGTGACGCGGACCACGTCGCTGACGAGCGGGCACACGTGCGTGCGGACCACGCGCGCGGGGTTACCCACGACGGTGGTCTCGGCGGGCACGTTGTCCACCACGACCGAGCCGGCGCCGATGTAGGCTCCGTCGCCCACGGTGATGGCGCCGAGCAGGATGGAGCCGGCGCCCACGAGCACGCCGTTGCCGAGCGTGGGGTGGCGCTTGCCGCCGTGCTTGCCGGTCATGCCGAGCGTTGCCCCCTGGTACATGAGGCAGTCGTCGCCGATGATCGCGGTTCCCCCGATCACCACGCCGATGCCGTGGTCCACGGTGAAGCGACGACCGATCTGCGCGGCGGGGTGGATGTCCGCCCCGTACTTGATGCGCGAGCGCTTGGCGAGCCACAGGGCGAGCGACCGGTGACCGTGCTCGTAGAGCCAGTGCTGACGGCGATAGGCTCGAACGATGCGAAAGCCCACCGAGAAGCGCGTGACGTCGGAGACCGAGTCGGCGGAGGGGTCGCGCGCGAAGGCCGCCTCGGCGTCCTCGCGGATGAGCTGGCGCAGGCTGGGCGGCATGTTCTTCTCGCCCGAGGTGTCCCGCGTAACCGGTTCTGCTGCTGCCATGACGCCCATTACGCCTCCACGGAGAGGTACCGCTCGCCGGTGTCGGGGAGCACGACGACAATGGTCTTGCCGGCGCACTCCGGGTGCGCGGCGAGCTCGAGGGCGGCGCAGACGGCGGCGCCGGAGGAGATGCCCACGAGAAGGCCCAGCTCGCGCTCGAGGCGACGCCAGGTGGCGAGCGCGTCCTCCGAGCTCACGGGGACGATCTGGTCCACGAGGGAGCGGTCGAAGTTCCCGGGCACGAAGTTCGCGCCGATGCCCTGGATCGCGTGCGGTCCCGCGGCGCCCCCGGCGAGCACCTGCGACTCGGCGGGCTCCACGGCAACGGCGCGCACCTCCGGGTTCTTCTCCTTGAGGTAGCGGGCCGATCCGCAGAGCGTGCCTCCCGTTCCCACGCCGGCCACGAGCACGTCCACGGTGCCCTCGGTGTCCGCCCAGATCTCCGGGCCGGTGGTCTCGTAGTGGGCCTGCGGGTTGGCGGGGTTGTCAAACTGTCCGGCGATGATTGAGTTGGGGGTGGAGGCGGCGAGGTCCTCGGCGCGTGCGACGGCGCCCGCCATGCCCTCGGCGCCCGGCGTGAGCTCGATCTGGGCCCCGTAGGCGGCGGCGAGCGCGCGACGCTCCATGCTCATGGTGTCCGGCATGGTGAGGATGAGCCGGTAGCCGCGCGCGGCGGCGACCATCGCGAGGCCGACCCCGGTGTTGCCGCTCGTGGGCTCGATGATGGTGCCTCCGGGGGAGAGGCGACCGGTGCGCTCGGCGTCGTCCACCATCGCGCGGGCGACGCGGTCCTTTGCCGAGCCGCCGGGGTTAGCCGCCTCGAGCTTGCCGAGGACGCGCGCGGCGCCCCCGACGAGCGACGAGAGGTCGACGAGCGGGGTTGATCCGATGAGGTCCTCGACGGTATGTGCGATGCGCATGGCGCCTCCTTGGTTGGATGGCACCAGCGTGCCACGCATAAACCCACCTCACAAGTAGGAATTACGGAGCGGAAACAAAGCCGAGGAGCCCCAGGGTGGCCGATCCGGGCCTGGAAGGTGCCCGCCGCGACGGTTGTGCGCAGTCGCGACGGTTGTGCGCAGTCGCGACGGTTGTGCGCAGTCGCGACGGTTGTGCGCAATCGCGACGGTTGTGCGCAATCGCGACGGTTATGCGCAGCAGAATAACCGACGGTTCTTCTCGCCACCCTTTGTAGCTGGGTATATTAAAAACTAAAGTGTGCGCACAACCGGGAGGAGTGCGCATAACCGACAAGACTGCGCACAGCCGTCGCGGCTGCGTTCGGCTGGGGGAGCCTGCACATAGCCGGAAGGACCGTACATACCCGTCGCGACTGCGCACAACCGGCGCGACAGCGCACAACCGGAAGCAAGACGCAGCCGTCGCGGGCGCACGGGCCGAGAAGAACGCGGGGCCGCAGCGTCTAATACAGTGGCAGGTCGCCGGTCAGCGGGTCGATCTTCTCGGCGGGGAGGGGCTCGAAGGCGAGGCAGGTGAAGGTGGGCTCCCCGTGGAACTCGGTGTGGCCGGCGTCGCGGACGAGCGCGACCGCAAAGCCCTGCTCGCGCCCGCGCTCCGCGAGGTCGAGCAGCTCCTCCTCGGAGTCCACGTAGACGCAGACCTTGGCCACGCCGGCGTCGAACCACTCCGTGAGCGGCGTGACGTCGCCCTCGTCGTGATAGAGCCATGCCCAGCCGTCGGTTGCCTGGAGGTCCGCCCCGCGGCCCTCGCGCACGAGCGCCATGAGCACGGCCTCCACGCACGCGTGGCCCGCCTGCGCCGCGATCTTGCCCTTGCGCATCCTGAGGTCGCGGCGCATGACGATCATCTGCTTGGCGCGGTAGCTGCTGGAACCCATGACACTCCAATCTGAAAATGATACGAAGGGACTGTCCCTTCGTATCACTGGCGGGAAGAGACGTAGCTGTCGTCGATCGTTATCTTGCAGACGGCGCGCGGGTAGCGCTCGCGGACGAGCCCGGAGATGCGCTCGCGCAGCTCGGCGGCAGAGAGCGAGAAGCCCGCGGGCCGCACGCAGTCAAAGATCACATTGGTGTGCGTGGGGCCGGGAACGCAGCGCAGGTCGTGGATCGAGAGGCGCTCGTCGATGCCCTTCACGGTCAGATCGATCCAGTGGCGCATGTCGCGCACCTCGGGGTCGTCGGTGACGATGGGGTCGTAGTGCAGCGTCATGACCAGGCCCTCGTTCACCTTGAAGTCCTGCTCGATGTTGTCGAGAAGGTCGTGCTGCGCGAGCGGGTCGCCCTCGGCGGCCATCTCCACGTGGGCGCTCGCGAACTGCCGTCCCGGACCGTAGTCGTGAACCATGAGGTCGTGCGTACCCAGGACGCCCGGGTAGCTCATGATCTTGCTCCGGATGTGCTCCACGTAGGCGGGGTCGGGCACGCGACCCAGCAGCGGGCTCACGGCCTCGCGCACGAGCTCGATGCCGCTCCAGCAGATGAAGCCGCCCACGGCAAGGCCCGCCCAGCCGTCGAGGTCAAAGCCGCTCAGCCGCGAGACCACGGCCGAGGCGAGGACGGCGGCGGTGGAGATCACGTCGTTTCTCGAGTCGACGGCGGTGGCCGCGAGAGTCTCGGAGTCAATCTTGCGCCCCAGGCGGCGGTTGAACGACGCCATCCACAGCTTCACCAGCATCGAGGCGACGAGCACCACAACGACGGCGGGGCCGAACTCGGTGGGCTCGGGGTGGAAGATCTTCTCGACGGAGGAGCCCAGCAGGTTGAGGCCGATCGCGCACACCAGCACCGCGACCACGAGGCCCGCCAGGTACTCGTAGCGGCCGTGCCCGTAGGGGTGCTCCTCGTCCGCGGGACGGCTCGCGAGCTTGAAGCCAAGCAGGCTCACCACGTTGCTCGAGGCGTCGGAGAGGTTGTTGACGGCGTCGGCCACGATGGAGACCGAGCCGGCGAGAAGCCCCACGGCTCCCTTGCCCAGGCAGAGCGCCACGTTGCAGATGATGCACGTGACGCTGGCGAGAAGGCCGTAGCGGGTGCGCACCGTTGGGTCGGACGTCTCCTCCGCATGCGGGACGAACGTTTTCACCAACCAGCCTGTCATGTGCGACGCCTCCTTACGGCCAAGAGCGAGAAGAAGTATACCCGCTCCGCTCGTCCTCAGCCGAGGCTGACGAGTCTGAGGAGCGGCAGGCGCACGAGCTGGTCAAAGGCAAACGAGACGGCGAGAAGAGCCACGCTCAGGAGGACTGCCGTGCAGAGAAGCGAAGCCTCGCCAACTGCGAGGGCATCGGAGCAGATGCTTGTGACGAGCGGCTGCCACAGCGAGAAGAACATCGACTGTGCAACGTAGAACCCAAGGACGGAGCGGGCGAGGGCTCGTGCGGCCCGCGCGAGGGCAGACTCGCCGTTGGTGCCTGGGCGCTCAGCCGCCAGGCAGAGCGACGAGACGGCAAGGAGGAAGGAGAGCAGGGAGGTAGACTTGAACGAGAGGCCCTTCAACAGCCAGAGGCTGCCCGTGGCGGCCGCTGCCACCTCGAGCGTGACGGCCACAAATGCAACGGGCATGAGGGCGCTGACAAGGCGGGGGCGCTCGCTCCCGGCAAGCGCCCCGCCGGCGAGAAACGCTGCGAGATAGCTGACCGCGCTCATGAGCTTGCGCCACTCGAGGAGCCCGCGCACATCCTCGCCGGGTGAGACGAACGCGATGTAGGCGTTGACGACAAACACCGCGGCGACGAGTGCGCCCACGAGGAGCTGCGGCTTTCTCACGTGCGCCCACACCTGCCCCATGACGGGGGAGGCCACAACGAGTGCGAGGTAGACCCATATGAACTGCAGACCGCCCACAAGCCATCCCGTCTCGCCGAGGGAGACGCCCTCGATGGGAGTGACAAACGAGCTCACGAGTAGGGCACAGGCGGCATAGATCGCCACGGTCGCGAGGATGGGGAGGGCTCGGCGAAGGACCTGCGACCATCGTCTTTTCCAGGGGATGTTCGCGCGGGCGTTCTCCACTGCCCGTGGGATGAGGAAGAGCCCCGAGATGAGGAAGAAGACGAAGTTTCCATAGGACCCGAGCAGGTTGACGCAGCCGAGGACGGAGAGGGTTGCGGCGGAGGGCGCCCACGTCCCGCTCGTCGCTGCGTCAAACCAGGGCTGGAAGGTGTGAAAGACAGCGATGCCGAGAATGGCGACGAGTCGCAGGGCCTCGATGCGGGGGTTGCGGGGGCGGGCGCTCTTCTCGCTCATGCTTTCCTCTCGTTGCGCGTTCGCAGCCTAGTATACGCCGCTCGCCGACCCACGAAAAACTGTTCTGAGCCTTGGCGGCCCTGCTCGTGGCCGGTACTACGTCTGCCGCTGCGCTTTGCGCGCGATTTGCGGGCAAACGTGAGCACGGCGTCTCGAGCGGTTTCCTACAATCCATCCACTCACGAGGGAGGTGGGCACGGTGGACGTCTTGGCAAGCGCGCTTCTCGTGGCGAGCGTCGCAACGCTTGCGGCGGCGCTCGGGGTGGCGTCGGCAACCGATTTGAGCTGCAGGGTCATTCCCAACGGCTGCGCCCTGGCGGTGGCATGCTCGGGGATGGTGCGCGCGCTTGGCTGCGGGGGAGCCCCCGGTCGCGGGGCCCCGTCGCCCGCGGAGGCGGTTGCCGGCGGGGCGGCTGTGGCGGCGGTCATGCTGCTCGCCGCCGCGCTCTCCTCCCGGCGCGGGGGGAGCGCGGGGGTCGGGGGCGGCGACGTCAAGCTCCTGACCGCCGTGGGCGTCTGGACGGGCCCCGCGGCCGGTCTCGTCGCGGTGGTTCTCTCCTGCCTCGTGGGGGTGGCGGGATGGGCGGCCTCCCGGGCCCTCTGTCGCGCCGTCGGGCGCGGTGCGGCGGTGACGGGAGGCTTGTCCCCGCCGGGGCGGGGGCGGCTCTCTGAGGGGATTCCCCTGGCTCCGGCGATCTCTGCGACAGCCTTGGCGATGGTGCTCTCCGGGCTTCTCATCGTGCCGTGACCCTCGGAGCTGGGCGTGCTACCGTCTGCGACTTTCTGTGCCCCACCGCGCATTACTTTGGTTATATCTAGAATGGTCGCATGTCGAAGCCCCCAACACTCGACGTGCGGCGTGTTCGGGCGCGACGGCCCCCGACCGTCGCGCCTGGGTCCTCCCAGCGGGTCGCGTGCTGGTCTCGTGCGAGATGTTCGCGCCGCCACGCGCGGCCCGCTTTCTTCTGGAGGTTCTCACGTGATAAAGCTCGTTCTCTCAGACCTCGACGCCACCCTCATCTGGCGAGAGGATCACGTCATCACGCCCTACGCGCTCGAGGCGATAGCCGCGCTGCGCGAGGCCGGCGTCCACTTCGCCCCCTGTACGGGGCGCATCTACCGTGACCTGCCCGCGATGTTTGCCGGCGACGAGCTTGCCTGCTCCACGGCCATCACGAGCAACGGCCAGCTCGTCTATCTGGACGGCGAGCTCGTGGACAAGGTCCCCATAGAGCACGAGGCGCTCGTCGGCGTGCGCCGCAGGCTCCATGACGTGGCGGACGCCTACCTCGTCGTGGAGTACGGCGGCGAGAAGGTCGCGGTCGACGCGGACCTCGACTTCGTCCTCGACCATCCGGACAACTTCTGGAACGTCGAGCGTGCGGTGGGGGAGGTGCCGGAGGACCCCTGCTACAAGGCAAACGTGCGCGTCGTCGGGTCCTTCGAGCGCTGCCAGGAGGTCGCTGCCGAGCTCGCGGGGCTCTGCGCGGGGCTCGACTTCGTCTGCCCCATGCCCGGAACGCCGCACATAGACATCACGCCACACGGCTTTGGCAAGGACCACGGCGGGGACTTCCTCATGGAGCGCCTGGGCCTCACCCCCGACGAGGTCTGCTGCTTTGGCGACGCGGAGAACGACCTCGCCGTGCTGCGCCACTACGCAAACTCGGTGGCGGTGGCAAACGCCGTGCCCGCGGTGCTGGACTGCGCGCGCTACCTCATCGGCCCCGCGGACGAGGAGTCCGTTGCGAACGCGTTTCTCGACATAGCCGAGTCGACCAGGGCTGGCCGCATGCCGACGTTCATGTGCGAGAATGGGGAACCCGCAGGAGCCATGTGAAAGGGGCAGCGATGAGAATCACCGACAAGATCGCCGCGCGGCAGACCTTCTCGTTCGAGATCTTCCCTCCCAAGGGTGAGCTCCCCCTCGAGGAGGCGTTCTCCATCGCGAGCGAGATGGCGACGGACGGGCCGGACTGGATCTCCGTCACCTATTCCGCGGGTGGTTCGGGCAACTCCGCCAACACGGTTCCCATCGCCGCCTCCATCGAGCACGACCTTGGCGTCACGGCGCTCGCGCACCTCACCTGCCTGGGCGCCACGCGCGGCGACATAGACGCCTACGTGGCGTCCCTCGCTGGCTCGGGCGTGGAGAACGTGCTCGCCCTGCGCGGGGACCGCGCACCGGGACGCGAGGCGATCGACTTCGAGCACGCCTCCGACCTCATCACCTACCTGCGAGAGAGCGGGGCGGACCTCTGCATAGGCGCCGCATGCTACCCGGAGGGGCACGTCGAGTCCCCCACCGAGGAGGAGAGCTTTGCGAGCCTCTACAAGAAGCAGGAGGCGGGCGCCGACTACCTGGTCTCCCAGCTCTTCTTTGACAACGAGGACTTCTATCGCTTCCGCGAGAAGTGCCTGCGCCATCGCGTGCGCCTGCCCATCATCGCGGGCATCATGCCGTTCACGAGCGTCAAGCAGATCCAGCGCATGGCGTTCACCTGCGGCGCGTCCATCCCGGCCAAGGTCGTGAAGCGGCTCGTGCTTGCCGGGGACGACCCGGCCGACCAGGCGCGCGCCGGCGTGGAGTACGCCTGCGAGCAGCTGGCGGACCTCGCCGCAAACGGCGTGGACGGCCTGCACGTCTACAGCATGAACAAGCCGGCCGTGGCGCACGCCGCCCACGAGGCGCTTCTCGCCTGCGGCTACCTCGGGGCGTAGCGCGTGAGTGCCGCCGAGGCCTATGACATCCGCTCGGTCGATCGCGGCGAGGTGCTGCGCTACCTGGGCTACGCCGGGCAGGAGCTCTCGCCCGAGCTCGACGGCCGCATAGACGAGACGGTCGCCCGCTGTCTGGGGACCGCCCGCCCCGCGGGCTGCGTGCGCGTCTTTGACGTCTCGGGCGTTGCCGAGAAGGGCGGCGTGCCGGTGATCGGCCTCGAGGGCACGGCGCTCGAGCTCCGGGGCCATTCGATCGCGGAGCACCTCGAGGGCGCCCTCGCCGTCGGCGTGCTCGCCGTCACGCTCGGCATGGGCGTTGAGCTGGAGCTCAGGCGTCTCTCGCTCACCAATCGCGTGGGCCAGCTCGTCTTTGACGCCGCCGGCTCGGCGCTCGTGGAGCGGGCGGCGGACGCCGCGGAGGCTCGCGTCGTGGCCGCGGCCGCGGAACGCGGGCTCTTCTGCGGGACGCGCTTCTCGCCCGGCTACGGGGACTTTCCGCTGGCAACCCAGCCGACCCTTCTCGCCACGCTCGACGCCCAGCGCGCCCTGGGGATCACCCTCTCGCCCGAGCTGCTCATGACGCCCACCAAGAGCGTTACCGCGGTGGTGGGCCTCTTCGGGGAGCCGCAGGAGGGCACCGGGCGCGAGGCGTGCGGAACCTGCCTCTGCCGCGACTTCTGCCTGCTGCGCCGCTCCGGCCGGACCTGCGGGCGCGGCTGAGGCGCCCGTTTCCCTCTGGAAACCTTACGCTGCTAGCATGGGCGAGAAAACCAACGACGGGAGCACCATGTCTGACGCCACGAACACCGACCTTCTCGCCGCCGCCCTTGTCGGGGACGCGTTCCTGCTCTTTGACGGGGCCATGGGGACCGAGCTCCAGGCACGCGGGCTCGCCGCCGGCGAGCTGCCCGAGCTTCTGTGCCTCACGCATCCCGAGGTGGTGACCGAGGTCCATGCCGCCTACGTGGCCGCGGGCGCGGACGTGGTGACCACCAACACCTTTGGTGCCAACGCGGACAAGCTCGGCGAGGCGGCAACGGTGGAGGAGGTCTTCTCCGCCGCCGTTTGCTGCGCGCGTGCGGCTGGCCCGCGCTACGTTGCCGCGGACCTCGGCCCCACGGGCCAGCTCCTCGCCCCCATGGGCACCCTCGCCTTTGACGACGCCTACGAGCTCTTTGCCCGCCAGGTGCGCGCGGCAGTCGCCGCGGGTGCGGACCTCTTCGTCATCGAGACGATGGCAGACCTCGCCGAGGCCAAGGCGGCCCTGCTCGCCGTGCGGGAGAACTCCGAGCTGCCCGCCTTTGTGACCATGACCTTCCAGGAGGACGGCCGCACCTTCCTGGGCACCACGCCGGAGGTCGCGGCCCTCACGCTCTCCTCGCTCGGCGCCGCGGCGGTGGGCATCAACTGCTCGCTCGGCCCCGCCGAGGTGGCGCCGCTCGCGGAGCGCATGGCGCCCTGGGCGCGCTGCCCGCTCATGGTCCAGGCCAACGCCGGCCTGCCGCACGTGGTGGACGGCGTCACGGTCTTTGACATCGGCCCCGAGGAGTACGCGGCCGCCGTCGCGGACATGCTCGATGCCGGAGTCACCGTCGTGGGCGGCTGCTGCGGAACCACGCCCGCGCACATCGCGGCGGAGCGCGCGCTCCTGGACGGGCGCGCTCCCGCGCGCCGCGAGCTCCCCGACCGCTTTGCCGTCTGCGGCCCCCAGCGCGTGACGTCGCTTGCCCCGGGCGCGGTGGGCGTCATCGGCGAGCGCATCAACCCCACGGGCAAGCGCAAGATGAAGGAGGCGCTGCGCAGCGGCAACCACGACCACGTGATCGCCGAGGCCATCGCGCAGGAGCGCGCCGGCGCGCAGATCCTGGACGTCAACGCCGGCCTGCCCGAGATAGACGAGCGCGCGGTCATGTGCCGCCTCGTCGACGAGCTCCTCGGCGTGACCACGCTCCCGCTGCAGATAGACGCCTCCGACCCCATGGTCATCGAGGCGGCGGTGCGCAGCTATCCCGGCAAGGCGCTCATCAACTCCGTGAACGGCAAGGAGGAGTCGCTCGCCGCCGTGGTGCCGCTCGCCGCGCGCTACGGGTGCGCGCTCGTGGGTCTCACGCTCGACGAGGACGGCATCCCTGCAGCCGCCGCCGGGCGTCTCGCCGTCGCGCGCAAGATCGTGGCCGCCACGGACGCCGCCGGCATCCCGCGTGCGGACGTCGTCATCGACTGCCTGGCCATGGCCGCATCCACCGACCAGACCGCTCCGCGCACCATCCTCGAGGCAATCCGTCTGGTCAAGGCCGAGCTCCCCGGCGTGCGCACGGTGCTCGGCGTCTCCAACATCAGCTTTGGCCTGCCCTTCCGTCCGCTCGTCAACGCAACGTTCCTCGCGGCGGCCTTCGGCGCGGGGCTGGACCTCGCGATCATCAACCCCGGCGTGCGCCGCATGATGGACGTGGTGGACTCCTGGCGCGTGCTCTCCGGCGAGGACGAGGCGGCGCGCTTCTACGTGGAGCACTACGCGGAGCGCTCGGACGCGATGCCGACTGCCGTCTCGAGCGAGAAGGGCGAGCAGGCCGAGAAGGACGCGTCCCTGCCGACCGACCCCGTCGAGCGCGCCCGCAGGCTCGTGCTGGACGGGCGCGGAGGGCCCATGGCAGACGCCATGCGCGAGGTGCTTCTCGCCCATGACGCGATGTTCGCGATCAACGAGGTGCTGGTCCCTGCCCTGGACGAGGTGGGGCGGCGCTTTGAGGCGGGGACGTTCTTCCTGCCGCAGCTCATGGCCTCCGCCGAGGCGGCAAAGGCCGGCTTTGAGGTGGTCAGGGCGGCGGGCGAGAAGGACGGCACGCCCGCGGCAGACAAGGGCACCGTGGTGGTGTGCACGGTCAAGGGCGACATCCACGACATCGGCAAGAACATCGTGCGCATGCTGCTCGAGAACTACGGCTTTGAGGTGATCGACCTCGGTCGGGACGTGGCGCCGGAGACGGTGGCCGACGTCGTGGTGGAGCGCCACGTGCGCCTGGCGGGGCTCTCCGCGCTCATGACCTCGACGGTGCCGGCCATGGCCGAGACGATCGAGCTCCTGCGCGAGCGCGCCCCCTGGTGCAAGGTCGTCGTGGGCGGCGCCGTGCTCACGCCCGAGTACGCCGAGATGGTGGGCGCCGACTTCTACGCCAAGGACGCCACCGAGACCGCTCGCATCGCCGGCGAGGTCCTCGGATAGAAACGATTCAAAAGGGGACAGACCCCTTTTGAATCACTTGATAGAACGGGGGCATCGGCCGCAACCGACGCCCCCGTTGTCTGCGGTATCAGACGGCACGAGGCTACTAGAGGAAGATCTGCATGGCCTCGCTCTCGGAGCTCTCGTCCAACTCCCATCCATCGTCGCCGTTGACGTAGGTGAGCGTGATGTCCTTCTCGGACGGCTCGATGGCGTCGATCATGCCCATGACGTACTCGCCGACCCAGGCGTTGATGGCGTCATCGTCGGTGGCGTCGATCTCTTCGGACATGACGGCGTCGATGAGGTCGTCTGCCATGGCGTCATAGTCGAGGTCCATGAGCTCGCTCATGGACTTGGAGGTGACGGTGACTGATGCCGTGGCGGCATCGCCCTCCACGTCGATGGAGTCGATCGAGTAGTCAAAGCCGTCGATCATAGAGGTGACGATGTCCTCTGCCCCGACGCCGTAGTCTTCGAGCCCCAGGTTGCCCATCCCCTCGGCGAGCTCGTCGATCGCCTCGTCGTCGAGGTTCTTTATCTCATCGAGGTTTGCGGTGAGATCCTCGCGGATGATCTCCTCTGGATCGGGGCCGCTCGAGCAGGCGCCGAGCGCGAGGCCGCAGCTGACGGCGAGGACGGCGGCGATCATGGTTGCGAACGCGCGCGTTGCGAGCTTCTTCATGGGACCTTCTCCCTTCGGCGTTTTCCCTGCCGCCAGTATCTCAGCCCTCTTTCAGGTTTGCCCGGGCTCTTCGGCCAGCGGCATGTCCGGACAGGTCCGTGCCGTCCGCGCGAGCAAACGCGCTTCTCGCCGAAAGTCTGAAACCTTCTTGCAATACTCCGCGTAACATGATTCCACTATGTGCCGTGGCCGAGGGGGCCGCGGTGCCAGAACTCCATGAGTGCAAGGAGAGGGCCTATGGCAAGAATGCACGTCATGGAGCAGAGCGAGACCCAGGCGATCATGTCGAGCATGCACGAGATGCTCGAGAAGCGCCTCTCGGTGAGCTCGCTCGCTCCGTGCCCCGTCGAGTTCACGGCCTCGTACGTGGCCATGTGCGCGACGCAGAGCTGCGGCAAGTGCACGCCGTGCAGGAACGGTCTGCGCATGCTGCGTCACCTGTTCAACGACGTCCTGAACAACCGCGCCACGATGGAGACGCTCGACCTCATCGAGTCCACCGCCCGCACGGTGTACCTCTCGAGCGACTGCGCGATCGGCTACGAGGCCGGCGAGGTGGCCCTCATGGCCATCCGCGGCTTCCGTGACGACTTCGAGCACCACGTGCAGAAGCACGCCTGCGGCTTCTCGCAGCACCAGACGGTGCCGTGCGTCTCCGGCTGCCCGGCCGGCGTGGACATCCCCGGCTACATCGCGCTCGTCGAGGCCGGCCGCTACACCGAGGCCGTGCGCCTCATCCGCAAGGACAACCCGCTGCCGCTGGTCTGCGGCCTCGTCTGCGAGCACCCCTGCGAGATGCACTGCCGTCGTGGCATGGTGGACGACCCGATGAACATCCGCGGCCTCAAGCGCTACGCCGTGGACCACGCGGGGGACTACCGCCCCATCATCAAGGCTCCCACCAAGAAGACCGTCGCGGTCATCGGCGGCGGCCCGGCGGGCATCTCCTGCGCCTACTACCTGACCCTCATGGGCCACAAGGTCAAGATCTTCGAGCAGCGCGCGCACCTCGGCGGCATGCTCCGCTACGGCATCCCCAACTACCGCCTGCCGCGCGAGCAGCTTGACTCCGAGATCCAGTGGATCCTCGACTGCGGCATCGACGTCGAGCTCAACCACAGCGTGGACGGCGAGGAGATGAACCGCCTGCGCGAGGAGTTCGACGCCGTCTACCTGGCCATCGGCGCCCACGCGGACAAGAAGCTCGGCCTTCCGGGCGAGGACGCCGAGGGCGTCATGTCCGCGGTCAAGCTCCTGCGCGACATGGGCGACAACAACCCGCCCGACTTCAAGGACCTCACGGTCACCGTTGTCGGCGGCGGCAACGTGGCCATGGACGTGGCCCGCACCTCCGTGCGCCTGGGCGCCAAGAAGGTCATCATCGCGTACCGCCGCCGCGTGGCGGACATGACGGCCCAGGACGAGGAGATCGCCGGCGCCGAGGCCGAGGGCTGCGAGGTCATGGACCTCAACGCCCCCAAGGAGGTCGTCGTCGACGAGAACAACCACGTCATCGGCCTCAAGGTCGAGCCGCAGATCATCGGTGGCCTCAAGCGCGGGCGCCCCGCGCCGCGCGCGGCAGAGGGCGGCGACATCGTGGTCCCGTGCGACCGCGTGATCGTGGCCATCGGCCAGGACATCGACTCCGCCACCTTCGAGGAGCAGGGCGTTCCCTGCAAGTGGGGCCGCATCGTCACCGACTCCGACGGCGCCGTGCCCGGCCAGGACGGCCTCTTCTCCGGCGGCGACTGCCAGAGCGGCCCGGCCACCGTCATCCGCGCCATCAACGCGGGCAAGGTCGCTGCCGGCAACATCGACAACTACCTCGGCTACAACCACCAGATCGAGCTCGACGTTGAGCTGCCGCCCGTGCAGTTCAAGGGCAAGATCTCCTGCGCCCGCTGCGAGATGCGCGAGCGCGAGGCTGCCGAGCGCATCAACGACTTCGACATCGTCGAGAACGGCCTCACCGATGAGGAGGCGCGCCAGGAGGCTTCGCGCTGCCTGCGCTGCGACCACTTCGGCTTTGGCGCGTTCCGCGGGGGGAGGATCGAGCAGTGGTAAACCTCACCATCGACGGCCGCGCCGTGAGCGTGGCCGAGGGCACGTCCATTCTCGACGCCGCCGCCACCGTGGGCATCAAGATCCCCACGCTCTGCTACCTCAAGGACCTCAACGAGATCGGCGCCTGCCGCGTCTGCGTGGTTGAGATCGAGGGCATAGACCAGCTCGTCGCCGCGTGCAACAACACCGTGCTCGAGGGCATGGTCGTGCGCACCAACAGCCCCAAGGTCCGCGCTGCGCGCCGGATGAACATGGAGCTCCTGCTGGCCACGCACGACTCCGAGTGCACGAGCTGCGTGCGCTCCGGCAACTGCACCCTGCAGTCGCTCGCTGCAGACCTCGGCATCACCGAGCTGCCCTACGAGAAGCGCCTCATGCACGACCCGTGGGACAAGAGCTTCCCGCTCATCCGCAACAACGACAAGTGCATCAACTGCCTGCGCTGCATCCAGGTGTGCGAGAAGATCCAGGGTCTCGGGGTCTGGGACCTCGCCAACCGCGCCACGCACACGAGCGTGAACGTCCGCGGCGGCATGACCATCCAGGAGTCCGGCTGCACCCTCTGCGGCCAGTGCATCACGCACTGCCCGACGGGCGCGCTGCGCGAGCGCGACGACACGCAGAAGGTCTTCGACGCGCTCGCCGACCCGGAGAAGGTCGTCGTGGTCCAGATCGCGCCGGCCGTGCGCGCGGCCTGGGGCGAGAGCCTGGGCCTTCCGCGCGAGGAGGCCACCGTCGGCCGCCTCGTTGCGGCGCTGCGTCAGATGGGCGTGGACTACGTCTTTGACACGGACTTCTCGGCCGACCTCACCATCATGGAGGAGGGCACCGAGCTCCTGCACAAGCTCGCGCACCGCGAGGAGAACAAGTTCCCGATGTTCACCTCCTGCTGCCCGGGCTGGGTGCGCTACGTCAAGGCCGTGCGCCCCGAGCTCACCGACCAGCTCTCCACTGCCAAGTCCCCGGGCCAGATGTTCGGAGCCGTGGCCAAGAGCTACTTCGCCGAGCTCAAGGGCATCGACCCGCACAAGATCTTCTGCGTGGAGATCATGCCGTGCACGGCCAAGAAGCACGAGGTCGCCATCCCCGTCATGAACGACGCCTGTGGCGACCCGGACGTTGACGTCTCGCTCACCACGCGTGAGGTGGACCGCATGATCCGCGCCGAGCACATCGACGCCACCACGCTGCCCGAGGAGGAGTTCGACCAGCCGCTCGGCACCGCCACCGGCGCGGGCGTCATCTTCGGCGCCACCGGCGGCGTCATGGAGGCCGCGCTGCGCACCGCGTATCACGTGGTGACCGGCGAGACCCCGCGCCCCGACGCCTTCTCTGAGATCCGCGGCCTCGACGGCTGGAAGGAGGCAACGTTCGACCTCGCGGGCACCCCGGTGCGCGTGGCGGTTGTCCATGGCCTTGCCAACACCGCGTTCCTTCTCGACGCCATCGCCGAGGGTGCCGTGGAGTACGACTTCGTCGAGGTCATGGCCTGCCCCGGCGGCTGCGCGGGCGGCGGCGGCCAGCCCATCCACGACGGCGAGGAGCTGGCGGGCGTCCGCGGCGACGTCCTCTGGGGCCTCGACCGCAGGGCCAAGCTGCGCAACTCCTACGAGAACCCGGCCATCGTGGCGATCTACAAGGACTTCCTGGGCGAGCCCAACTCCGAGCTTGCCGAGGAGCTCCTCCACACCGATCACCACGCCTGGAGCATGCACTGATTCAAAAGGGGACAGTCCCCTTTTGAATCATTCGGGCCCGGACCGTCAACCCCCACGGTCCGGGCCCTTTGCTGTCGGGAGGCTGTGCGCGCCCGCGACGGTTGTGCGCACCCGCGAGACCCCACGTTCTTCTCGTCGATGCCATCTACCTGCTGATGTGTAAATCAGTCGACTGCGCATAACCGGCAGCAGTGCGCACAGCCGTTGCGATTGCGCATATCGGACACAGGCCCGCTCTGGGCACGCTACACTGGGCTCACATCGGAGAGGGGGACTCATGCATCTGAACGAAGCTCAGGCCAACCGTCTCTATGATCTGCTGAGCGTTCTTGCGCTTTCTGCCAACGAGGCTTTTGGGATTGTGCCCGCCGAGGAGCTCCTGCTCCCTGACGGCTCGTTCAATCTTGACGCGTGCAAGGAGGTGCTCGACCGCGTCTGGGATGACCCCGCCCTCATCGATGAGCTGACTGAGAGAAACCCTCTGGGTCTCCCGCCGCGTGTCCTTGCCGAGCTCGCCCCTTGGAAGGACCGGATAACCGGACCCCAGCTGCTGCTTGGCTACGACCGGCGCGGCAGGGCGCTCTTCTCTGTCGGGGAGAGCAGGGTGGCCGTCATGGGGGTCATGCAAGACATCGAAGAGGTGGTTCCGGAAGAGCCTCCGACGGTCGTCTTTGTCACGCTGCTGCCGTTTGCCGGACTGGTTGTCTATGACACGATGATTCGCCTTCCTCCCGTGAGCTATGGCCCCGGTTTCAGGTCGATGCTGGAGAAGGAGGTCCAAGAGGCGGCCGAGTACCCACTCGTGGAGACCGCGGATGACTTCGTGGCCCTTGCGCGCCGGGTGAACGCCCAGCATGAGGAGGACGACTGGGCGCGTTTCCAGCGTCAGATGGATCGGGAGCGATGGGAGCGCGACGGTACGGAGCCCATGGTCAAAGGGGTCCATCGCGGCGAGCTTGCGGGCCTTCCCGACGAGGTGCGCGAGAAGCGGGTCAACGAGCGGCTCCAGGAGACGTGGTACGGGAGCGAAGAGAGAGATTTGGCGGCGGAGCTTGCGCGGCGTGCTCAGAAGGTTGCCCCCGTGTGCACGTTCGAGGACACGCTTGCCACGGACAAGAAGGCTGACCTTGAGCGGGACGCTCGAGGGCTCGGCATCAGCGGAATCTCGTCCTTGAGAAAGGCACAGCTGGCAGAGCGTGTTGCGCGGGAGTGGCTCGACGATCCGCGGATTCTGCGCAACACGCTTGTCACCTGCTTCGAGGCGGAGTACGCCACCTTCCGAGAGCTGCTCGCAGCTCCGGACGGCCATATGGAGTTTGCCGAGAAGGACGCGGGACAGCACCGCTCCCTCATGCCCTGTCCGCCCATCTCCCGCCTTTTCCTGTATGAGGGGACCTTCACGGCGCTTGTCCCTGAGGAGCTGCGCTTGCAGGCAGAATCGCTCGACTTTGACCAGGTCGAGGCTCGCCGCGCCCGCATCGAGCGGGTGGGTCATCTCTCGGAGGTCCTCACGGAGCTCTGCGGCGCCGCGGCGGTGCGCGACCTTCCCACCCGTTACGAGGGGCTCTTTGGCGAGAAGATCGAGCTGGACGATCTTGTTGACGACCTTCTCATCCTGCAGAAGCGTCAGGGCAGCTATCCCACCTTCGAGCTCTGGCTCGACCGTCAGGCCGAGGGTTACGACGTCGCTCGGGACAAGGCCGCCTTCGCCTACGTCATCCACTACAGCCTTGGCGACGCCCAGATCGGCGAGGACATGTACGACGACGTGCTCGCTGACCTGGAGGCAAAGGGCGAGGAGGTCACGCGTGACGGCGTGAGCGAGGTGCTCGACAAGCTGGAGCGTCGCATCGAGCGGGAGAAGACCACGCGTGACAAGATGCTGCGGCCCTTATCGCCGAACATGAGCGAAAGGCGGAGTATGGCCCCCTCCCGCTGGACCCGTCGCTTGCGACTGGGGAGGCCTATGACTGGAAGCTCCGGCTGCCCGAGGTGGCGAACCTGCGCAGGTGGCTTGACGCTCACGTTCCAGATGACGAGGATGACTTCCTCTATTCCGATTATGTGATCGAGCAGCTGCTTGACGTCCAGATGGGAAGCTCACGCCCGACCGAGATTGTTGAGGTGGCAAGCGAGCTGGGCGTCTTCGAGACGACGGAGGACGTCGAGGGAGTTCTGGGTCGCGTCATGGCGATGGTCAACGCCCTTCCCGATTGGTGGAACAACGGCTGGTCACCCGATGCGTTCGTCGAGAGGTCGACGGGTCGAAAGGTCTTTCGCAATCCGGACGGAACGCCCATGAAGATAGGGCGTAACGACCCCTGTCCCTGTGGGAGCGGTAAGAAGTACAAGAAGTGCCACGGACGCTAATGGCCTGGGGGCGATTCCAGAAGGGGAAGGGGCCCTCTAGTCGCAGCAGGCGGGAATGACGGTGTCATCCGGCAGGACACCGCGAAGCTCGGCTACCAGGTCCCTCTCGTCTACCGGATTGATTTCCAATAGCTGGCGGACGCGACGGGAGACGTAGCGATTCAAGGCCTCAAGGCGCTTTTCGGGGACAGGATAGACGGGGTGGTTGGAGAAGTGGAAGTCAATCATCCCGCGCAGGGCCTCGTGGTGCTTCTCTGACATGACGAGGTGAGCCACGCTGTCAAAGGTGAGATTGCTGCCCGCAGGACGCCTGACCGATCCCTGGCGGGGCCATGAGGGGTAGTCCTGCTCCATGTCACCGGGAAAGAGCGCCAGGTTGTGATCGAAGAGCGGCGCCATGCCTACGAGCTCGCCTGTCAGGTTGTTTCGAAGGAAGCCAAAGTTGTTGGCGTGGCGATCCGTGTTGCAGACGAGCGCGTCAAAGACGTACATGGTTCGCAGGGCGTCGAAGGCGTCTTCCGAGATGCGCCGCGCCGCCTCAAGTGCCGCCGGGAAGAGTGACTGCTGGGTGGCAGTCCAGAAGGGGACGTACGCTGTCGAGGCGTCGTGCATGAGCGGGCAGACCGAGGCCAGGCGACCCTTCCATTCCTCGAGGTCATAGCTAACGTGCGGTACACCAAAGGCCTCTGCTGCCTGCGCCGCAAAGAACTCTGAGTGGGGCTCCATGCCGGAGTTGGCAAAGCCCTCGGTGCCCCCCTTATAGAGGCGAAGCTCTCCGTCCATGCGGCGCCACGCCTTGGGAAACTGGCCGTCGGTCGTCCACTCGCTCGAGAGCCCCGCCTTGTGCCTCTGGCTCGTGGTATAGCCCGTGTAGGCGACAAGCGCCAGCGCCTCGTCGAGGTCATTCTCAAAGAGGTTGTAGTCTCTCCACGAGCCGTCAAAACCATACGGGACAACCCAGTACGCATCGTTGACAGAGAGGCCAAGGCAGACGTCCAGGATGCCGAACGTGCTGTCGTCCGTGACACCTGCCTGAGAGAGGATCTGGTCCACGAACTTCCGGTTCTTGGGAATGACGCGAGTCTCGAGCCACGAGAGCAGGCGCTCGCCCGACCTGGAATCAGGCCAGAGGGGGAGAGGGAGCAGTCGGAGATTTAAGGTGACAACCTCATCCACGGAGACCGAAACCGTTCCAAAGGGGTCCCGAGCTGCCGAGAATACGAGGAGGACCTCATCCTGCAACCTGAGCTCATAGCGCTTTTGCGAATGTGACGGCAAGGACACGACCTCCACCTCCTTCTCTGACCATCATATCATCGGCTCAACTGGCAATTGTTATGGCCTACCACTGCGCCACGCGCTCGCGCATGCCCTCCACGTCGAGCACGCCCTCGGCAAAGCCCTTGCGCACGAGCTCTGTGGGCACCAGCTCGTCGTACTTCTCGAAGTAGGGGATCTCCGCCGGATAGAGGAGCTCCATCGGGTCCTCGAGCCGCTCCGCTGCATCCTTTACCACCGAGAAGAACTCCTGCTCGCCCGCCTTCATCACAAACGTCATGAAGTAGGGGCGCGAGGAGTTGACACCCTTGATGCCCAGCTCAGCGGCACACTTGATCTTGATCAGGCGCTCCAGGGCGAGAAACGCGTAGGTGCCGAGCCACGGCAGCAGGCACCACATCGTCTGCTCCTTGTCGTTCTCGCCAAGGCAGACGAGGGGGCCTGCGGTGAGCTCTGAGTTCCGTGCCACACGACGGGCCTCGCGCAGGCGGGCGCGGGCGTGCTCGCGCAGGTAGGGATAGGGCACGCTCTCCTCCAGCACGCGACGCATGCGCTCGAGGATGTGCGTGTTGATGTCTCCCGCCACGTCTCCAAAGTACGCCGGGACCTTGCCCTTGACCTGCGTGACGTAGAGCAGGTGCCGCTCGTGGTCCACCTCGTCGACGATCCAGACGTGCCCTGCGATGGCCACCTTCTCCCCGGGTGGGGGCGGGGCGCAGAGCGTGCCGATCTCCTCGGAGCCCGAGCGCACGGTGTACTCCACGTTCTCCTGGAAGACCGCGAAGAACTTGTAGGAGCTGGTGACGCGCTCGCCCGCAAGTCCCACGATGAGGCCGCCGCCCTCGGTCTGCTCGACGTAGTCATGCTCGAGCAGGTGGCGGAGAAGAACCCGGAAGTCGTCCGCCGTCACGCGGTGGAAGTACGTCTGCGTGAGCACGCGGCTCGCGAGCTGGGCGGGGGAGAGCTCCCCCTCGCCGGCAAGCGTGGCGAGCGTCTGGTGGCAGAGCAGGCTGTAGGGCAGGCGGTTGAGGTTGGGCGGCTCGACCCAGCGCTCCTCGCGGTAGAGCTGGACGAGCGCGATCCCCTGCAGCAGCTTCCAGGGGATGGTCTCCGGGAGCAGCGCGCGGGCCTCCGGTTGCTCCTCGCGCATGACGAACCACATCTCTGGCGGTGCCTCGCGCCTGCCCGTGCGCCCCATGCGCTGCAGGAATCCGGAGACGGTGAACGGGGCGTCTATCTGGAACGCCCGCTCGAGGCGGCCAACGTCTATGCCCAGCTCGAGCGTTGCGGTTGCCACGATCGAGAGGTCCGAGGCGTCGTCGCGCATCTGCTCCTCGGCGCTCTCGCGGATGGCGGCAGAGAGATTGCCATGATGGATGAGGAAGCGGTCCGGCTCCCCGTTGAACTCGCAGTAGGCGCGCAGGGTCGTGCAGACCTCCTCTGCCTCCTCGCGCGAGTTGCTGAAGATCAGGCACTTATGTCCACGAGTGTTTTCAAAGATGTACCCGATTCCAGGGTCGGCGTTCGCGGGCGCCAGGTCCGTGGGGGCCTCAGTAGGCGAGGGCACTATCTCCGCGCGCAGTTCTGCAGGCGCGCCCTTTGCGCCGAAGCTGTTTGAGCACGGGGATAGTGCCCTCGCCTCCGACGACTCTACGGACAGGACGTCTACCTCGACGCTTCCGTCCGTTGTCTGAATCTCGGATTCGTCTGCCTGCGGGCCGGTCTGGTAGAAGTGCTCCATCGAGAGGCGCCAGGTGCGCGGGGGCTCCTCGATGCGGGGGACGATCGTGTTGCGGCCGGTGCCGGCGGCAAGGAACGCGCCCACGGCCTCGGGGTCGCCGATCGTGGCTGAGAGGCCGATGCGCCGCGGCTGCACGCCCGCTATTCTCGCCAGGCGCTCTATGAGGCAGAGGCACTGGCCGCCGCGGTCCTGGCGCAGCAGCGAGTGGACCTCGTCGATCACGACGTAACGGAGGTCGCAGAAGAGCTTGGACACCACGGCGTGGCGGCGCATGAGCAGCGCCTCGAGAGACTCCGGCGTGATCTGCAGGATGCCGGACGGCCGCTTCATGAGCCGCGCCTTGTGCGAGGCAGAGACGTCCCCGTGCCAGTGCCAGACGTTGATCCCCGCCTCCTCGCAGAGGTCGGTGAGGCGATAGAACTGGTCGTTGATGAGCGCCTTGGTGGGGCCGATGTAGAGGGCGCCCACGGAGGCGGGTGGGTTCTCCCAGAACTCGGTCAGGATGGGGAAGAAGGCGGCCTCGGTCTTGCCGGAGGCCGTTGAGGCGCACAGCAGCACGTGGTCGTCCGTGTCGAAGATTGCCTCGCCGGCGGCCACCTGCACGCCGCGCAGGTTCTCCCACTCGTGCACGTAGATGAAGTCCTGCACGAACGGCGCGTATCGGTCAAAGACGCCCATGGTGCCCCCCCCTCTCGGTGGCTATCAGTATACGAACAAATGTTTCCGATTGCAAGAGAATAATCTATCCAATGCTAGGCAAGTATGCTAGCATGTGCTTTACATCGGAAAGGAACGACATGGATGCCTCGCTTGCCCAGATAAACGCACGCATAGACGCCAGTCTCAAGTCTGCCGGTGACGCCGCCCTCGCAAATGCTGGGCTCACGCCCACCAAGGCGATACGGGCTCTGTGGCACCGCTTTGCCACCCTGGCGGACCGTCCCGATAAGATCAGGGAGCTCGTGACCGGGCCAAGTGGCGAGCTCGCTTCGGACGAGCGCGACGAGCGAGATCGCAAGCTCGCGTTGGCGCGGGAAGGGGCGACGATCGTATCGCGGTCGCTGGCCGCGCGCGGCATTGCGGTGCCCGAGGGGTATGAGGGGCTTCCCTACGAAGAGCTCAGGGAGCAGGCGCTGCTCGAGCGCCTGCGCGAGAGGGGGCTGGACGCGTGAGCGCGCAGCTTTCGATGCTCTTGGACACCAACGTCTGGCTTGACTACTACCTCCCGTGGAGAAGCGGCTACGAGAAGGCTCGGCAGCTCATAGAATGCGCACTCGAGCAGAATCAGACGCTCGCATATGCCGTTCCCTCCATCAAGGACATCTTCTATATGACGGCGGCGGAGTACAGGAACGTCGAGCGCGCCACGACGGGGGCGCTCTCAGAGTCTGCGGCTCGTGCGGCAGCGGCAACAGCATGGGGATGCGTCAACAACATGCAGGAGATCGCCTGCGCCGTGCCGCTCGACCACACGGACGTGTGGGTTGCCTCCAAGCAGCGTGCCCTGTACGAGGATTTCGAGGACGACCTCGTCATCGCCGCAGCGATGCGAGGCAAGGTCGACTATCTCGTGACCAATGACGGGGCGCTCCTGCGGCATTGCCCCGTGGCGGCGTTGAACTCGTCAGACATGTGCACGGTGCTCGAGCTGCGCCAGGATTAGTGCAGGCTGCCCAAGGGCGACCACGACAACAGGGTGGCTTGAGAGTGAATCCAGAGGTGCTTCTCGCCTAGATCGTGAACTCGGCGTAGGCGGTGTCCACGTCCTGGGCGCCGGCGGCCACGGCGGGCGCTGAGACGGCGCCGGAGAACGCGTCCGTCTTGAGCAGCGCGTCAATGTCTGCCCCCGGGTTCTGGCACACGATGTCGAGAAGCTCGATGAAGTCGCGGATGGCCTCGCGCGGCGTGAGGTGGGTGTCCGCGCCCACGCGGCCGAACTCCACCTTGAGAAACGCCACGAGCTGCCCCTCCGTGAGCGTGCGCTCGTAGCCGAAGTAGCCGGCGTGGATGTCCGCGAGCTTCTCGATGAGGACGAGCAGCTCCTCGTAGGTGAGCGGCTCCAGGTGGATGACCGGCGCGAGCATGTCCGCGAGGCCTGCGCTCGCAAAGCGCCCCTGCGTGAGGCGGCTGCGCAGGGCCTCGTAGGAGAAGACGCCGCGGCGGCGGTCCTCGATGGACTGAGGGGTGCCGCCCATGATGATCCCCAGGTGGTGCGCCTTGCCCTGGAGCGTGTCGTTGTACATGGTGAGGATCTTCTCGTAGTTGTACTGGCGCGAGGTGGCGTTGGGAATCTTGTAGAGATTCACCAGCTCGTCGATGAGGACGACGAGGCCCCGGTAGCCTGCCCCCACGAGGAACTGCGCGAAGAGCTTGAGGTACTCGTACCAGGTGTCGTCGGTGATGCAGGCGTTGACGCCCAGCTCCGCTCGCGCCTCGGTCTTGGTGCGGAACTCGCCGCGAAGCCACTTGACCACGCCGGCGCGCGCCTCGTCGTTCCCCTCGAGGCTCGCCCGATAGTAGAGGCGCAGTACCTGCGTGAAGTCAAAGCCGCAGACGAGCTCCTGGATGGGGGAGAGCTGCGCCGCGAGCGCGGCCTCGGCGTCCGGCTGCTCGCGCAGGGCTGCCACCCAGCGGTCCAGCACGAGCGCGAGCGCACCGCCCTCGGGCCGCGTCTTGGTGGAGAGGTTTCGGATGAGCTCGCGGTAGGTGGCAAGGCCCTGGCCCTGCCCGCCCTGGAGGCGTCTCTCCGGGGAGAGGTCGGCGTCCGCCACCACAAAGTCGTTGCCCATCGCGTGCGTGCGGATGGTCTGGAGCAGGAAGCTCTTTCCGGCGCCGTAGCGGCCCACGAGGAAGCGGAAGCTGGCCCCGCCGTCCGCCACGAGGTCGAGGTCGTGGAGAAGCGCCTGTATCTCGCGCTCGCGACCCACGGTGATGTAGGGCAGGCCGATGCGCGGCACCACGCCTCCCTTGAGGGAGTTGATGATGACCGCCGCTATGCGCTTGGGTACCCGCACCTCGCCCATGTGTCGCCCCTCCTCAATGTCTGTGAGGAAGCAATTCTAGCACACGTGTTCGTCTCTTGAGACGCTCTTGTCGTCAGTTGAAGTTGCGCGACACGGCGCTCGCGATCTCGAGCTGAATCTCCTTGACCCGCCGCTCGGGGATGGGGACGCTCTCGCCGGTTGAGAACAGGATGCCGTCACGGCCAACCTCTTGAACATGGCGCACGTTCACGACGTAGAAGCGGTTTGCGCGCACAAACTGGCTGGGCAGCATCTCGCACAGCTCGTGCAAAAGCGCGCAGACGGTCACGTCTCTGTCCTTGAGGTGCACGATGCTCCTCTTTCCCGAGGACTCCGCGTAGACGATCTCCTCCGGGTCTACGAAGATGATTCCGCTCTCGGAGCGCAGCTGCAGCCTCCTTGGCGCATCGCCGGCGGTTGCCTTCTGGGCACCGTCGCCCGGTTTGCCCATGGGCCATTCGTTAGAGAAGTGCGCGAGCGTGATCTTCCAGTCATCTCCCGATTTGCGCAGGTTGACCGTAACGCGCTGGTTGACGGTCCCGTTGATGCACGGGCCGCTCAGGAGGTAGGTTCCCACCACGGTTGCCTCGTCGGGACGGTTGGTGTAGAGCGAGCCAAACGTCACGTTGCGGGCGAGGATGCCCGGCGGGTTGAGGGGGCTGCTTTCAAAGGGCTCCCGGCCGTTGAACACTTTGGAGCCGGCGCCTACGAGCACGCTCTCCTCGTCCAGGAGGTCGAGAAACGCGTCGCGATCGTTGACGAAGACGCCGAGGACGCCTGCCTTCACGCGCTCGGCGAGCCGAATCTGCTCCTCGCTCACTGCGGACCTCTCGCCCCCTCCGCCCATTCGCGCAGCCCAGGGCTGGTTATGATGCTCGCTCCAGATGAGAGCGCGGTCGTTCCAGCCCAGATGGCATTGGTTCTATCGGTGTATGACCAGACTACACGATGTATGGCTTGAGCCAACCGCCAAAAACGCGAGCGGCATCTTTGCGATAAAGCTGAAGGCGGCCGGGATCTCCTTGCCGCCGTCAGGGATTGCACGCCTTGGTCGACGGTCAGTCCGTCCTTCTCGAGAGCTCCCGCTCGATCTCGCTGCGACGCCTCTTTGGGATGGGGATGCGGTCGCCGTTGGACATGACTATCTCCCCCCCGGAGAGTGCCGAGACGTGGCTTCGGTTTACGACGTAGCTCCGGTGAACGCGGGAGAACTGCGCGGGCAGGAGCTCGAGGACGTTGGCGAGCAGCATCTTGGCGGTGACCACCTGGTCCACGAGGTGGATGACGGTCCTCTTTGCGTTGGCCTCCGCGTAGACGATGCGCGAGGGGTTGAGAAACGCTATCCCGTCGCCCACGGGAAGGGCCACGCTCTCCGCGGACCCCTCGTCCCGCATCTTGCTGGCTCGGAGTATGTCCTGGACGTAGCGGTAGGTCTGCTCGCTGACCCTTGCCGGGAAGGAGATTCCCTCGTCAAGAGGGCCCCACTCGTTTGACGCGTGAACGAGGTACGCCTTCCAGGCACCGCTCTCCCAGCGGCAGTTGACCGTCAGCCGCTGCCTCTCCGAGGAGAGCATCTTGTGGTCGGCGTCAGAGTAGATCGTGTATCTTCCCGCAACCACCGCCTCTGTGGGGGAGCCGGACGCCACGAGGTGAAACTGGGCGTCTCGCACGATGTAGGTGGGCATCGAGGAGTTGGAGAGGACGGTCTCGGCGAGGCTCTCCGCCCCATGGGACACGTCGGATCCGGCGCCTATGAACAGGCAGTCCGGCGTGAGGCGTTCCAGAACGGGCTCGTAGTCCTTTCGGTAGTAGGCGGTGACGAGACGTGAGACGAGCTGGGGAAGGCCACTCGCGTCCTCGAAGGGGACATCGTTCATAGATTCCTCCTCTCAAAGCGTCCATTCTCAGTATCGTATTTTTAGTTCCTGAATTACGCCTGATTTGGTTGGTTGAACCAAACGACGAGCGTCAGGAATGAAAGAGGGTATCTGAGGAGGGGGTGCAATTACTCGGTATCCTAGGGAGCTACCTCGCGCTCTTTCATGAACCTGGGGTCGTTTTTGGCAATCTGTGGTGACGCACGAAGGGGTATTGATGACGCTGCTCGAACTGCTGGCTCTGCTGAGGAAGCACCTTAGGTGGCTCATCGTCGTCCCTGTGGTGTGCGCCGTGGCGACCGCCGCGTACTGCTACACCATGATGCGAGACGTCTACTCCGCGAGCACCACGCTCTACGTGCTGGTTTCCGAGGACTCCAGCCAGATGGAGTCGTACTCGACGCTCTCCACCAACTTCAACGTGAGCCAGCAGATCGCAAACGACATCTCCCAGCTCATCATGAGCACGCGCGTTCGCATGGACACCGCCGAGGCGCTCGGGTGGAACTCTCTCGGGGGCTACGGCATCTCCGTGGCGAGCGGTGACGACTCCCGCGTGGTGAGGGTCATCGCCTCGGGAGCGGACCCCGAGGGCGTGGCCGAGGTGGCCAATGCCGTTGCCGGGGTTGCCTCGGAGGTGGCACAGGAGGTCATGAACGTCCAGAGCGTCAACGTGCTCGACAAGGCGATGGAGCCCATGGTGCCGAGCGGCCCCAACAGGCCGCTGTACGTCGCGGTCGCGTTTCTCGGCGGCCTGTTCGCGGCCTGCGCGGGAATCGTGGTGGCGGACATGCTCGACACGCGCGTTCACGACGCAAAGACGGCCGAGGAGATCTCCGGCATCTCCGAGCTGGGGGCCGTCCCGGAGTTCGGCAAGGGCGGGCGCGGTCAGGGCGCGGGGCGCTCCGAGGAGGTCCTCGGTGCCCAGGACAGCATGAAGACCCTGCTCACCAACCTCATGTTCCTGGGCGTTGACGAGCCGATAAAGACCATTGCGGTCACCTCCTCGATGGAGGGCGAGGGAAAGTCGACGATCGCCTGCCTCCTCGCCCAGGCCATTGCGATGAGCGGACAGAGCGTGCTGCTCGTCGAAGGCGACCTCAGGCGCTGCTCGCTCGCGGGCATTCTCGGCGTCCGCGCCTTCAAGGGGCTGGGAGAGGTCCTTCACGGAACCCCTGCCGAGCGCGTGATCAGGAAAACCAGCCAGCAGAACCTCTTCTTCCTCAACGCCGAGCCGGACATTCCCAACCCCACGGAGATCATCTCCTCCAAGAGGTTCAGGGAGCTGGTCGCCAATCTGCGCGAGAAGTTTGCCTTCGTGGTCATAGACACGCCGCCGCTGGGGATGTTCGCCGACGCGTCGGTCGTTGCCTCGCTCGCGGACGCCACCCTGCTCGTGGTGCGTGAGGGCTACACGCAGAAGGCGGCGCTCTCCATGGCCTCCGAGCAGCTGAAGAAGGCGGGCGTCTCGGTGGTCGGCCTCGCTCTCAACTGTGGCGAGAAGGCCTCGAAGGACTCCTACTACGGCTATGGCTACGGCTACGCTCGCCGTCGCTCAGGCAAGGAGACCGGCGACTCCGTGGCAAGGCTGGCGTTTGACGGCAACCCCGGCCCTGGGGCGCACAGCGCCGAGCGATGACGCATGGCAGGCGACGGTGCGTCATATGAGTCCTCGGCGACGAGGTGCTTCTCGGCGCGCGAGCTCTCGGGGCTGGTGGCGTCGCTTGGCTCGGGAGGCGCCCTCTGCCCCCTTGTTGTGCAAGGGGAGAGCATGCGCCCCACCCTGCGCGAGGGGATGGATACCGTCTACCTGCGCTCCGTTGGCCCGGGCGACGAGGTTCGCCCGGGTGACATAGTCTTCTTCTGGCGGGACGAGAGGGTCGTGCTGCACCGCGTGGTGGGCGTGGCTGGCCCGGGGATCCTCAAGGTTAACGGTGACGGCCAGCTCTGGTGCGAGGAGGTGCCGCGCGAGAAGGTGTTTGCCGTGGTGGAGCGCGTGCAGCGCGGACGTCGCGTGATGGGCGCCCGCACGGGTCTCCTCGGTGCGTGGGGCGCTCTCTGGCGGGTTCTTCTACCCGTGCGCGGCCTCCTCTGGCGCGCGCCCGGGCCCCTCAAGCGCCTCGTCCGCGGTGCGGGGCGCGCGGTGAGGGGAGGGGACGACTCGTGGGCGAGCTGAGGGAGTGGGCCGTTCGCAAGCTGTCCGAGCTGCCCGAAGACTGGCTGGGTTCCCTGCGCTGGCTCTACGACCTCTTGGGGACAAATCGAGTCAGGCTCCTCGGCCTCTCGGCTCTGAGGACTGCGTCGGTGCTCGTGGGCGTTGCGTCCGCGGCCGTCAACAGGCACGTGCTCGACGCCGCGGTCGCTGCGTCCGCGGGTCTTGCGCAGGCGATCGCGCTCGTGGTCCTCGTGCAGGGCGTGAGCGTGGCGCTCTCCATGGGGCTCTCCTGGGTGGCGACCACGCTTGGCGAGCGCATGGCAAACGACCTGCGGACAGGCGTCTACGAGCGCCTGCTGGGCGCTCGCTGGGAGGACTTCTCTCGCCACCACAGCGAGCAGCTCCTCTCCCGCCTCACGAGCGACGTCTCCGGCATAGCGAGCGGACTCACCGGGACGGCGGTGAGCCTTCTTGCCATGGTGGTGCAGGCTGTTGCGGCGTACTGGCTGCTCTGGCGCTATGACGTCACGCTTGCCGTGTTCATTGCCGTGCTCATGCCCGTGGCGCTTCTCGCCAGCGTTCTTGTGAGTCTGAAGCTCCGGGCGCTGCAGCAGAGGGTCCAGCAGGCCGAGGCGGACTACCGCCAGCGGGCGCAGGAGGTTCTCTCGCACGAGGCGGTGATCAAGGCCTTTGGTGCCGAGAAGAGCGAGGTCGCGCGACTCTCTCGCCTTCAGGGGGAGCACGAGCGCCTCGTGCGTCGCCGTGCCCGTCTCACCGTGGCGGCAAACCTCGTGATGGGCCTCACCTTCACGGGGTCCTACCTCTTTGCCTTCCTGCACGGCGTTCTGGGCATAGCCTCGGGCTCGGTCACCTACGGAACCTTCGTGGCGTTTCTCTCGCTGGTCTCGCAGGTGCAGGCGTCGCTCTCCGGCCTGGGCGGCATGCTCCCGCGCGCCGCCTCGGTGGTGGCGTCCGTCGCCCGCGTGCGGGAGGTCGCCTCTCTCCCGCAGATGGTCGGGGAGAGCCGGCAGGCCCCGGCCCAGACGAGGGGGGACGGGCCCGTGCCGCCTGTTGGCGTGAGGGCCAGCGGGCTGGCGTTCTCCTACGCCACGGGCCGTGAGGTGCTACGCGACGTGAGCTTCTCGGTTGCATCCGGCGAGATCGTTGCCATCATGGGACCCTCGGGCGCTGGAAAGACCACGCTCGTGAGGCTGCTGCTGGGACTTGTGGAGCCCTCGCGGGGAGTCGTGGCGCTCGTGTCGGGGGAGGGCGGGCAGCTGCCCTGCGCGGGCGCTCGCGACCTTGTGAGCTACGTGCCGCAGGGCAACACGCTCTTCAGCGGGACGATTCGCGAGAACCTCCTCATGGGACGCGCCGACGCAACGGAAGACGAGCTCAGGGATGCCCTTGCCTCGGCGGATGCGCTCGGCTTCGTGGAGGGGCTCGACGGTGGCCTTGACGCTCGCGTGGGCGAGCGCTCGGGGGGCATCTCGGAGGGGCAGGCCCAGCGTATCGCCATCGCGCGCGCACTGGTGCGCCCGGCGGGCCTCCTGCTGCTGGACGAGGCGACCTCGGCGTTGGACGAGGACACGGAGCTCGCCGTCATGCGCGCCCTCCGCCTGCGCCCCTCGCGACCCACGTGCGTGGTCATCACCCATCGGCGCAGCGTTCTCCCGTTCTGCGACAGGGTCTTCTCGCTGCGAGAGGGGCATCTGGCTGAGGAGACCGGCGCAGGTTTGCGGTCGAATGGTTGAGACTCCCGGTGGAGCTTGATTGCTGGGGGGCGTCCCGTGTTGCGCCCGGTGCGGTGCCCGCTACGGTTGCCTGCCTCCCAGGAAGACGCGAATCTTTGGAATCATGATGTCCGGCCTTCTTATCAGCTTCGCTGCCATGGAGGCAAGCTTGAAGACGGGGAAGAGGGGGCGGATCAGCGGCTGATCGGCGACCTTCTGCAGGAAGGTGGATTTCTGGGGGCGATCAGGGGAGAGCAGCTCACAAGCGACGGTCAGGCGCGGGTGTCTGGTCTCGCCCCTCTGCTCGTTCAGCTTGTTCTCCAGGGCGTTTGCCTCGGTCCCAAACGTGCCGCCCCCCACCATCCTGACGATGAGGGCCTGCTCCGCCTCGGTCAGCTCCTCCTCGTTGAAGAGGCGGGTTGTCAGGCTGCGGATCTCGCTCTCGAAGTCTTGGATTTCCGAGTCGCGAAGCAGCGAGGATACCTCGTCCCAGTCCATCGACTTCTCCCACGCATCCAGATAGACCTGGATGTCTGCCAAGAATCGTATTCCGATGGCCTTATTTACCGCATGTTTGTGGGCGTGGGTGACCAGGTAGACGTACTCCACCTCCTTTGGGAGGAAGAGCGTTGACCCCCTGCCGTCGCTGGACGCGACCCCGCAGGCAAAGCGCCAGGGATCAGAGAAGAAGCCCGTATCCTTCTCTATCTGGCCGATGAGGGAGTGGTGCATCTCAAAGCGGAGGAACGGCGGTTTGACGTAGCCAACGTCGTGCCATTTTGTGATGTCAGCCGTTTCATATCCGTCGGACCTGTAGCCCAGCATCGGCATGATGTCCGCCAGGGCGTCTCTGGCCCTGAGGATAGAGTCCCTGCGCTCCGCCTCGGTCTCTCCGCGGACGTGCCACCTATCATGCTCGTCGGGCTCCACATACCCGTACATCAGGTCGTTGTCCGCCATGGAGCGCATGTCGTCCGCCGGGTAGAGGGCGGCGATTGAGGCTCCCTTGAGGGGAAGGACGCTGATGCCGGCGTCTTGCAGAGCGCTTACGACGAGCTCTCGCTCCGTCTCGTACATGACGCGTCGGATTGCCGTGGAGACGGCCGACTGCTCCCATTCCCGCCGAACGTCGTCGGGGACCGCAGGGCATCTCTTCACGGCGTGCCACGTCAGTCCGGTCAGGCTGTTCCATCCGGCGAGCTCAAACAGGGAGCGCCAGTCCATCTCGTCGGGTGGGTTCTCCGGCGTCCTGTCCCTCAGGCCACGAACAGCCAGGTGTGAGAGATACAGGCGCTCTGTTCTGGTCCTCTTGTTCACGAGACGTCTCCCGATTGGTGCACTGGGGTCCTGCCGCTGAGCATTAGGTACTTCATTGCTGACGCACCCTAGGCTCTCGAAAAACGCGATCCTGTTGGCGCAAGGAGGGGGTGTCCTAGTGGGGACAGAATGATAGGGGAACCTTGTGTCAACCTTGAACTTTGGGTGAGGCTTCGGTCTCCCATGATCTGTGGAGGGGCATTCATTCTGAAGCCCGGCTAATTTGAACAAGCTTGTGTACCTTGGATTGACGAAAGGAGTGGGGAATGAAGATTGCCAGCGGTTTCGTTCGCCGTTCTGTCGGCGACTCTCATATGGTCGTTCCCGTGGGAACGCGCACCCGTGACATCCCGGGCGTGATCGCGCTCTCCGAGAGCGGCGCGCTTCTCTGGGAGAAGCTCGAGCAGGGCGCGACGGAGGACGAGCTCGTCGAGGCCCTTCTCGCTGAGTACGAGGTCGAGCGCGAGCAGGCCGAGGTTGACGTGAAGGCGTTTGTCGCCGAGCTGAGCGACAAGGGCGTCCTCGAGGAGTAGCATGACGAGCATGCCCGAGATGACATGGCGAAAGTACCGTGAAAACCTGCGTGCGCAGGCGCGTGAAGCGGGGATTCCCATATTTGGCACATTCGAGCTAACACCACTCTGCAATTTCAATTGCAAGATGTGCTACGTGCATCTTTCCAAAGATCGCATGAATGAGCTTGGGAGACTTCGCACGGCTGACGAGTGGATAGATATGGCTCTTCAGGCGAGAGATGCTGGTACGATTGCTATCACTCTTACGGGCGGGGAAATATTCACGCGTCCCGATTTTGAGAAGATTTATCTTGAAATTAGAGACCTCGGCATCATGGTTTCTCTAATCAGTAACGGTTCTTTGATTGACGAACGGATTGCGCGGCTTTTGAGGGATTACCCGCCTGCCTCGCTGAGAGTCACTATGTACGGCGCTTCAAACAGTACGTATGCTAGGCTTTGCGGCGTTGAGGATGGATTCTCCCGCGTCATGAAGGGCCTGAAGTGTTTAGTTGACGCTTCTGTTCCGTTTACGCTTTCGTTTACCAGAACAACACTTAACGATTCTGATTTCGAATCAGTGAAGAACCTTGCAGAAGAGTTCGACGTAGGTTTTATCTCTTCGTATGAGCTTGTGCCGGCAGTCCGCGGCGCCTCTAATGATCCAAACACTCTTCGAATTGAGCTTCCATCCACAGCAGATAAAGCTAGATATCGAGTTCCTGACAGCGGGTCGCTCCTTCCCGGAAACCCTGCGTTTGATACCTGTAAGTCGTACAGGTGCTCCTATTGGATTGACTGGAACGGCGACATGGACATGTGCGCGTTTATGTCCTCGAGTAAATGCAGGCCATTTGAGGTTGGTTTCGAAAGCGCTTGGAATGATTTAATCTATAAGGTATCGAACATTCATCTTCCGGAAGAGTGCCGTCAATGTGAGTGGCGCGATTTCTGCTATGCTTGTCCAGGAATACGTGAGGCGGAAAGTGGTTCTCCCGAGTGTATCTCTGAGAGAATTTGCAATCGAGCGCGCTATGCATATAACAACTTTCTTATGTTTCGCAGCAAGGGAGGAGCCTAATATGAAGAAGAGCTATGTAGTGCCTGAAATGATGCTTATGCAGATTCGCCCTGACGAGCGAATTGCGGCAACCTGTGAGATTTACTCTCACGAGGATAAAGATGGCGATCATAGGTGTGATACCGACCCCGTTTTCTTCGATGCCGGATGTGTTACGAACCCGTCGTCTTAGAGATCAAGTTCATTCAAAGCTAAGTCAGCCCCCGTCTGCCCATTGCGTATCGGTATGCAATGGGCAGACGGGTTCTCATTGATTCTGGAGCTTGTTTTGTCCCATGTATTATGTGACATCTGCGTCTCTCTACGTAATGCGAGCGAGATAAAGAAAGCTATAGACTTTAGTGTTGATAATCGTAGTGGATGTGAAAGTCCGGAGCTGGTGATTGACCTCAATGTCGTTGATGAGATTATCTATGTCACTCCAGATATCATAGAAGGCGTCACCGCCTTTTCCACAGCTAATGGGGCTTTGTTTGCTTGGAATGTTTATGAAAATGGCGAACGAGACTCTGCGCTTTTATCCATCTCCTCGAATGTTGAGAAAATAACTTATACAAGGTTTACCTCGGAGGACTCTATCCTCAACATGCTCCTCATTGCCTTCCTGCCCGTGGTGGCTCGAAACAACGGGCTGCTCTTGCACGCTTCGCTCGTGGAATTCGAAGGCAGGGCAGTGGCCTTCACGGCGTCCTCCGGCACCGGCAAGTCCACGCAGGCCGACCTCTGGCATGAGCACCTGGGTGCGGAGATCATGAACGGGGACCGTGCGTTCATCCGGCGCTTTGACGGCGAGTGGCGGGCGTACGGGTCCCCGTGGGCGGGCTCTTCTCCCTACATCAGGAACGTGAAGGCGCCGCTGGCGGGCATCGTGGTGCTCAAGCAGGCGCCTGAGAACCGCATCCGGCGTCTCAATGCCGCCGAGGTCATGGCCTATCTCTACAACAACGTGCGCTATCCCTTCTGGGACGAGGAGGCCACCGCCGCCTCGCTCGAGACGCTCGACGCGCTCATCGGGGAGATCCCCATCTTCCTGCTCGAGTGCCTACCGGACGAGGGGGCCGTCCGCATCACGCGTGACGCCATCTTCGGCGCGGAGGCCTAGCCGAGCGCCTCGCGCACGTCCTGGACGTAGTCCTCGACGAGCGTGGGCGCGCCGTCCGCGCCAAACTCGATGACGACGTCCCCCACGAGGTCAAAGAACTTCTCGTTGATAGTGTCCACAAGGAGGTCCGTGCCGCTGGCCGCCGGCGTACGGCCCTCGAGCAGAGCTCGAACAAACCCCAGCTCATCTGCATCAATGCCGAGGGGAGTGCTCTTCTCGGCCCCCTGTGCTTCATCGGGGGCGGCAGCGCCAACGGCGATGGGTTGGGTGCCGACGGGCTCTGCCGCCGCCGGGATGCAGGCGTGTCCGGGCGCCACCGGGGCACCGATGTCCTCGCGCTCCTCGTCCACGAGCAGCGCGTCGCGCGTGACGGCCGCGATGGAGCGGATTCCCGCAAGCTTGGAGAGGTCGATCTCGATGCGCCTCGGCGCGTGCTCCCGACGCCACTCGAGGTAGTCTCCCACCACGCGGTCGATGATCTGCGCGAGGTACTTGGGGTCGCCCCGGTCCTGGAGGGGCTGGGGATGGCCCAGCGCCGTGCGAAGCCGTTGGTCCACGGCATGGAGGACCTGGCCGAGCCGTGCGCTCTTCTCGCCGCCGTCATGAAGCGCGTCGCAGGTCCAGAAGCCGTTCTGGCAGATGAAGGTGACCGTGTTGTCGAGCCTGACGACGCAGTCCTCGTGCTTGGTGCCCGGCCAGAACACCGCCGAGGCAAACATCAGGTGGGGCATGGCGTGGCGGGAGCCGAAGAGGCTCTCGACGTAGCCCTGGGTCCTGCCGCTGCGGTAGTGGCGCACGAGTCGGTCAAAGACGACGGGTGTCACGCGCACGAGCGATTCCGGGTCGTCCTTGAAGAGGCGCGACTCGCCGAGGCGGTAGGTCGACAGGGCGCAGAGGGCCTGGAAGACGGCCTCCTCGCGCCCGGGATCCCGGGAGAACGCCGCCTTCGCGGCGCGGCGCCCGCGTGCCGGCGGCTCCTCGAGGACGCGCGCCTCCTCCTCGGCGAGCACCTGCACGGCGCGGTCGTGTGCCGTGTTGAGGTAGGGGGCGGCGAGCTCCGGAGAAAGCCCGTGGTAGACAACGTAGTCGACGAGCCAGGGGCGGACGTAGCGGTCGAGCGCGGGGTCGATGGCGCGGTAGCTCTGCCAGAAGCCCTCTATGGCGTGGAGGGTCTCCTCCCCGGGTGCCGCCCCGATGCCGTTGATGAGCTCATAGAGGTAGACGAAGGCAAAGGAGAGCGAGGTGGGCTCCACGCGACCTGCGCGCACATGGGTGCGCCACGTGAAGTAGCCGCGCAGCTGGGGGTTGGTCATCGCCTGGTACGTGGGGAAGTAGCTCCTGAACTCGCCCTCGTAGGGAAAGTCGTCCTCGTAGCCCTCCATGAGGCGGGCCTGTTCCACGAAGAGCCGGGCGTCGGACCATGAGCGCGCCTCGGGGCCGTGTGCGAGGGCGCGCATCCTCTGGATGGGCTCGGGGAGGTAGCTCGAGAGTTGGGAGCCGCGCACGAGGAGGGGCTCGTCGGAGTACGTCCGAGAGCTCTGGAAGGCGCGGCCGCCCTTGGCGCGGGTGGCGGCAAGTATCTGCTCGATGATCGCGTCGACGTCAGCCGTGGTCTCACCCCCCGGGTCTGCTCCCATGATACCTGCTCGGGCCGTTCTCACGCGGCTGCGGGACGGCTCTGCGTGAACACGAGGGTGTTCGAGTCGGAGCGGGCGAGGTCAAAGGCGTAGCCGCGCTCGCGGAAGTCGGAAAGCTCGTCCTTGTGCGTCACGCCTCGCTCGGCGCACCAGCGTATGAAGGTGCCGCGGGCCGCCTTTGCCTCGGTTGCCGGCTGGCGGAGGCGTCCCTCGCGCTCGGCGCAGAAGAGGCAGGTCAGAACCTGGGGACCTTCCGGGCGGACCCACGGCGTGACGGCGCGCGCGTATTCGACGGAGGCCGCGTTCACGATGAGGCCGCACCCCTCCTCGGCGAGGGACTCGTAGAGCGTGCTCCCCCAGAAGTCATAGAGGTTTCGGGTGTCTCCTACGGCGAGCTTGGCCTGCATCTCAAGCCGATACGGCGCCACGCCGTCGAGCGGCCGTAGCATGCCGTAGAAGCCCGAGAGGATGCGCAGGTGCTCGTCGAGCCAGGCGAGCTGGTTCTCGCTCATCACCTGTGGCGCGAGATGGGTGTACTGGATGCCCTCGTACGCCGCGGCAGCCGACGTCACCGCGCCCCTCAGGTCCATGTCCCGGAAGCGCTCGTAGTTGAGGTCAGCGAGCCTGTCGCTGCAGCTCCAGAGGGCCTTCGCCTCGTCGCGCGAGAGCCTCTGGACGGCCCGCATCAGGATCTCCGCGCGGTCCAGAAACGCCGGCTCGCGAACGGACCAGGGCGGCGCGTCCTGAACGCGCATCTTCTTTGCTGGGGAGATGATGAATCTCAGCGACATGTTCCTCCTTCTGGGAACAATCCTACCAGCTGCCTATCATGGTGCGAGAGGGGAGCGAGGCGCGCGCGGAGGCGGGTTGCCGCGACGCGCGCAGTCGGGTCGCAGAAGGGGAGTGAGACATGCTCGGGAAGAGGGGCTGGCTGGGCCTTGGCGTGGCGCTTGGCGCGACGGCTTCTATCGCGGCTGCCGTTCGCGGGGCCATGCTCCACGAACCCCATCTCCTGTGGACCATGAGCGGCCCCGCGCTCGTTTACACCACGCGCCGCGGCCTCGGAGAGCCGGCGCGCGTGCTGCGCACGGGCGGCGTCTACCAGTCTGCGACCTACCTCGGCGAACGCAGGATGGAGCCGGTCTTTGAGTACTATCGGGCCTTCGGACGCCTCTTCGAGCTGCGACCGGATGCCCGCCATGTCCTTGCGATCGGCGGGGGAGGCTTCGCGTTTCCCAAGCTCGTCGCCGCGCGGCACTCCGGCGTGCGCATGGATGTGGTGGAGATCGACCCCGCGGTCATCCGCGCCGCGCACCGATGGTTCTTCCTCGACGACGCCATCGCCCTCGCTCGAGCGAACGGGGGAGACCTGCGCGTGATCTGCGACGACGGTCGCTCCTTCCTCGAAGGCGCGCTTGGCCCCTACGACGCCGTCGTCCTCGACGCCTTTGTCGGCGAGAAACCCGTGCGCTCGCTTGCCACCGTGGAGGCTCTGCGCCTCGTGCGCCGCGCCCTCGCGCCCGGCGGCCTGCTCCTCATGAACGTCGTCTCGTGTGACGGCGGGGCGGACGTGAGCTTCCTGCGCTCGACGGTGGCCACCGCGCTCGTGGCGTTTCCCAACGTCAAGGTTCTTCTCGCCACTGACGCGACCCATGCCGAGGAGGACAACTACCTTCTGGTTGCCTCCGACGCGCCACTCGATCTCCCAGATGCCATCTCGTATGACGAGGGCTTCCTCGGCGAGGTCCTTCTCGACGAGGCGTAGCCATTGCGTCCGGATCGTCGCGGTTTCGCGGCGGGCTGGCCCTTCCGGATATGCGCAGTCCCTTCGGTTATGCGCACTGCCGCCGGTTATGCGCACTCCGGTCGGTTGTGCGCACTCCCGTCGGTTGTGCGCGGCGTTCGAAATAACATATCCGCAGGTAGAAGCCTTGGCGAGAAGGGCTCTCTTCTCGTGGGGTGCGCACAGCCGTCCCGACTGCGCATAACCGTCCCGCCCGCGCACAGCCGTCCCGACTGCGCACAGCCGTCCCGACAGAGCATAACCGTCGCTACGCGCAACCGCCGCTGCTCACAACCGGCGGCGACCCGCACAACCGCCGTGCAAGGGGCTCCGCGCGCACGCTCTTCTCGCCCTGCGCTGCGCCCCCTTTGTGATATCTAAGCGCATACGACTGAGATTATCTAAAAACGGGTACACTAGGCCTCGTTCAACAACCGCACGGAAAGGGGCGCGCAGCATGCGCAAGTTCAAGACAGAGAGCAAGAAGCTCCTCGACCTCATGATCAACTCTATCTACACCAACCGCGAGATCTTCCTCCGCGAGCTGGTCTCCAACGCCTCGGACGCTATCGACAAGCTCTACCTCAAGAGCCTCACCGACAGCTCCGTGCAGGTTGACCAGGCCAACCTTGCCATCAACGTGGCCTTTGACAAGGACGCGCGCACCATCACCGTCTCCGACAACGGCATCGGCATGACGGCCGACGAGCTGGAGAAGAACCTCGGCACCATCGCCCACTCCGGCTCCGAGGAGTTCAAGGCCGCCAACGCCGAGGCCCAGGGCGACGCCGTGGACATCATCGGCCGCTTTGGCGTGGGCTTCTACTCCGCCTTCATGGTGGCGCGCGAGGTCAGCGTGATCAGCCGCGCGTACGGCTCCGATGAGTGCAACCGCTGGACCTCGGACGGCGTGGAGGGCTACACGATCGAGCCCGTTGCCGCCGACGACCCCGCCTGGCGCACCGAGCCCGGCACCTCCGTCGTCATGACCCTCAAGGAGAACGCCGAGGAGGCCAACTACGACGAGTTCCTCAGCGAGTGGAAGCTCCGCGAGCTCATCCGTCGCTACAGCAACTACGTGCGCTACCCGGTCCAGATGCTCGTGACCAAGAGCCGCGAGAAGGAGAAGCCTGCGGACGCCGGCGACGACTACCAGCCGGAGTGGGAGGACTACACCGAGCTCGAGACCATCAACTCGATGACCCCCATCTGGAAGAAGCGCAGCTCCGAGGTAACCGACGAGGAGTACGCCGAGTTCTACAAGTCCACCTTCCACGACTGGGCGGACCCGGCGCGTACCTTCAGCCTGCACGCCGAGGGCACGCTCGAGTACGACGCGCTGCTCTTCATCCCCGGCAAGGCCCCCTTTGACCTCTACAGCCGCGACTACGAGAAGGGCCTCGAGCTCTACAGCTCCAACGTCCTCATCATGGAGAAGTGCGCGGACCTCCTGCCGGACTACTACAACTTCGTCCGCGGCGTCGTGGACTCCTCCGACGTCTCCCTCAACATCTCGCGCGAGACGCTCCAGCAGACCCGCCAGCTCCAGGCCATGGCGCGCCGCATCGAGAAGAAGATCACGAGCGAGCTCGAGGCCATGCGCGACAACGACCGCGAGGCCTACGAGACGTTCTTCGAGAACTTCGGCCGCGGCCTCAAGTACGGCATCTACCAGAGCTACGGCATGAAGAAGGACGAGCTCGCGGGGCTGCTGCTGTTCTGGAGCGCGCGCGAGCAGAAGATGGTCACGCTCCAGGAGTACGTGGCCGCCATGCCCGCCGACCAGAAGGCCGTCTACTACGCCGCCGGCGACGACCGCGAGCGCCTGGCCAAGATGCCCGTGGTGGAGTCCGTCCTCGCCAAGGGCTACGACGTGCTCCTTGCCACGCAGGACGTGGACGAGTTCTGCTTCCAGGCCATGCACGACTTCACGGCCAAGGGTCTGCCCAAGGCCTACGAGGACGACGCCGCGCGCGAGGCGGCCGCCCAGGCCGTGGCCGACGGTGCCGAGCCCGAGGTGGAGGATCGCACCGTGGAGCTCAAGAACGTGAACTCCGGTGACCTTGACCTTGCCACCGACGAGGAGAAGAAGGAGGCCGAGGAGGCCACCAAGGCAAACGAGGGCCTGTTCGGCGCCATGAAGGACGCGCTGGGCGAGAAGGTCGAGAAGGTCGCGGTGTCCACGCGCCTCGCCGCCGACGGCGCGCCGGCCGTGATCACCTCGGAGGGCCCGCTCACGCTTGAGATGGAGAAGGTCCTCGCCGCCGGCCCCGAGGCAGGGGAGGCCCCCAAGGCCGTCCGCGTGCTCGAGGTCAACGCCAAGCACCCGGTCTTCGAGAAGCTCCGCTCCGCGCAGGAGGCGGGCGACGCCGAGAAGGTCAAGCTCTACGCGGGCCTGCTCTACAACCAGGCGCTGCTCGTCGAGGGCATCCTGCCCGAGGACCCCGTGGCGTTTGCGTCCCAGGTCTGCGAGCTGATGTAGCGATCGCATCAGAGCGGGGATGGCCCGCCAGGGCCCGACGCCCCGACCCAAGATCCGGCGCTTCGAACAGCTTGCCCGCGCCTTTGGTGCGGGCAAGAACTCGCGGCGGACCTTGGGCCGGGGCGTCGGGCCCCGGCGGGCCGCTCTGTTGCAACGCGTGGCGAGAAAGGTTTACTTGCGGCGGTGCCTCAGGGTGCGGGCGATTGCTTGTAGTGGGGGTTGTTTGAAGGGCGCAGGGTGGCCGCCGTAGCGTTCCTGGCAGGCGTTGCGGCAGATGGTGCGGACCTCGGCGGCCAGGGCCTCGTTGCCAAGGCGCTCGCAGACGAGGCGGCACACCTCGTCCTCGGTGGCGCTCGGGTCCCAGCGCACGCCGGAGTGCCGCGCCGTGCGGCAGACGCGCGTCCAGGCGTCCCGCCAGCAGGAGAGCTTGCGGCGGCGGGCGAGAAGGACGGCCGCGCCGGTGCCGGCGGCGGTCAGTGCCACGGCGAGAAGGACCACCGCCTGCCAGGGAAGCGCCGAGGCGTCGTTCTTCTCGCCCTGCTCGTCGGGGGCGTCTTCCTCCGGTGTCTCAGCCTCGGGCCCTGCCGGATCCTCCCCGGGGGAGTCCGGCTCGTCTGCCGGCAGCGTGGTCTCGGGAGTCTCCTGCGGCTCGGGTGCGACCTCGCCCTCGCCGGAGGCGGGCGTCACGTCGATCCCCACCCAGCCGATGCCGTCGAACCAGACCTCCGCCCAGGTGTGGAGCTGGTTCATGCGCACCACGTACGAGCCGTCGGCGTCGCGCTCCGACCCGGGGGCATAGCCGAGGGCGACCCGCGAGCTGAGCCCGAGCGTGCGGGCGAGAAGCGCGAACGCCGTCGCGTAGTGCGTGCAGTAGCCGCGCCGCTCCGTAAGGAAATCGGCCACCACCTGGAGGTTGTTCTCGCCGCCTCGATCCGGCGCGTCGAGCGAGTAGGAGAAGCCGCCCTCGGCGAAGTACCTCATGAGCCAGCGCGTCGCGCTCACCTGGGCCTCGAGGTCGCCGTCCGCGGCGATCGCGCCCTCCGAGCGCGCCTCGTCCGCGACCTCCTGGACCGCCCGCGGCAGGTTGGGCACCTCGGACGTGCGCGCGGAGGGACCTGCCCACGTGCTCTCGCCGAGCCCCGCCCTGATCCTCTCAAAGTCGTCCAGCCGTGCGTCCGAGGTGAGGGGCGCGAGGTAGCAGCCGCTCGCCGTGACCGTTCCGTCCTCTTCGCGCGTCCGCTCGCACGTTCCCGGAGGGACGGGCGCGTACTCGGAGCCCGCCTCAACACTCGTCGTCACGTAGGGCATCTGCTCCTCGAGCCATGCGTCCGACTCGTCCGCAAACCATAGCAACCCGCTCCCGGAGCCGCCCCTCGTGCCCTCCCAATAGATGCCCGAGCCGTCCTCGAGGTCCGTGTCCGAGATCCCCGCAAAGCGCCACGTTGACCCGTCGAATTCATCGAGCGCACCCAGGCGCAGGTAGAGGGGCCTGTCTGCGGTCGTGACATAGGTGAGGGCCTGCGCTGGCGAGCGGTCGCGGAGGTCGGCTGAGAGGTCCACGAGCGTCTCGACGCGCGTGGGGACGCTAGGCCCGTCCCCTCCGGGCGCCCAACGCTCGAAGGCCCCCGAGGGTGCGACGACGCTCGCGCCCCACCCGAGCGCGAGGGCGAGCAGCGCCACCGCCGCGCCGCGCACGGGACGGGGCCGCGTGGTAACGGAGAGCCAGACGAGCAGAAGGCCCAGGGCGACGGCTGCCCAGATCCACTCGAGCCGCGCGGCGGGACCCATGATGACCTGGTCGGCGGCCGAGAGACCGAGCGGGACGAGCGCCGCGACGGGCCTGAGCGAGCGCGAGGAGCAGAGCGCGGCGAGAAGCGCCGCGAGGCCGGAGCCCATGAGCACAACGAGGATGTCCCAGGTCTTGAGCGCGTTCTGCGAGCCGCCGCCCGCGAGCTGCTCCGCGCCGGTGGACACGACGGTGCCGAGCCAGGCCAGGGGCTCGTCCCAGACCGCCTGCCCCGCGGCGTTGCCGACGGCCGTAGTGGCAACGTGCCCCACCCGCCCGTCGAGCGCGCCAAGGGCGAGCGCGGCTCCTACGACGACCAGCGCGACGGCCAGGGCCGCCGGGAGCGCAACGCGTGCGGGCCGCCGCGCGCCGCGCCGGCGCAGGAGCGAGCCGAGCAGCGCGCCGCCCGCCGCACCCGCGCACAGGAGCGCGGGGACGGAGTCGCCCCACACGCCCTCGTAGATCATGCTCGTGAGCGGGACCGTCGCGAGCAGCGCAAGCGCAACGCCGGCGAGAAGGGCCAGAAGCTCCGCTGCGGCGTGCGTCCGGGCGGGCGCGTCCGCAGACGTTGCCCGTGCGACATCGCCGCTCTTCTCGGCGGCTCCCTCGCTTGCCTCGCCAGCACGTGCGCCCCTCTCGGCGCTTACGACGATGACGGCGGCCGCGAGCGGGCCGTGCTGCAGGGTCCGGGCCAAAGCGCCATCTGGATCGCAGGTCACGAGCACCACGCGCCGCCGTCCGGACCCGCCGCCGGCGAGCCGCGCCACCCCGCGGGCGCGCGCCTCTGCCGAGCTCGCGTCCCCGTGCTCACCCACGACGGAGGCGCAGAAGCGCTCCTGTTGGACCGGGGCGCGCAGGGTGAGGGAGCCGTCGGTCAGGATGACGTCTGGGTTGTTCCTCAGGCCTTGGAGCACGGCAGCCGTCGTGGCCGCCAGCTCGTCTCCCGTGCCCGCGCCGAGCGTGTCGGCAACCACGAGGACCGGCGGCGCCTCGTGACCCGAGCGCTCGAAGGACATGAGCTCGCCGTGGTGGGCGGTCTGTCTCCAGGAGATCTGCCGGATGCCGTCGCCCTTCTCGTAGGGGCGCACGCCGGAGGGGTCCGGCTCGGGGCTTGGGTCCGTGAGCCGCGCGAGGCGACCGCTCTGGAGGGAGCGCAGCAGATCGGGGCTCACGGCGGGCGGGACGCGCAGCTCGAGTGCCGCGGGGTCCACGCGCGTGGCGTGCCAGAACCCAAAGGCGTCGACCCAGGTGTGCCGCACGCTCTGCTGACGGTAGAGGCCGCGGCGGCTGCCCGGTCGCGACAGGCTCTCGATGACCTCGCCGCGCTGGTTCACGCGCACCCAGGACTCCACGCGCGCGCTCGTCTCCACGAGGCGCGACCACGTCCCGCGAGCCCGCAGACGCCGGGCGAGAAGGACCTCGGCAAGACCCGTGACGCAGCCGGCGAGCAGCGCGATCCCGGCGGCGCCCGGCGCGAGCCAGCCGCCGACGATGCCCGTGGCGAGAAGCGCGGCGCCGAGGGCAAGCTGGACGGCCCCGCGCCTCGTGAGGGTCAGGGAGCGGTCGTTCTTCTCGCCCCGCCCGCTCATTTGCGTCGCGAGCCCGGAGCGCTCACCTGGGACATGAGGCGCGTGAGGACGGCGCGCTGCCGCTTGGCCTGCGGGGTTCCGGGCACCGCGTCGCGCAGCACGAGGCGGTGCGCGAGAACGGCGGGGGCAAGCGTGCGTACGTCCTCGGGAAAGACGGCGGTGCGGCCGTCGAGCAGCGCGTGCGTGCGGCTGATGGCCAGGAGCGCGAGGCCGGCGCGCGGGGAGGCGCCGAGGCGGACCTCGGACGCGCGTCTCGTGGCGTCGAGGATGGCGAGCGCATAGGCAGCCACCTCGTCGCTCACGTGCACGCGCGCTGCGGTGTTCCTGAACGCCCTGACGTCGGCCATGTCGCAGACGCCCGTCACGCGCTCGACCGGGTCCGCGCCCGATCTCCCGGCGAGCATGGCCCGCTCGGCCGCCGCGTCGGGGTAGCCGAGGGAGGCGCGCACCATGAAGCGGTCGAGCTGCGCCTCGGGCAGGGGATAGGTGCCCTCCATCTCCACGGGGTTCTGCGTGGCGATGACGAAGTAGGGGTCGGGCAGGTCATAGGTGGTCCCGTCAACCGACACGTGACCCTCTTCCATGGCCTCGAGCAGCGCAGACTGGGTCTTGGGGTTGGCCCGGTTTATCTCGTCGGCGAGAAGCACGTCGCAGAAGAGGGGCCCCGGAAGAAACGAGAACTCGCGCGTCTGCGGGTTCCACACGTTCACGCCGGTGAGGTCGCTCGGGAGCATGTCCGACGTGAACTGCACGCGCGTTACGCGTGCGCGGGCGACGCGTGCCAGCGCGCGGGCGAGCGTGGTCTTGCCCACGCCGGGTACGTCCTCGAGCAGGAGGTGACCGCCCGAGAGCAGGCACATGACGGAGAGGGCGATGACCTCCGTGCGGGCGCTGAGGGTGCCCGCGAGCTGCTCGGCCATGCGCTCGCCGAGCCGGGCCGCCGCCTCGGGGCTCATGATCTCAGGCTCTGACGGGTGTTGGGTTCGATCAGGTCTCATGACACCTCCCAGGGACATGAGACGATAGTCCCCCTGTTACGGCTTGGGTAGCCGCTCCCCGCCCTGCGCATTCGGCGAACGGCGAATTGGTATGCTAGGGATTCCGGGTTTCGCCGGACCAATGAACGGGGGAAACATGGTCAAGATGCTGGTACTCGTTCGACACGGGGCTCCCGAGGCAACCGCGCCCTCCGGGGCGGACCTCGACCGCAGGCTCACCGCCTCGGGCACGCGCTCGATCAAGGCGGCCTATCCGCGCACCTTTGCGCTTCTCGGCAACGACGTGCGCCCCGCGGTCTGGAGCAGCCCCGCCGTGCGCGCGCTCGAGACCGCCGAGGTGGTCGCTGAGGCCGTGCAGGCGGATGACATCGAGGTTCACGAGTCCCTCTATGCGCAGAACGCGTCCGCGTTCCTGTCCGAGCTCGAGGCCTCCGAGTCCACGTGCGTGATCGTGGTGGGCCACGCGCCCTTCGTTGACACGATCGCCGCCCGCTTCCTGGGGACCTGCCCCTCCTTTGGCAAGGGCACGGCCGTTGCCATCGACCTCCCCGAGGGCACGCAGGGCAGGGGCGTCCTTCGCTGGTACGTTGCCGGCCCGGAGTCCGTCTCCTGGGAGGAGCTCGCCATCGTCGAGCGCGCCGTCGCCGGTTCCGCGGGAGACCTCGCGCATGCCGCCAGGGCGCTTCTCGCCAAGCCGGACGAGCCAAAGCGCCTGCTCGACTTCCGCATCGAGATTCGCCGCATGCGCTCGCTGCTGCAGTTCCTCGAACCCTGGCAGGCCAAGAAGCAGAACCGCCGCTGCGAGCACCTGCTCAAGGAGCTTCAGGTTGCCTCCGCCCGCCTGCGCGCGCTCGACATCCTCTCCGATGCCGTGGACGGTCTCGTGGAGAGCGGCGAGCTCGGCGAGAACAGCCTGCTGCCGATGGCGTGCGCCAAGGAGCGTGCGCTCGAGTGCTCCTCGCTCGTGGCGCTCATGCGCAAGCACAACGTTTCCAAGGACCTCAAGAAGCTTGCCCGCGACCTCGGCGAGCTGAAATGGAAGGCTAAGGTCGCCGAGCGCGGTCTCACCGCCGACGACTTCCGCGACCGCTTTGACGTGGAGTTCAACGAGGTCGACGAGGACCTCTTTGGCCTCGACCTGCGCGACGGCGACGCCGTCTACGTGGCGCGCCGCGACACCAAGGAGATGCGCTACGTGGCCGAGCGCCTGGGCGAGGTCCTGGGGCCGGAGCGCGCGCAGATGAGCGAGGCGCTCGACGAGATCCAGCGCGAGCTCGGGGCCCTCTCCGACGCGCGCAGCAACCAGCACCTGGCCGAGGAGTGCTCGAAGAGCCCGCGCTTCCGCGGCGTCCGCGCCGACCTGGGCGTGGTTGCCCGCGACCAGGCGGAGGTGGTCTCGGCGATCACCTCGGGCATGGAACGCAGGGACGCCGAGGTACGTCCGGTTCGCACGACCGGCGAGGAGAAGGACGACGAGGAGTAGGGAATGACCGAGACGAGCGGCATGGACGGCAGGGGCGGCACGGACGGCTGGCGCGTCGAGCGCGACTCCATGGGCGAGATGCGCGTTCCCGCAGACGCGCTCTGGGGCGCGCAGACCGAGCGCAGCCACGAGAACTTCCCCATTGGCACCGAGCGCATGCCGCAGGAGATCGTACGTGCGTTTGCGCTGGTGAAGAAGGCCGCCGCTCGCGCCAACTGCGGCCTCGGCCGTCTTGCGCCCGAGGCGCGCGACCTCATCTGCGAGGCGGCGGACGAGGTGCTTGCCGGTGCGCACGACGCCGACTTCCCGCTCGTGGTGTGGCAGACGGGCTCCGGCACGCAGTCCAACATGAACATGAACGAGGTGCTGGCCAACCGCGGAAACCAGCTCGCGGCCGAGAAGGGCGTGGCGCTGGAGAAGCCGCTCCACCCCAACGACTCGGTCAACATGAGCCAGTCGTCCAACGACACCTTCCCGACGGCCATGCACGTTGCCGCGGCCCTTGCGGTAACGGGGCGCCTGCTCCCCGCGATCGACCAGCTCACGGCCACGCTGCGCCGCCTGGAGGAGGAGAACGCGGGTGTGGTCAAGAGCGGCCGCACCCACCTGCAGGATGCAGTGCCCATCTCGTTCTCCCAGGAGATCTCCGGCTGGCGTGGCCTGCTCGAGGGCAGCCGCGAGGAGCTGCTCGCCGCGATGCCGGGCCTGTATCGCCTGGCGCTCGGCGGAACGGCGGTGGGCACGGGGCTCAACGCACCGGCGGGCTTTGACGGGGCGGTGGCCGCGGAGCTGGCCGAGTTCACGGGCCTGCCCTTCGAGACGGACCCCAACAAGTTCCGCGCGCTCACGGGCAAGGACGCGCTCGTGTTCTCTCACGGCGCCGTGAAGGGCCTTGCCGCCAACATGATGAAGATCGCCAACGACGTGCGCTGGCTGGCATCCGGCCCGCGCCTGGGCCTCGGTGAGATCACGATTCCGGCCAACGAGCCGGGCAGCTCGATCATGCCGGGCAAGGTCAACCCCACCCAGTGCGAGGCCGTCACCATGGTTGCCGTGCAGGTCATGGGCAACGACGCGGCGATCGGCATGGCGGCCTCCCAGGGCAACTTCGAGCTCAACGTCTTCATGCCGGTGATCGCCTACAACTACCTGCAGTCCGTGCGGCTCCTCGCGGACGCGATCGTCTCCTTCGACGAGCGCTGCGCCTGCGGCATCACGGCCAACCGCGAGAAGATGGACGAGAACCTCCACCGCTCGCTCATGCTGGTGACGAGCCTCAACCCCCACATCGGCTACGACAATGCCGCGCGCGTGGCCAAGAAGGCCTTCGCCGAAGGGACGTCGCTCAAGGAGGCCTGCGTGGCGCTGGGCCTGCTCACGCCCGAGCGCTTCGACGAGGTCTTCCACCCCGAGCAGATGGTGTAGCCCGCCGTCCTTCTCGCCATGTCCTCCTGTCGCGCCCTGGCGCCGTGTCCCGGCGCCATGTCCTTGTCGCCGGCTCCTCTCGCCGCGACAGGTTGCGTGCCGTCGAGTTCCCCGCCGCTCTTCTCGCCAAATAACACGCAGAATTACCTTCAACAACATATATCCGCAGGAAAGTTTTTCGGAAGAGTCCGATTCTGCGTGTTAATCCTGGAGCACCGCGTGCGGCGCGCCACCTGCCCGCCGGTCACGCCGCGCTATCATGGACCCCGGCAACAACGAAAGGAGCCCCATGAGCGAGCAGAGCATCGGCACCCGCTGCGTCCAGGCCGGCTACACGCCGGGCGACGGCGAGCCGCGCCAGATTCCCATCGTCCAGTCCACCACCTTCAAGTACGCCACCTCCGAGCACATGGGTCAGCTCTTTGACCTGGAGGCCGAGGGCTACTTCTACACGCGCCTCCAGAACCCCACCAACGACGCCGTGGCGGCAAAGATCTGCGCGCTCGAGGGCGGTGTCGCGGCCATGCTCACGAGCTCCGGCCAGGCTGCCAACTTCTTCGCGCTCTTCAACATCTGCGAGGCGGGCAGCCACATCGTGGCGAGCTCGGCCATCTACGGTGGTACGTACAACCTCATCATGCACACGATGGCCAAGATGGGCGTCGAGAGCACGTTCGTCTCGCCCACGGCAACCGAGGAGGAGCTCGCGGCGGCCTTCCGTCCCAACACGCGCGCCGTCTTTGGCGAGACGATCGCCAACCCCGCGCTCGACGTGCTGGACATCGAGCGCTTTGCCAAGGCGGCGCACGACCACGGCGTGCCGCTGATCGTGGACAACACCTTCCCCACGCCCGTCTTCTGCCGCCCCATCGAGTGGGGCGCGGACATCGTGACCCACTCCACCACCAAGTACATGGACGGCCACGGCGTGGGCGTGGGCGGTGCGATCGTGGACTCCGGCAACTTCGACTGGATGGCGCACGCGGACAAGTTCCCCGGCCTCACCACCCCGGACGAGTCCTATCACGGCATCGTCTATGCCGAGAAGTTCGGTCAGGCCGGCGCCTTCATCACCAAGGCGACCTCGCAGCTCATGCGCGATCTCGGCTCCATCCAGAGCCCGCAGAATGCCTTCTACCTCAACATGGGTCTCGAGAGCCTGCACGTGCGCATGCCGCGCCACTTTGCCAACGGCCTCGCCGTGGCGCGCTACCTCTCCGGCTCCGACAAGGTGACCTCGGTGCGCTTCCCGCACCTGGAGGGCGACCCGTACCACGAGCTCGCCCAGAAGTACCTGCCCGAGGGCGGCGCCGGCGTGGTGTCCTTTGAGCTTGCCGGTGGCCGTGCGGCTGCCGAGAAGTTCATGGCGGCGCTGCGTCTTGCCGCCATCGAGACGCACGTGGCCGACGCGCGCACCTGCTGCCTGCACCCGGCCTCCGCGACGCACCGCCAGATGAACGACGAGGAGCTGGTCGCGGCCGGTATTTCTCCGGCCATGGTGCGCTTCTCGTGCGGCCTGGAGGACAGCGCCGACCTCATCGCCGACATCGAGCAGGCGCTCGCTGCGATCTAGCGACTTTGACGCAGACGCCGGCCCGCCTTATCCCCGTGCTCAGACAGCTTGCTTCGCAAGAACTGCGCGCGGGAATGAGGCGGGCCGGCGTCTGCGTCCCTAGCTCGTGGCGGTGCCTTTACCGAGGGGCTTACTCGGCAACCTCAAGCAGCTCGATGTTGAAGTTGAGGGCCTTGCCGGCCATCTCGTGGTTCATGTCAAAGGTGATGTTGCCGTCCTCAACGGCCGCCACGACGGCGGGGAAGGGCTGGCCCATGGGGGAGGAGAGCATCACGCGGTCCCCGACGGAGAGCTCCTCGGCACCGGGCATCTGCGCCACGGGCACGGTCTGAACGAGGCGCTCGTCGCGCTCGCCGTAGGCCTCGGCGGGCTCCAGGCGCACGTCCACCACCTGGCCGACCTCCATCTCGCGCACGGCCTCGTCAAAACCCTTGATCATCTGACCGGCCATGCAGGTGAAGGCCAGCGGCTCGCCGCGGTCGCGGGAGGAGTCGAACTTCGTGCCGTCGTCGAGCGTGCCAACGTAGTGGACCTTGACCTTCTTGCCCTCGTTGCTCATTGGGCTCCCTTCGGGTTGGGTGTACGTAGGACAACCATACACACCTGTCCGTTTTGAGGTCAAATGCGACCGAGTCGAACAGGTGTGCATGGTCTGCTGAGCTAGTCGCGGTCGGCCAGGTCCCACGCCGTGTCGTAGATGCGCTCGGTCATGACCTGGGCGCGAAGCTCGTCCCAGGCGGACGCGGTCAGCTTGCTGCCGTCGAGCGAGGTGCCGAGAAGCCCCTCGAGCATGGAGCGCTCGAAGACCTGGGTGTCGCGATCCATCCTGCCGTCGTCGGGCTCGAGCTCGACGAGGGTCAGCGTCTGGAGGTCGTCGATCGTGCACATGGCGCTCACGGCGTCGTAGACGAGGGCGAGGTCGACGTGGTCGTCGTCACGGGCCACGAGGTCGCGGTCCTGGTACTCGTAGGTCACGGTGACCGTGCCTGCGGAGGTGCTCTCCACGCCGGTGAGGTACTCGCTCACGGGCAGGGAACGGAAGAGCTTCTCAACCTGTGCGGTGTCGGGGCTCCTCGAGCCCGCATAGGAGGAGAGGCCGTCGACGGAATGGGCCTGCACCTCGGCTACGAGCCCGGTCCCGCTCTGCGCGGGTGCGCCGTAACGATTGCCGCTGCCGTCCTGGGGAGAGCTGCCCTGCCCGTTGGTCTCCGTGGTCGTCGAGTCGGTCGTCTGCCCCGTCGTGGTTGAATCGTCAGGCTTCGTCTCGTCAACGAAGGTGGTGTCGTCGGGCTGGTCGACCTGCTGGACGTTCTGCGACGTCTGGCCCCGATAGTCGTCTGCCGCCCTCTGCGTGTCCAGCATGTTGAACACGGTGCAGCCGGCGATGCCAAAAATGACGAGAACGACAGCCACGATGGCGACGATCTTCGCCGTCGACCACCGCTTGGGCGCCTCGACGGGCAGAGGCTCGGGCGCAGCGGGCGCCTCGATCACCGTCGTCGGCTCGGGAACGGGGGCGGCGGCCGGAATCGCGGTGGTTGCCTCGGCGGGCGCGTCCTTCTCGCCCATGACGTCGTCCAGGCTGGTCACCGCCTCGCAGGTGTGCTCGTAGGCCTCGCTCTCGCTCATGCCCTGCGCCACGTAGTCATCGAAGCGCGCTACGAGGTTGCCGTAGATCTCCTCCTTGAGCTCGATGGTCTCGGCGTCGAGCACGCGTCCCTCGAAGAGGTGCTCGACGTACATCCTGAGGTCGCTTTTGCCGCTCATTTGATGCCTCCGCTCTGCCTGAGAAGTCGGTCGATGATGGTTCTTGCGCGGACCCAGCGCGTGGTTGCCTCGGCAAGTTCCGCCCGTCCGTCCGTTGTGATGTGGTAGTACTTGCGTCGCGCCCCCTGGGACTCGTTTCCCCAGTAGCTCTCCACGAGCCCCTGGCCCTCGAGTCTCTTGAGGCTCGTGTAGAGCGATGGTTCCTTCATCTCGTAGGCGCCCTCGCTCGTCTGGGCCACGTCCTTCAGGATCTCGTAGCCGTAGGAGTCGCCGTCGGAGAGCGTGCACAGCACGATGGCGTCGATGTTGCCCCGGATGAGGTCGCTCTCTGCGTCTCTCGTCGCCATGGTCACCTCCTGTCTCTCTGGTAAGAGTAGTGTACCCATTATTACTATGTCAGTCGATATACTATCTTAGAAATATAACTGTGAGTGGCGAAGTTTAGGCGGCAAGAGGTATGAAGCGCGGGCACTTGGGGCCAATGCGCTATCCTTCTGGGTGCCGAGGGAAAGGAGGGTTGGCATGAGCGGCTGCCGGGAAGGCTTTGTAGGGGTCTTTGACTCAGGCGTGGGAGGCATCAGCGTGCTGCGCTCCCTCGTGTCGGAGCTGCCCCATGAGGACTTTCGCTTCTTCGGCGACTCCGCCAACGCTCCCTACGGGGAAAAGACCGTTGACCAGGTGCTCGACCTCTCCCGCGGCATCGTCGAGGGCTTTCTCGCGGACGGGGCGAAGGCGATCGTCATCGCCTGCAACACCGCGACCTCGGTCGCTGCGGCCGCCTTGCGCGCCGCCCATCCCGACGTGCCGATCATCGGCATCGAGCCCGCCCTCAAGCCCGCTGCCCGTGCCCTGCCGCACGGCAGGATCCTCGTGATGGCCACCGAGGTGACGCTGCGCCTGGACAAGTACCACGAGCTGGCAGAGGCGTGGGGAGGGGAGTGCGAGGTCATACCCGTTCCCTGCCCCGGCCTCGCGGCGCGCATCGAGCGTGGGGACCTCGACGCCCCCGACCTGCGGGAGATGATCAGCGGCTTTGTGGGGAGCTACTCCGGTCATGTGGACGGCGTCGTCCTGGGCTGCACCCACTATCCGTTCGTGCGCCGTCAGATTGCCGGCGTCGTGGGACAAGACGTGCGCTTCTTCGACGGCGGCGCCGGCACGGCGCGCCAGCTGCGCGTGCGCCTCGTGGACGCCGGCCTGCTTGCGGACCGCGACCGCCCCGGGTGCGTAGAGTTTGCCTCGAGCCTGGACACGCCCGCCGAGCTCGAGCTCTATCGCAGCTTTTTCGACCTCTCCGTCTAGTGTCCTCCGTTTCTAGGTGTTTTTTCGCGGAGGGGAGAAGTAGCACCTATCAGGTGCCAGTTCTCTACCTGCGATTCTTTGCCCGATCCTTGTGAGGATACTCGGGGTGCCGGAAATAAAACACCTAGAAACGGAACGCCCCCCGTTCGGGAGCCGAACGAGGGGCGAAAATGCGGCTTCCGGGTGCGCTAGACGCGCTTCTTGCCCCAGAAGAAGAGGGCAACGGTGCCAGGACCGGTGTGGACGCCGATGGTGGCACCGATGGGGAAGATCTCGACCTTGCCGTCGAGCTTGGGGAACTTGGCCTCGATGCGGTTGGCGACCTCGCGGGCGTCGTCCTCGCACTCGGAGTGAGAGATGAAGCACTTGCCGGAGTAGTCGAGACCGCCCTCAGCGAGCTCCTCCATCTTCTCCACCACACGGTTGATGGCCTTGGCCTTGGTGCGGATCTTCTCCTTCACGGCCAGCGAGCCGTCGGGCTCCACGTCCATGACCGGGCAGATCTTGAGCATGCCGCCCACGAGGCCCGCGGCCTTGGAGATGCGCCCGCCGCGCACGAAGAACGTGAGGTCGGACGAGAAGAACCAGTGCTGGACCTCGCTCTTGTGCTCCTCGGCCCAGGTCGCGAGCTCGTCGATTCCCATGCCGGAGTCGCGCAGGTCCGCCATCTTGTCGACGAGCAGGCCGTAGCCGGAGGAGGCGGCGAGCGAGTCCACGACGATGATCTTGCGGTCGGGGTACTTCTCGGCGAGCTGGTCGCGAGCGGCGCACGCGGAGTTGTAGGTGCCCGAGATGCCCGTGGAGAGCGTCACGTGCAGGATGTCCTTGCCCGCCGAGAGGAACTTCTCGAAGTGAGCCATGTAGTCGCCGGCGCTGATCTGCGAGGTCTTTGCCTCGGCGCCGGCGAGCATCTTTGCGTAGAGGTCGGCGGGGGAGTTGGTTGCCCCGAAGTCGTCCTTGCAGACCTCGCCGTTCAGATAGTAGTTAAAGAGTACATACTTGATGTTGCGGCTCTCGAGCCAGTCGTGCGTGAGGTCGGCCGTTGAGCAGCAGCTGAGAACGTAGTCGGACATGGCTCCCCCTTTGATTGTCTGCCTCGTTCAGCATAGCGCACCTTCTCCGCCTCCGCGAGTGCGGGAAGGTGCGCTTGGGGCAGGCAGAATAACCTACAGGCCCATCTCCGCCTTGAGGCGAGCCAGGTCGTCCTCGACCGCGGCGTCGCTGTCGGCGCCCGCGTACTTGGCCTCGAGGGCAGCCGCGTCGTCGACGGGCTCGGCGTTAAGCTCGCTCATCGCGTCGGCGGTGTCGAGCATGCGGTCCGCCTTCTCCTCCATGCGGTTGAACGCCTCGATGGCGCTCTCGGCCTTGTCGGCGCCGGACGTGAAGCCGGCGACCTTCTCCTGCGTCTCGGCGACGGCCATCTTGGCCTTGATCGTCTCGCGGCGGCTCTTGAGGTCCTCGATGTCGCTCACGAGCTTGTCGTGCATCTGGCGCATCTTCTCGGCGTTGGCGTGTGCGGCGTCGGCAGCCTTGGTGAGCTCGGCGCCGGTCGTGGCGAGCTTCTGCTTCTTGGCGAGAAACACGCGGGCGTCGTCCTCGTTGCCAGCCTGGAGCGCCTTCTTGGCGAGGTCCTCCATGCGCTCGACCTCGGCGGCGTTCTCGTCTGCGGCGCGCTTGGTGCGGGTCTCCTCGGCGATGACGCCGGCGGTCTCGCGCTTGACGTCCGCGAGGGACTCGGTGAGGTCAACGAGGTACTGGTCGACCATCTTGGCCGGGTCCTCCGCCTTGTCCAGCAGCTCGTTGATGTTTGCCTTCACGATCGTGGTGAAGCGGTCCAGAATGCCCATGGCGTTTCCTTTCTAGTCGCGGTCCCCGGAGACGGGGCCGTCCTTCTCGTACTTGTCTGCAAGGTCCTCGACGCTCTGGTCCCCGAACTTCTCGAGGGGAGTGTTGAGGATGTCCTCCATCTGCTTCTGCTTCTCCTCCTGCTGCGCCTTGCGCCTGCGCACCACGTAGACGACACCCGCGCCTATCGCCACCACGAGGATGACGCCCCCCACGACGAGCATGGTCGTCTGGCTGCGCTGCTCGTCCTCGGCGGCGGACATGATGCGATCCGCCGTGTTGGAGAAGGCGTCGGAGAAGACCTCCTCGTCGGAGTCGGCGTAGTTGTAGGCGTCGTTGAGCTCGTCCGCCAGGATGGTGAGCGCCTCGGAGTCAACGACCGAGGATGCGGCGGTGCCGACGCAGTAGCCGCAGTTGTAGGTGCCGTGGCCGTCGTCGCAGAACACGAGCAGGAGGTGACCCTCGTCCGAGAAGAGCTCGGGGTAGAGCTCCTCGGCGATCTGCGTGAGCTCGCTGCCCGAGGTGGTCTGACCGTTGGGAAGGATGTAGACGTAGGGCTGCACGCCGGTCTTCTCGTAGAACTCCTCGAGGCCGCGCGTGAGGGCGGACGCGCTGTGAATCCAGTCGCCGTCCTCGTCCGTGTACCAGTCCGTCTTGGAGACGGCGCTCGCGGGTAGCTTCTCGCGGACCGTCGCCGACCCCTCCGACGCGCTCTGCGAGTAGGACGTCCCGCCGTAGGAGGGGCCGTAGGAGCCTCCGCACGTGGAGAGTGACGTGGTGAGCACGGCGATGAGCAGCGCCGCGAGGACGAGCCCGATGAGGCCTCCCGCGCAGCCGCCGCATCCGCTGCCGCAGCCGCCGCCCATGGGCGACCCGACCATCGGGCGCGAGAAGCCGCCGAAGAACGGCATGCCCATATGAACGCGGGGACGGGGCATGCCAAAGCCGTGGGGAGGGGGACCGCCCGCGGGCCTTGCCCCAAAGCCCCCGCCGGAGCGGCCACCGGATCGGCGCGCCCCACCGCCAGAGAAGCTGCCCGAGCGGCGCCCGCCGCCGGAGAAGCCGCCGCTGCGACCTCCGCCGCCGGAGCGGCCGCCACCGCCAGATCTACCCATGGCTCTCCTCTCAGAAGATCGTGTGACTAGAAGTATGCACGATTGCGGACGAGGAGGCGTGCCCTCAACTCACGATTTCACGACAGGTTCTGGAGGGAACTCTCGAGAAAGGAGGCTACGAGCTTCCCTCCTCCGGGACCTTGGCGTCGAGGCGCCCCTCTTCCTCCTCTACGAGCAGGGCGATCTCCCGATGCCGCACCACTCCGATGACGACGGGCATGCAGAGGACGAGCAGGCTCGCGAGCACGAGCGTGCCCTGGACTCCCAGCACCTCGGCGAGCGCGGGCGCACAGAGCAGGGGCGCCACGCCGGCGACGTTGTTGCCGAAGCCCATGACCGCGTTCACGCGGCCGATCGTGGAGAGGGGCGCGTGGGTCTGAACGAGCGTCGAGAGGAGTGGCGTGAGCATGCCAAACGCGACCCCGAGCAGCATCTGTCCGACGCAGGCGGCCGCGATCCACGGCGTGCCCACGTAGAGGAGGGCGAAGGCTCCCTCGGAGGCGAGAACCACGAGCAGGGTGCGAACGTTCACGCGGTGCGTGGGGAGCCGCATCAGCAGCATCGAGCCCACGACGCCGCCCACGCCCGCGGCGGCCGAGAGCCACCCCATCCACGCGACGTCGACCCGCAGCACGTCTCGGTAGTAGAGCGACTCCAGCGGGTCGAAGGCGCCGTAGCCAAAGAAGGAGAAGAAGCAGCTCCAGAAGAGCAGGGCGAGCGCCGGCGAGCCAAAGACGGAGCGGAACCCCGCGCGCAGCGAGTCGTCTGGCTGGGCGGTGCCTGCGCCTCTCGCCCGGTCGCCCCCGACGGCGCGCGGGTCGCGCGTGGGGTGAAACCCGGCGGCGGGCACCATGGCAACGAGCGAGCAGATCCCCAGCAGCCAGAACACGGCCTGGGGGGAGGCCACCGAGGAGACAAAGCCGCCCATGAGCGGCCCCACGATGACGGCGGCGTTTGAGACGGTGAAAACGACCGAGTTAATGGTCTTGAGCTCGTTGGCGTCGTCCGTGAGGTATGCGGGGAACGACTTTGCCACAAGGTCGCCCAGGCCCCACGACCCCCCGAGGAGGGCCGCCCCCACGAGCACGCCCGCGACGCTCTGCGCGAGCAGCTGGTAGACGAGGGACGTGAGGACGAGTGCCGCCACGACCGCGGAGAAGAACCGTCGCGGGCCCACGCGGTCGAGCAGGGGGCCTCCCACGAACGACCCGAGGACGATGCAGCCGTTGAGCAGGACGATGCCGAGGGCGTTCTCGGTCACGCCGCCGTCGAAGGCGTAGGTGAGCGTGCCCACGACGCCGATGAAGTAGGCGCACTGCATGCCAAGGTAGATGGCGAGGCGCATGAAGACGAGGCGCTTCGCCATGGGCGAGAGCGACCTCAGGCTGGCAAGGAGGGACATGGCTGCTCCTGACGGGGAGGCGGGGCGTTCGGCGGCATGCGCGGCGGGCCCGCCTCAGATGGGAAGCGTCAGGTGCAGCATAGAGCTATTTTTGGGCGGAGTCCAGGCGGTTGCGGAGCCCGGGCGACGGTCGGGCCTAGGCGGTTGCGCGCAGCGCGGAGACGCGGTCGGAGAGGACGCCCACGGCCTCGTAGGGCTCCCAGACGTTGGTGACGGAGGAGTCCATGGGGCACTGCCCGTCCTTGGCGCGGTTCTGGATGTGGGGCACGAGGGCGTCGTAGCTCGTGGCAACGCCCGCGGCGAGAAGCACGGCGCGCCCGGTCCAGGACATGACGGGGGAGAAGACGGCACGGGGGCCGAGGATGGCGTAGAGCAGCGCGGGCGCCTTGCCCACGATCTTGTCGGCGACGGAGAAGCCGGAGAGGTCGCGACCCTCGCGGACCCAGGCGAGCAGCGGCTTGATGCCGTGCTCGGTGCAGACGATGACCTCGTCGTCGCGGACGGCGACGAGCGTGGCGTTCTTGTTGGCGATGAGCAGGGCGCGAGCGAGGTCGAGGTCGGTCGCTTCCATGGTGTGCTCCTCCCCCTGAGCGGCGGCTGATGGTGGTTCAGCGGGCACTCTACCATAACCGGTGGCCCCGCCCCCGCCGTTCGCCGAAAACGACAAAACGGGCCGCCACCCAAAGGTGACGGCCCGTGACGGCGCTATGCGCGGAGGCGCTACTCGTTCAGAGCGGCGTTGACGGCGACGGCGCAGGCGACGGTCGCACCGACCATGGGGTTGTTGCCCATGCCGATGAGGCCCATCATGTCGACGTGCGCGGGCACCGAGGAGGAGCCGGCGAACTGGGCGCTGGAGTGCATGCGGCCCATGGTGTCGGTCATGCCGTAGGAGGCGGGGCCGGCAGCCATGTTGTCCGGGTGCAGGGTGCGGCCGGTGCCGCCGCCGGAGGCGACGGAGAAGTACTTCTTGCCGGCGAGCACGCGCTCCTTGAAGTAGGTGCCGGCAACCGGGTGCTGGAAGCGCGTCGGGTTGGTGGAGTTGCCGGTGATGGAGATGTCGACGTTCTCGTGCCACATGATGGCAACGCCCTCGCGGACGTCGTCGGCACCGTAGCAGTTGACCTCGGCGCGCGGGCCGTCGGAGTACGGGATGGTCTCCACGACCTTGAGCTCGCCGGTGAAGTAGTCGAACTGGGTCTTCACGTAGGTGAAGCCGTTGATGCGGGCGATGATCTGGGCGGCGTCCTTGCCGAGGCCGTTCAGGATGACGCGCAGCGGCTTCTTGCGGGCCTTGTTGGCGTTGAGCGCGATGCCGATGGCGCCCTCTGCGGCGGCGAAGGACTCGTGGCCGGCCAGGAACGCAAAGCACTCGGTGTCGTCACCGAGGAGCATGGCGCCCAGGTCGCCGTGACCCTTGCCGACCTTGCGGTCCTCGGCGACGGAGCCGGGGACGCAGAAGGCCTGGAGGCCCTCGCCGATCATGGCGGCGGCCTCAGAGGCGCTCTTGGCGCCCTTCTTGATGGCGATGGCGCAGCCGCAGACGTAGGCCCACTTGGCGTTCTCGAACGCGATGGACTGGACGCCCTCGACGATTTCGCGCGGGTTCACGCCCTTGTCGAGGCAGATCTGCTCGGCTTCCTCGAGGGAGGAGATGCCGTTCTCAGCGAGCACCTTGTTGATCTTGTCGATGCGGCGCTCATAGCCCTCAAACGAAACTGCCATTTGGTTTTCCCTCCCTTTCTACTCGTGAACGGGGAAGACGTTGGCGACCGTGTGGGTCTCCTCGTCCGTGCGCGGATCGATGTACTTGGCGGCGTTCTCCCACTGGCCGTAGTGACCCATGGCGCCGGCGATGGCGTCCTCGGGGGTCTTGCCGGCCTTGAGGGCCTCGGTGAACTTGCCGAGGTTCAGGAACTCGAAGGCGATGATCTCGTTGTTCTCGTTGAGCGCCATGCGGGTGACGTAGCCCTGGGCGAGCTCGAGATAGCGGGCGCCCTTGGCCTTGGTGCCGAACATGGTGCCGACCTGCGTGCGCAGGCCCTTGCCGAGGTCGTCGAGGGAGGCGCCGACGGGCAGGCCGTCCTCGGAGAAGGCGGTCTGGGAGCGGCCGTAGACGATCTGGAGGAACAGCTCGCGCATGGCCACGTTGATGGCGTCGCAGACGAGGTCGGTGTTCAGGGCCTCGAGGATGGTCTTGCCCGGGAGGATCTCGGAGGCCATGGCGGCAGAGTGGGTCATGCCGGAGCAGCCGAGGGTCTCGACGAGGCACTCCTCGATGACGCCCTCCTTGACGTTAAGGGTGAGCTTGCAGGCACCCTGCTGGGGCGCGCACCAACCCACACCGTGCGTGAGGCCGGAGATGTCCTTGATCTCCTTGGCCTGGACCCACTTGCCCTCCTCGGGGATGGGCGCGGGGCCGTGATATGCGCCCTTGGCAACGGGGCACATATTCTCGACTTCTGCGGAATACTGCATGTAGTGCTCCTCTCCGTAATACTCAGGCCTGCCATGCGACCGGCCTATTGCCAGTCCGTCTCTAGTTTACGGCAAAACGTGCGCCGAGAAGGGCGTGGCGGCGCTTCATTTGTCCTATTCCGGGCTAGCGGAAGATCTCTCGGTGCGTGCCCGTGCGCTGGAAGATGGCGAGCTCGTCGCGAACGGCCCATACGAGCAGCCAGTCTCCCACATTGCAGACATGGCACTCGTTCGAGCCTGCCCAAGCTCCGGAGAGACGGTGCATGTTGTGGCGCCGCACGAGCTCCTCTCGGGCTGCGAGGGTGTTCTCAAGGATGAGGCTAACGACCTCACGCAGGGGTGCGGTGTCGACCCCTCGCTTGACGAGGCGCTTGTAGTCGCGGTGGAACTTTGGGGCGAAGTCGGGGCGCAGGCGAGCCATCTAAAGCTCCAGGGCGGCGAACATCTCGGCGGCGGAAGAGTATCCCTTGATTTCGCCGCGAGCATGCGCCGCGAAGATCTCCTCGGTCTCGCGAATTGCCTCGAGGGAGTCTTCGTTGGGCTGCTCCCCGTCGAAGGTGATGGGGATAGAGCCGGTGCGGACCATGTAGGTCCAGAAGGCGCGGGTCACCGACGCGAGGTCCAGCCCGAAGCTCCGTGCCACCTCGGAAGCCCCGGCCTTGAGGTTCTCGTCAACGCGGATCGCATAGCTGGTCATGGCTGCTCCTGTGTTACATCCATCGCACAACGCATTACGTACATTGCACAGTATACCATGGTCAAGACGAAGGGGGAGGCGCTATAATTCCGCCTCATGAGTGCCGAGAAGGACATAAGGCGCGCCCCCGCGGGCGCCGTACCCATGTGGGCGTGGAAGCTCTCCCTGGCGGTGTGCGCCGCCATCTGGGGAGGCTCCTTCGTCGTCATGAAGGACACGCTGGACAACATCCCGCCGGCGTGGCTCATGGGCATCCGCTTTGCCGCGTCCGCCGTGATCGTGGGCGCGCTCTTCTGGCGCAAGCTGAGGGACAACCTCGACCGAAGCCACCTCGTGATGGGCGCCATCCTGGGCATTGCCTCGGGCGCCGCGTTCGTGGTGCAGAACATCGGCCTCGACGACACCACGCCGGGCAGAAACGCCTTCCTCACGGCAACCTACTGCGTGATGACGCCGTTCATCAACTGGCTGATCGTGCGCCAGCGGCCCGGACGCAACAACGTTGTTGCGGCGCTTCTTGCCATCGTGGGCGTGGGGCTCGTGGCCCTGGGGGACGACCTCTCCCTCATCATGAGCGGCGGGGACTGGCTCACGCTCGTCTCGGCGGTGCTCTTTGCCGTGCACATCGTGCTCGTGGCGCGCTTCTCGTCCGCCCACGACGTCATGACGCTCACGGTGGTGCAGCTCGCGATGAGCGCGGTGCTCGCGCTCGGTGTGGCCGCCTTCACGGAGCGGCCTCCGGCGCCGGAGGTCTTTGCCTCGGCGGACACGTGGTTCTCGCTGGGCTATCTCGTGCTGCTCTCGTCCTGCGTGTGCATGGTGTTCCAGAACCTGGGCCAGGCGCACGTGCCGCCTGCGCAGGCGTCTTTGCTGCTCTCGCTCGAGAGCGTCTTTGCCGTGGTGGCGAGCGTGCTCTTCTATCACGAGCTGGTCACGCCGCGCATCGCGATCGGCTTTGGCACGATCTTCGTGGCCGTGCTCGTGAGCGAGCTCGGTGCGCGCCTGAATCGCGGCGAATAGGCGATGCCTCCTGCGGAACCCCCGACTTTTGCACGAGCACATCGTTCTTCTCGCCTGGCGAGAAAAACAGGTCGGGCTGACTACCTTGTGCTATATGAAACGTAACTAGTATCAACGGGCGGCCGCTCGTGCAAAAGTCAGGGTTTGCGGCATTGGACGGATTTGGCACGGCGTCGAGCGGGGTTTGCGGCATTGGGCGGATCCGGCTGCGGCAGCGGGCGAGCCGGAAGGGAAGAGAGGGTCCCATGATCCAGGAGTTTGGGGCGGAGCACGTCTTTGACAACCACTTTGAGCCGTGCGAGGCGGGCGAGAAGGACTACGTCCTGCACTTCCGCGACGGTAAGTGCCTCGCGCGCGTGTCGCACGTGGGCTCCGACGACGCGGACGCCGGCGACTCCGGGGAGGTCGTGGAGCTGCCGCGCCTGGGGGACTACCCGAGCGCCCCGGCAGAGGTGACCTATCTCTTCTCGCTCGGCGAGGAGCGCTTCTTCCTGGCCTTTGACGAGGACCTTGCCGCGCCGGCGGGCTTTGCCTACGAGTCGGTCAACTGGCTGCGCCGCGCGGAGCCGCAGCACCTGCTCTTTGCCGCGGCAACGGCCTCCCAGCTCAGCCGCTGGTATCAGGACAACCGCTTCTGCGGGCGCTGCGGCCACGCCACCGAGATCGCCCCCTCGAGTCGCGAGATCGTGTGCCCGGAGTGCGCGCACATCGTCTATCCCAAGATCTGCCCGGGCATCATCTGCGCCGTCACCCGCCTGGCCGACGACCCCGCGGACGACGCGATCGTGCTCACGCGCTACGCCGGCCGCACCACCGCGCTCTGGGCGCTCGTTGCCGGCTTCACGGAGATCGGCGAGCCGCTCGAGGACACCGTGCGCCGCGAGGTCATGGAGGAGGTGGGCCTATCTGTCAAGAACCTGCGCTTCTACAAGAGCCAGCCCTGGGGGTTCACGGACACCCTGCTCGTGGGCTTCTGGTGCGAGGTGGACGGCGACCCCGCCATTACGGTCGACCGCCTCGAGCTCAAGGAGGCCCGCTGGTTCCGCCGCGGCGAGATGCCGCTCGAGCGCACGGGCGACCGCGCGAGCCTCACCGGCGAGATGATCGAGCGCTTCCGCACGATGGGCCGCGCCGCCTGGGAGTAGGGACCGTTCGCCGACCTTCTCGGGGATGATTGTTTCGGCTGCAAAACCTTTTCGTAACCAGACGCGCAACTGTGGGAAACTCGCCCTATCGCTATCGCGCCCGACGGGGCGCATCTGACCACGAGGGGGTAGGGCATGGATCGCCGCGCTGCAGCTGACGCTTTTGTTTCTCGGCACGCTCTTGCCCTTCTCGCCCTCAACCTGCTCTCGCTACCCGGCGCGCGCTAGGGCTCCGCTCACCTGGCGCGCGCATGAGCCTTGTCCCTTGCGGGCGAGGCGTTTTTTCTGAGCACGCAGACCCCCGTGAAGGCCAACGAGAAAGGCACCCACATGACCAGGAAGATTCACATCTTTGACACCACCCTGCGCGACGGCGAGCAGAGCCCCGGCGCGTCCATGAACACCGAGGAGAAGCTCATCATCGCCCAGCAGCTCATCCGCATGGGCGTGGACGTCATCGAGGCGGGCTTCCCCATCTCCTCGCCGGGCGACTTCCGCTCCGTGCAGGAGATCGGCCGCATCGCGGGCGACGACTGCGTGGTCTGCGGCCTCACACGTGCCGTCGAGAAGGACATCGACCGCGCGGCCGAGGCTCTGGCAACCGCCAAGCGTCCGCGCATCCACACTGGCCTCGGCGTCTCGCCGAGCCACCTGCGCGACAAGCTGCGCATCACCGAGGATGAGTGCGTCGAGCGCGCCATCCACTGCGTGGAGTACGCCAAGAAGTACGTCGAGGACGTCGAGTTCTACGCCGAGGACGCCGGCCGCGCCGACCAGGCGTTCCTCGAGCGCGTGATCCAAGCCGTCGTGAAGGCCGGTGCCACCGTCGTGAACATCCCGGACACCACGGGCTACCAGCTGCCCGAGGACTTCGGCCGCCGCATCAAGGGCCTCGCGGACAACGTCATCGGCATCGAGAACGTCATCATCTCCGTGCACACCCACAACGACCTCGGCATGGCCACGGCGCTCGCCCTCCAGGGCGTCAAGAACGGTGCCCGCCAGATCGAGTGCACGATCAACGGCCTGGGCGAGCGCGCCGGCAACACCGCGCTCGAGGAGGTCGTCATGGCCATCAAGATGCACGGCGAGGAGCTGGACGCCCACACGGACGTCGTGACCCAGGAGCTCACCCGCGCGAGCCACCTGGTCTCTCGCATCACGGGCATGAGCGTCCAGGCAAACAAGGCCATCGTGGGCGCCAACGCCTTCGCGCACTCCTCGGGCATCCACCAGGACGGCGTCCTCAAGGCCCGCGACACCTACGAGATCATCGACCCCGCCGACGTGGGCGCGGCCGGCTCCGAGATCATCCTCTCGGCACGCTCCGGCCACGCCGCGCTGCGCCATCGCCTGGCCGAGCTGGGCTACACCTTCGAGGACGCCGAGTTCGACGAGGTCTACCAGCGCTTCCTGGAGATCGCGGACCAGAAGAAGGAGGTCTACGACGAGGACCTCGAGTCCATGGTCCAGGAGCGCCAGCGCGACGTCGCGGCCGTCTACACGCTCGAGGCGCTGCAGGTCTCCTGCGGCGACCCGCTGATCCCCACGGCCACGGCCACGATCACCGACGAGCTGGGCGTGCGCCACGTGGTCGCCGCCACCGGCTCCGGCCCCGTGGACGCCGCGTACAAGGCCATCGACAAGGTCGTGGCGGTCCACGGCGATCTCGCGGAGTTCTCCGTCAAGGCCATCACCCGCGGTATCGACGCCATCGGCGAGGTCACGGCGCGCATTCAGGCCGAGGACGGCAAGATCTACACCGGTCGCGGCGCGGACAACGACATCATCGTCTCCAGCGCCAAGGCCTACGTGAACGCCATCAACCGCATGATCCAGACCGCCCGCTCCAAGGAGGGTAAGTAGCGGCTAGTAGTTGTTCTCGCTGCCGTAGCCATCATCGAGCTGCCGCCGGCGCCGTCCTTCTCGCCCGGCGATTTCTGAGCGAAGCGAAGTGAGCCGGGGAGAAGGACGGCGCCGGCACCACGGAAGGAGAGACATGGCACGCCCCATGACCATGGCCGAGAAGATCCTCGCCGCCCACGCCGGGCTCGAGGAGGTCGTCCCCGGCCAGCTCGTCGAGTGCGACCTCGACCTCGTGCTCGCCAACGACATCACGGCCCCCATCGCCATCAAGACCGTGCGCGAGATCGGTGCCGGCGTCTTTGACAAGGACAAGATCTGCCTCGTGCCGGATCACTACGCCCCCAACAAGGACATCAAGAGCGCCGAGCAGACCAAGGTCACGCGCGACTTTGCCCACGAGTACGAGATCACGCACTACTACGAGCAGGGTTGCATGGGCATCGAGCACGCGCTTCTCCCCGAGCGCGGCGTCGTGGTCCCCGGCGACCTCATGATCGGCGCGGACTCCCACACCTGCACCTACGGCGGCATCGGCGCCTTCTCCACCGGCGTGGGCTCCACGGACGCCGGCGTGGGCATGGCAACCGGCCGCGCCTGGTTCAAGGTCCCCGAGACCATCCGCATCGTCGTCGACGGCGAGCTCCCCGAGGGCGCGAGCGCCAAGGACGTCATCCTCTACGTCATCGGCAAGATCGGCGTGGACGGCGCGCTCTACTGTGCGATGGAGTTCGCGGGCTCCACGATCGAGGCGCTCTCGGTGGAGGGTCGCCTCACCATTGCCAACATGGCCATCGAGGCGGGCGGCAAGGCCGGTCTCTTTGAGGTCGACGACAAGTGCCGCGAGTACGTGAGCCGCCGCACCAAGCGTCCCTTCGTCGAGTACCACCCCGACCCGGACGCCACCTACAAGCAGGTCATCCACATCGACGCCGCGGACATCGTGCCCACCGTCTCCTGGCCGCACCTGCCGAGCAACACCCACCCGGTCGCCGAGAGCCGCGACATCAAGATCGACCAGGTCGTCATTGGCTCCTGCACCAACGGCCGCATCGAGGACATGCGCGCCGCGGCCGAGGTGCTCTGCGGCCGCACCGTCGCCGACGGGGTGCGCTGCATCATCATCCCCGCCACCCAGGGCGTCTGGCTCGACTGCGTGCACGAGGGCCTGATGGACATCTTCATCAACGCCCACTGCGTGGTCTCCACGCCCACCTGCGGTCCCTGCCTGGGTGGCTACATGGGCATCCTCGCGGCGGGGGAGAAGTGCGTCTCCACCACCAACCGCAACTTCGTCGGCCGCATGGGCGACCCCACGTCCGAGGTCTACCTGGCGAGCCCTGCCGTCGCGGCCGCGTCGGCCGTCGCGGGGCACATCGCGCTGCCGAGCGACCTGTAAGTCCGACCGGGCGGCCCGGCGATCTTCTCTCCAGCCCAGATAGTTTGCTTCGCAAAAACTCGCTGGCGAGAAGGTCCCCGGGCCGCCCTCTTGCTCTCGAGGTTGCATTCGGGAGCCCCCGGCCCTTCTCTCCAGCTCAGACAGTTTGCTGTGCAAAAACTCGCTGGCGAGAAGGGCCGGGGGCTCCCTGCTGCGCATCCGGCAGACGGCCAGCCATGGGACCTGCGGTGGGCGGTTCGCCGGCGGGCGGGCTCTTGCCGAGGGGGTTGGGCTGGGCGTCTCCCAGCTGCGGTTCAGTGATGTGGGCGGGTCGTGGTCGTAACGACGTCGACTGTGCCGCTCGCGTCGGGTTTCTCGCCGTTTGGCGCTCGGGTTTCGACGCCCGCGGCTTTCTTCCGAGTTCGGACGATTTGGGGCATATAGTCGCTCCAAAGGCCCGTTGGGGCACGTCCGAACAAGGAGGCACCATGGAGAAGGTCAAGGTTGTCCAGTACGGCTGCGGCAAGATGAGCAAGTACATCCTCCGCTACCTCTACGAGCACGGCGCGCAGATCGTGGGCGCCATCGACGTGGACCCGGCGGTCGTGGGCCAGGACGTGGGCGACTTCGCGGGCCTGGGCGTCAAGACCGGCATCGTCATCTCCGACGACGCGGACAAGGTCCTCGACGAGTGCGACGCGGACGTGGCCGTGGTCACCCTCTTCAGCTTCATTAGTGACATCTACGACCACGTGGAGAAGTGCGTGGCCCGCGGCATCAACGTGATCACCACCTGCGAGGAGGCCATCTACCCCTGGACCACCGCCGCGGCGCAGATCAACCGCCTCGACGCGCTTGCCAAGGAGACCGGCTGCACCATCACCGGCAGCGGCATGCAGGACATCTACTGGATCAACATGGTCGGTCTCGTTGCCGGCGGCATCAACAGGATCGAGAAGATCAAGGGCGCCTATAGCTACAACGTGGACGAGTACGGCCTGGCGCTCGCCAACGCGCATGGCTGCGACCTCACGCCCGAGGAGTTTGAGGCCAAGATCGCGCACCCGGCGGAGTTCGAGCCGTCCTACGCCTGGAACGCCGTCGAGGCCATCTGCAACAAGCTCGGCCTCACGATCAAGTCCATCGAGCAGAAGCACGTCCCGTACGTCGCCGAGACGGATACCTACTCAGAGACCCTCGGCAAGACCATCGAGGCCGGGCGCTGCCTCGGCATGTCCGCCGTGGTCACCGCCGAGACCATGCAGGGCATCACCGTGGAGGAGGAGACCATCGGCAAGGTCTACGGCCCCGACGACGGCGACATGTGCGACTGGTGGATCTCCGGCGAGCCCGACACCGAGTTCCACGTGGTCAAGCCCGCGACGGTCGAGCACACCTGCGCCACGATCGTGAACCGCATCCCGCAGCTGCTCATGGCCCCGTGCGGCTACGTCACGGCCGACCAGCTCGAGCCCAACGCCTATCTCACCTACCCGATGGAGTTCTACTGCTAGGCGAGCCAGCCCGCGCGCACGACCGCCCGTCCTTTCCCACCCCCGGCGCCCCTTCCCCCTGGCGCCGGGGGTACTTGCTTGCGCCCGACGCCTTACGTTAAGGCTCGAAGAATAGCTCCGGCCCCCTGCGTCCGCCAGACACCCCGCTGGTTAGAATGAGCCGCGACTGGATTATCTGGGTGGAGGTCCGCATGGCGCGATCCGCGTCAGACGGTTCCTTCGCCACCCGCGCGTTCTTCTCGGCTGCGCAGGGTCGTGGGACATGTCCCGCGCGCAGTTTTGCGAAGCAACTGTTTGAGCACGGGGCATGTCCCACGACCCGGGCACCTGGCAGAAAGGACAACGATGCAGTTCAAGGGAACCGTCTTCCGCTACGGGCGCGACATCGACACCGACGTGATCATTCCGGCGCGCTACCTCAACACGTCGGACCCGGCCGAGCTCGCCAAGCACTGCCTCGAGGATCTTGACCCCACGTTCGTGAGCCGCGTGAAGCCCGGTGACATCGTGGTGGCCGATGAGAACTTTGGCTGCGGGTCCTCCCGCGAGCACGCCCCCGTGGCCATCAAGGCGGCGGGCGTCTCCTGCGTCATCGCCAAGAGCTTTGCGCGCATCTTCTACCGCAACTCCATCAACATGGGCCTTCCCATCCTCGAGTGCCCCGACGCCGTGGACGCCATCGAGAACGGCGACGTGGTCTCCGTGGACGCGGACACCGGCACCATCACCGACGAGACGACGGGCGCCAAGTTCCAGGCGCAGCCGTTCCCGCCGTTCATCCAGGAGATCATCAACGACGGCGGCCTCGTGGCGCGCACCAAGCGCGTGATGGCCGAGAAGGGCGGCAACTAGCATGGCTTCTGCGACCTATCGCGTCTGCACGCTTCCGGGCGACGGCATCGGTCCCGAGATCATCGCCGAGGGCAAGAAGGTCCTCGCGGCGCTGGGCGAGAAGCACGACGTTGAGTTCGTCTGCGAGGACCACCTGATCGGCGGCGCGGCGATCGACGCCACCGAGGCCGCGGGCGGCCCCGTCTCCGCACTTCCGCCCGAGACGCTCGAGGCGGCAAAGGCGGCTGACGCCGTCCTTCTCGCCGCGGTGGGCGGCCCCAAGTGGACCGACACGCGCGTGGGCGCCGTCCGTCCCGAGCAGGGGCTTCTCGCCATCCGCAAGGAGCTGGGCCTCTACCTCAACCTGCGCCCGGTGCGCATGTTCGACGCGCTGATTGACGCCTCCACGCTCAAGCGCGAGGTGCTCACGGGCGTTGACCTGCTCATCGTTCGTGAGCTCACGGGCGGCCTCTACTTTGGCGGCCACGAGCGCACGATGGGCGTCGAGGGCGCCGGCGTGGGCGGCACGCGTGGCGAGTACGCGCGCGACATCCTCGAGTACTCCGAGTACGAGGTCGACCGCGTGGTGCGCTGGGCCTTTGACGCGGCGCGCCGCCGCAGGGGCGTGGTGCACTCCGTGGACAAGGCCAACGTGCTCGACACCTCCCGCATGTGGCGCGAGGTGGCGCACAACATCGCCGCCGAGTACCCCGACGTCACGCTCGAGGACATGTACGTGGACAACGCCGCGATGCAGCTCATCGCCAACCCGGCGCAGTTTGACGTGCTCGTGACCGAGAACACCTTCGGCGACATCCTCTCCGATGAGGCCTCCATGCTCACGGGCTCGCTCGGCATGCTCGCCTCCGCGAGCCTGGGCGACGGCACGGCCCTCTACGAGCCGAGCCACGGCTCCGCGCCGGACATCGCCGGTCAGGGCATCGCCAACCCGATTGCGCAGATCCTCTCGGTGGAGCTCATGCTGCGCTACAGCTTTGGCATGGACGATGCCGCCGACGAGCTGGCTGCCGCGGTCACGCGCGTGCTGGACGAGGGCTGGCGCACCGTGGACATCGCCGACGAGAGCACGCCGGCCGAGAAGGTCCTCGGCACCGCCGCGATGGGCGACAAGATCGTGGAGGCCCTGGGCTAGACGTGACCGGCGGTGCGTCGCGTGGGATCCGACCCTCGGCCTTTCTCGCCGATTAACACGCACGGTTTGTTTCAACATCACATATCCGCAGTTGGAAATAACACGCATGGCAAACCGTGCGTGTTATTTCTTATGTGCGGCCGCCTTCATGCCTCCACGCTCCGCCCCCGTGCTGCTTCCGGGCGCATCTCCTGCCCTCCGGCCACGGGAGGAGCGACCATATCAGTCGCTGGCGCCCGACGGTCAGCGTTTGCGACCCCAGGCATGCCCTCAGGTCGTCGGCGCTGCGCCCGTCAAACTCCTCCATCGCGAGGGCGGCCTCGAGCATGACGGCATCAAGGCCGCCCGGGGTAAACAGGTCGGCGGGCGTCACAGGGAGGATGATGCGGCCCATCGCCGCAAGCTCGCGATTGCGCCTGAGATCGTCGAGGTACTTCTCGCGTACGTCCCTTATTGCGGAATCCGGGCTTCCTTCTATGGTGGCGACCGCAATCGAGTCGAGGTCAAAGTGTGCGTGGCTGTCATAGTTGAAGCCAACGCGGGTTCCTGCAACCTCGATGTCTGGCACGCGCGATTCCTTGCAGCCAAGGCCCGCTAGCTCGGGAGCTGTGTTGTGCCGAACGTTGAGCGAGATCTCCCCAAGACCGTATCCGCCTTCGGAGGTGGGCAGGCATGCCATAAGGGCAACGACCGCTTCCATGGGTGACCAGGCGTTGTCGCATACACGCTCGAGGCTCCGTCTGGCACGCGCCACGTCAGCGCGCCTTCCGCAGCAATCAAGGTAGCGTGCGATCTTCTCGACGCTGGTTGCCGGGGAAACGCCATAGGTGACCTCTCCGGTTCTGGGCTCTGTTGCGGAGCGTGAGTACGTGCCGCAGAGCTCATAGCCAAGAAGGGCGTGGGCCTCGGGCGTCATGATGGTGGCCATCTGCAGGAAGAGAAGCTCGGGGCAGGGGATGCAGAGGCCGTTCCCAAGCATGAGGAACGAGTCCGTGGGAAGTCCGGCCGGTATGACGTGGCACGAGAAGAACGATGCTTGGGTGCGGCTTGCCGCGTCGGGGGAGATCACGTCAACGGGGCATTCTGCGTTTGGGGGAGACGCGAGGCCAAGAGCGGCGAGAGGAACGATCCTCTTGGACCAGCGCCGCTGAGGGAAGGGGTCTGGTCTGGGGAGTCCGTGACGCTCTGCGGGAAGGGTGCCGTGTGCGCTTCGAAAGACGCGCAGCGCGCGGAGGGCTGTCTTGTTGCATGTTGCGAGGAGCATTGCGGGCCTTTCTGTTGGGGTGGACGTTTGTGGGGCCGACTGGGCCTTTCGGTTGGCGATTAACACGCACGATTTGCAATGCGCGTTATTTCCAACTGCGGATATGTGAAGTTGAAACAGACTGTGCGTGTTAATGGTTCGGACGGGGCGGCGCGGGCGGGAGTTGCGGGCGGACGGGGCGGCGCGGGCGAGAAGAACGGCGTATGCTGGTGGGGAGCAACGACGAAGGGACCCCCATGACCTACGACTTCACCACCGTCCTGGACCGCGCGGGACATGACGCGCTCGCGCTCGATGCCATCGGTGCCCCGGGCTCGGGCTACCCCGCGCCGGACGCCGGCTTTGACCCCATCCCGATGTGGGTCGCGGACATGAGCTTTCCCGTGGCGCCCTCGATCACGCGCGCCATCGAGGAGCGCCTCCAGTACCCTACCTTTGGCTACTTCCAGCCGAGCGACGCCTACCACCAGGCCATCATCGACTGGCACCGTGACCGCAAGGGCGTCACGGACCTGCGCCCGGAGCACATCGGCTACGAGAACGGCGTGCTCGGCGGCGTGGTCTCGGCGGTGAGTTCCTTTGCGGCGCCCGGGGACCCGGTGCTCGTGCACAGCCCCACCTACATCGGCTTCACGCACGCGCTCGAGGACAACGGCTTTGACATCGTTCACTCTCCTCTCGTGCAGGACGAGGATGGCGTCTGGCGCATGGACTTCGAGGACATGGAGCGCCGGCTTGTCGAGAAGCGCATCCACGTGGCGATCTTCTGCTCGCCGCACAACCCCTGCGGACGCGTCTGGGAGCGCTGGGAGATCGAGCGCGCCATGAAGCTCTTCCGCGCGCACGACTGCGTCGTCATCTCGGACGAGATCTGGTCCGACATCGTGCGGCCGGGCGTGACGCACATTCCCACGCAGTCCGTCTCGGAGGACGCGCACGAGCGCACGGTCGCCCTCTACGCGCCGAGCAAGACCTTCAACCTCGCCGGGCTTATCGGCAGCTACCACGTCATCTACAACGACTACCTGCGCGACCGCGTGGCCTCCAGGGGCAAGAAGACCCACTACAACCACATGAACGTGCTCTCGCAGCACGCGCTCGTCGGTGCGTACGGTCCCGAGGGCCGCGCGTGGGCGGACGAGCTCAACCAGGTCATCGCAGGCAACGTGGACTGGGCGTGCGCATACATCGAGAAGAACCTCGACGGCGTGAGCGTGTTCCGTCCCCAGGGCACCTACATGCTCTTCCTCGACTGCGGGGCATGGTGCGAGAAGAACGGGCGCACGATTGACGAGCTGCTGCGGGCGGGCTGGCGCGTGGGCGTCTACTGGCAGGACGGACGCGCCTTCCACGGCCCCTGCCACATCCGCATGAACCTCGCCCTCCCGCTCTCCCGCGTCCAGAAGGCCTTCGAGCGCCTCTCCGAGCACGTCTTCCTCTAGCCGCGAGCCTGCGGTCAGCTCGTTCCGGTCCGGACGACGACCGATGAGATCCGGCGCTCAGACAGCTTGCCGCAAAGGGCGCGGCAAGAACTCGCGGCGGACCTCATCGGTCGCCGTCCGGGCCTACCAACCTTGCGCGGTCGAGCCGACAAGGTCCGCCGCGAGTTCCGCAGCCGCGCCCTTTGCGGCGAGGACTGTCTGAGCGCCGGGCTTTGTCGGCTCGACCCAGGGGACCATTGGGATGAATCGGGACGCCAGGCTAGACCGTGATCTCGATGAGGTTGTTCTCGGGGCCGAGGACGCAGCTCTCGTAGTAGCCGTCGCCGGTGGTGCGCGGCCCGCTCACGATCTCGTAGCCGGCCTGTGCGAGCTCGAACGTGAGGCGGTTCACCTCGGCCTCGGAGCCCACGGAAAAGGCAACGTGCGCCCAGCCCGTCCTCGTGGGGCTCTTCTCGCTGTCGCTCATGTCCGGTCGGGTCATGATCTCCAGGCGCGCCCCGTCGTCAAAGGTCAGGAAGTAGGAGCGAAAGTGCGTGACCGGGTTGAGGTAGCCCTTGCCCGAGACGGCTCCGAAGAAGTGCTCGAAGAACTCGCGCGTTCCCTCGAGGTCGCTGACGTACAGCGCGACGTGCTCGACTCTCATGTGATCCCCTTCCCGGTCGGACTCGGCAACTGAAGGCTAGCACAGAGGCCCGTCCCCGCGCCCACGACCCTCATGCGATCTCCCCGGACGCGAAGGCTCGGTCGATGATCCGCTGATAGCGCTCGCTGACGCGGTTCTCGTCGTCCGGGACGTCGCGCGCGTAGACCTCGAGCTGATGGGCCGTGGCGATCAGACGGTGCGCCGCGAGCCGGGCGATCTCCTCGCCGATCAGGGGGATCGCCCACGATGCCGGCCTGGGGGAGAGGTGGAGCGTCTTGCCGTCCGTGAGGATGCCGCCCTTGAAGGGTACGAGGGTGAGCAGCATGAGCGAGGGGATGTGGTGGACGTGGGCGTCCGCCGGGTCCTGCGCCGCACCCACGACGAAGATCCGGTCCTGGTTCATGTAGAGGGTCCGGTCCTCGTTTGCGTCGATGACGGTGAACATGTCGCGGAGCGCGTGGCGCCAGGGGCGCGCGGTCTCGATCTGCGCCGGGCTGAGCCCGAGGGGGTTGTCGCGCACGAAGTCGTCGATGAGGGCGCGGTTGCGCCACAGGGCGTCCGAGACGCGCCCGCCGTTCACGTAGAGCATGTCGGGACATCCGGGGCGCGGCCTCAGGCTGCTCGGCTTGACCACGTGCAGGCGCTGGTTGGCATAGACGAGAAGGGCGTTCATCGTCGAGTAGAACAGACGGGCGTCCTCCTCGCTCATGTGCGAGTACGGCGCCTTTGCTCTCTCGAACACGTCTCCGACGGTCTTGGGCAGGCTCATGGCTCCTCCTTTGTCTCGGTGTGCACAGGAGGCTACCAAGTCGCGGGCACCTGAAACTGACGGTTGCCTGCGACCAGCTTTCACGCCAAGGTCAGAGGGGGAGAAACGCGCCAAAAAACGTGAAGGCGAGTTCGTGGACGGCCGCCAAGGGGCCGCGAGCGTCATAAAATCTAGAAGTGCTGCCAATCCGACCCAGCTCAGGGGTCACGACGGCTCAGCGGAGGCGCTACTCCATCGTGTGCGTGGAGAAGAGCGGCTCGTCCTCCCACCAGACGACGTCGTCACCGGGGTTCTCGAGCGTGGCGGGGACGTCGATGAGGCGCTGGTTGGAGGAGCCGCGGAAGCGCAGCGTGATGTCGTGGAGGTCCTGCACGAAGGGGCCGTCCACGAGCACGTCCAGCGTGTCGAGCAGGCGGTCGGTCACGTCTCCCAGGTTCCAGGCGCCACCGGGCGCCAGCTGGTCCCAGGTGTGGCCCGAGAAGAGCCAGATGGACTTCTCGCTGCCAAAGCGCTCGCGCACCGCCTCGAGAAAGCCCACGAGCCCCTGCTGGTTCTCGGGCTCCATCGGCTCGCCGCCGAGGATGGTGAGGCCGCCCACGTAGGGAACGTCCATCGAGTCCATGATCTGTGCCGCGACCTCGTCCGTGAAGGGCTCGCCGGCCTCGAAGTCCCACGCCTCCTCGTTGAAGCAGTTGGGGCAGTGCAGGCGGCACCCGGAGACGAAGAGCGTGGTGCGCACGCCCGGTCCGTTTGCGATGTCGCAGTACTTGATGTTCGCGTAGTTCATGGGTGCTAGCCTTCCGATTCAAAGGGGCGGCGCTGGTTGTGGTCCGCCCGATATTCTTTCACGTGATCGATGCGTCCGTCCGAATCAAAGTGGATTCGAGAGATTCCGTCAAAGACGTAGCTTTCTTCCTCTGTGGCGGAAAACGTCCACGACACAAAGAAAGTCTCTCCATCGGGGCCGGACTCGACTGAGTGGATGCTCCACGCCGTGACCGTCTGGCGAGCAAGCATATGGTCAATCCAGCGGTGCAGCTCGTTGGTACCCACGTATACCGGACCGTAGCACTCCTCGTACACACAGCCCAACGAGAAGAGTTTGTCAAAGCGCGAGAAGCCACGCCGCACCCACATGGCGAAGTACTCGGCGATGGCCTGCTCGAACGCATTGGCATTCAAAGACTTCAGATCGCCTGGCATGGGGTGTTCTTCCAGGAACCGGTCTACCGGAGTGGGGGCGCCAGGCGAGAAGAGCGTGTTCTCGGGAACGAGCTGACAGAAGAGCTCAACGATGCTGCGGTCTACGCGAGTTGGAAGAAGGCTATCATCTTTGGGATCGAAGAGATGCTCGTGATGGGCAATTCGATTTCGACAGATGCCTATGGAACGAATCGCGGAGTCGAGCGTGGCCCGGTTTGTGCCAGCTGGCCAAGCATGGTGCAGATAGGGAATCCAGAGCGCTCGCTCATGGGCCTTGTCAGTTAGGTGCGCCCAAAACCCAAAGGATAGGTTCGCAATCGTTGAGTCAGGGCCGAGCCTGCCTCTTGACCCACAGCCTGCCTCCGCAATCAGACTTCGGTTAAGAGCGTTTGCATCAAACGGAACGCCCGCTCGCGTGCGTCGAGGTATGCTGACGTTGACGGGGGAGGATGAATCAAAAAGCCAGTGGTCCTCGCCGCTCCAGCGCTCGCCTATGACACGGTCATAGGCGTTGCGAAGAGCGATCTCGAAGTAGCCGATGTCTTTTAGGAGGACGAGGCCAAGGTCGCTGTTCCATTCATAGAGGCGCATCGCCTCGTCTCTGTTGCCATGGCACCGGCTAAGATATGTTTCCAGCCGAGGTTCGGAGAGCCACTTTTTGATCCATGCGCTGCTGTCAGGGTTGTCGACCGTCGATTGATTCATGGCCCTCCCTCCTGGTCAATAGATACGAAAATGCCCCGGTGACATGGAAACCAGCGGTCATCACGGGGCTTGCGAGCTCAGTATAGCACCTTGCCTACCGAGAAGAACCGAAGGGGCGCAGCCGAGCCAAGCCCCGCGTGCCGCACCGAGAGACGACTCGCGGCGGACCCCAGGCGATGAGGTCCGCCGCGAGTTCTTGCCGCGTTCCGTGCGGCAAGCTGTCTGAGCGCCGGACCTCATCGCCTGGGGTCCGCGCAAAAGCCCCTACAGGTGCAGCACGCGGTCCTTGATCTCCTCGGTGCGGCCCTGGTTCCAGAACTGGGTGCCGATGTAGCCGCAGGTGCGACGCGCCACGTTCATCTTGGACTGGTCGCGGTTGTGGCAGTGCGGGCACTCCCAGACGAGCTTGCCGTCGTCCTCCACGATCTGGATCTCTCCGTCGTAGCCGCACACCTGGCAGTAGTCGCTCTTGGTGTTGAGCTCGGCGTACATGATGTGGTCGTAGATGTACTGCATGACGGAGATGACGGCCTCGAGGTTGTCCTGCATGTCCGGCACCTCCACGTAGGAGATGGCGCCACCGGGGGAGAGACGCTGGAACTCGGACTCAAAGCGCAGCTTGGTGAAGGCGTCGATCGGCTCGGTCACGTGGACGTGGTAGCTGTTGGTGATGTAGCCCTTGTCCGTGATGCCCGGGACGATGCCAAAGCGGCGCTGGAGGCACTTGGCAAACTTGTAGGTGGTGGACTCGATCGGGGTGCCGTAGAGCGAGTAGTCGATGTTCTCGGCGGCCTTCCACTCGGCGCACTTGTCGTTCATGTGCTGCATGACGGCGAGCGCGAACGGCGTGGCCTCCTTGTCCGTGTGGCTGTGGCCGGTCATGGCCTTGACGCACTCGTAGAGGCCCGCGTAGCCGAGGGAGATCGTGGAGTAGCCGCCGTAGAGGAGCTTGTCGATGGTCTCGCCCTTCTTGAGGCGCGCGAGGGCGCCGTACTGCCAGAGGATCGGCGCGGCGTCGGAGGTGGTGCCGAGCAGGCGCTCGTGGCGGCAGCGCAGGCCGCGGTGGCAGAGCTCCAGGCGCTCGTCGAAGATCTCCCAGAACCTGTCCATGTCGCGGTTGGCGGAGAGCGCCACGTCAACGAGGTTGATCGTCACGACGCCCTGGTTGAAGCGGCCGTAGTACTTGGGCTTGCCCGGCTCCCAGTTGCCGGCGTTGGCCACGTTGTCATAGCCGTTGCCGGAGCGGTCGGGCGTGAGGAAGGAGCGGCAGCCCATGCAGGTGTAGCAGTCGCCGTTGCCCTCGGTCTCGCCCTTGGAGAGCTTGAACTCGCGCATCTTCTTCTCGGAGATGTAGTCGGGCACCATGCGCTTGGCGGTGCACTTGGCGGCGAGCTTGGTGAGGTAGAAGTACGGGGTGCCCTCGCGGACGTTGTCCTCCTCGAGCACGTAGATGAGCTTCGGGAAGGCGGGCGTGATCCAGACGCCCTCCTCGTTCTTGACGCCCTGGTAGCGCTGCTTGAGCATCTCCTCGATGCACATGGCCAGGTCGGCCTTCTCGCGCTCGTTCTTGGCCTCGTTGAGGTACATGAAGACCGTGATGAACGGCGCCTGGCCGTTGGTGGTCATGAGGGTGACCACCTGGTACTGGATGGTCTGGACGCCACGGGCGATCTCCTCGCGGACGCGACCCTCCACGATCTGGGAGATCTTCTCCTCGCCGGGGTGGGCGTCGATGGCCTCCATCTCGGCCTCCACCTGGCGGCGGATCTTCTGACGGGAGACGTCAACGAAGGGCGCGAGGTGCGTGAGCGAGATGGACTGGCCGCCATACTGGCAGGAGGCCACCTGGGCGATGATCTGCGTGGCGATGTTGCAGGCGGTGGAGAAGCTGTGCGGGCGCTCGATGAGGGTGCCGGAGATCACCGTGCCGTTCTGCAGCATGTCCTCGAGGTTGACGAGGTCGCAGTTGTGCATGTGCTGGGCAAAGTAGTCCGAGTCGTGGAAGTGGATGATGCCCTCGTTGTGGGCCTCCACGATGTCAGCGGGGAGAAGCTCGCGCATGGTGAGGTCCTTGGAGACCTCGCCGGCCATGTAGTCGCGCTGGACGGAGACGACCGTGGGGTTCTTGTTGGAGTTCTCCTGCTTGACCTCCTCGTTGTTGCACTCGATGAGGGCAAGGATCTTGTCGTCCGTCGTGTTCTTCTGGCGCTTCTGGTTCTGCACGTAGCGGTAGATGATGTAGCGGCGCGCCACCTCAAAGTGGTGGAGGCCCATGAGCTGGTCCTCGACGAGGTCCTGGACCTCCTCGACGGTGACGGTGTGGCCGGCCTCCATGCACTCGTCAGTGACGTTGAGGGAGGCGAACTTCACCTCGCGCTCGGTGAGGCGCTCGCTCTGGGGGACCTCGGCGTTGGCCGCGCGGATGGCGTTCTCGATCTTGGAGATGTCGAAGGCGACCTCAGAGCCGTTGCGCTTGATGATCTTCATTCTGGGCCTTTCCTCTGTGGTTCTCTGCCCGTTTCTGCGGGTGACATATAGAGTGTGCAGGAACAACTATGCCACAACGAGTTGTGGTCAGAGCCGACAAAAACACAACATATTGTTAGTTGAGTGCTGATATGTTGTTGATAAGTACCGTCTTCGCAGGTACGAAAAATGCGTCTGGAAAAAGCATTTTCTTAACCTGAAGTAGGGTCCTCCATGAACGCTCCGAAACAGCGGTGAGCGGCTTGTGCCACGGCGCCGCGCGTTGGGCTAGAGTGACGAGGCGATGGGATTCTCGCACCTGCCGCCGGCCACGGCGCCGCGCGTTGGGCTAGAGTGGAGGGGAAAAGACGACGAGAGGGGTGTCATGGAGTTCTCCGGAAGGCTCGACCTGTTTGGCGACGAGGTGTTTGCCGCGCTCAACGCACGGCGCAGGGAACTGGAGGCCGAGGGCCGCAGGGTCTTTGACCTCTCCGTGGGCACGCCCGACTTCGAGCCGCCCGCACACGTCATCGAGGCCCTGCGCACCAGCGCCGCGGACCCGACCAACTGGAAGTACTCGCTGCACGACAAGGACGAGCTGCTCGATGCCGTCTGCGCCTACTACGAGAGCCGCTACGGCGTGTCCGGGATCACGCGCGACATGGTGATGAGCTGCCGCGGGACCCAGGAGGGTCTCGTCCACGTGTGCTCCGCGCTCGTGGACCCCGGCGACGTGGCCCTCGTGCCCGACCCGTGCTACCCGGTCTTCCAGAACGCCACGCTGCTCGCCGGCGCGCGGCCGGCCTACTACCGCCTCACGGCGGAGCACGACTTCCTGCCGCACCTGGCGGACGTTCCCGCCGAGGTGGCGGACGAGGCCAAGTACCTCATCGTGTCCCTGCCGGCCAACCCCGTGGGGTCGGTGGGCACGCCGGAGGTCTACGAGGAGGTCATCGCCTTCGCGCGCGAGCACGACCTCATCGTCATCCACGACAACGCCTACTCGGACATCGTCTTCGACGGGCCTGCCGGCGGGTCGTTCCTCTCGTACCCCGGCGCGCTCGACGTGGGCGTTGAGTTCCTCTCGCTCTCCAAGTCCTTCAACGTGACGGGTGCGCGCCTGTCCTTCCTCGTGGGCCGCCCCGACGTGGTGGCCGCCGCGCGCAAGCTGCGCGGGCAGATCGACTTTGGCATGTTCTACCCCGAGCAGGACGCCGCCATCGCGGCGCTCACCGGCCCGCGCGACCAGGTGGAGCGCCAGCGCCTGCTCTACCAGGAGCGACGCGACGCCCTCTGCGACGGCCTCGAGGCCATCGGCTGGGAGCGCCCCAACGCGCACGGCTCCATGTTCGTGTGGGCCAAGCTGCCCGGCGGACGCACGGACTCGGCGGCCTTCGTGCTGGAGCTCATGGAGCGCGCGGGCGTGATCGTGACGCCGGGCTCGAGCTTTGGCCCGTCCGGCGAGGGCTACGTGCGCATGGCGCTGGTGCTGCCGCCCGAGCAGCTGCGCGAGGTCGTGGAGGCCATCGCCGGGGCGGGGATCTAGGGGATGGGCGAGAGGGGCCCGTCCGCGCGCGGCCCGTGGGCGACGCCCGCCCCCGTGCGCGCCGCCTTCTTCGACGTTGACGGGACGCTGCTCAGCCTCTCGCAGAACCGCGTGCCGGAATCCGCGCTCGCCGCGCTCTCGAGGCTCCGGGAGTCGGGCGTCACGCCGGTCCTGGCAACGGGGCGCACGCACTACCTCCTGAGCATGGTGGACCTCTCCGTCTTTGACGCCATGGTGACCTTCAACGGGCAGCTCGTGGAGGTGGGGGAGCGCGTGGTGCACTCCAACCCGCTCGACCCCGCGGACGTTGCCTCCGTAGTGCGGCAGGTGCGCGGCGGGGCCTTCGAGTGCCTGTTCATGGAGCGCGACCGCATGTACCTGAGCGGGGCCAACGGGCTCACCCGCGCCATGGAGGAGCTCACGCACAACCACTTCGAGCTCGCCCCTGCCGAGCAGGCCCTTCAGAGTGACGTCTACCAGCTCAACGTGTTTCTCGCCCCGGGGGAGGAGCACCTGCTGCTGGACCAGACCTCCCACCTCAAGACCACGCGCTGGAGCGACCTCTTTGTGGACGGCATGCCGGACGTCGGCGGCAAGGACGCGGGTGTGCGGATCGTGATGGACGAGCTGGGCCTTGCGCCCGAGGAGTGCGTGGCCTTTGGCGACGGCGGCAACGACGTGGACATGTTCGGCGCGGTGGGGACCTCCGTGGCTATGGGAAACGGCGGGGCGGACGCCCGCGCCGCGGCCACGTACGTGACCGACCACGTGGACGAGGACGGCATCTGGAACGCCTGCGTGCGCCTCGGTCTTATCGACGCGCCGCTCTGGGGCGACGCTCGCGACGCCCGACGCTAGGTGCGCCGCTGCGGCTGGTGCCCGGTCAGCTGCCGGTTATGCGCACTCCTGCCGGTTATGCGCACAGTAACATTTTCTATAACCGCAGCTAGACCGCGTGGCGAGAAGAACCCCGGCTCGCGGCAGTGTACATAACCGCAGCAGTTGTACATAACCGACAACAGACGCGGCCGTGCATGACCAAAGCGGCTGCGCAGCCGGTGGTGGCGTGCGCAGCCGCGCGAAGATCGTCGCTCTTCTCGGCACCTAGCAGAGCTCGGTCACGGAGTCGAAGGCCACGCCGCACGCCTCGATGGCGTCGCGTCCGCCAAAGACGCAGATGCCCCTCGGCGCCTTGGTGTCCGCGAGGGCGACGGCAAGCTCGCGCGTGCCCTCGGCCGTGGCGGAGAGCTCCTGCTCGCGCACCTCGTCGCGCCAGGTTGCCGGACGGGCGTTGAAGCGGGAGACGTCCTGGCGTCGCGCGAGCTGGCGGGGCTTGACCGGAGCGTCGTGCGCGGCGACCGTGGCAACAATGTAGCCCTCGAGGTCCTCGGACGTGCCGTCCCACTCGGAGAGCCAGGCGGCCGCGGCGTCGTAGCGCGCGAGCGTGGCGTCAACGGACGGGTCGCGGAACGACCAGAACTGCCGCAGGCCCTCGGTGGTGCGCTTGAAGCCCACGCCGTAGGCGCCGCCCTTCACGCGGACCTCGTTCCAGAGGTAGTCGTAGGAGAGCACGCGCGTGGCAACCTGCCAGGCGCCCATGCTGCCGGCGTCCGCGGGCGAGGGTGCCGCCGCGGAGCAGACGTAGGCCACGTCGGAGGGGATGACAAAGGCCTCGCGGCACGGTGCGCGCGGGGGGAGCTCCAGGTGGCGACCCTGCTCCTCCGCCGTCTCGAGCCCGAGGCTGCCGCCCTCGGCCCAGAAGCGCTCGCGATCGGCAGCGGGGCCGGTGAAGCTCACCGTGACGTTGCCCGCCGTGAAGACGCGCCGCGCGAGGTCGGCGAGAAGCCCGGGCAGCTCGGGCGCGCGCTCGTCCCAGTGCTCGAGGAGGTCGCGCAGGAAGAGGTAGTAGTCCAGCCCGCCCATCGCGCCGGACGCAAGGGCCGCGGCCGAGAAGTACGTGCTCGTGCGGCCGAGCGCTGCGGCGTGGCCCGAGCTCACGTAGTACTGCTCGAGCGCGACGCGGCGCTGCGTCAGGATGTCGCGGACGCGGGCCAGGTCGGTGAAGTCCGTCTCGCCCCAGACCTCGCGTGGGAGCTCGTGGAGCGCGGCGGCCTTCTCGCTGAGCGCCGAGGCGCCCACCACGAGCGTGGGGGCGGCGAAGGAGAGGTCGTCGTCGCGCGTGTAGGTCTCCACGAAGAAGTCCAGCCCGCCGAGGTTGGTCTCCACGAGCGTGTCCAGGTCGGAGGCGCTGTGGCGCGCCGTGGCGAGCCTGCCGAGAAGATCGGTGAGCATGCCGGCGTACGCCAGCTCCCCAAACTCGAGGTGGCGCAGGTCGAAGTAGTGGTAGACGTAGTCGATGCCGTGGGTGTCCAGCTCGTGGGCGAGACAGGGCAGCGGCGCCGGCGCCTCGAGCGCGGCGGGCTCCTCGGGCGCGGGGCCGATGTCCGCCACCCCGAGCGTGGGCAGCGTGGCGAGCGCCTCCGGGGAGTCGGGCGCCTCCTGCTCCGCGCGCAGGGCCTCCACCTCGGCGCGCACGGCGTCCAGGTCCTTCTCGCTCATGCCCGCGCGCAGGCGGGCGAGCTCCTCGGCCTCCTCGTTCGCGCTGCCCTCGGATGTCGGAACGAGCTCCACCTCGGCGCAGTGCGCGCTCTCGCAGACGACCTCGCGCAGCAGCCGCTCGAAGTAGCCCTCGGAAAGGCCGCGCTTGAGCTCGGCGAGCGCGTCCTCGTAGCGCAGGTAGTCCACCGGGCGCTCGTCGTCGTAGAGCCAGCTCGACATCGCCTGCATGGCAAGGGCGATGCCGTCGGGGTAGCCGCCCCAGTCGCCCTCGCGCAGGTTGAACTCCGCCTGGGCGAGCGACGCCTCGAGCTTGTCGCGCGGGATGCCGCCCTCGGCGAGCTCGGCGCAGGTGGACTCCACGAGCGCACGGAACTTCTCGCCGCCGCCAGGCTTGAGGCCGCGGAGCGTGAACATGACCTGGGGCTGGAGGACGCCGTCCACGAGCATGGCGGAGAAGTCGTCCGCCAGGCCGGCGTCCAGCACGCGGCGCTTGAGGGGCGCCTCGTTGGAGCCGCAGAGGGCGTCGAGGAGCACGTCCGCGGCAAGCACGCGGGTGCGCTGGTCAGCGGTGCCAATGACGTAGGAGAGGCCCGCCTCGGCGTTGCTCGGCGCCGTTGCCATGCGCACCTCGGTGCGGGGCGCGCGCACGGGCGCCTGGAGCTCGAGCGGGTTGGGGGCGCCCGCCCCGCGCTCCGCCGCGCCGCTCAGGTGCTCGTCCACGAGGGCGAGCTCGCGGTCCACGTCCAGGTCTCCGTAGAGGATGACGTAGGCGTTGGAGGGGGCGTAGTGGCGCGCGTGCGTGTTGAGGAAGCCCTCGTAGGTGAGCTCGGGGATGGCGCGCGGGTTGCCGCCGGACTCAAAGCCGTAGCAGGTATCGGGGAAGAGCTGGTGTGTGAGCGCCTGGTAGAGCACGTCGTCGGGGTCGGAGAGGGCGCCCTTCATCTCGTTCAGCACCACGCCGTTGTACGCAAGCGAGCTGTCCTCGGTCACCTCCAGGTGCCAGCCCTCCTGCTCAAAGATCCGGCGGCGGTGCCAGATCGCGGGGTGCAGCACCGCGTCAAGGTAGACGCTCATCAGGTTCTCAAGGTCTGCCGTGTTGGTGGAGGCCACGGGGTACATGGTCTTGTCGGGGAAGGTCATGGCGTTCAGGAACGTCTGCATGCTCGTCTTGAGCAGGTTGACGAAGGGCTCCTTCACCGGGTAGCGGTCGGACCCGCAGAGCACCGAGTGCTCCAGGATGTGGAAGACGCCCGTGTCGTCGGCCGGCGGGGTCCTGAAGCTGATGGCAAAGGCCTTGTTGGTGTCTGCGCAGGCCAGCCACAGGGCGCGGGCGCCGGTGGCGTCGTGGCGCATGACGTAGGCGCAGCCAGAGATCTCCGGGATCTGCTCGACGGACGTGACGGTGAAGCCCGCGTGCGCGGAGCCCACGGAAAGGCTGGCGCGCGGCTCTGCGAAGTTCTTCTCGGACATGCTCTTCTCCCTTGGGTGCGATTCTCCTGTCGACGAGCATAACGCAGAGGCGGCGTGGTAGGCTATCGACCGTTGTGCGAGTGAGGAGGGCCTGTGGCCGAGAAGAGCGTGGCTGCCGAGAAAAACGATGTCGTTGCGAGGGACGCCGCGTGCGAGCCGGCGCCCCGTGCCGCCGACCGACGCCGCATCGTGCGCCGCGGCATCATCGCGACGCTCGTGGGCGGCACGTTCTGGGGCCTCAACGGCACCGTCTCGAAGTGGCTGATGGACGCCTATGCGATCGACCCGCTCTGGCTCGTCTGCCTGCGCGAGCTCACGGCCTGCTGGCTCTTCCTCGGCGCCGCCGCGCTCACCGCGCGCGGGCGCGAGCAGCTGACGGGGGTGTGGAGAAGCCCGCGCGACCTTCTCGCCATCCTGGGCGTGAGCTTTGCGGCGATCCTCTTCTCGCAGGTCTCCTATCTCGAGGCCATCGACTGGACCAACTCGGCCACGGCCACGATCATGCAGAGCCTGGGCATGGTGCTCGTGCTCGTCTACGTGTGCCTCAAGATGCGCCGGAGCCCGCGCAGGCGCGAGCTTCTGGGCGTGGGCCTTGCCCTCGTGGGCACCTACCTCGTTGCCACCGGCGGCAACCCCGGCCAGCTCAACCTGCCGCTCGAGGGCCTGGTGTGGGGCCTGGGGTGCGCCGTCGCCTCGGCGTGCCTCTCCATCCTGCCCGCGGGGCCGATGGCGCGCTGGGGCAACTTCACGGTCAACGGCCTGGCGTTCCTCTTCTCGGGGCTCGCGCTCGCGCTGTGGTACCGGCCTTGGGAGCACATGCCCGCGCTGGACGGCGTGGCCATCGTCGTCCTGGCGCTCTGCGTGGTGGTGGGGACCTTTGGCGCCTACGCGCTCTACCTGCAGGGTGTGAAGGACGCCGGCTCCATGAGGGCGAGCCTGCTCGGCACGATCGAGCCCGTCACGGCCACGATCGCCTCCATCGTGTGGCTCGCCACGCCCTTCTCGCTTGCCGAGATCGTGGGCTTTGTCCTCATCATCGTGATGGTCTACCTCACGGCGTGACGCCGCGCTGCCGGGCGAGCGCCACGGGTCGCGTGGGTGCCGTACGCGCTTCGCGCAGATCCCGGTGCTTGGGCGGATGCCCTGTCTACGTTGCGCGAACGCCTCTGGCCCCGAGGGTGAGACCGGTCCCGAGACGAGGGTGCGACAAGAGAACGGCCCCCGCCGAGGCGAGGGCCGTGCTTTTGTGACGTTATGGACTCCGAGCTGCCTACATGCTCTGCATGTTGGCGAGGACCGAGGCGTACCAGAAGTCCGCGTTGGGCGGGCAGTACTTGTGGGCGCCGGCATAGGTGAGCTGGCCGCCGTATCCGATCGCGAGGCCCTCGACGTGATCCCAGATGGCCTCCTCCCAGCTGCTCCAGCTCGAGGCGCCCCAGCCCCAGGCGTTGTGGGGGAGGAAGCAGTAGCGGCCCGTGGAGCTCTCCACCGTGGAGATGGCGGGCGAGAAGCGCGGGTCGACCCCGTACTCCCAGGCCGCCTCGGCAAAGGTCTTGCCCTGCCCGGCGAGCGGGGAGCCGGCGAGGTAGTCGTCGATCCTCTTGGTCCACTCGCTGATGAAGGCCTCCTTGTCGCTGCCCATGTCAACGGCACCGGGGTCCCCGGTGACGGGAACCTGGATCTCTGCCTCGTTGCCGGACTCGGTGGTGAAGGAGCCGTCCTCGCTCTCCTGCTCCAGCTGCTCCTGGCGGCGCTTTGCGGCCTCGATGGCGGCGCGGCGCTGGGCGGCCTCCGCCTCGGCCTGGGCGCGGATCTCCTCGTAGAGCTCCTCGCGCGCCTTGTTCGCGGCGTCGAGGGCCTCCTGCGCCTCGGTCTGGGCGGCCTCGGCCTCCTGCATCTGGGAGTTGAGGGTGACGCGTGCCGCCTCGAGCTCGTCCGCCATCAGGAGGAGCTCGTCAACGGCCTCGTTGTTGTACTCCTGGATGACGTCCAGGTACTGGATCATGGTGAGGAGCTCGTAGAAGTCCTCGGAGGAGAGGATCAGGCTCAGGATCCCGCCGGAGGACTGCTGCAGCTTGTAGTTGGTGCGCATGGAGGTCGCCGCCTGCTTGCGGGCGTCGGGGAGCTTCTCCTCCAGATCGGCGATGCGCTCCTCGTTGGCGTCGATGTCCGCCTGAACGTCATCGATCAGCGCGGTGGCCTTCTCGTAGTCCTCGTTGCCCTGCTGGATCTTCTCCTGGATCGCCTGGAGCTCCTCCACGGGGCCTGCCATCGCGGTGGTGGGCTGTGCGGCAATCTGCAGAAGAGCGCAGGTGAGCGACCCCATAACGAGCAGGGCCCCGCAGGTCTTTGCCCCGGTGCGTATACCGACGGTCACGAAAAACCTCCATGTCAGTGCGCCGTTGGGCGCAGATGATCATGCGAACAATCTTTACTAGTTTATCGTTGTTATGAGGCAATCACCGTTCCTTCATGATTCTCTAAGCCTGGGCGCCCCGTAAAGTCGGCAAATGGTGCCCCCAAGGCCGCCCAGAGGCGCCCCGCGCAGCCGGCCGAAGGCGTCCCGCACAGCAGGCCGAAGGTACCCCGCAAGACCGCCCGAGGGCGTCTCGCACGGCCGGCCAAAGGCGCCCCCCAAGGCCGCACGAGGGTGCCCCGCAACCCTCCGCGGGTTGAGGTCCTTCTCGCCCCCGCAACACAGGGCGCGGCCCCTCCCCGGGTGAGGAGGGGCCGCGCGACGAGGGGTTTTGCCGGGGCTACTTGATGATGAGCGTGTCGCAGTCGGTGTTGCGGGTGAGGAACGTGGAGATGGAGCCGAGGATGGCGTACTTGATGGAGGAGAGGCCGCGGGCGCCGCAGATCACGAGGTCGGGCTGGATGACGTCGAGCATCTCGTCCTTCAGGGTCTCGCGGATGCGGCCCGCGCGCACGAGGACCTCGACCTTCTTGATGCCCGGCGTGGACTCCGCCGCGGCGACCTTCTCGGCGATGGACTCGCGGAAGGTCTTCTCGAGCGAGGGCACGATGTCAACCGGGAAGGTCCCCGCGGCCTCGAGCGCCGTCGAGTCGATGACGTGCCCGATGTAGAGCTCGGCGTTGTCGTTCGCCGCCATGACGATGGCGCGGTCGAGCACCTTGTCCTGCTCGCCCGAGCCGTCCAGGGAGACGAAGATCTTGTCGTAGCCGAGGTCTTGGTAGGAGGTTGTGGTTTCGGCCATGATTACTCCCTTCGCTTGCAGAATCCGTTCTGCGGACTTGGGTCACTTATGCCCCAAGATCGCCCCTCATGCCGGGCAACTCGCCAAACGGCGTAGATTTTCGGTGGCGGGCGCCGCCCGACCGCGCACTTGAGCGATTATGAGAGGGTTGTCAGCTGAAAAAGGGAGGGAAATGAATCCCGTAGAGCTCGTCAAGGCGGCGGTCTTTGGCATTGTTGAGGGCATCACCGAGTGGCTGCCCATCTCCTCGACCGGCCACATGCTGCTGCTGGAACAATTCGTGAGCATGGACGTGTCCGAGGACTTCTGGAACATGTTCCTCGTGGTCATCCAGCTCGGCGCCATTCTCGCCGTGTGCGTCATCTTCTTCCACCAGCTCAATCCCTTCTCGCCCAAGAAGAGCGCGGACGAGAAGCGCGGTACGTGGTCGCTCTGGGGCAAGACGATCGTGGCCTGCATGCCGGCGGCCGTGATCGGGATCCCCATCGACGACTGGATGGAGGAGAACCTCGGGAGCCCGTTCGTGATCGCTGCGGCCCTCATCGTCTACGGCATCGCGTTCATCGTCATCGAGACCGTGCGCGGGCGTCGCGCCCGTGCCCTCGTCGAGTCCGCGCCGCGCCACCTCGCGGCACCTGCCTCGCTCTCGACCTCTGAGCTCGCGGACGCGGACGCCCGGGTGAAGACCCTCGACGAGCTGGACTGGAAGACCGCCATGGGCATCGGCCTCTTCCAGGTGCTCTCGATCGTCCCCGGCACCTCGCGCTCCGGCTCCACGATCATCGGCGGCCTGCTCCTCGGCTGCTCCCGCACCGTTGCCGCGGAGTTCACGTTCTTCCTCGCCATCCCCGTGATGGTCGGCGCGAGCGCGCTGCGCCTCGTCAAGTACTTCCTCGCTGGCAACATGTTCAGCGGTACCGAGGCGGCCGTGCTCGCCACGGGCTGCGTCGTTGCCTTCGTCGTCTCGCTCGCCGCCATCCGATTCCTGATGTCCTTCGTGCGTCGTCACGACTTCAAGCCGTTCGGCTGGTACCGCATCGTGCTGGGCGTTGCCGTGATCGCCTGGTTCGCCCTGGTCGCCTAGGAGGTTCCCGTGAGATCCGCTCTGCGTCCGCGCCTGGCGCCCCTCGCCTTCGTCCTCGCGCTCGTCGTCGCCCTGTGCGCGGCGCCGGCACATGCCTGGGCAGCCGAGACGTCCTACTCCGCCGAGCAGCCGCCCTCGCTCGCCTCGACGCGCGCCCTGCTCGTTGAGGAGGAGACGAACACGGTCCTCTACGACAAGGGGTCGACCGAGCGCTGCTACCCCGCGTCGCTCACGAAGATCATGACCGCGATCGTGGTGCTCGACAACACCGAGCTCGACGAGGAGGTCACCGTCGAGGAGGGGGACTTCGACGAGGTCACGCCGGAGAGCTCCGTCGCCGGCCTCAAGGCGGGGGAGACGCTCACCGTGCGCGACCTTCTCGCCTGTCTGCTGCTGCCCTCCGGAAACGACGCCTCCTACGTGCTGGCCCGCTACGTGGGCGGGGGAGACTGGCACGCCTTCGTGGACCTGATGAACGAGCGTGCGGCCGAGCTCGGCTGCAACGACACCCACTTCGTGAACCCCTGCGGCCTGCACGAGGACGACCACTACACCACGGCGCGCGACCTCGTGACCATGTTCGAGGCGGCGCTCGAGTACCCCGTCTTCGAGGAGATCGCGAGCTGCGCGACGTGGGACCTCCCCGCCACGAACGAGAACCCGGCGCGGACGCTCGAGAACACCGACCTGCTCCTCGACCCCGAGAGCCCCGTCTACATGGACGGCATCATCGGCGCGAGCAAGACGGGCTCGACCCTCGAGGGCGGGAAGTGCCTGATCGCCGAGGCGCGCCAGGGCGACAGGACCCTGGTCTGCGTGGTCCTCGGCGCCCCCATGTCGGGTGACTCCAAGGGCATCACCTCCAACTTCCACGATACGAAGGCGCTCGTGGAGTGGGGCTTTGGCGCCTGGCAGACCGGCGAGGTCGTGAGCCCGGGCGACCCGCTGCTGTCTGTCGACGTTGAGTTCTCGAGCGACGGCGACGAGGTCGGCATCGAGGCAACGTCCGCCATCGTGGCAACGGTCCCGGCCGACCTCACGCTCGACGACCTGACGATCACCCCCACCTGGAGCGAGACCCTCCGTGCCCCGCTCACCGAGGGATCGACGGTCGGCGAGGTCACGGTCGCCCTCGACGACCAGCAGCTGGGGACCGTGAGCGTGGCACCCGCCCGCTCCGTGGGACTCTCCATCCCCGACTTTGTGATCTGGTGGATCACCTCGGACATCTCGCATGCGCTGATCGTGGCGGCGGTCGTGGTCGCCCTGTTCGCCGTGATCGGGATCATCTGCGGCGTCAGCGCGAAGAAGCGCCGTCTCCGCGAGCAGCGCCTCAGGGTGAGCTCCGGGCGCTCGTACGGCGTCTCGCCCGACGTCGCGGGTGCCAGGAGGTCGACCTACGGCCATGGTGCCCCCGCGTCCGGCAAGAGGGCGGCCGCGCCCAAGGGCAGCGGGCGTCACATGCGCCAGTAGCGGGCAAAGCGGGCAAGTAGCGGGCTCCGAGGGAAAAAGATGACGCGCATCCTGTTTGTCTGCCACGGCAACATCTGCCGCTCCACGATGGCGCAGTTCGTGATGGAGGAGCTCGTGCGGCGCGCGGGCCGCGAGGACGAGTTCCTTGTTGACTCCGCGGCGACGAGCTCCGAGGAGCTGGGCAACCCGCCGCACCGCGGCACCGTTGCCAAGCTGCGGGCGGAGGGCGTTCCGGTGGGCAGCCACCGAGCCCGTCGCGTGCGGCGCGACGAGTACGGGGACTGGGACCACATCGTGTACATGGACGCGGAGAACGCGTGGGGGCTGGGCAGGATTTTCGGGGCGGACCCGGAGGGCAAGGTGAGCCGCCTGCTCGACTGGACCTCCCGCCCCGGCGACGTGGCCGACCCCTGGTACACCGGCGACTTTGACGCCACGTATCGCGACGTCCTGGAGGGCTGCGAGGCGCTGCTGGCGGCGCTGTAGGTCGGGCGACGGTGCGCGGCCGGCATTTTGGCGCCTTGGATGCCTGAAATATCGGCTGCGCACGGTCCGGCCATCTAGGGCGAGCAGAGGAGGGGCAAAGATGGGCATGAAAGGCGTCTCACGGCTGCGCGGCCTGGCTGCCGCGGCTCTTGTCCCCAAGGTGCTGCCGGCGGTCCTGGGCCACCAGCCCGACGCGGGCCACGAGGAGCTGGGCCCGTACCTGGGCGGCGGGGGAGACATGCGCGTGCGCGAGATGTCCCCCGGCGTGAGCGCCCACGAGGGCGAGGTCCTGGAGTGGGACCGCGCCGAGGAGGCGGGGCGCACCTGGCGATGGCTGCAGGGCCAGACGCAGGGCTTCGAGCGCGTGGGGGTTGCCTCGGACGACGGCGTGCGCCTCGTGGGGCACGTCCTCGCGTGCCGCCCGGACTCGCCGCGCTGGCTCGTCTTTGTCCACGGCTACCACGACAACTGGCGCACCGGCCTCACCTACGCGCGCCGCTATGCGGAGGCGGGGTTCAACCTGCTCTTCGTGGACCTGCGCGCGCACGGAGAGAGCGGGGGAGACTGGGTGGGCGCCGGCTGGCTCGACCGTCGCGACCTCGTGGCGTGGTGCCGCTGGGTGGTTTCCCGGGCGGGGGAGGGCGCTCGCATCGCACTCGCCGGCATCTCGATGGGTGCCGCGTCCTGCCTCATGGCCTGCGGCGAGAAGGACCTGCCGCAGCAGGTGGCTGCCTGCGTGGCGGACTCGGGCTACACGGACTTCTGGCGCACGGCGGAAAACGTCGTGGAGACGGGCTCGCTTGGCACGCCGCCGGCCTCGGCACATCCGCTTCTGGACGTGGCGCGGCGCCGGCTCATGAGGGAGCGCGGCGGCTACGACATCAGGCTCGCGCGGCCGGTGGACGCCTTGGCACGCACGAGGGTGCCGGTCCTGCTCGTCCACGGCGAGGCGGATCGTGTTGTGCCCGTGGGCATGGCGCATGAGCTTGCAGCGGCGGGTGGCGGGCACCAGCTTGAGGTCTTTCCCGGTGCCGGTCACTGCTGCGCCGTCTTTGCCGACCCGGGTCGCTACTGGGGCTGCGTGCTTGGGTTCCTTAGGAGATGGATGTAGGGGGTCTGTTTTCCGCTAGCCGAGCCGGGCGCGGGCCCCGCGGAATGACCTCCGGGTCTGAGCCGTTTTGTCTCCGTTTGGGTTCATACTGCTCTCAGTTAACTGAGTGTGAGCGGGGGCGGATATGGGTGTCGTGACTATCAAGCAGCTGCGCGGAGAGACGTACACGGGCGGTGATTCCGTCGTCGAGGCGATGTACGAGGACAACCGCGCCTTCTTGGGCGAGGTCCTCGAGTTCGCGCGGCGACAGTTGCTCGTCCCCTTCGTCGGCGCGGGGTTCTCCCAGTTCCACTACAGGGGGTGGGGCTCGCTGCTCAGGGGGATGGCGGGCCGATACCCCGACTGCCAGGAGAAGCTCGAGAAGCTTCTCGAGAAGGGCGAATACGAGGACGCGGCGTCGCTCTTGCAGGAGGAGATGGGCGCGAGGGGCCGCGGCAGGCGCGACGTCTTCCTCAGGGCCATCGACGGGGAGTTCGGCAAGGGGACGGTGGAGGACGCCTTCGCGGAGATGTCGGCGGAGCGCCGCGGCATCCCGAGGGTCTTCCGCGGACCCATACTCACGACCAACTACGACCTGCTCATCGAGCGCGCCTACCGCGAGGCGGGCGAGGACATCGAGGTCGCCTACCCGCACGTCGACTACCACCACTCCTTCGTCGAGCGCCTCCTCCGCTCGACGAAGCCCTCGCTCTTCAAGCTCCACGGGGACGTGAAGGACCCCGACAAGATTGTCATCACCCGCGAGGACTACGACGAGGCCTACGGGGCCGACGACGGGGGGAGCGAGCTCACGAGGTTCATGGGGAGCGTCTTCGAGGGGCATGGTGCCGTGCTCTTCCTGGGCTGCTCCCTCGGGAGCGACCGCACGATGGACGTGCTCGACCGGAGCGCGGACGACCACGTCTACTACGCCCTCGTCGGGCTGCCGGAGGGCACCGAGAAGGTGAGCGACCCCTTCTCGCCCAACCTCGTCTTGGGCGGAAAGCTCGAGCCGGGGTACCGTGCAATGAGCCGGCGCCTCGCCGGCATGAACGTCCGCCCGATCTGGTACCCCCACGGTCAGCACGAGGCGCTCGACGCGCTGCTGGGCTGGCTCGAGGGGGAGCTCGACCCCGCTCCGGCAGTGGCCACCGCAGGCCCCGCTCCGGCAGTGGCCATCTCAGGTCCCGCTCCGAAAGCGGTCGCAGCGGACCCCACCCCGACAGCGGTCGCCGCGAGCACCGCCCCGACGGCGGTTCCCGTGGCCCCCGCCCCGATTCCTGCGTCGACCTACGGGTCTCCCATAGGTCGCGAGAGGGAGATTAACAAAGTCGTCGGGTCCCTCTCCGGAGAGCCCTCGATTACCCTGGTCACCGGCCTCGGCGGCATCGGCAAGACCGAAGTCTGCCGCGAGGCCCTGAGGAGGCTCCGGCGCAGGGGCCGCAACGTCGTCTACGCCGAGACCGCGGACAGGGAGTCCGCCTGGGCGCAGTGCGACGCCGTCGCAGACGCCCTCGGGGTCCCGAGGATGGAGCAGCGAGAGGGGGTCGGGGTCAAGGACTACGCCCGCTACCTCACGGACAAGCTCTCTTCTCTGGAGCGGCCCGTCGTCTACCTCGACAACTGGGAGGACGCCTGGGTCGCCTCCGACGAGGAGGGGAGAAGGGAGCTCGTCGCCCTGCTCCAGGCGCTCCGTGACGAGGGCTCGTCCGTCCTCGCCTCGAGCAGGGAGACGGCGGCGGACTACGAAACGGGAGTCAGAACCATCGGAGTCCACGAACTCGGGAGGAAGCCGTCTGTCGATCTTTTCCGTAAGGTTCTCGAAGCAAAGGAGGGCAGGCCTGTCCCATCGGGCCCCGAGTTCGAGAAGCTGATCGGCAAGCTCGAGGGCCACCCCCTCGCAATCGTGCTCACCGCTACGCTCGCGGCGAGCTCCCCCTCCTGGGGTGACGTCCTGAGCCGCTGGGCCGTGGCCTCCCAGCACGCTGAGAACCCCCGGCACGACAGCCTCGAGACCGCGCTCCGCCTGTCCTGGGAGGCGGTCGCCGACGCTCCGCTCGCCCGCGATTTGTGGGGCGTCATGGCGCTCACGCCCGGCGATCTGCCGCGGGCGGAGCTCGACGAGCTCGCCGACCTCTCGGGGACCGATTCTCGCGACTGGGTGGACGCCTACGCGCGCCTGAGGGATGCGAGCCTCATGTCCACCTCGGGGGACGGCTCCCTGTCGATGCTGCGTCCCGTGCGCGAGGCGTTCTTCAGTCTCGCGGACGGTGGCCTTGTCGACCGTCGTCTTATCCTACTGACGTGGAGGCTCGTCGGGATCATCGAGGCCGACGACAGCGGCTCCGGCGTCCCTGGCACCGGTGACGCCCACGACCTCGCCCTCGCCTCCCTCCCACGTGCCCTCTTCCTCCTCGGCCGCTCGCTCGGCCTCCGCGGCCTGGGGGCGGGCGCGCCCGCGCTCGCGTGGGCTCTTGCCAATCACTACCAATTCGACTGGGAGGCGTCCCGGCCCGTTCTCGACGCGCTGCTCCACGCCGCAAGGGAGGCGGGGGACGATGACCTCGCCGCCCTCGCCGCGCGGGTGTCAGCGGGATGTGCGATAGAGCAGGGCAGGCTCGGAGACGCCGGCCCCCTGCTCGAGGAGGCCGAGAGGCTCCACCGCGAGGCCGGGAACGGCCTCGGTACGGCCAACGACCTTCTGGTCCACGCCGAGCTCGCCATGCGCCTGGGCAGGCTCGGAGACGCCGGCCCCCTGCTCGAGGAGGCCGAGAGGCTCCACCGCGAGGCCGGGGACGGCCTCGGTACGGCCAACGACCTTCTGTTCCACGCCCAGCTCGCCGTGCGCCTGGGCGACCTCGGTGGGGCGGGGAGGCTCCTCGAGGAGGCCGAGCGCCTCCATCGCAGGGTCGGAGACGACCTAGGGATGGCGGACGACTTTCAGGTCCGTGCCGAGCTCGCCATGCGCCAGGACAGGATCGACGAAGCAGAATCCCTGCTCGAGGAGGCCGAGAGGATCCACCGCGAGGCCGGGAGCGCCCTCGGTACGGCCAACGACCTGAAGAACCGCGCCCAACTTCTGGCTCTCCAGGGAGACTACTACCGCGCCCTGTCGGAGCTCACCAGGGCCGAGGAGCTATACGAGGGGATGGGTGACGAATACAGCATCGGTCTCGCCCATGAGCTCCGCGATCAAATTGAACAGGAAATTACCGGAGAGTAACGCCATCCTTCGCCCCGCTACCCCAGCGCCACCGCCAGCCCCACGAGCGCCACGAGAAAAGCCACGTTCACGACCGTGAACCGCAGTAGGTACGCGCCCGCGGTGCCCGCGCCCTCGGCGACGACCTGCTTGTAGGAGATGAGGCTCGCCATCGAGGCGATGAGCGTGCCCAGCCCGCCGATGTTGGTGCCCACGATGAGGGCGGGCCAGGCGGAGCTGAAGCCGGAGAGCAGCAGCGCCGCGGGCACGTTGGAGACCACCTGGCTCGCGGCCACGGAGGCGATCAGCTCGTTCCCGGAGACCACCGACGAGAGCAGGCCGTCCACGGCCCCCACGCGCCCGACGTTGCCCACAAAGACGAAGAACGCCACGAAGGTGAGCAGCAGGCCGTAGTCCACCTCGCGCAGGACCCTCCGGTCCGCTGCCAGTGCCACAACAACCACCACGGCGAGAAGCACCGGCACGCTCAGCACCCGTGCGACGGCGAGCAGGCTCAGCGCAAAGAGCGCCGCCCACGGCGCCACGGAGCGCTTGCGCACGCGCTCGGACTCGAGCTCGCCCGCGGCGGGCAGCGTTCGCTCGTCCTCAGCCTTCACGGGCAGGCCGTGCCGACGCGCTCCGTAGGCGAGGACGCACGCCACCAGCAGCACGGCCGAGACCAGCGCGTAGGGCAGCATGAGCCCCACGAACTCCAGGACGCCCATCCCGGAGACCGAGTACAGGTAAAGGTTCTGCGGGTTGCCGATGGGCGTAAGCATGCTGCCCAGGTTGGCCGCCACCGTCATCATGACCACGGTGAAGACCGAGGCGTCGGCGATCCCCAGCATGCGCAGGACGAGAAGGGCAAACGGCACAAAGGCGATGAGCGAGACGTCGTTGGTGACGAGCATGCTCGCCACGAAGGGGAGCAGCACGAGTCCCATCACCACGCCCGTCCCCGAGTGCAGGCGTGCAACGAGTGCCCGGCCCGCCGCACGGAAGACGCCGGCGCGCGAGAGCCCCGCCATCGTGGCCATGAGGCAGAAGAGCAGCCCGAGCGTGCGAAAGTCCACGTACTCGAGGTAGCCGGCGTCGGGCGGCACGAGTGCGCACGACGCCACGGCAAGCACGGTGGCGACGACGAGGACGGGGTCCCTCCGGACGAGGTTCAGGGCCTGTGACATGGGGCTGCGCTCCTTCTCTGAAATTGCCCGGGATAGTGTAGCCAACTTCGCGGCCACGGGCGCTGTGTTCTTCTCGTCATCTTGTCTTGGCGCAAAAATGACAGCTGCTCATGCGATACGCCGCCGCGCCTTGCGCCGGAATCCTGCCGACTGCGTCGTCCGGTGCCAAAATAGCCTCTACTGCGTGCCTCGTGCGCCGGATTTGCCTCTACTGAGTGCGTGATTGCGCCGGATATGCCCCGACTGCGTACTTCCGTCACGCAGTCGGGGCATATCCGGCGCACGCCGTCGCGAGAGCACTCCGCGCACGCCCTGTGGGTTTCTCGGGGCTTGGGCATTTTGTCCGGTCTTCCGGCTAAACTCATAGGGCGAAAAAACTCAGCGAGAGGAACCCGCTCAAGATGACCCAAGACCAGCCGTCGCTCTTTGCCCCGATGTCCCCGACCATGGCGGCTCCGGCTCCGGCTCCAGCTGCTGCTTCGACCATGGCGGCTCCGGCTTTCGTCCCGGCCCCGGCGCCCGCCATCGATCTCTCCGGCCTCAACCCGGCGCAGCGCGAGGCCGCGGAGTGCACGCGCGGCCCGCTGCTGGTGCTCGCGGGCGCGGGCTCGGGCAAGACGCGCGTGCTCACGTACCGCATCGCGCACATGATCGCGGACGAGGGCGTGAAGCCCTGGCAGGTCCTGGCCATCACGTTCACCAACAAGGCCGCGGCCGAGATGCGCGAGCGCCTGGAGGCCCTGCTGCCGTACGGCACGCGCGGCATGTGGGTCTGCACCTTCCACGCCATGTGCGTGCGCATGCTGCGAGAGGACCCGGAGCTCATCGGGTACCGCCCCAACTTCACCATCTACGATGACGACGACTCCCGCCGCCTGGTCAAGACCATCATGGCGGACCTCGACATAGACCAGAAGCAGTTCCCGATGAACTCGATCCGCGCCAAGATCTCCGCTGCCAAGAACGCGATGGTGGGGCCGGACGAGATGGCAAGCTCCTCCAACCCGGCGGACCGTGCCGCCGCGCGCGTCTACCGCGAGCTGGACCGCCGCCTCGCCAAGGCCAACGCCATGGACTTTGACGACCTTCTCGTCAAGACCTTCGAGCTGCTCTCCAAGCGCCCGGAGGTCCTGGAGCGCTACCAGGACCGCTTCCGTCAGATCAGCGTGGACGAGTACCAGGACACCAACCACGTCCAGTACGCCATCACCAACCTCCTGGCCGCGCGCCACCGCAACCTCATGGTCGTGGGTGACGACGACCAGTCCATCTACTCCTGGCGAGGCGCGGACATCCAGAACATCCTGGACTTTGAGAAGGACTACCCGGACGCCCGCGTGGTGCGCCTGGAGCAGAACTACCGCTCCACGGGTCACATCCTGGCCGCAGCCAACGCGGTGGTTGCCAACAACTCCCGCCGCAAGCCCAAGCGCCTCTTCACGGACGCCGGTGACGGCGAGAAGATCCAGGTGTTCCAGGCCTCCGACGAGCGCGACGAGGGCCGCTGGATAGGCTCCGAGATCGAGAAGCTCCACGACGGCGGAACGAGCTACGACGACATGGCCGTCTTCTACCGCACCAACGCGCAGTCGCGCATCCTCGAGGACATGTTCCTGCGCGCGGGCGTGCCCTACAAGATCGTGGGTGGCACGCGCTTCTTCGATCGCGCCGAGGTCCGCGACGTCATGGCCTACCTCAAGCTCGTCGTGAACCCGGACGACGACGTGGCTGCCCTGCGCGTGGTCAACACGCCGAGGCGCGGCGTGGGCACCACCTCCATCAACAAGATCCGCGAGCTGGCGGCGGACGAGGGCATCTCGTTCTTCTCGGCATGCCAGATGGCGATTGCGGAGACGGGCCTCCTGGGCGCGAAGGTGCGCTCGGCGCTGGCGGAGTTCACCGGCGTGATCGAGGCGAGCCGCCACTTCACCGGCGAGCTTGCGGACGTGGTGGAGGCCATCGTGGACCGCGCCGGCCTCATCCGCGCCCTCGAGGCCGAGCACAGCGTGGAGGCGGACGGCCGCATCGAGAACATCAAGGAGTTCATGGGTGTCGCCGCCGAGTTCGACGAGACCCACGACACGGTGGAGACGCTCGAGAGCCTGGCGCAGCTCCGCGCGGCAGGGGCTCTCGAGCCAGACTCTGTCGCAAGCGCGGCGGCTTCCGGCGCAGGAGAGGCCGGAGCGCAGGGCCAGCCCTCGAGTTGGGAGCCTTCCGACTCCGCAGGCCTGGGCGCCGCCCCGCTTGTCGCAGGCGAATCGCGTCAGCGAGCGAGCGCAGCGAGCGCTGAGCCGGAGGCAAGCGGGGCGGCGCCCAGGCCCCCCGTGGCCTCGGAGAAGCTGCCGGCACTCATCGAGTGGTTGGCGCTGAGGTCGGACCTGGATTCTCTGGCTGGGCAGACGCACGCTGTCACCATGATGACCATCCACTCGGCCAAGGGTTTGGAGTTCCCGGTGGTCTTCGTGGCCGGCATGGAGGAGGGCATCTTCCCGCATGCCTCCTACGACGGCGACGAGGCGAGCGTGGAGGAGGAGCGGCGCCTGGCCTACGTTGCCATCACGCGCGCCCGCAAGCGGCTCTACCTCACGCACGCCACCACGCGCCGCACCTACGGGTCCGTGCAGGCCAACGCCCCGAGCCGCTTCCTGCGCGAGATCCCGGAGACGGACGTGGAGCGCGTGGGCGTGGGCTCCTCGGGCTTTGCCGGCGTGGGCTGGGAGAAGCGCGGGGACCGTCACGGCACCTTCGGCAGCGGTCGCGGCTCGTCTGTCTACGGTGGCAACGTCTTTGGCTCGCGCACGCGCTCGACGGGAGGCTCTTCTCGCCCTGCTGCTACGCCCGCCCCCGTGGGGCCCAAGCCGGACGCCGCCCGCGCGGCCGCGAGCTTTGCCGCCGGCGACCACGTCTCGCACAAGACCTTTGGCCCGGGCGTGGTCCTCGCCGCCTCCGGTGACACGATCGAGGTCAAGTTCACGCGCACCGGCAAGACGAAGAAGCTCCTCAAGGGCTTTGCCCCCATCGTCAAGATCGAGGGGTGATGTTACGAAGGGACAGTCCCTTCGTAACATTTATGCGTTCGCATAAGTTGGGGCATGTCGGCCGTTGATTTATGCGTACGCATAAATCAAGCTTGTAACGGACGAGAGGAACGTGATGGAGCACTTCATTGGCATAGACGCGGGCGGGTGGATTGACAAGGTCATCGCGCTCGTCATGGCGGTGGCCATAGCCCTCGTGATCCAGCGCGTGGTGGTGCGCCTCATGCACAAGGTGCTGGACGCCTCCAACCTGCCGAGCGCCTCGCTCTTCATCAACATCGTGCGCGCCGTCATCTGGGCGCTCGCCCTTCTCAGCGTGATGCGCCCGGTCTTCGGCGTTGACCCCGCGGGCTTTGTTGCCGCCCTCGGCGTGGTGTCCATCGCGGTCTCGCTGGGCATGCAGGACACGATCTCCAACATCATCGGCGGCATCAGCCTCATGCTGAGCAAGTCGGTCCAGCCCGGGGACCACATCTCCGTGGGCGACGTGACGGGCGAGGTCGTGGACGTCAACTGGCGCAGCACCACCGTCCTCATGCGCGGCGGCGCCGAGGAGGTCATCCCCAACTCGGTGCTCTCCAAGACCGCGCTCACGCGCATCACGCCCTGGACCGTGGGCTACTGCGGCGTGCCCATCGCGGTGGTGCCGGGCGCGGACCTGGACGCCGTCGCGCGGGAGTGCCGTGAAGTCGCGGAGCGCGAGCTCGCGGACCTTCTCGACCCCGAGTTCCAGACGGACGTGATCTTCACGGCGTTCACCGCCTACGGCACGCAGGGCGAGGTCCGCCTGCACGTCTTGCCCGACGTGGTCTTCTCCACGGCGCAGGACCGCCTGGCCCGCGCCCTCTCCGGCATGAGCTGGCTCGCGAGCGCGCTGTAGCCGCGCTGCATGACCCCGGCTCGCGGTTCCGCTGTAGCCGCGCCGTCTGACCTTGGCTCGCGCGTCCCGCCGTAGCCGCGCCGTCTGACCTTGGCTCGCGCGGTCCCGCCGTAGCCTCGGCGCCTGACCCCGGGCTTACCGAGCCTTACGAAATCGCGCTGCGAATTGAGACGGCGCCCTTACCTCGCCCTGTTGTTTGGGGCGTAGTGTCCCTCTCTGGCGAATTAGATTGCCGATTGCAGACTTGAGCTGAGAGATGGGAGTTTGGGATGTCTGGTTTCTCCATTCGTCCGCGCGGCGGCGTTTCCCGCCGCGGCTTTCTGAAGCTGTCCATAGCACTCGGAGGGGGCGCTGCCGCCGTTGCGGCGACGACTCCCGAGGCCGCGCTCGCCGCAGAGAGCCCGGCATACCCGGACTCGTTCACCTTTGCCGTGATGAGCGACGTCCACCTCTTTGCGCCCGAGCTCTGGAGCGACTGCCCCGACTACACCACGGCTGAGAACTCCGACCGCAAGATGTTCCGTGAGAGCTCCGACATCCTGGACAAGGCGCTCGCCGACGTCGTGGCAGCCAAGCCGGACATGGTCCTCGTTCCCGGCGACCTCACCAAGGACGGCGAGTACGCCTGTCACGAGAGCCTCAAGGAGAAGTTCGCGGCCGCCAGGCAGCAGCTCGCCTCCGCTGGTGTCGACACCCAGTTCTACGTGATCAACGGCAACCACGACCTCAACAACCACCACGGCAAGGACTTCTCGTCTGGCGCCGCCGAGGATGCCAAGCGCACCGACCCCCTGACCTACAAGTCCCTCTGGGCCGAGTGCGGCTACACGGATACGGTCGTCTACGACGCGGACGGCACCGCGGACGGCAGCCTCTCCTACGTGGCGCACCCGTGCCCCGGCCTCACGCTGATCGCCGTGGACACCTGCAAGTACAACGTTGCCGCCGATGACGGGACGCTCGCCCAGGAGACGAGCGGCCACGTCCCCGCCGATCTTCTCGCCTGGGTCTGCGACCAGGCTCGCGAGGCGCGCGCCGCCGGTGACGTGGTCATCGCCTTCCAGCACCACGGCATCGTCCCGCACTTTGGCTACGAGCCCGTCATCTTTGGCGAGTACCTCGTGGACGACTACGAGACCGTGGCCAAGGCCTACGCCGACGCCGGCATCTCCGCCGTCTTCACCGGCCACATGCACGCCAACGACATCGCGGCGGCCACCTATGGCGAGAACACCATCTACGACATCGAGACCGGCTCGCTCGTGACCTATCCGTCCCGCATGCGCATGGGCTCCCTCGAGTTTGCGCAGAAGGGCGAGAAGCTCGAGTGCACGCTGACGGTGGACTCTCACGACCTGGGCGACGTGACGCTCGACGAATGTGGCCTTGCCACCACCGCCGGCATCACCGCCTACGGCAAGGAGCGCACGCTCACCGTGGACTCCATCCAGACCATGCTCGGCGGGATGTTCGTGCAGCCGCTGCTCGCGCAGTACGCGCCCCTGGGCATCAAGGGCATCGTAGCGAGCCTGCTGCCCTCGCTCGGCGGCGACGCCTTTGCCGGCGTGACCACGGAGAACCTCAACGCCACGCTGTGGAGCCTCATCACCACGCAGGTCCTGCCGCAGGGCTTTGACGTGGGCATCGTGATCCCTGACGTGTCGGTCGTCGGAGACGTCCACATCTACTACAACGCGGAGACCTCGCGCATCGAGGCCTGGACCGTGACCGAGACCGAGGACGTGGCCGCCATCGCCGACGTCACCTACACGCTCCCTGAGGAGGCCTCGCGCCAGTTTGCCGCCGACCTCGCCCAGGTCCCGGCGACCATGGCGGTTGAGCCCAACGTCTGCCTGCTCTACATCACGCAGGAGACCTTCGAGGCCTTCCTCGAGAAGACCTACGGGGAGATCGACCTCGAGGCGCTCTCCGCCGAGGGTCAGGCCAAGCTCCTCTCGATCGTGAACCTCCTCGTGCGCCTGCTCATCACGGCCGCCGTGGACGAGGCCCCGCACAGCCTCCTCGACCTCGTCGACTTCTGCTATCAGGCGCACCTCATGGGCTGCGAGAAGACCGAGGGCTGGGTGGAGACGGCCATCGAGGCGATCCCCGGGGAGACCGGGCTTCTCGCCAGCGTCGTTGCGAGCGGCGTCAACGCCGGTCTGGCCGACCAGGAGTTCGTGGACTTTGCCACGAGCATCGAGCTCGACGCCAAGACGCTGCTCAAGAGCGACGTCTTCCTCATCGGCTCCATCGCCATCAACATGGTCGCGGGCATGATGGAGAACGTCAAGGCGCTGCTCGACACGGTCGTCGACATGGCGGGCCTCGACCTCGGCGCGACGCTCGCCGGCCTGGTCACCGGCCTCGACCTCATGGGCCAGCCCGTCCCCGCGCTCGCCCAGAACGCGCTCGACACGCTGGTGCATGACACCAACGTCACCGAGGACCACGACTTCTCGCTCGAGGCGTCTGCGACGGTCCCGAGCGATCCGGACGACGACCCCGACCAGGACGTCGTGGACAAGTCCGGGCTGCAGGCCGTCATCGACCAGGCCGAGGGCCTTGAGCTTGCCGGTGCCTCGCAGGCTGCGCTCGACAAGTACTACGCGGCGCTCGCCGCGGCGCTGCGCGTCATGAGCGACCCCAGCGCGACCGAGGCCCAGGTGGCCCAGGCCCGCACTGACCTTGCCGCTGCGATCGAGGCGGTCGAGAAGAGCCAGTCCGCCCAGGGCGGCAACTCTGGCGACGACGGCCAGGGCGGCAACGGCGGCCAGGGCGGCAACGTCGGCTCCGGTAGCGGCGGCTCCGGTAGCGGCGCCGGCGGCGGAAGCCAGCCCGGCACCGGCAACGCCGGCGGCTCGGGCAGCGGCGGCACCCTTCCCCAGACCGGCGACGCCTCCAACATGGCGGCCGTGACGGCCGCGGCCGTGCTCGGCGGCGCCGCGCTCGCAGCGGGCCTCGGCGCTCGCGTGACGGGCGGCTCCGAGGAGTAGCCCCGCAGACAGATCTCCCCACGCGCCCCTCTCGCTACCTCCTCGGCGAGAGGGGCGCGCTGTTTCGGGCACATGAGGCTACGCCTCCGTCACGTCCTCGATCTGGAAGATGGGCTCCGAGAGTCGCGGGTCCGCCGCGATCTGCTCGTCGGTGGGCGTGGGGTAGCGGTGCCAGGGAAGCTCCTCTTCCAGGCACTGGGAGAAGTCGTCGTCGATGGCGAGCAGCGCGTCAAAGCGCTCGGAGAGCACCTGCTCATAGCCATCCACCAAGGTGATGCGGTAGCGGCGCACCTGGGTGCCGCCACCCGTAAAGGAGGCGGTCGCCTCGAGCCGTGCTTGCTCGAAGGAGCTCTCGGCGCAGACGAAGGTGTTCACGTACAGCTCACGCTCCCACTCGACGAAGCTCTCCGTCGTTGCGGCGTGCGTGCGGAAGCTCTCGAGATAGGCCTCGTACGCGGCATCGACCTGGGGTTGCAGGGCAAGGCGGTCCGCCTCCGCCTGCTCGTCGAGCGCCTCGATGCGCTCGAGGTGCTGCTCGTCCGTCTCGCCCACGCGCTGCGCGTAGTCGTCGTAGTTGGGCATCCACGAGACCTGGAGGTCGAGCCACGCCTTGAGCAGGGCGAGCGTCTCGTCCGCCGCCCAGTAGGCGTCCTCGTTGTCGATCGCGAGGTAGGAAACGCCGTTGTCCGCATCGGGCGCACAGTCGACGGCGATGGAGTCGACGTCGCCCTCCTCCCTGGTACAGAGCGAGACGACGGGGTGCTCGTACGCCGGCTCGTGAACGCTCGGATGGTCGACCTTCGTCACGGGGCTGTCCGTCACGCGGTACGTCACGGACTCGAGGCCCTCGCCGCTCGCGCTGAGGTTGAGCGAGAGCTCGAGGCGGCTGCCGAACGTTCCGTCCTGCGGCATGAGGCCGTCGGGCGTCGCCTCCACGGCAATGGCCTCGCCGGTCTCGGCCGCCTGGGCGATGACCAGGCCAAAGGAGCTCTCGACGTCGCTGCCCTCCGGGCGCAGGAGCGCCGGCAGCCCCAGTGCGAGCCCAGCGGCGGCGCATCCCGCGGCCCCGACAAGCGCGGCCCGGCGGGTGACGAGAGCGCGGCACTCCGGCTCCGACTCCCGCGCCTGCAGCTCGTGCACGCGGTCGAGCACGGCGGCGTCGAGCTCGGCGTTCGGACGCACCTCGCTGAACAGCTCGTCCAGGCGCTTTCCCACGTGGTTCTTCTCGCTCATGACATACCTCCCAGGTAGATCCTCAGCTTCCGCATGGCGCGCGAGAGGCGCGTGCGCACCGCAGACGCCGAGATGCCGCACGCGACGGCGATGGCGTCTGCGGGCATCTGCTCCACGTAGCGCAGGTGGACGACGGCGCGATAGCGCTCGGGGAGGCGCCGGACGGCCTCCCAGAGCTGGGCGTCGGTCCAGGGCGCGTCGTCCTTCTCGCCATGCGCCACCTCGATGCCCAGCGCGTCGAACGACTGCGCGTGCCGATGCCACCACGAGCGCGCGAGGTCTCGGCAGCGGTTGAGCGTGGCGCGCAGCAGCCACGCGCGCAGGTGGTCGGCGTCGGCGAACTCCGTGTCGCTACAGGCCAGCGCCACAAAGACGTCCTGGTAGACGTCCTCGGCGTCTGCGCGCGACCCGGTCTGTGCGAGCGCCAGTCGCAGAACGCTCGTCCCGTGGTCGCGCATTGCCGCGCGCAGGAACGCGTCGTCTCTCGTTACCCTCCGTGGCATGCGCCTCCTCTCGATGGGGTCCCCTGCCAAGTACACGATGCCGAGCCAAGTTTGTCTCATATTTCTCGCGTGACTCGGCGACCCGCTACACTGGGGAGCGAGAAGAGCCTCGTCCCAGGGAGCCCCATGGAGAAGATTGCAAGCTTCACCGTCAACCACCTCACGCTCGAGCCGGGCGTCTACGTGAGCCGCGTGGACGCCGACCCGGAAACCGGCGCCGTGGTCACCACCTTTGACCTGCGCCTCACTGCGCCCAACCGCGAGCCCGTGATGGACACGGCCGCCGTGCACGCCATCGAGCACCTGGGCGCCACGTACCTGCGCAACAGCCCCGAGTGGCGCGACCGCGTGGTCTACTTTGGCCCGATGGGCTGCCGCACGGGCTTCTACCTCATCCTCTTTGGGTCGCACACCTCCGCCGAGGTGGCGCCGCTCGTGCGCTCGTGCTTTGCGTTCATCCGCGACTTCGAGGGGGAGATCCCCGGCGCGCGCCCGGAGGAGTGCGGCAACTGGCACGACGCGGACCTCGTTCAGGCCCGCTGGTGGGCGCGCCGCTACCTGGAGAACACGCTGGAGAACATCGACGAGGCGCACCTCGTCTACCCGGAGAGCTAGGGGGCACACATGAAGATCGGCATCATCGGCGCCATGGACGTGGAGGTCGAGCACCTCAAAGCGGAGCTCGCGGACGCGCGCACGGAGCGCGTTGCCGGCACGGACTTCTGCTCCGGCCGCCTTGGCGAGAAGGACGTGGTCGTCGTCAAGTGCGGCATCGGCAAGGTGAACGCCGGCATCTGCGCGCAGGTCCTGGCCGACCACTTTGGCTGCACGCACCTCGTCAACACGGGCGTTGCCGGCTCCCTCGACGCCGACCGCCTGGACATCGGTGACCTCGTGGTCTCCACGGACTGCGTGGAGCACGACTTCTCCGTGGCTCCGCTCGGCTACGCCCCCGGCCTCATCCCCGGCCGCGAGCACCCTGAGTTCGTGGCGGACGCCGCGCTCCGCGACGCCGCCCTCGCCGCCGCCGCGGCCGTTGCGCCCGAGGTTCGCGCGCTGCCCGGCCGCGTGGCCTCCGGCGACCAGTTCATCTCCGCGGAGGAGGACCGCCGCCGCATCGTGGACACCTTCGGCGCGCTCTGCTGCGAGATGGAGGGGGCGGCCATCGCCCAGGCGGCCGAGGCCAACGGCGTGCCCTTCGTCGTGGTGCGCGCCATCTCGGACAAGCCCGGCTCCGAGGGCCAGGCCATGGACTACGCCACCTTCGAGCGCGCCTCAGCCGAGCGCTGCGCCAAGATCGTCGAGCACCTGGTCTCCTCGCTGTAGCTGACCTGCCCGTCGCGGCGAGAAGGGACAACATCCGGCGCTCAGACAGTCCTCGCCGCACAGAGCGCGGCTGCGGAACTCGCGGCGGACGTTGCCCCCGCGCGCTCCTGCCATAGTACGTTTGAGACGAGATGCTCAGGCAGATTACCGGAGTCGCGGCGAGAAGGGACAACATCCGCCGCGAGTTCTTGCCGAGCGTCCTTCTCGGCAAGCTGTCTGAGCGCCGGATGTTGTC
>CASEHX010000014.1 GCA_949287905.1 uncultured Olsenella sp.
CGTCGAGCGCGGCCTGCGCGCCGGCGAGCGCCTCGGCGTAGGCCGCCCAGGACTCGGCCGTGTAGTCGTCCTCGGCGAGGCCGCTGTTGTTCTCGATGACCTCCTGGAGGTTCTTGCGCGCCTCCTCAACGGGGTCGGGCGCGGGCTCGGGCTCGGAGACCGTGACCTCGAAGGTGGCGGTCATGCCCGCGTAGGTGACGGTGACCTCAATGGTCCCGGCGGCCGAGAAGGTCGTGGGGCTGAAGGCAAACTCGTCCGCGGCACCCACGTAGGCAACCGTCTTGGTGGAGTCGTCGGAGTAGGTGAGGGTGAGCTCGAGGCCGGACGGCTGGAGCTCGTCGCCCACGACGTAGCTGGTCTTGGCCGGGAGGGCCTTCACCGCGATGCCGGCGAGCGTGGGCTCCGGCTCCGGCTCGGGCTCAACGGTCTCAAGGCCGTCGATGGCGTCCAGAATGGCCTGGGCGGCCTCGGCAACCTCGGCCTCGGTGGCGTCGTCGTTGGCCAGTACGACCTTGCCCGCGGCAACGGCCTCGTCGAGCGCGGCGAGAGAATCCTCGGTCTTGTCCGTGCGATCGACGGCCTCGGCCGTAGCGAGTGCGTTCTCGAGGGCGGTCTTGTCGACGGGCGTGGGCTCGGGCTCGGGGTCGGTGCCGGTGTGCTCGAGGCCGCTCACCACGAGCTCGGCCGCGCCCACAAAGTTGTTGCCGGCGTGCGTGCTCGTGCCAACGATCGTCACGTAGCGGCCGGTCACGGGCTCGTCAAAGTTGACGATGGTGGCGTCGCGGCTGCCGGCGCTGGTCACGTTGGGGAAGGTCCCCTCGGCGGCGGGGGTGCCGGTGGGAACGCCGCTGGGCTTGTCGGCCGTCACAAAGACCTTGTAGTCCTTCATGAGGCCGTTGGCGTTGGACTGGCGCGGCAGGTAGGAGACGCCGTCAACGTCGTACTCGGCACCCAGGTCGATGGTGATGTAGCCGGGCAGGCTGCTCGTGCCGCTCTGCCACGCGCTGTGCCAGTAGGTGCTGGGGTCGCCGTCGATGGCGGCGTTCGCAAAGCCGCTCGTCTCGCCCTCGCCGGTCGTCTCCTCGGACGAGAAGCCCGCGATCTCGTAGAGCTCCTGGTCGATGGGGTGCGCCAGCGCGTCGCTCGCGATCGTGAGCGTTGCGGAGCCGCTCCACCAGCCCTGCTCGACGGTCACCTCGTAGGAGCCGGTCGTGGCGTCCTTGGGGACGGAGATCGTTGCCTCGGCGGCGCCGTCGGCGTCAACCGTGAGCGTGACCTCGCCAAACTCGGACGTCAGCGTCGCGTCCATCTCGGACTCGAGGCCGGTCACGGTGACGGAGACCTCAAAGCCGGGGGCCGCGGTGGCCGGGTACAGCGTCACCTCGGGCGAGAAGGCCGGGGTGACCTCAAACTCCGCGCCGGAGCCGGCGGGATCGGTCGTCACCTGGTAGGTGCCGGGCTTGACGGCCGGGACGGTGAACTCGTAGGCGCCCTCGCCGAACTCGTCAACGGTGACGGAGCCGAGCGTGGAGTCGCCAAAGCTCAGCGAGACGGACGCGCTGGGAGCAAAGTCGCTCAGCGTGACGGTGACCTTCTCGCCCTGCTCGCCGGAGGCGGCGGAGAGCGCGATGTTGTTGCCGTAGATGGTCTCGCCGCCGGTCACGGTGACGGTCACGGTGTCAGTGACGGTCTTGCCGCCCGCGGTGAACGTCACGGTGCCGGTGTGGGTGCCCTGCTCGGGAAGCTCGGTGAGCGTGAGCTCCCAGAGGCCGTTCTGGGCGCGGTTGTTGTTGTTCGCCGCCGTGGGGGCCTGGTACGGGCGGTTCTGGACCACGCCGAGCTGCTGGGTGGTGTCGTCCTCCCACGTGATGGTGGCGGTGACGTCGGCGATGTCGGTCATCGGCATGTAGCCGTGCGCGATCGTGTGCGCAACGCCCACGGACGGTGCGGTCTCGAGGTCGGTGGCCGCGACGAGCGGCTCGTTCTCAAGGCCGTCCTCGGCGTAGAAGTCGGCGCCCTTCATGGTGAGAGCGGGGACGGTGTCTGCCAGGCGCTCGCGCAGGTCGGCAACCAGGCCGGTGCGCTTGGCCTGCGGGGTCCAGCCGACCTCGGCCAGAGCCATCGCGCGCGGGAACGAGGGGAAGAAGAAGTCCTGGATGCCGCGGACGTGCTCGCTCCACATGGCGCCCTCGACGCCGCGCACGTACTCGTCGGAGAGGCCGGCGCGGGCGGACGGGTCGTAGTTGTAGAAGTCGTCGATGTTGCAGACGCCGTCCGCGCCGCCCGCCCAGCTGGGGCCGGCCACGTTGGTGCCGGGGCGCTGCGGGAAGTAGGCGTTCTGGGCCATGGACCAGATGATACGGGCGTCGGAGCTGGTGATGGTGCCTGCGGAGGGCTGACCGTTCCAGCACTGGATGGTGTCGCCGGACTCAAGGTCAACGCCGCTCGACGCCCACTCGTTCCAGCCGATGGGGGTGAGGCCCATCTCGCGGACCATCTCGCCGGCCTTGTTGAGGAACTGGACCGCGCGGCCGGGGTGGTCGGTGTTGAGCTGGTGGGTCTCGTCACCGCCGATGTGGATGTACTCGGAGCCGCAGATGTCGGTGATCTGCTTCACCACGTGCTCGAGGAACATCCAGGTGTACTCGTTGTTGTAGTCGAGATAGGAGCCACCCACGTCGCCGGTGGTCTGGGCCGGGGCGCAGATCCACTCGGCGGGGTTCTCGATCTTCTCGCCGGTCTTGGGATCAACCGTGCCGTCATGCGAGGACTCGGCGGAGTTGAGCTGCGGGATGGCGTGGAGGATGCCCTGGGAGTGTCCGGGCATGTCGACCTCGGGCACGACCTCGATGTGGTGCGCGTTGGCGTAGGCCACGATCTCGCGCAGGTCGTCCTGCGTGTAGTAGCCGCGGATGCCGGGGTTCTGCTGGTACTGGGTGGTACCCATCGCGGCGTCGCCGGCAATCTCCGCGAGGCGCGTGTAGTCGATGTCATCGCCCTCGACGCGGCCCTCGTTGGTGATCTCGACGCGCCAGCCCTGGTCGTCGGTCAGGTGCAGGTGCAGAACGTTGAGCTTGTACATAGAGAGCACGTCGATGGCCTGCTTGATCTCGTCAACCGTGAGGAACGAACGGGCCGGATCGAGCATGACGGCGCGCCACTCGTAGCGCGGCCAGTCCATGATAGAGAGCGCCGGGACCTCCCACGGGCCGTTGGTGGTGAAGTCCGCCACCGAGAAGGGCCCCAAGAGCTGGTAGATGGTCTGGATGCCGTTGTAGAGGCCGTCGGTGGTAGCGGCGGCGACGCCGAGCCGCCTTACATTGGACAGGAGGAAGTAGCCCTCGGCGGTGTTGGTGCCAACATACTCTTCGAGCTGCTCGTCAGTTCCGATAACGATCTCGATGTCCGGGACGTCGTCGTTGGACTCGGCCACAACCTCAAGGTCGTAGCCCGTGGAGACGCGCAGGGTCTCGGCGAGCTTCTCGGCCTCGGCCTTGGCGGCCTCGCCCTGGTACACGATGTCGGACTCGGGGCTGAGCACAAAGCCCTCGTCGTCGAGCGCCGTGTACGTGACGGGCTCGGGCACCACGGAGGGCAGCTCGTCGTCAACGGGCTCGGGCTCAGGCTCGGGAGCGCCGTTCGTCCAGGTGCCCCAGACCTCGAACTCCCACACGCTCATCGCGTAGGTGGCGCTGCGCTTTGCGATGTAGAGGCGGATGTAGCGGGTCTGGACGTTGCTGAGCTCGATCTCCTTGGTCTCGGAGTCGGCGCCGGTCAGGTCATCCGTGACGGCGGTCCAGTCGGTGCCGTTTGCGGAGGTCTCGATGCGGTACGGGTTGCCAAACTGCTTGCCCCAGACGATCTTCACGCTGGAGACGTCGGCCTCGGCGCCCAGGTCGAGCGCGAGCCACACGCCGTCCGCATTGTTGGCGGACCAGCGGCTGGCAGCGGTGTTGACGTGGTTGTCACGCGTGGTGAGCCACGCCTGGTCGCGCCACTCGGTGTCGGTGACCAGGCCGACCTTGCCGTCAACGGCGAGCTCGGGCCCCCACTGGCCGTCGACCTCCTGGCCGGAGGCGCTGACCGTGGTGGTCTCGAGGCGCGCCAGGTTCTCCGGCTCCGCGGTCTTCTCGGTGCCCCAGACCTCAAACTCCCAGATGCCGGTGGAGTACTCGGAGTTGGCCTCGGTGACGGTGACGCGCACGTAGCGCGCGACGGCGTCGCTCAGCTGGACGGTGTCCTTCTCGGAGGCAGTGGCGGAGAGCGTCTCGGAGCCGTTCTCCGTGACGGCGGTCCACTCGGAGTTGTCCAGCGAGGTCTCGAGCTTGTAGCCCTTGCCGAACTGCTTGCCCCAGTAGATGGTCACGTTGTCGACGACGACCTCCTTGCCGAGGTCGACGGTCAGCCAACGCTCTCCCGTCTTGTTGGACGACCAGCGGCTGGACTCCTGGTTGCGGAAGTTGTTTCCGTCATCGCGCCAGCTGAAGTCGTCGCGCTTGTCGTCGCCGTTCATCAGGCCGACGAGGCCGTCCACGGCGCGAGCGGGCTCCCAGGCGGTCGTCGCGCCGTTGGCCTCCTCCGTGCCGGACGCCGTGACCGTGGCGCCCTGCGCGAAGTTAGTCAGCTCCGGCTCGGCCTGAGCCGTCACCGCGGCGCCCGCCACGGCCACTCCGCCCAGCGCAAGTGCGCCGGCCAGAAGCGCCGCGAAGAGCCTTCGCTTTGGTTGCTTCCTGCTCATGCTTTCCCCTCTCGTTTGAGCTTCGGGTGGGAAACCCATAATCTAAACCACTCTAGCAGGGGATATTCAGTTTTGATTCTGCGTTTGCGCAGGTAGCTGGCAGGTGGCTTTAACCCCTCGGCCAACGGCGGGGCTGTTCCGCGCTGCGGACGCTTGTGGTTGCGATCTAGCGTCCTTCTCGCTTGACAAGGAGGGCCTTGTCTCAGCCTTGCCGGGAGAAAACTTGACAAAATGGGGCTCGTCTCAGCACCAGGCCGCTCAAAGGCTGAGACGAGCCCCGCTTCGTCAAGCGAGAAGCCCCTCGGGCTGAGACGAGCCCCATATCGTCAAGCGAGAAGCCCCTCAGGCTGAGACGAGCCCCATATCGTCAAGCGAGAAGCCCCTCAGGCTGAGACGAGCCCCGCTTCGTCAAGCTCCCCGCGCGTCGTCGCCTAGAATCGCGCCCAGGGCAGCTCGTGCTCCCGCTCGTGCCGGGCCTTGGCGGTCAGGCTCTTGCGCGGCCGGTACCGATAGCCGGAGATCTTGTTGCCGGGAAAGCTGGTGACGCGGCTGTTGTAGCCGCGGACGCACTTCTCGTAGGACTCGCGCGAACGGGCAAGGCAGTTCTCGGCGTCCGCGATGTCCGTCAGAAGCTGCACCAGGTCGGGATTGGTCATGAGGACCGTGGAGCGTTCCGCCATGGCAAACATCGCGCGCAGCTCCTCCGTGAGGGCGTCGGATGCCGCGGCCTTCTCCTCGGGCTTCTCGGCCACCTCCACCGCAGCGCGCGCCGCGGAGATCGGCTCGATCGCGTCTGAGCCGCGGCCAACGCGCTCTGCCATCGTGGCCTCAAGGCTCAGCACCAGGTCGCCGCGGCGCGCCATGTCCTTCTCAACGACCTTCCAGGCGTCGACGCAGCGATTGTCCTCGGCAATGATGTTCAGGTAGGTGCGGGTGTAGACCATGACGAGGGCGATGATGGCCAGCCCGACGAGCAGGATGACAACGATGGGGTCCACGGGCGCTCCGTTCAAAAAAGTGGAAAAGGGCGAGCCCTCTTCCACAGGTGGTTGCGTATGGCGGAGGAGGAGGGATTCGAACCCTCGGAACGGGGGTTGCCCGCTCGACGGTTTTCAAGACCGCTGCATTCAACCGCTCTGCCACTCCTCCGAGTGTGAGCACTAGTATCCTACCCCATGTGAGACGTTGCCGAGCGCGGGAGGAAGCGTGGGCGAGAAGAACGACGTTGCCGCGGCCGCCGCGGACAAGGCCGCAGTTGTGGCTGCGGGCGAGGCTCTGACCGAGGCGGGTGAGGCGTCGGCTGTCGGCGAGCCGCTGGCAGAAGACGAGGCTGCGGGTGTGACCGCCGTCGAGGCGCCGGACGCGGACGAGAAGTACATGCGCCTCGCGCTCGAGGAGGCCGAGGCTGCGGCCGCGGAGGGCGAGGTGCCCATAGGCGCGGTCGTGGTGTGCGACGGCCGGGTGGTCGCTCGGGCGCACAACCGGCGCGAGACGGACGCCGACCCGTCTGCCCACGCCGAGTTTCTCGCCATGGTTGCCGCAGCCCGTGAGCTGGGGCGCTGGCGACTCACCGGCTGCACGGTCTACGTGACGCTGGAGCCGTGCCTCATGTGCGCCGGCCTCATGGTGAACGCACGTGTGGACCGCTGCGTGTACGGCGCGGCCGACCCCAAGGGCGGCGCGGTGGGCACGCTGTTTGACGTGAGCCACGACGAGCGGCTCAACCACGAGTTCGAGGTCACAAGCGGTGTGCTGGCAGACGAGGCGGCGGGGCTGCTGAGGGCGTTTTTCCGCGCGCGTCGGCGACGCTAGGGTGCGGGCGCTCTTCTCGCCGCCGTCGGGGTGCAGCCGTGCTTCTCGCCGCAAAATAACACGCAGAATCAAGCACAACTATCTATAATCGCAGGTTCGAAAAACGGAAAAGTCCGATTCTGCGTGATATTCCGAAGGGCGACAAGAACGCGTGACAAGAACCGGCGGCAAGAACGAACGACAAGAGCGCGCCGCGTGGAGCGCCGCCGCTACAGCACGAGCGAGCCCACGTAGACGATGACCGCCATCACCACGGCAAACGCAAACGCGTACTTGGCGATCTTGCCGAGGATCTCTCCGTCCTTGCCCACGAGGCCGCAGGCGGCGCAGCCGATGGCGATGTTCTGCGGGCTGAGCATCTTGCCCGCCGAGACGCCGAGCGAGTTGGACGCCACGAGCCAGGTCTCGTTGACGCCGATGGACTGGGCGGCGTGGAGCTGGACGTTGCCAAACAGCACCTCGCTGGAGGTGCCGGAGCCGGTGACGAAGGTGCCCAGCGCGCCCAGCAGCGGCGCGACCAGCGGATAGAAGCCGCCGAGCGCGGCCACGAAGAAGGCGGAGATGCTCGCGATCATGCCGGAGTAACCCATGATTTTTGCGCAGGCCAGCACGCCGAGCATCGTGACGATGGTCTTGCTCATCTGCTTCACGGTGGCGCCCAGCACGCCAAGCATCTCGCGCGGCGAGCAACCCTGGATGAGGCCGCCCACGATGCCGCAGATGAAGATCAGCACGCCGGGCGTGTTCACCCACGAGAAGGTCAGCGTGGCGGTTGGGTCGCCGGCGTAGATGTTGACCGTGCTCTTGATGGCCGAGAGCGGGCCGTTCACAAACGGCACGAGCTTGCTCGTGGCGAGAAGGACCACAAAGATCAGGGCAAACGGCGCCCAGGCGCGCAGCTTGTCTGCCGCGGACTCGGCGGGCGCGTCATTGCCGGTGGAGCCGACGGTCAGACGGTACTTCTCGGGTACCTCGACGCCGCTTTTGTGCATGTGCAGCGCGTAGGCAAAGGTGAGCACGAGTGAGACCACGGAGGCCACCACGTCGGGCAGCTCGCCGCCGATGAAGTGGCCGGCGATCAGCAGGCACGCGGCAAAGGACACGCCGGAGACGAGCGCGATGGGCAGCATGCCCTTGAGCGCCTTGCGGCCGTGGCCCACGAGCGCGACCATGAGAATCGGGCAGGCGATTACGAACGGGAAGACCTGGATGGCCTGGACCGTGGAGAGCTGCACCACGTCGATGCCGGTGATGGAGGCGAGCGTGGTGGTGGGGATGCCGATGGAGCCAAACATCGTGGGCACGCCGTTGGCGATGAGGCAGGCCAGGATGGCCGTCACGGGGCTGATGCCGAGGGCCATGAGCATGCTCGCCGGGATGGCCACGGCGGTGCCAAAGCCGGCCATGCCCTCGAGGAAGCCGCCGAAGCACCAGCCGATGAGCAGCGTGAGCACGCGGCGGTCGGCGGAGACCGAGCAGAGCATGCGCTTGATTGTCTCCATGGCGCCGGTGTGCACGGTGAGGTTGTAGGTGAAGACCGCGGCGATGATCACGATCACGATGGGCCAGAGCGCCATGGCAAAGCCCTCGAGCGCGGCGGTGGCCATGTTGACGGGCGTCATCGCCCAGCCGAGCGCGGCGCAGACGGCAGCTACGACAAGCGCACCGAGGCTCGCGAGATAGGCCTCCATGTGCAGCCCGCACAGTGCGATGACGAGCCAGATGATGGGGGCGAGGGCGAGGACAAACATGCCAAAGAGCTCAAGCATTGCGGTGACTCCCGAGGTCGTGCGGTCAATCAAGCACTAAATCTAGCACTCGGGAGGGCGCCGGCTGGCGAGAAACCCCGCGTGTCGGCGCCGCGCGTTACCGCTAAGAATACGTTCGCGTTCTTAGAGAGACCACAGATTCTCTAAGGACGAAGTAGATGCGTAAAGCGTTCTTAGAGGGTCGCGCCGGTGCCGCTAGACCACCTGGAAGATGAAGAAGTCCAGGTAGTGGCTCTCGGGGAAGCCCCAGAGGATGGGGTGGTCGGGCGCCTGCTGGCGCTCCTCGACCTGCTTGAGCTGCACGTTTGCCTGGTGCGCCGCCTCGGCGATCGCCTTGGCCAGGAGGTCGCGCGTCATGAAGTGGGAGCAGCTGCAGGTGGCCAGGTAGCCGCCGCGCGGCAGCAGGCGCAGCGCCTGGTAGTTGATCTCGCGGTAGCCGCGCGCGGCGTGGGAGACGGTGCCGCGGCTCTTGGTGAAGGCGGGCGGGTCCAGCACGATGAGGTCGAACGGGCCGCCCTCCTCGCGCAGGCGGGCGCGGTCGCGGGCGAGCTCGGGCAGGTAGTCAAGGACGTTCGCGCAGGTGAAGTCCATGCGGGCGTCCAGGTCGTTGAGGCGGGCGTTCTCGCGCGCCAGCTCGATCGCCGTGTCGCTCACGTCCACGCAGCGCACGAACTCCGCGCCGCCGGCGGCTGCGTTCAGGCCGAAGGGCCCCACGTGGCAGAAGCAGTCGAGCGCGCGACGGCCAGCCGCAATTTCACGCACGGCGCGACGGTTGTACTTCTGGTCGAGGAAGAAGCCGGTCTTCTGGCTGTTCTCGATGTCGAGGTCAAAGCGCAGGCCGTTCTCGCGCACCATCAGCCGTGCGGTCTCCGGTGCGGGCAGGCCGTCCCACCAGCCCTTGTACTGCGGCAGGCCCTCCTTGGCGCGGGACGCGCCGTCGTTGCGCTCGTAGATCGCGTCGATCTTCTCGCCGTCTGCGGCAAGGGCGTCGAGAAGCGCGCGGTACACGACGGGCCTCAGGCGCTCTATGCCCACGGTGCCAACCTGCGTGACCAGCACGTTCTCGTAGCGGTCCGCCACGAGGCCGGGCATGCCGTCCGCCTCGGAGAAGACCACGCGGCAGCAGGTGGTGTCCGGCTCGGCGCCGGGCAGACCGCGGTCCCCCATCGTGGTGCGGCGGTGCTGCCAGGCCCACGCTGCGCGGCGCGCCCAGAAGGCGTCGTCGAAGCGGTCGTTGGCGTTGCGGCTCACCACGCGCACGCGGATCTTGGACTCCAGCGAGAGCAGGCCCGCGCCCTGCCACGTGCCGTTCTCCTCAAAGACGTCCACGATCGCGCCGTTCTCGGCGGGCTCTGCGGCGATGACCTCGCCCTCAAAGACCCACGGGTGCCCGCCGGCCAGCGACCGCGCGGCCTTGCGGGTTACCGTTACGCGAGGATAGGGGCGTGCCTGCTTCACGTTCTTCTCGCCAGCCCTAGTAGTGACGACCATAGCGGCCGCCGGCGATGCCGCGGCCACGTCCGCGCGACCCGGCAAACATCGTGCGCGCGGCGCGCTTGGTGGGGCGACCCTCCTGCGGCACGATGCGGCCGGCGTCGTAGGAGAAGCCGGGAAGGTCCCACACGGGCACGAGCTTCTTGGTGAAGTACTCGATCTCGCGCAGGGGGCTGATCTCGTCCGGTGCCACGAAGGTGTAGGCGTGGCCGGTCGCGCCCGCGCGCCCCGTGCGGCCGATGCGGTGGACGTAGTCCTCTGGGTCCATTGGAACGTCGAAGTTGACCACGGCGTCGATGCCGGAGACGTCGATGCCGCGGCTCATGACGTCGGTTGCCACGAGGACTTGGCAATTGCCCTCGCGGAACTTCTCGAGCGCGCGCTCGCGCGCCTTCTGCGGACGGTCGGCGTGCATGACGTCAACCTTCACGCCCGCGTTCTTGAGCGTCTTGGATACGTCGTCCACGCGATGCTTGGTGCGGCAGAAGACCAGCACGCGCTCGGGCTTCTCGCCGGCTGCGCCGCCAGTGTCCAGCAGCGCGCGCAGAAGCTCGGTCTTCTGGCCCTGGGTGACGGGGCAGAGGTGCTCCTCAACGGTGTCAGCGGTCTCGCCCGCGCGGGCGATCTCCACGGTGGCGGGGTCGGTGAGCAGCGCGTCGATCGTGGACTTGATCGACGGCGGGATGGTAGCCGAGAAGAGCAGCGTCTGGTGCTCTGCCGGCAGGGCATGCATGATGCGACGGACGCTCGGCCAGAAGCCCATGTCCAGCATGCGGTCCGCCTCGTCGAGCACGAGGACCTTGACCTGCGCGAGGCTCACGTGGTTGTGCTCCATGAGGTCAATCAGGCGACCGGGGGTGGCAACGAGAAGGTCGCACCCGCGGTCGAGCTGCTTGATTTGGCGGTCGAACTTGGTGCCGCCCATGACGATGGCCGCGCGCTGGCCGGTCTTCTCGCAGACCACGCTCACGACCTTCTCGATCTGAGCTGCGAGCTCGCGCGTGGGCGTGACCACGAGCGCGTGCGGCCCCTTGCCCTCTGCGTCGGCAACGAGCTGCAGCGCTGGCAGCGCGAATGCCGCGGTCTTGCCCGTGCCGGTCTGCGCGGAGGCCACGATGTCGCGGCCCGTGAGGACCACGGGAATGGCCTGCTCCTGGACGGGGGTCGGGGTGGTGAAGCCGAGGGCGTCCACCCCGGCAAGGATCTGCTCGTTAAGCCCGAGCTCGGCAAATGTAGTAGTCATGAGGCTAAGTATAGAGCATGGGCGGTGCGGGCGGACCCTTGGCGCCGGAGGCGCGACCCCTTGAGGCAGTAAAATCAGCCTGCGATGTCACTTTGGGCCTCGTTTGTGTGCCTTTTTTACCGTGAAATCGCAAATTGCCTTCGGCGGACAGTCGCCAACTGGGAAAACGCCGACCCCGCTCGGCGACGTTCAGGACCATGCCACACAAACGAGGCCCAAAGTGACATCGCAGGCTGATTTTACTGCCTCGACGCCCTCTCCGCCGTATACTGAACGGGTTAAGGCGCAGAAACGGAGACCAGAGCATGCCCATCAACATCCCAGACGGCCTGCCCGCCAAGACCATCCTCCAGCAGGAGCGCATCTTCGCTCTCGAGGAGGAGGTGGCCAGCCACCAGGAGATTCGCCCCCTGCGCGTGGCGATTCTCAACCTCATGCCCACCAAGATCGAGACCGAGACGCAGATCCTGCGCCTCATCTCCAAGTCTCCGCTGCAGGTGAGCTGCGACTTCATGCGCGTCTCCACCCACGAGTCCACGCACGTCTCGCAGGACCACCTGGTCAAGTTCTACGACACGTTCGATGCGTTCCGTGACAAGAACTACGACGGCCTCATCATCACCGGCGCGCCAGTTGAGCACCTCGAGTACGAGGAGGTCGACTACTGGGACGAGTTCTGCGAGATCGTGGACTGGAGCCAGGAGCACGTGTTCTCCACGATGTTCCTGTGCTGGGGCGCGCTGGGCGCTCTCTGGCACCTCTACGGCATCCCCAAGCGCCAGCTCGGCGCCAAGCTCTTTGGCGTGTTCAAGCAGCGCCTCTGCGACGAGTACAGCTTTCTCACCAACGGCTTTGACGAGGTGCACTACATGCCGCACAGCCGCCACGCCGCCATCGACACCGGCGCGCTGGCGGAGCACCCCGAGCTCTGCACGCTCTCCGAGGGCTTCACGAGCGGCCCGTCGCTGCTCGCCACGCGCGACTTCCACGAGGTCTACGTGACCGGTCACTTTGAGTACGGCCGCGACACCCTGGCCGACGAGTTCTGGCGCGACTTCCACAAGGGCCTGCCCATCCGTGTGCCCGAGAACTACTTCCCCGACGACGACCCGGAGCAGCAGCCGCTCTTCACCTGGCGCGCGCACGCCAACCTGCTCTATCGCAACTGGCTCAACTGGGTCTACCAGATGACGCCGTACGACCTGGACGAGATTCCGGCCGCGATTGCCGACCTGCGCGCGCGGGCCACGCGCGCCACCGGCCACGTGGACAAGTTCTAGACGAGAAGGACGCCCGCGTTACCAAGAATTCCCTCCCGCGCATCCTCGGCGGCATGCGCGGGAGGGATTTTTTGTCCAAACGGACACGAAACCGCTGCGGCGTATCCAAAACTTTGAACTAGCGCATGCGTGGCTCCGGATTTCTGGTTTCCCGAGGCCGCGCGCTCTTCTCGCCGGGCGCTAAGATGTGGGGGATTCCCACTCACTCCAGAGGAGCGTGCATGACCGAGAAGAGCGCCGAAAAGAACGTCGAGAAGAACGAGACCCCGCGCGAGCGCCTGACCGGCGAGCTCCTCGAACAGCTGCTCAACGCCCCCACGCCGGACGCCTACCTCGAGCAGGACCTCACGATCGACCGCACGCTGCCGGACTATCTTGAGCAGCTGCGCGCCGCGAAGGGCATCAAGCGCTCGGAGATCATCCGCGCCTCGGACGTCAACGCCACCTTCGTCTACGACGTCTTCAAGGGCAAGAGCCGCCTCGGCCGCGACAACGCCATCATGCTCGCGCTCGGCATGGGGTGCACGCTGCTGGAGACCCAGCGGCTCCTGCGCCTGGACGGCGTGTCCGAGCTGTGGCCCAAGGTGCGTCGCGACGCCATTATCATCTGGTGCATCAATCACGGCTTCACCCGCCTGCAGACGGATGAAGAACTCTACCGCTTGGGCGAGAAGACTCTGTTCGGGACCAGCCCGCTCAAGTAGGGGCGCGTGGGTATATGCCGGTGGCGACGCCTGTCGCGCCTGGCGCCCGCGCTTCTCGCCGCGTGCCGCATCAAAGACGCCCGCCCGCAGCGCGCGATTCAGTTCCCAACTGAGGAATCAGTCATCAACTGAATATAACCTTTACCATTGACATACCGGCCACCGAACAACTGGGGCGATGGATGTGAACGACCGTCAGGTCATACATGCGCTGGGCATCGATGATGCCTACACGGTCGACCGCGTGCTCGCGAGCGGGCCCGGCGGTGTGACCGAGCTTGTCTCGCTTGACGGCTCGGGCCCGTTCATCCGCAAGCGCATACCCTCCAAGCTGGCCCGTCGCGGCGTGTGGGCCATGCTCGCCGAGTGCGGTTGCGCCCGTCTCCCGCGCGTGGTGGCAACCTACGAGATGCCTGACGAGTTTGTGGTGGTCTGCGACTTTGTCCCCGGAGAGAACCTCGAGGAGTTTGTCGCCGGGCACGGCCGTATTGGCGAGAAGGACGCGTGCACGATAGTCGCCCAGCTCTGCGAGGCGGTGGCGGCGCTGCATGCGCACGGGCTCATCCACCGCGACATCTCGCCGTCGAACATCGTGGTGGCGGCGGACGGCGTGCACCTCATCGACCTTGGCATCGCGCGTTTTCGCACCGAGGGTGTGACGCACGACACCACGCAGCTCGGCACGCGCGGCTTTGCTTCACCGGAGCAGTGCGGCTACGCGCAGACCGATGCCCGCTCGGACGTCTACTCGCTCGGTCGCGTCCTGGGCTACCTGCTCACGGGCGTGCGGCCGGAGACGCCGGACACCGCGGAGTACGAGCGGACCCTCGCAGACGAGAGCGTGGTGGGCGCGGGCGTGCGCGAGGTAGTGTGCCGGGCGAGCGCGCTCGAGCCGAGCGCTCGCTACCAGAGCGTGGCTGAGCTTGCCCGAGCGCTGGGGAGCGAGAAGGTCGTGGAGGCCGAGGCCATTGCGGACACGATGGCGCCGCCCGCGTTTGAGCCCGCGCCGCGGAGGCGCAACTGGGTGAAGGTGCTCCTGGCTGTGATGGCCGTCGTTGCGTTTGTGGCGGCGGTGGGTATCATCCTGGCGGTGACGTTTGGTCGCGGCGGCGAGAAGACCGATGGGCCCGCGGACGTGCCGGCGGCAGAGGCACCTGCGGACGGCGAGGGCGCGGGCGACGAGGGCGCCGGCGGAGACGCGCCCGCGGCTGAGACCGCTGACCTCGAGATCGTTGAGTCCGGCTGGTCGGTGGATTCGCAGGGCTACGTGCACTATGCGCTTGGGTTGCGCAGCACCGGTGACGTGGAGATCGAGCTGCCCGGCGTCACCATTACCGGCCGCGATGCCTCGGGCAACGTGATCTTCTCGGAAGAGCAGTACTTCAGGGCGGCGCCGTCTGGGGAAGTCGCCTACTTTGGCGGACAGTCGGGCAACGGAGGAGCGGCTCCCGCGACCGTTGAGTTTTCTCCTATTGCCCCGCAGGACCACAACATTGGATCCGTAGCGCAGAGCTCGGCGTTTTCCGTTTCTGGCGTAAGTGTCTTGCCCGAGAGGTATGGCGTGACGAGCTTTGTGGGCGAGGTCACCACCGAGAAGGACGACGGCACGGACGCCGGGAGCCAGGTGGCGATTTCCCTGGTCCTGCGCGACGAGTCTGGAGCGATCACCTACGGGTGCATAACGTTTGTGAGCCGCCCTGCGGTTGGCGAGAGCACGTCGTTTGAGATCTCGCCCTACGGCATTCCCGATTATGCAACGTACGAGGTGCACGCGCAGGCGTGGTAGGGCGCGGCGGGACGCCCTTACAGCCCCAAGATCTCACGTTTCTTGGCGTCAAACTCATCCTGAGAGAGAATACCCGCATCAAGAAGCTCCTTCAGCTTCTTAAGCGTCTCGATTTGACTGTCGAGAGAAGAAGTCTTGGCGCCCTCTGTCTGAAGTTCGGTCGGCGCGGTGCCGGTGCCAGCAAAGGTTGCGTTCTGTGGGCTAAGCGCCGAGGCGAGGTTCATGCCAAAGAGCATCCCACCGCCGTCTCCGAGGCCGTTGTTTTTCACGCCCTCTGCAATCATCTGCTGTGCGGCAATGTTGGCAGCCTGCTGGGACGCATCCTCGTATGCGCGAACGCCCATCTTCTTCTCGGAGAACTGCCGTATCAGCTCGCGCGACTCCTCGGAGAACTCGATGTTCTCGATTGCAACGGAAGTGAGACGTAGGCCAAAGCGCTCCGGCCAGGTGCCGGCGTTTCCTTCCTCGGTGGAAATCCTGGACGCTATAGAGTTTGCCTGTGAGGGGAGCTGGGAGATGCGGTATTCGGCAGAGAGCGAGTTTACCGCTGAGATGAACGACTGAAGGAACTCCGAGAGAAGCTGGGCTCGTGCCTGCGGGTCATCGAGTGAGTAAGAGGTCACATTAGCTGGGACAAAGTTTTGGACAAAGGTCTCGGGGTTCATTACCTGGACCGCAAAGCTGCCGTACGAATAGACCTCAAGATCGGTTCCATAGAAGAGGTCGTTGTAGGCAAGGGGGCCGCGCGTCCCAAACTTAAGGCCACGAATCTCGCGGAGGTTTACAAAGGCAACGCGCTTCTCCTCAGAGGACATGCCAGAAAAGCCGATGCGGTCAGCCGCTTGCCCAAGGAGGATTTTGCCGATGCCCTTCTCGCGACGATCCTGTTCGTCAAAGACGGTTGCCTCACCGTTGCGATACTCGAACCCGCCAGGCTGCGTGATTACCTGCTCAATCCCGGACTGGCTAAAAACAAAGGCTGCCGTGTTCTCTGGCACAAAAATGATTGATCCGTTTGAGAGGATGTCCTCGGCACCATAGTTTGCCCCACGACCGTTCTGCGAGTTCTTGCGGATGCCGGGGGCAACGATCGTATGCTCGTCAAAGGGAGCGGCTGTGACGATATCTTTCCATTGGTCGGAAAGAACGCCACCTATGGAGTCAAATGCCGCATCGATGATGCCCATGTCACCCTCCTAGAGAGTCTGCTTTGTGTCGCAATATGCGCAGGTTACGGTCTCGCCTGCATGGCCGGTCAGTGGTGCGTGGCAGCCAACGCACTTCTTGGTTATCCGCGCCGGACGCTTTGGCACTTCTGACGCGTTTGGCTGCTTCTTTCCTCCGGCAAAAACCGCTCCGAAGATTCCCTTGGCGCCGTCAACTAGGTCGGCAACCTCTGGAGGCAGAACATCCTCGGTGCGAATTCCGGATAGATTGCCAAGTGCGGCGTTGCGAATGCCCTCCGCCCATCTCTCTGCTGTCCTCTTGGGGTTGGCGGGGAAGCGGAGCGCAATGGTCTCGTCGTCAAAAACGACCTGGAGACGATAGTCGTTCTTGTGCTTCGACGCGATTGCCTGCGGAATCCCGTTGGGACTCGCGATTTTGTCGAGCGGGCAACGCTTGAGATACCTGGTTCGCTTGAACAGGCCCATGGACGCCGTGTTAACGAGAATGAGGTTCTTATTCGTGAGAACTACCTCGTCGAGACGCTCTTCGCCGCTTCTGTCCAGCAGAATTACAGACGACTCCTGCATGATGGTGAACTCGCCTGGTTCGAGGTTGTACTCGTCCATCCCGGCCTCCGTGACACATCGATACAAAGACGCATCCTCCATGGTAGGAAGCCGCTGAAGCCAATTCCTCAGTAGCCAACTGAGGAAAACCTTGAGGGTCCTTATCAGAATGAAGCCACTTGCTTTTCTTTCAGGTTGGATGCGAGCTGGGAGGCCGAAATGAAGTGGGAGGCTGCAAAAGGATCCGATACGCCCAAGAAGGGCAAGGGGCGCGGTTGCCTGATTGCCGTGGTTGTTGTGATTGCCATCGCGATTATCGGTGGCATTTCTCGCTGTGGCGGTGGTGAAGAAGAGGAAGTTCATCAGCTTAACTGGCCGGACTCGGGACTTGCGGCCATGCTTCCCGAGCCTGGGACAGACAAGGGTGAGGTTTCCATGGACTCCGCGGACTACCTCTCGGTTGATTTGGAGCAGCGCTCCGAGGAGGACTTCAACAAGTACGTGGAGGCGTGCAAGGAGAAGGGCTTCACTGTTGATTACAGCAGCAGCTCCTCCAGCTACTACGCTGACAACGAGGATGGCTACCACCTTTCTCTTTTCTATGCCGAGAGCCGAGGTGAGATCTCCATTCAGTTGAGCGCGCCGAGCGAGGAGGAGCCGGAGGAGGCGGATTCGGAGAAGCCGGAGCCGGAGGAGACGACGCCTGCGCAGGACACCACGCCGGAAGAGACTCCGCAGGACGAACCGGAGACCGATGGAGGTGCATCTGGCAGCTCGGACTACCGTGCCATGGTCGATGAGTGGGAAGCCTTCATGAACAAGTACTGTGACTTCATGGAGACGTACAACAGCGATTCTGGCAACGTCGCAAGCATGGCTCTCGACTATGCGGACATGATGTCTCAGTACGGCGATTGGGCTGAGAAGATGGATGCCGTGGATGATAGCAACCTCAGCGCGGAGGATGTCCAGTACTACATCGATGCCCAGTCGCGCATTAACAAGCGCCTGCTGGAGATTGGCGGGGGCGCATAGCTCCAGGCGAGAAGAACCTGCGACTGCGAACGGCGCGTCCTTAGGGACGCGCCGTTTCCATAGGCGACGGTCTTAACCTTGGCTTTCTTGCGACATGAGAATCCACTTACTCCTCAATGCGCTCGCCCGCCGCTAGGTCGGTAAACGGACTTATATCACCAGATAGAATTATCGAAGTTGGACGCCGGGCTTCCAATGGCTTGGCAAACGTAGCGTTGCTCGTCGGAAGGGGCCGTTGTGTCCAAGGTTAAGATCGTCAGTAACCCGTATCGCCGCTCAACACAGTTCATGAGCTGGAACAATGCCTGGGTCTCTCTTGACCAGGAAAGCAACCCAAACAGCGCGCTCCTGGGCAAGCAGTTTGTGCAGGGTTTTCTGCCCTTTAAGGCCCATCAGATCGTGGAGAGCATCATATCCGAGTACGGCCGTTCGGACGAACCCACTGAGATTGTGTTCGAGGGCCCGGATGACGAATGGGCCGAGCTTATCGGCGTATGTGCCGAATCCCCTCTTCGCGAGAGCGTGCGGCTTGTGCGAGGGGGTCGCTCCCTGGCAAACGCGCGTGACATCCTCCCCTTTGTGAGAAGTGAGTTCGACGGTGTCTCCTCAATCATCTCCGGGTCCTTGGGAGACGATGCAGTCGCCGGCAACCTCCTGAAGAAGTTCAAGGACGCCTCGGGCGACGTTGTTCCCGTCTGCGTCGTTGGCAACTACAGCTCCGGAAAGTCCACGTTCATCAACGCCCTCATTGGCGCGGAGCTTCTTCCAAGTGGCGACAAGCCCCTCACTGCCCGCGTCTACCGCATCGAGCGCTCCGATCAGCCCGATAGGGCAAGTATTGCGATTGACTACATGGGCGGCGAGCTTGTGGCGAGCATGGCGAACAGCGGCGCCACGGTGTCGTGCCCCAAGCCCGAAGGGGAGTTTGCGCAGAAGATCGCGGCAGCGGTCTCCCCGGATGACACTTCTCCTGTTGTGGAGAGGGCTCGCAAGATACTCGCCTCAATCAATGGCTACAAGGCAGAAGAGGGAGAGCTCATCGGTAATCTCGTGAAAGTGCGGGTTCCGTACAGGAGCGACGCGTGGATGCGAGACAAGCACTTCGTCATCTTTGACACACCGGGATCAAACTCCAACTCTAACGTCGACCACCTTCGCGTTTTGCAAGAGGCTATGCGGGGTATGTCGGATGGTCTGCCGATTTACGTGACGGAGTACAGCTCGATAGACAGCAACGATAACGCCGAGCTTTATGATGAGATAAAGAAAATCGAAGCTCTTGACGAGCGCTTCTCGATGATTGTGGTGAACAAGGCGGATACGGCAGACCTCCCCGAAGGAGGGCTCACACCTGACGACGTTGACTACGTCATGGGAACCGCCGTGGCTCGCAATCTCTATGCGCAGGGAGTCTATTTTGTCTCTTCGGTTATGGGCCTTGGGGCAAAAAACGGAGGGCGCCTGTCCGACCGCCACTACGATCGCTGCTACCGTCAGCTCCTCATGAGCTACCAGGACCCGGAGGATCGCTACTACACGAGGCTGTACGACTACGACCTCATGCCCGCGCAGCTTAGGGCAGAGATGCTCGCCGATGCGGAGGCCTGCCCGGATGCGGTTCTCGCCAACAGCGGACTCTACAGCGTGGAGTGCGGAATTGAGGACTTTGCTACCAAGTATTCCGTCTACAACAAGTGCTATCGATCCGACGCCCTTCTCCGCAAACTCATTGAGAAGACCGAAGACGCTCTTGAGGACGCTTCGTCTAGGCTCCAAGAGAGCAAGCGCTTGGGCGAGAACGACTTGGATGAGAGCCGCGCGGCGCACCTCGAGCGCCTCGACTCTATGTCTGCCGCCCTTCGGGAGCAGGCGACCGGCGGTTATCTGCCCTTCATGAACGAGCGAGACTTTACGTCTGGGGCGATGCTCGACACGGACACACTTCGCGAGTGGGAGGACGAGTACTCAAGAGTCCGGCAGCGGGAAGAGGGGGTTGACGAGAAGGACCGCGCTGCTGACGAGTCGCGCCTTGCGGTTACCCGGAGATTCAAGGAGCGCTTCTCCACGATGGTCGACTCCAGGGACTTCCTTGGTTTGGGCAATCTTGCCGCAAGCTTGGTCGGCGACATCTCCAAAGCTTTGGAGAGCCATTCCGAGGAGATGGATGCTCGACACGCCGCAGACAGGAGCGCCTCGGAAGACCTTCTCGGTCACGTGCGCGAGCACTTTGACGCCGAGCTGAGCCGGTCGATAAGCATGGTCGAGGCAAGGTCGAAGCACTATTGGGAGCTTTGTGCCCAAAGGGCAAGGGACGGCCTGCTAGACCTGGTCTCCAATGGTGAGGAGATTGACGAATCCCAGCGGGATGCCCTTCGCGGCATCATCCTGAGCTTCCGCCCCTTGAGCCTTGTGGGCTCGGTGCCGGAGATTAAGGACATCCGGCTCCCGTTTGATCCCAACAGGCTCTGGAAGGCGCCCCTTGCTTTGCAGCACAACCTCGAGCTCTCGCGTCGCGTCTCGCAGTGGCGCTCTGCCGTTGAGCCGGCGCATGAGGCGAGCTTCCTTGAGTGGTTAGAGGAGCTGACTGACGAGCTGGGCGAGAACATCGTTGGCCTCAATCCCGAGCTTCGCGCAAAGCTCGAGTTTATTCGCAAGAACGAACGCGAGCTGGCGGAGCTCAGACTCAAGCGAGATCGACTGCGGCGTGCGGAGGAGCGCGTCTCGTCGCTCATGAGTTGGCGCGGGGAGGAATAAGAAATGGGTATTAAGAGCGCCATCGGGGGAGCAATCGGCAAGGCTGCGGGCAAGGCGGGAAACGCCGTCTTTAAGCTCTCCGCTCTCAGCCCCGCCCAGCTCAAGGAGGTTGAGGAGAAGCGCGCCCGCTATCTCGAAGAGATGCCGTCTGCTGATGACGCCACGGCGACTGAGCAAACGAGCCGTCTTATTGCCGCCGCGGGAGTAGAGATTTACAGCGCCTATCTTCCTCAGATTGGCAGCATCTACCTCCCCATCGGCTCCGAGGCGGAGTACGACGGGCCATTCGACGCCGCGCGCAATATCAGGTTTCTCAACATCACAAAGTGGGTGAGCGACCCGGAGGAGAACAGCCTAGAGAAGCTCGTCAACGTCTATGACGTGTTGTCCAGCGATAGGTGCAACATCGCGCTGGTCTTTCATCGAACCAAGCTGAAGACAGAGGTCTACCTCGCCGTTGTCAACACGGAGAACGCCAACAACAATGTTGATGCCGACTCGTTTGTGCGCAGGCTCGAGGAGGCGCTACGCGGCAACTTCCCTGGGTCAGAGTGCTCCGGGGGAGTTGGTTCCGGCACCCCGCCTTGCCTTCGAGGCATGGGCGAAGTCTCGGTTGCCACGGTCTCAAACGTGCCTACCGAGAAATCCGAGAAGTTTGTGAGCCAGACCATTGAAAAGCTGCTCGATGGCATTGTTCCGCGCAATCATCGGGAGGAGTACACGCTCGTCCTGCTGGCGACGCCCACGCTGGATGTTGAGGGGCGCAAGCTGCGTCTCGAGCAGCTCTACACGGGCTTGGCGCCGTATGCCTCCTGGCAGACGCAATACACGTACCAAGAGTCCAGCGCCCAGGGCTCCTCGGCGACCGTTGGCGTAAACGCGGGCCTGAGCATAGGCAGCCAGCAGGGGAACAACCAGTCGCTGAGCGACGGCGAGGCCCTGGCCGAGTCCGAAAGTCGCGGGGTCACGGATACCGAGGGCGACTCGAGGCAGGTGACGGAATCTTCCGCAGAGTCGACCTCCACATCCCACACTGACACTAAGTCAGAGTCGTCGGGTGAATCTGATTCGGTGAATGTTGGCCTTCATGGTGGCGTTGCAATTCCCAAGACCCCTCTCGAAATTGGGGGTGGAGTTGGATATGGACACTCTTGGAACAGATCGACCGGTAAAAGTGCGTCTGACACTTTGACTAAGGGCCTAACTAAAGGCATCAGCGAGACCGTGGGACGTACTACCAGCCGTGCCCTCTCCAACACCCTCGGCAAGTCCGTCACTCGTTCCCTTACCAATACCGTTGGCAGTTTCGCCAGCACCAACCTCGGTGGAAACTTTGGCGTCAACTTTGCGCGCTCTTCCACCGTCACGGCAACGATTGGCAAAAACGAGGGCATAACCCAGACGCATACCAACTACGCCATCAAGCATGCCCTCGAGCTTCTCGAGAAGCAGATGGCGCGTCTGGAGCAGGGTGCGGCGCTCGGCCTCTGGGACTTCGCTGCTTACGTCTTGAGCGAAGATGTGGTGACCGCCAACAACGTTGCCCACTCCTATCTGGCGCTGACCCAGGGTGAGGAATCCTTCATGTCGCAGGCGTCGGTGAACGTCTGGCGTGGTGATGTTCCAGACAATCATGCCGCGGCTACAATCTGCAGCTACCTAAGGGACCTGCGCCACCCTGCATTTGGGCTCAACCTCGATATCGTGGAGAGCCAGCCCAACGTGCTGCCGTATCCCGCGGCAGTGACGGCAACGACGACTCTGACCGGCAAGGAGCTTGCGCGGTCGCTCAACTTCCCACGCAAGTCCGTGGCGGGCCTTCCAGTCTTTGAGTGTGCCAGTTTTGGCAGGAACGTCTCCACCTTCGACGGGCGATCGAACGGCAAGAGCGTTCGCCTCGGCTCCATCTTCCACATGCATCGCGAGGAGCCTGCCCCCGTACTTCTCGACATGGATTCGCTAGCGTCCCACGTCTTTGTGACGGGCAGCACCGGCGCGGGGAAAAGCAACGCGGTGTACCGCCTGCTCGAGGGCGTGGCCCAAGAGGGCGCTGGCTTCCTTGTCGTGGAGCCGGCAAAGGGGGAGTACAAGGACGTCTTTGGCGTTGACGCTGGGGTGCGCGTGTACGGCACCAATCCTGAGTACGCGCCGCTGCTTAGGCTTAACCCCTTTGGTTTCCCCGCGGGCATGCACGTGCTCGAGCACCTTGACCGGCTCGTGGAGATATTCAACGTATGCTGGCCTATGTATGCAGCAATGCCAGCGGTTCTCAAGAGCGCCATCGAGAAGTCCTATGAGGACTGCGGCTGGAATCTGGTGGAGTCGAGAAACCCGTACGGCGATGACCTTTATCCCTGCTTTGCCGACGTGGCTCGCAACGTACGCGAGATTATCGATTCGAGCGAGTACGATGCTGAGAACAAGGGTGCTTACAAGGGTTCGCTGCTCACGCGCCTGAGCTCCCTTTCCTCCGGCATCAACGGGATGGTGTTCTCCTCGGATGAGACCGATCAGTCCGATCTATTTGACGGGCGAACGATTGTTGATTTGAGCCGGGTTGGCTCGAGTGAGACAAAGTCCCTGCTCATGGGCATTCTCGTTCTCAAGCTGCAAGAGCGGCGCATGACTCAGGGGATTGCGCACAATGCGGGGCTGCGCCATGTGACCGTTCTTGAGGAGGCGCACAACCTTCTTAGGAAGACGTCGACGGAGCAGCCTGTTGAGGGTGGCAATCTGCTGGGCAAGAGCGTTGAGATGCTCTCGAATGCTATTGCCGAGATGCGCACGTACGGGGAAGGCTTCATCATTGCCGATCAGGCCCCGGGCCTGCTTGATGCGTCGGTGATTAGGAACACGAACACCAAGATTGTGATGCGCCTGCCCGACGGCAGTGATCGCCAGCTTGTTGGTGGGGCCGAGGCGCTGACCGAGGCGCAGGCAACGGAGCTCGCGAGGCTGCCGCGCGGCGTTGCGGCGGTATACCAGAACGACTGGATCGAGGCCGTGCTGTGCAAGATCGATCACTTTAATGTTCCCGCAAAGGGCTATCGGTATCATCCGTCCACCGCACAAGAGCGACCTCGGCCGTCTGAGGCTTCCGTCGTTATCGCCGAGATTTTGCTGTCGTGTGAGAGGGTTACTGACCCCAAGCGCTTGGCTATGGTTGACGGCATGCTGCGCGAACTTGGATTGAGCTCTTCCGCACGTGTCTCTGTTACTCGTACGCTGCGCAACCCCGCCAACACGCCCCGCTTGGCGAATCTGAGCAGTATCATGGGCGAGCTGTTCCCAGCCGTTCGCCGTGCTGTCGTTATAGCCCATGGCGATTCACCGTTCGAGCCCGAGGACTGGACGGTTGCGGCGATTGACGCCTTCACGCGTGAGGTTGGGGAGGGCGTTAACGCCCAGCTGCGACGTGACATCATACAGGCGGTCATCACCGATTACCTGATAAATGAGTTGAACGATTTGCAAGCACTTAGCGATTGGGCGAGCAGGGGGCGATTGGCATGAAGCTTGAGCTCGGCGAATCATCTGAGATGATGGAGGCTCGATCACCCGTTCCCGAAGGATTCGACCCCAATGCGAGGGTGGAGGCCGGAGAGGGCCGACAGTCAAACGAGCTTGACTCCGCGTCTGCCGACTTTGACGGGGGTTCGGAGAGGGCCGACGTGGCCGAAAATGAAAGCATCTCATCTGATATTGATGCATCTGCTTCGGAGTGCTCTAAAGCTGAGGGGAGTGCTGCCCTCGACGAGCTATTCTCAAAACTCGAAAACTTGAATAACGACATGCGCAAGTCGCATGAGGTGGATTCATGGGATTGGGTTGATAAGCTATACACCAGTATTGAAGACAGGCTGAAGCGTGTCGTATATACGGATGCAGAACTCATTGGAACTCCAACGGATTTCGTGATGAGGCCCAATCTTGAAACGCTTCGCGGGCAAGAGGCGAGCCAGAAGATGCGGGAGTTCGGAGTTAACGAGATTCGTTGTGTCAAAGGAGTTGTTGACTTTAGCTGTGTGAGTGTTGCGCAGACGACTATCGATGGCATGACTTCGGAGCTTCCCCACAATAGAAGGCTGGGGTTCAAGGCCTTCGCGGAACAGTTCAACAAGGAGGGTCGACCTCCGCACGGGGAACAGTGGAATGCGTCGAGGGTGGTAGAGTTTGCTCAAAAAAACGACCTTGAGTTCCACGAGTGCAGCGATATGAGGACCGTTCAGCTGGTCCCAGCAGCGATTCATCGGTACTTCAAGCATCTAGGCGGAAGAAAAGAATGCAGTATTCGCGACGGTGAAAAAGTTGCGGGTATGGGAGGGTTCGATGACTAACGAGATTAAGCGCCTCAACATCTGGGGTAGGGACTTTGAACTCGAAATCCTATATGAGGAATACGAGGGCGAGGGCAGGATTCACGCCCAGGATGTTGCGTTAAACAGCCTCCTAGGCAATTGGAACGTCGTCAACTCCTCTCTTGATGAAGTGAAGCGCTTTTGCGTTGAGTGGTATCCAAGAGAGCTGGAGGCTATTTCAGGCGGCTGCAGTATTGACAATATCTTCCGTTACGTGATACCGGAGAGTTTATTCGTCTTTAGGCGAGAAGATGTTCGAGCGGTTGAACTGCGCTGCCGTTCGCGTCTTGATCCGGAGCATGGTCTGGCGATGTACTTCGAGAATGAGAACCTTGTGGGCGTCGGGACTGAGAGCACGATTTTTTTAGTCTCGGGTCTCGGGTGAACATTGCCAGCGGGAAGAGGCGGCCGTCGTTTCCGTTACCTGTACGTCATTTTCCATCACTAACAGCGGCCCTGCTTTTCTCGCGAGCCCCGAGTCATTCTGCCGCATCCAATAGTCGGAACATAGACAGCGCGTGACGGACGGACCCGCCGACTGTCCGGGTATCCCTGTCACGTATACATCTCCCCGTCACTAACAAGAACCACTTCATCACTAACACTCTTCTCTCGCACGCATCACTCCCGCGTGAATGAGTGAGGGATGGACGGCGCGCGATCTCTGGGTCACGACCCTTGAAATAGAACATATGTTCTGTATAATTGAGAAACTCGGCAATACGAGGAAGACGAAAAAACTCCCCTGCGATGCACTTTTCGTCCAACGGACGATTACATATATGTTATCATCCGAAAGGAGATGCAATGTATGAGGTGGTCTTCTACGAAAGAGCGAATGGTGAAGTTCCGGTTCAAGAGTTCTTGGACAGCCTGCCGATCAAGTTGAGGGAAAAGACTTTGAGAAGCCTGACGCTGCTTCAGGAGCTCGGCCCCCAGCTCCGCGGAGAGGAGACGGAGTACATTCGAGACGGCCTGTTCGAGCTAAGGACGAAGTTCGGAAGCGACATTACCCGAATCCTCTACTTCTTCTTCGCCGGACAGAAGATTGTTGTGACGGGTGGGTTTGTAAAGAAGAGTCAGAAAACGCCTCGGCGCGAGATAGAGAGGGCGCTTCGCTGCAAGAGGAATTGGGAGGAAGCTCATCGTGAAGACGCTTAACGAGTACATCGAGCGACAGCTCGAGAACCCCGAGTTCGCCGCCGCGTGGCGCGAGGGAGAGGGTGAGTATCAGGCCATGCGCGCACTTGTTCTGGCGCGTATCGAGTCCGGTCTCTCACAGAGGGAACTTTCCGACAAGGCGGGAGTACCCCAGAAGACCATTAGCCTCATTGAAACCGCAGATACCAACACGACCGTCCGAACGCTGTCCAAGCTCGCACAGGGGATGGGGAAGGTGCTCAGGATTAGCTTTGAGGACCGTGGGCAAGATGAGGACGGGGTTCTGGAGGCATAGGGGAGTCATGAGATTCAGCTATCTCGGCCACTTTGAGCCCAACGAGCTCGGTGGCTATAGCGTGTGGTTTCCCGATCTTCCGGAGTGCCACACGGATGGTGACGATTTTGACGACGCGATGGACATGGCTGCCGAGGCGCTCGAGCTTGTGATCGAGTCCTACCTCGAGAATGGTCGTGCGCTTCCAGAGCCCATGCTCGACGCGTCGGCGTCGGAGGGCGTGTGCAGACTGCTCGTCTCGGTGAACGTTAATGCCTAGAGCTGTCGCAATAATACGCTGCAGCCACAACCGGCGGGCCCGGACACTCACGTCCGAGCCCGCCCAAAATGATTCAAAAGGGGACTGTCCCCTTTTGAATCACTTAGCAGGTGGCGCCGCCGATGACGGTCTTGCCCAAGATGGCGTCCTTGTCGATTGGCGCGGTCAGCAGCTTCTCCTGCACGTAGTCAAAGCCGAGGCGCGCCACGGTGTCGGCAAAGCGCTCGCCGCTCTCGCCCTCGTCGCGGAAGAAGAGAATCGCGCGCTCCACGAGGTCCATGACCTCGTCCTCGCTGGTGAAGATCTTGTCCAGCGCCTGACCGTGCGCGACCTTCTTGCCCCAGCGCCCGCCGATGTAGACCTTGTAGCCCGCAAGCCCCTCGGTCACGGCGCCAAACGGGCAGGCACCCACGCAGCGGCCACAGTGGTTGCACGCGGAGCCGTCGATGGTGATCTTGCCGTCCGGCCCGATCTGCGCGTCGCCCATCGGGCACGCCTTCACGACCTGGCAGACCTTGCACGCGCGACACTTCTCGAGGTCGATCTGCGGCACGCGCTGGCCAACGATGCCCAGGTCGTTGAGGTCGGGCTTGACGCACATGTTGGGGCAGCCGCCCACGGCGATCTTGAACTTGTGCGGCAGGTCCACGCCGTGATAGCCCACGTAGAAGCGCTCGTGCAGCTTCTCGGAAAGGTCAAACGTGTCGATGAGGCCGTACTGGCAGGTCGTGCCCTTGCAGCTCACCACCGGGCGCACCTTGGAGCCGGTGCCGCCGGCATCCAGGCCGTGGTCCTGCAAAAAGCCGATGCACGCATCGATGTTGTCGTACCTCACGCCCTGGATCTCCAGCGTGAGGCGCGTGGTCATCGTGACCTCGCCGGAACCAAAGCGCTCGGCGGCCTCGGCCACGGCGCGCTGCTCGTCCACCGTGATCTTGCCGTTGCGCGTGATCACGCGGATGTTGAAGACATCATCAAAGCGCTTGTCCTGCAGGCAGCCCAGGCCCTTGAGGCGCTTGACCTCGGCGGCGGGGAGCTTCTTTCCGGCCGGCCGCGGCACGCGAACCTCGTTGAACGTCACGCCGCCCTCAAGCACGCGCGTCTGCGTGTAGCCCTCGGCCTTGAGGCGGTTCTGTGCGAAGTACCCGCGCTTGCCCTTGGCGCACACCAGCAGGAGCTTCTCGTCCTTCTCGTGACCGGGTAGCCCGTCCGGACCGATCTTGGTGAGGTCCACCCACTCCGCGCCGGGAATCGTGGGCGCGGGCAGCACGTCGATGACGTGGTAGTCCGCGGCGGCGCCGGCGGCGTACTCGGCCGGCGTGAAGCTCTCAAGCTCGCCCGCGAGCTTGTTCTCCAGGATGTAGGCTGTCGTGACCAGCGGGTGGATGGCTGTCGAGAAGGGCGGTGCGTAGGAGAGGTCCATCAGGTCAAGGTCCTCCACGCGTGCCTTCTGGTAGAGCGCCGTCACCACCACATCCGCCACCTTGTCGACGGCGCCGGCGCCGAGCACCTGCACGCCGAGCAGGCGGTGCGACGCGCGGTCCGCAACGAGCTTCACCATGAAGCTCGAGGAGCCCGGGTAGTAGTGCGCCTTGTCGTCCACCACGGAGACCACGCTCACCGGGTCAAAGCCCGCCTCGCACGCCGCCGCCTCAGTGAGACCGGTGCGCCCGCCGTTCAGCGTGGGCAGCAGGCGAACCACGCCGGTGCCGAGCGCACCGGGGTAGGGCGTCGGCGTGCCCGTGAGCGTGCGGGCAATCGCGCGGCCGGCGATGTTGGCCGTCGAGCCCATGGCGCTCCAGAACGGGCGGCCGGTGATGGCGTTTTTCACCTCGGCGCAGTCGCCGGCGGCGTAGACGTCCGGCAGGTTGGTGGCGCCAAACTCGTCCACGACCACGCAGCCCTTGTCGAGCTCCGCGCCGGAGCCCGCAAGCCACGCGGTGTTGGGCCTAATGCCAATGGAGAGGATCACGAGGTCCGCCGGCAGCGTTCCCGCGCCGGTCTCCACGCCCTCGACCTTCTCGCCGCCCTTGATGGCCGCAAGCGGGCACGACGTCATGACGCGCATGCCGGCCGCCTTGAGCTGGCGCTGCGCGAAGCCAGCCATCTCGGGGTCAAAGACGTTGGGAAGGATCTGCGGCAGCGCGTCGATCACCGTGACGGAGAGGCCGCGCGCGAGCAGGTTCTCGGCCACCTCCAGGCCGATGAAGCCGGCACCTACGATCACCGCGCGACGCGCCCCGGCGTCGGCGTAGTCGCGGATGGCCTCGGCGTCGTCGGGCGTGCGCACGGTGAAGACGCCGGGCAGGTCGGTGCCGGGGATGCTCGCGGGCACGATCGGCGAGGCACCGGTGGCAATGACCAGCTTGTCGTACTTCTCGCCGTGCTCGGAGCCGTCCTTCTCGCGCACCGTGACCTCGTGCGCCGCGGCGTCGAGCGCCACGGCCTCCACACCCGTGCGCACCTCCACGCCGGTGAGCCCCTCGTAGGCGGCCGGCGTGTTGACGATGAGCTCGCCGCGCGTCTGGATGTCCCCGCCGATGTAGTACGGCAGGCCGCATCCGGCGTAGCTGATGTCCTCGCTCTTGGTCACGACCACGACCTCGGCCGAGCGGTCGCACCGCTTGAGCTTGGCCGCGACCTTGGTTCCGGCGGCCACGCCGCCGACGATCAGGTACCTCATGGCGTTCCTCTCCCTCGCTGCCGCGCTCGCGGCATATGCATGTTTCCATGGTATGCCTCCGCGTCTCCGTTGTGTGAGAATGACGGCTCGGGGGAGCACGATCGGCCGCTGTCGGTTTGCGTCGCCCGCCATCGGGCTCAAAGTCGCGAATAACATACACTGACAACTGGTCTACACCAGCAAAAACGAGAGAAACCCCAGTTGGCCGCAAATGCGGGATTTGCCAGTGTATGCTATTTGCGTGGCGCCCCGCTGCGGGCGCCCCGTTCCCGCTTCGGGCGCCCGCGCGACGCCCCACGAAAGGAGAATCCCATGAAGGTTGCCATCCCGACCCTCGGCGAGGGCGGTCTGGACTGCGAGCGCTCCGGTCACTTTGGCCACTGCGACTGCTTCACCGTGGTCGACGTGGAGGACGGCCAGCTTGGCGCCGTGACCATCATCGACAACCCGCCCCACGAGGAGGGCGGCTGCATGCGTCCCGTGGCGCTGCTCGCCCAGAACGGCATCGACGCTATCGTGGCTGCCGGCATGGGCATGCGACCGATGATGGGCTTTGCGCAGGCGGACATCACCGTCTACTTTGAGAACCAGACTCCCGGCGTCGGCGACGTCGCGCAGATGGCCGCCGCCGGCACGCTCCCCGTCATGGGCGAGGAGCACGCCTGCCACCACTGATTCAAAAGGGGACAGACCCCTTTTGAATCATTTTGGAGGACGGATGGTGGACGCGCTGGTCATAGCCGGCTGCCTGTCTGGCGAGAAGAACGACGCGGGCGTGACCGCGCTCGTCTGCGAGCTCACGGCTGCGGTCGGCGCGGGCGTGGCGGTTCGCGCGCGCACGGGCGGCCGGCCCGTGGGACCATTGCTGCCAGACGTGCTGTCCGACCTGCGGCGCAGTGGCGCGCGTCGCGTGCTCGTGGCGACTACGCACGTCGCGGACGGTCGCCTGCAGCGGGATGCCGCCGATGCCGTGTGCGCGGCGGCCCCTGGCTTCGACGAGCTGCGCCTTGCCCCTCCGCTCCTGTCCGGCGAGAAGGACCATGCCGCCGTGGCCGCCGCCCTCGACGAGGCCCTGCCTCCGGCGCCAGGACGCGTCGTTGCGCTTGCCGGTCATCGCGGCCCGGAATGTGCCGCCGCGTTTGCCCAGCTTGAGGCGGCGCTGCGCGCCCGCGGCCGCTCCGATGTCCTTGTCGCCGCGCCCGACCTCCTGCGCTCTCGTCTTCGTGAGCGCCCCGAGCTCGCCGTGCTTCTCGGCCCGTTTCTGATGGCACTCGGTCACCACGCGCGTCACGACGTGCTTGACGGCCTCGCCACCCGCCTGGCCGCCGACGGCCTCGCCGTCACGCCCTGGCCGCACTTCCTCGCCGAGCTGCCCGCCGTCCGCGCCCTCGTCGTCAGCCACGCATGTGTGACAATGATTCAAAAGGGGACTGTCCCCTTTTGAATCATCGAAAGGACCGCCCATGAAGCTCGTCATCGCATCCGACATCCACGGCGCGGCCGACGCCTGCGCGCGCCTCATGTCCGCCGCCGAGGCGGAGTCCCCGGACCGCATCGTCCTTCTCGGCGACCTGCTCTACCACGGGCCGCGCAACGACCTCCCCGCGGACTACGCCCCCAAGCGCGTCATCGAGATGCTCAACTCCGTGGCCGACCGCGTGATCGCCGTGCGCGGCAACTGCGAGGCCGAGGTCGACCAGATGGTCCTCAAGTTCCCTTGCATGGCGGATCACAACGTCCTGCTGGACCCTGACGCCCCGGGCGGTCCCCTCACACTCTTCCTCACGCACGGTCACGTCTACGGACCTGGCCGACACAACAGCGTGGACGCCTGGCCCGCGCTGCCGCCGCGCTCGGCGCTGGTCTACGGCCACACCCACATCAAGGTGAGCGAGAAGGACGAGGAGCGCGACGCCTGGGTCTTCAACCCCGGCTCCGTCGGCATCCCCAAGGACGGCTCTGCCAGCTACGGCGTCTACGAGGACGGTCATTTCGAGCACCGCCTGCTGTAGGCTCTCCGTCCTCGTTGCGCTGCCCCGCTTCCGCCGCGCCGTCGTTTCCCACCGTTCCGGAACTCCGACTTTTGCACGAGCGCACTGTACTTCTCGCCAAGCGATAAGGACGATACGGCTCAATTACCCGCGCATATACAATGCGCAATCAGCCAAAACTCCGAAGCGCTCGTGCAAAAGTCCCCACTTCCGCCAGGGGACCGCCAAAGCGGCGAGAATAACCGCGCCCCCGCCGCAGCAAGCCGCGCCCCCGCCGCGGCAAACCGCGCCGCCGCCCCTGAAGCTCCCCCTAAAATCCATGCTTAAAGAAATCTCATATGTGGAGACTTAGATTATGTATAGAATGGGGGCGCAAAGGGGATAAACTCCACCGTACACAACGGATACAAGCAGCGGTCGGCCACGCCGCCCGCGCACAGCAAAGGAGAGCAACTATGGGCAAGATTCTTGGTATCGACCTGGGTACCACCAACTCCGCGATGGCGGTTCTCGAGGGCGGCGAGCCCACGATCATCGTCAACGCCGAGGGCGACCGCACCACCCCGTCCGTCGTGGGCTTCCGCGCCGACGGCGACCGCATCGTTGGCAAGGCGGCCAAGAACCAGGCTGTCACCAACCCCACCAACACGGTCTTCTCGATCAAGCGCTTCATGGGTCGCCGCTACGACGAGGTCAGCTCCGAGCTCAAGACCGTCCCGTACAAGGTCAAGCCCGGCGTGGGCAACCGTGCCGTGGTGGAGATCGACGGCGAGGACTTCACCCCCGAGCAGATCAGCGCCATGATCCTCTCCAAGATGAAGGCCGACGCCGAGAAGTACCTCGGCGAGCCCGTCACCGACGCCGTCATCACCGTCCCGGCCTACTTCAACGACGCCCAGCGCCAGGCCACCAAGGACGCCGGCAAGATCGCCGGCCTCAACGTCCAGCGCATCGTCAACGAGCCCACCGCCGCGGCCCTCGCCTACGGCCTCGACAAGAAGGGCATCGACCAGAAGGTCCTGGTCTTCGACCTCGGCGGCGGCACCTTCGACGTGTCCCTGCTCGACCTCGCCGACGGCGTCGTGGAGGTCCTCGCCACCAACGGCGACAACCACCTCGGCGGCGACGACTGGGACCAGCGCGTCATCGACTGGATGGCCGACAAGTTCCAGGCAGACAACGGCATCGACCTGCGCAAGGACCCGATGGCCCTGCAGCGCCTGAAGGAGGCCGCGGAGAACGCCAAGAAGGAGCTCTCCTCCGCCCAGCAGGCCCAGATCAACCTGCCCTTCATCACCGCCGACGCCACCGGCCCCAAGCACCTCGACTACACGCTGACCCGCGCCGAGTTCGAGCGCATCACGCGCGACCTTCTCGACCGCTGCAAGGCGCCCGTCACCAAGGCCCTGCATGACGCCAACCTCCAGATCTCCCAGGTCAACGAGGTCATTCTCGTCGGCGGCTCCAGCCGTATGCCCGCCGTCCAGGAGCTCGTCAAGCAGATGACCGGCAAGCAGCCCAACATGTCCGTGAACCCGGACGAGGTCGTGGCCGACGGCGCTGCCGTCCAGGGCGGCGTCCTCACCGGCGACGTCTCGGGCATCCTGCTTCTGGACGTCACGCCGCTGTCCCTGGGCGTTGAGACCATGGGCGGCGTCATGACCAAGATGATCGACCGCAACACCACGATCCCCACGTCCAAGACCGAGATCTACTCCACGGCCGCCGACAACCAGACGTCCGTCGAGATCAACGTCCTGCAGGGCGAGCGCGAGATGGCCGCGGACAACAAGTCCCTCGGCAAGTTCCAGCTCACCGGCATCCCGGCCGCCCGCCGCGGCGTGCCGCAGATCGAGGTCACCTTCGACATCGACGCCAACGGCATCGTGAAGGTCACCGCCAAGGACAAGGCCACCGGCAAGAGCCAGGAGATCACCATCTCCGGTTCCACCGCCCTCTCCGACGACGAGGTCGATCGCATGGTCAAGGACGCCGAGGCTCACGCCGAGGAGGACAAGAAGCACAAGGACGAGATCGAGGTCCGCAACCAGGTCGACTCGCTGTGCTACGGCGCCGAGCAGACCCTGAAGGACCTCGGCGACAAGGTCCCGGCTGACCAGAAGTCCGAGGTCGAGGCCGCCATCGCCGACGCCAAGAAGGCGCTCGAGGGCCAGGACATCGAAGCCATCCGCGCAGCGGGCGACAAGCTCACCGAGGCCTCGCAGAAGCTCGCGCAGATCGTCTACTCCACCACCGACGAGGGCGCGAACGCCGGCACCGGCGCGGCGGCTGGCTCCGACGACGTCGTTGATGCCGAGTACGAGGTCGTGGACGACGACAAGAACAACTAGTTCGCGGCCGCGCGACAAGAGACTGGAATCGGGGGCGGCCACGGCTTCGCGGCCGCCCCTGTTGGATAGGTCGGGGGAGCGACCCGGCCCATTGAGGAGGGTGACGTGAGAGTGCCCATCGAGGTAGAGGACGAGAAGAACGAGAAGAACGAGGCCGTTGAGCCCGATGAGGTAGAGACGGACGAGGCTGCCGAGAAGGAGGGTGCGCCCGCGGCCGCTGCCGCCGCGGCCGACACCGGCGAGCTCGACGAGGACGCCGAGGAGCGTGCCCGCGTCGAGGCCGCCATCCGCGCCGGCGAGGAGGCCGCCGAGCGCGAGCTCGCGGCGGACGCCGGCAAGCTCCGTGAGGAGCGCGACGAGCTGCAGAAGAAGCTCTCGGACGTGGAGGACCAGATCGAGGCCGCCAAGAAGGAGGCCGCCGACGCCACGGACCGCATGCTGCGCCTGCAGGCGGACTGGGAGAACTATCGCCGCCGCACCGCCGCCGAGCGCCTTGCCGAGAAGGAGCGCGCCGCGGAGAAGCTGGTCACCAACCTGCTGCCCGTGATCGACGACCTCGAGCGCGCCATCGAGCACGCTGGCGCCACGGACGAGAACGAGCAGCTCAAGCAGTTTGTCGACGGCGTCTCGGCGGTGCATGCCAAGATGCTCGGCGTGCTCGCCAAGGAGGGCGTGGAGCCCATCGACCCCGCCGGGGAACCCTTTGAGCCGCTCAGCCACCAGGCCGTCGGCCGCGTGGAGGACAAGGATGCCTACGACGAGACGGTCGCCCAGGTCTACCAGAAGGGCTACCGCATGGGCGAGCGCGTCATCCGCACCGCCATGGTGACGGTGACCTACGGAGGCCCCAAGCGCCCGGCGGAGCCCGCGAATGCCGCTGAGCCCGCTGAGGCCAAGGACGGCGAGAAGAGCGCGGAGTAGCCGGCTCTTCTCGCCAGCGCAAGATGACGAGTTGTGACACTCGGCTACGACCCCTTTGTCACATGTGACACTCGGCTACGACCCCATTGTCACATTGACGGGTAAAGAGAGGAGGCGCGTGCACGATGGCAGCAAACAAGACGTTCTATGACGTTCTCGGCGTGAAGCGCGACGCTTCCGACGACGACATCAAGAAGGCGTTCCGCAAGCTCGCCGCCAAGTACCACCCGGACGCCGGCGGTGACGAGCAGAAGTTCAAGGAGGTCAGCGAGGCGTACACCACGCTCTCCGACCCCCAGAAGCGTCGCGAGTACGACCAGATGCTCATGTTTGGCGGCATCCCCGGGGCCGACTTTGGCGGCTCGGGCGGCCGTGGCCGTTACACCTACACCACCAACGTGGGCGGCGACTGGTCGGACATCTTCAGCAACATCCGCAACGGCGAGGGGGCCTTCTCGGGCTTTGACTTCTCGTCGATCTTTGGCGGCGCCGGCGCGGGTGCCCGCGCGGCGCAGAACCGCCCCACCAAGGGTCGCGACCTCACGATGTCCGTGGACGTCTCCGCCGAGGAGGCCTTCCGTGGCGCCACGCGCAAGGCAACCTATCGCGTGCCGTCCACCGGCGAGGAGCAGACCCTCACGATCAAGATCCCCGCGGGCGCCGTTGACGGCGGCAAGCTGCGGTATCGCGGTCGCGGCGAGTACGGCACCGCGGGCGGCGAGCGCGGCGACCTCGTGATCACCACGCACGTGGCCGAGCACCCGATCTTCAAGCGCGACGGCGCCGACGTGCGCATGGACCTGCCGATAAGCGCCTTCGAGGCGGCGCTCGGCGCCACCGTGGACGTGCCCACGCCCGACGGCACCGAGGTTCGTCTCAAGGTTCCCGCCGGCACGCAGGACGGCAAGACGTTCCGCTTCCGCGACCTGGGCGCCCCCAACGTCAAGCGCAAGGGCGCGCGCGGCACGCTCTACGTCACCGTTCGTGTTAAGGTTCCGACGATGCTCTCCAAGAAGGAGCGCGACGCCCTGACCGCGCTGCGCGACGCGGACACCCGAGACTACCGCGAGGAGGTCATGCGCTATGCCCCGAGCAAGTAGCGATGCCCGCGAAACCGCCCGCGATGCCGCCCCGCGCGGCCGAGACCGCAACAAGCCGCTCTACATGATCAGCGTTGCCGCCGAGCTCACCGGCATGCACCCGCAGACCCTGCGCGTCTACGAGCAGAAGGGCCTGGTCACGCCTGGGCGCTCGCGCGGCAACACGCGCCTCTACAGCCAGGCGGACATCGAGCGGCTGAACCTCATCTCCAAGCTCACCGACGAGGGGATCAACCTCGCTGGCGTGGTGCGCATCCTTGACATGCGCGAGCGGATGCTCGAGCGCGAGGCAGAGCTCGACGACCTACGCGCCCGCATCCGTCAGCTCGAGGACGAGGTGCATGAATATAAGATGCGTGAGAAGATCACCGCGCTCGCCCGTTACGACGCCCAGGCCAGCCCCGAGCAGGTCATGCGCCGCCTGCTGCTGGGCGGGGGAGATGCCGAGAAGACCGAGGACTAGCGGCCTCTGGGCGCTCGACGCGTGCCCCGTCATGCCCCGAAACTTGTTTGAGGCAGCAAATCGGCCCCCCGGTGTCACTTTTGGCCCCGTTTGTGTGGGTTTTCCGGCCACTTTTCGGAGTTGGGCAAGTATCCGCGCCCCTCAACTGCGGTTATGTTGCCCGCCAAACGCCTCCGGGAGGGCCAATCCACACAAACGGGGCCAAAAGTGACACCGGGGGGCCGATTTACTGCCTCGTTGGGCAAACCCCGACCATTGCGCAACTCATGACGGCTCGAGAAGCTCTCCAGACCTCGGCATCCCTCAACCTGTGACCGTTCTCACTCCCTCCCGCCGCCCAAAACCCGCCGCCCGCCCTGCCTGAAAGCTAAAAACTCCTACAGATGCCTGAAACTTCTTTAGCTAGGCATATATGTACGTTGGGCGCTCCGGCCCCAACGGATGGCAAGGAGGAAGCATGTCGGCATTTGGCAGCAAGCCCCGGCAGGTGAAGCTAGCGAGAAAGGCACGCGGAAAGGTTGCTCGCCGCGCGGTGCTGGGCGCCGTCCTTCTCGGCGCGCTTGCGTTCACCGTGCCCGCCGTGGGCTCCGTGCTCGACCCCACGCTGCGCTCTACGAGCACCACGCAGATGGCCTCCACCCCGGAGACCTTCTACGTGAACTCCGTGAATGACGCGACGGAGCGCACGCAGAGCTTCAATGAGAACTGGAAGTTCTACCTCGGTGAGGCCACGGGCGCGCAGCAGGCGGCCTTTGATGACTCCACCTGGGAGAACATCAACGTTCCCCACGACTACTCCATCGACCAGGACTACATCGAGACGGGCGAGGGCGAGAGCGCCTATAAGCCCGGCGGTGTGGGCTGGTATCGCAAGAGCTTCGAGGTCAGCAAGGACCTCGAGGGCAAGACCATCCTCATCAACTTTGACGGCGTCTACATGGATGCCACGGTCTACATCAACGGCCAGGAGCTGGGCACCCACCCCTACGGCTACACGCCCTTCGCGTTTGACATTTCCGACTTTGTCAACTTTGGCGGGCAGAACGTCATCGCCGTGCGCGTGGACCACCAGATCCCGTCCTCCCGCTGGTACTCCGGCTCCGGCATCGGCCGCGACGTCGACCTCGTGATCACCGATCCGGTGCACGTCGAGAAGGACGGCGTTGTCGTTACCACGCCCGACCTTGAGGCCGAACACGCAGCCGGCTCTGCCGTGACCACCAACCTCGAGACCACGATCGCCAACGACAGCGACGCGGACGTTGCCGTCTCCGTCAAGCAGTCGGTGCTGCCCGCCAAGGGCGGCGAGGCCATCGGCTCCACCACCACCGAGAAGAACGTGGCTGCCGGCGAGTCCGTCACCTTTACCGCTGCGGTCGAGGCGGCCAGCCCCGCCCTCTGGGACACCGACAACCCCAACCTCTACGTGGCCCGCACCGAGGTCATCGTCGACGACGAGGTCGTGGACACCTACGACACCACCTTCGGCTATCGCTGGATTGAGTACACCACCGATGACGGCTTCTACCTCAACGGCGAGTACCTCAAGATCCATGGCGTCTGCATGCACCACGACCAGGGCTCCCTCGGCTCCGTGGACACCCGCGCCGCCATCGAGCGCCAGGTGCGCATCCTCAAGGAGATGGGCTGCAACTCCATCCGCACCTCGCACAACACGCCCTCCCGCACCTTCATCGAGGTCTGCGAGGAGCAGGGCATGCTCGTGGACGAGGAGATCTTCGACGGCTGGAACCAGAGCAAGAACGGTAACTCCAACGACTACGGCCGTTTCTTCAGCGAGCCCATGGGCGAGTCCTATCTCGTGGGCAACGACCCCGACAAGACGTGGGCGCAGTACGACGTCGAGCAGACCATCGCGCGTGACGTCAACTCCCCCTCCGTCATCATGTGGTCCGTTGGCAACGAGATGGTCAACAGCACCCCGGGCGGCCTCGCCGGCTTCAAGCCCGACTTTGGCACCGTGCTGAGGAATCTCATCAACTGGGTCAAGGGCGCTGATCCCACGCGTCCGGCCACCCTCGGCGACAACCAGCTCCTGAGCGGCAGCATGAACTACCAGCCGCAGGTCCTCTCCGACCTCGGTGGCGTCATCGGCCTCAACTATGCCGTCGGCAGCCGCTACGAGAGCCTTCACAGCGCGCACCCCGACTGGAAGATGTACGGCTCCGAGACCGTCTCTGCCACCAACAGCCGCGGCGTCTACAGCAACATGCTCAACAACTCGATGTCCGCTCCCGGCCAGCAGCTGACGTCCTATGACGTCTCGCGCGTGAGCTGGGGTCACCTCGCCTCGCAGGCGTGGTACGACACCGTTCGCTATGACTTCGTCATGGGCGAGTACGTGTGGACCGGCTTTGACTACCTCGGCGAGCCCACGCCCTGGAACGGCACCGGCTCCGGCCTGGGCGACGGCTGCTCCGAGTGGCCCTGCCCCAAGAACTCCTACTTCGGCATCGTGGACACCGCCGGCCTGCCCAAGGACTCCTACTACTTCTATCAGAGCCAGTGGAACGACGACGTCAACACGCTGCACATCCTGCCGGCGTGGAACGAGGACGTCATCTATCGTGATTCCAGCCACAGCGGAAACGTCCCCGTGGTCGTCTACACCGACGCCGCGCAGGTCGAGCTCTTCTTCACGCCCGCCGACGGTGGCGAGACCAAGTCCCTCGGCAAGAAGACCTTCAAGACCGTGACCACCGAGCACAACAGCTACCAGATCGACACGGCCAACTCCAACAGCCACACCGGCCTGTACTTCACCTGGTACGTCCCGTACGAGGACGGCACCATCTCTGCCAAGGCCTACAACGCCAACGGCACCGAGCTCAACACCGAGGGCTGGGACGGCCGCCAGAGCGTGACCACCACCGGCAAGGCCGCCAAGCTCACGGCCTCCGTTGACCGTCAGACCATCTCTGCCGACGGCGTCGACCTCGCCTACGTCACCGTGAGCGTGACCGACTCCGAGGGCCGCATCGTCCCCAACGCCACCAACAACGTGAAGTTTGAGGTCACCGGCGGCGGCGAGCTCGCGGCCGTGGACAACGGCAGCTCCCCCGACTGGCAGTCCTATCGCGACGACAACCGCGACGCGTGGGCCGGGCAGCTCGTGGGCATCGTGCGCGCCGACAAGTCCGGCGAGCCCATCACCGTCAAGGTGACCTCCGACAACCTTGAGGGCGCCACGGTCACCATCAACACCGAGGCCACGGGCGAGGAGCCTGCCGAGAAGAGCGTGGAGAGCCTGTTCTTCTCGCGCTACTACTATGTGAAGACCGGCACGCAGCTGAGCCTGCCCCAGACCGTGACCGTCAACTACACTGACGGCACCGCCAATGACTCCGCGTCCATCACCTGGGCTGCGGTATCCGAGGACCTTCTTGCCCAGCCCGGCACCTTTGAGGTTGAGGGCCAGGTCGAGGGCGCAAGCGTTACCGCCATCGTGACCGTGGTGGACGACGTCCCCGCCGTCCTCAATTACTCCGCCACCGTCCAGATGGGCGGCAAGATTCAGCTTCCGGAGACGCGTCCGGGCGCCATGGCCAGCGGCGCCATCGTCAACGCCAACTTCCCCGTGACGTGGGACAACTACGATCCCGAGCAGGTCTACGAGGAGGAGAAGACCGTTACGTTTACTGGTACGGCCAACGTCTTTGGCTCCGACGTGCCCGTGACGGCGTCCATTCGCGTCCAGGACACTGAGTACACCCTCGGCGGGAACCTCGCCCTGTCCTCCGACGCCACCTTCGAGCGCGTTGATCAGGACACCGAGACGGCCGCGAACCCCTCCGACACCCTGATGGCGCTGGTCGACGGCACCACCACCTTCAAGACCAAGCCGGAGGGCGCAAAGGACAACCCCTACATCTGGTCTAACTACAACTATGCTCAGGCTGGTGGCACCAAGTCCCAGGTGACCGTGGTGCTCAACACCTCCAACGTCATGGGCCAGGTCAAGATCTACTTTGTCGACGACAACTGGAGCGCCAACTATCCTGCCCCTGGCACCACCAAGCTCGAGGTCTCCTCCGACGGCAGCACGTGGGCGCCCATCGAGGCAACCGAGACGATCTCCGGGGACATCGCGGGTGAGGGCAGCTGCACGACGAGGTGCTACACCTACGACTTTGCCCCCACGGGAGGCACTCAGGTGCGCGTTACGGTGACCAACCCCACCGAGGCGCAGTCTAACGACAAGCCGTGCATCGGCATCACCGAGATCGAGCTCATCTCCATCTCCGGCTCCTTTGTCACCAACTCCACCGCCGAGCTCTCTGCGCTTACGGTGAACGGCCAGGAGGTCAACGCCGATGCGCTCGCGGCCGGCGAGTTCAACACTCCGGCAACCGTGATTGCCGAGAACGGCATCGAGGCCGTGGGCGCCGACAACGCGGCCGTGACCGTGCTGCCCGCGCAGGACGGCAAGGCCCTCATCATCATCGAGTCCGAGGATCACCTCACTCGCAACACGTTTGCCATCAACCTGGGCGTGGAGTCCACCGGACCGAGCGCCGAGGACGCCTCGCGCGACTACCCGGTGAGCCAGATCACGCCAAGCGCCGGCAGCGTGGAGACGGCCGGTGGCGCGAACGAGGGCCCGGCGAGCCTGGCCTTCGACGGCAAGAACAACACCATCTATCACTCCGCTTGGGCGGGGGCCAACCGCGAGGACCTCTGGGTCCAGATGGAGCTTGCCGAGGCAACCGAGATCGACGCCCTGCGCTACCTGCCGCGTCAGGCCGGCGGCGTCAATGGCATCGTGACCGGCTACCGTGTTGAGTACAGCAATGACGGGCAGAGCTGGGAGGTTGCGGCCGAGGGCACCTGGGCCAACGACAACAGCTGGAAGCTCGCCGAGTTTGACGAGCCCGTGACCGCCAAGTACTTCCGCCTCTACGGCACCAATACGGTGACCGACCAGACGGCGATCTTCATGTCCGCCGCAGAGATCCGCCTGCGCGAGGCCGTGGAGTCCGTGGACATCTCTGACGCAGTGGTCGAGGCTCCCGAGAGCATCGACGCCGACACCCTGCCGGCCGTGTTTGCCGTCGATGAGGTCACCGTGACGCTCGGCGACACCGAACTCCGCTACGGTATCGACTACGTCCTGGAGTACGAGAACAACGATCAGCCCGGCACTGCCACCATGACGGTCAAGGGCATCCACGGCGGAGCCGTCAACTACACCGGCACCGTGACGCACGAGTTTGTGATCACGGGCGAGGCGGTGCTCGAGGGCATCTCCGTTACCACCGCCCCCACTAAGGCAACCTATGAGGTTGGCGATAAGCTCGACCCGTCCGGACTCGTCCTCACGCTTGCGTGGAGCTACGGTGAGCCCACGACGGTTGCCTATACCGCCGACAACGCCGCCGACTTCACGTTTGAGCCCGCGACGTTCGACGAGGCCGGTAGCGTGGACGTGACCGTCACCTACCAGGGCAAGACGGCCGTCTTCACCGTTACCGTCTCTGAGGTCGAGGAGCCCGAGCCCGTCAAGCCCGACACCACCGAGCTCCAGGCAGCCATTAAGGCGGCCGAGGCCCTGAAGGCAGACGACTACACCGCCGAGTCCTGGGCCAAGGTCGAGGCCGCCCTCGCCGACGCGAGGGACGCCCTCGGGTCCGACAGCCAGGACGCGGTCGACGCCGCCGCCGACGCCCTGAACGCCGCCGTCGCGGCGCTGGAGAAGGCC
>CASEHX010000015.1 GCA_949287905.1 uncultured Olsenella sp.
GCAGGGGAGGCACACCCGGTCCCATTCCGAACCCGGAAGTTAAGCCCCCGAGCGCCGATGGTACTGCGGAGTAGTCCGTGGGAGAGCAGGACGTCGCTGACCAACAAGGGGCATTTTCGTGCCCCGGGGCGGCGGGGGGCGGGAGGTCTTGGTCCCGTCGCTCGTTTCTCGCGCCAACTCAGAGGTCAATTTGTTGAGGCGCGTGCCTCGTTTTCAACCCGCCCTTGATTGGCGTATGGCATCGCGTACTTTTGTATCCTGTGTTGGATATCTCCAGCGACGCCATCAATTCCTAAAGAACAGTGTCTTATGCCAGCCGGTAAGTCCGGAGATTGCCAATTTGGCTGCTCATCTTTCTTTTTGGCTTGATTCCTGTATGGCCAGCAAAAGCCGCATGCAGACCCTCATATCGGCCCCATCATTCCCAAACTTGCAGTATTCTGCGCAAACATATTCGACATTTGCGTATATACCTGCCTCAAGATTTGATAACTTAAAACTCCGGCTCGAGCCCATTTGCTGTCTTTCGCTCACTTGGAGGATTCATGGGCTCACTATGTTTTGAACCCTTTGTCGGCGCCGCTGACGGGTCTCGACCTGTGGAACTCGGACAGGTTCCTGAGGCCTACGGGCCTTATGCCATGGCGTTCTTCGATGCGGCGGGATCGTTTGAGAACCGCCTCGTGTGCTTCTGCGTCGAACCTGGGATGGGCGCTCGTGACGTGCTCTCCTTCGTGCTCTCTTCTGCCGAGAGGCAGGGCTTCCAGGTCTTCAGGCGAAACATGGAGGCCTATACCCCAGAGGGTGCGTGTCGCTATCTCACCAAGAAGGCTCGGGAGATTGAGGAGCTTGGGCCACTCGCCGTTGTTGGCCTGGACTCGATACCTCCCTCAGATGAGTTCTGCGTTGCTCGGCAGGCACGCGCCATCAGGAGAATGTGGATGAGCGGCGCCTCCGTCGTCTTCTCGCTTTCTCCCGAGGCAAGGCAGCTCCTCGAGGAGCTGCCGGACTGTCAGGAGCTTACTCCCTCTACGGTTGACGTCCAGGGTCGCTGGGCGTCCGGGAGCAAATTCACCCGGGACCTGCTCAGCTATACGCGTGCGATTCCGAGCCTGGTTGGGGCCGTGGGCTCACGGGAGGACTCGCCCGGTAGTGGCGATGCCGGCAGAAGCGTCGTTCTGCTCCCGGCTTATTATGACGCGCTCGGCGAGCTTGTTGAGTTGGCCGTGAGGCCCAGCCTGATAGACGAGGAGCGCAGGCTCCGCCTCTGCATGCTGTTTCTTGGCAGGGGAGCGCGCGAGGACCTTCTCGAGGTGGTTGGCGAGGCGCCCGATGACATCCTCGGGGGCATCCGCCGTGATGCGCCCCTCTTTGGCGTAACGGACGACTTGGGGAGCTTTTGTACGCTGCTGTCCGTTGCCCCCAACGCCCTTGCCTGCTGCCAGAGGAACCTCCTCGTATGCTCGGCTCTCTTTCCGGACATCGCGGCGGGGTGCTTTGGCGTACTGACGAGGCGCGGCGAGCTTGGCCGTGCGGCGGTTCTTGCCAGAATGCCCGAGTGCGACGGCGCAATTCATCTTGTGATAGAGCGTGCGTCGGACTTTATCGACGTGGGCGAGGAAGCTCTCGTTCGACATGCCCTCGATCAGGCCGAGGTCCAGGGCGGGCCTGCGACGGAACTTGTCAGGGTCGCGCTATCGGCCGTGTTTGACAGGCGTCCCCGGCTTGGCAGTAAGGGGACGAGAAGACGGGGGCTCGCAACCGTGGGCGAGGAGCTGCTGTTCATAGACTCCAGGAGGATTCTGAGAGGCGTGCCCCTGCTGTCTTTGGGCGAAGCGGTTCCTGACGGAGAGCTTCGTCGGGCGCTTGCCACGCATGTAGGCGCGTGCTCGCTGATGCTGCGCGGGGCGTTTGCGCTCGCCCTGAGTCGCCTCACGCGAGGCTTCGAGGAGGTCCCGAGCGGGCGCCTGTCCGACGCCCTGCTCACGCTCGACCGTGGCATGGCGTATTATCTCGCGGGGGGCGTCCCTAGGCCGTGCTCGGAAGGGGAGATCTGGGCCAGGGGCCTGCTCGAGACGCGTCCGTTCCTGGGGTGCTGGGGCTATGCCGCCCTCTTCCGTTTGATCTGCACGCCCCTCTCGGAAGAGCTCGCGGAGCCCTGGAGCCCAGAGCATGTTGCGGCCCGGGCGGAGAGGACGGGGGACGCGGTCGTGCGAATCGTCGCCCTTGTCGTGGGGTCTCTGAGAGACATGGCGGCGAATGCGACGGTGAGGGCGAAGGTGCGCGCGTCGCTTGCCCTGGACCTTGCCCGGCAGGTCGATTCGGACTACCTGGTCCGCGTTGCCGATCTCGTCGGGATCGTCACGCGTTATCTGGCGGGCGTCAGAGTCGAGCCGCGGGTCGCCGACGCGTCTGCGGACGATCTTGAGGCGGTGACCTCGCTCGTCCTGGAGGCCCTGTCAGAGGAGGGCAGGACGCTCCTACTGGCGCCCCTGCCGGACCGGGTGCCCTGGGACGCGCTCTGGATGCTTCGGGCCCTCTGCGGATGCTCCCGGAGGGTCTCGGGACCGCTGGCGGACGTCATGCCGTCGGATTGGGCTCGGGCGCTCATTGCGTCAAGCCCGCCCAGCAAGACAGGGGAGGAGCATGACGACGCGCCGCAGGTGCCGTCGCTCGACAGCGCTTTTGCGGGTGACGGCGGGGGAGAGGAAGCTCGTCCGGTAGAGGTCAGGCTCCTCGGAGGATTTTCCGTCACGATCAACGGAAGACGCGTCCCGGACAGCCAGCTGGAGAAGCGCAGCGTCAAGTCGATGCTCGAATATCTCATCCTGAGAGGCGGAAGTGCCCGACGCTTCCAGCTGGTCGAGCAGCTCTGGCCGGGCTGCGACTACGCGATGGGGTTCAACCGCGTCTATCAGGCCACGAGTGCGATACGGGCGTTTGTTTCGGAGATCGACGAGAGCCTCTCCCTGATCGCGGCCAACCGAACGAGCGGCGAGGTGTCGGTCGACATGGGTCTCGTCAGATGCGACGTGGAGGAGTTCAGGAGGGTGGCGCGGGCCGCTGTTGATTGCGAGGATGACGCCGGAACCCTGGAGTTTGCGCGCGCTGCCGAGAGGGTCTACGTCGGCGACCTCTATGCCCCCTCATCAGACTCCACGGGATGCGTGGCGGCTCTCAGGGCCGACCTCAGGTCCCTCTACTCCGATGCGATGGTCGAGGGGAGCTCCGCCGCCCTCAGGCTCGGACGGGCGAGAACCGCGGCTCGTCTCGCGGGAAACGCCCTTCTCGCGAACGACCTGCGCGAGGACGCGGTGATAGCGCTTGTCAGGGCGTTGAAGGCGTGCGGGAGGGCTCCCGAGGCGGAGAGGCAGCGCAGCGCATATGAGGCAAGGGTGCGCAGGTCAGAGGCTCGCGGCCCAGGGGAGAGGCGGTCGAGGCCCCGGCGCGACCCCGCTCGGTCGAGGGAGGCCGTCGAAGCGTAGGCTTGGGTGCGGTTTTGGTGATACTGGCGCATCAGCCTCGCGGGCGACCCTCCAATGAGTAAAGTATCGAGACGAATGCCTTGCGCCGCGCGGCGCTCTAGAACCAAGGGAGAACCATGCCCAACTTCCTCTCCAAGATCCTGTCGATGGGCGCCGACCGTGAGCTCAAGGAGCTCGAGCGCATCACCGCACGCGTCAACGACCTTGAGCCGCGATTCAAGACGATGAGCGATGACGAGCTCCGCGGCATGACCGCGCGTCTCCGGGAGCGCCACTCCAATGGCGAGAGCCTGGACGATCTTCTGCCCGAGGCGTTCTCCGCCGTTCGAGAGGCCTCGGTCAGGACGACCGGCCTTCGCCACTTTGACGTTCAGATCATCGGCGGCATCGCGCTCCATCGCGGCACGATCGCGGAGATGAAGACCGGCGAGGGCAAGACGCTCGTGTCCACGCTCGCGGGATACCTCAACGCGATTCCCGGCAAGGGCGTCCACATCGTCACGGTCAACGACTATCTTGCTCGCCGAGACAGCGAGTGGATGGGCGGCATCTATCGTTACCTGGGCATGTCCGTGGGTCTGATCCAGAACGGCATGCGCCTCAACCTGAAGAAGCCGGCGTACGAGGCGGACGTCACCTACGGAACCAACTCCGAGTTCGGCTTTGACTACCTGCGCGACAACATGGTCACGCGTCCGAGCATGCGCGTCCAGCGCGGGCACCACTATGCCATCGTGGACGAGGCCGACTCCATCCTCATCGACGAGGCCAGGACCCCGCTCATCATCTCGGGCGTGGGAACCAAGTCGGCGAGCACCTACAAGGACTTCGCCCGTGCCGTGCGCGGCCTCACCCCCGAGGTCGACTTCCAGATGGACGAGGCCAAGCACACCATCGCCACCACCGACGAGGGCCTGAAGAAGGTGGAGCGCACCCTTGGCATCGACGACATCTACGGAGACCCCTCCGGTCAGCTCGTCAACCACCTCCAGCAGGCGCTGAAGGCGGAGTACATGTTCCACCGCGACCAGCAGTACGTGGTCGTGGACGGCGAGGTCAAGATCGTCGACGAGTTCACGGGCCGCATCATGGAGGGGCGTCGCTACTCCGAGGGCCTGCACCAGGCCATCGAGGCAAAAGAGGGCGTGTACGTCCGCGAGGAGAACCAGACGCTCGCCACGATCACCCTCCAGAACTACTTCCTCATGTATGACAAGCTCTCCGGCATGACGGGTACCGCCATGACCGAGGACGCGGAGTTCCGCGAGGTCTATCACATTCCCGTCACGGTCATTCCGCCCAACAGGCCCGTCGCGCGCGTGGACCACGACGACCTCGTCTACCGCACGGTCGAGGCAAAGTTCAAGGCGGTCGCCGACGACGTTGCCGAGCGTCACGCGAAGGGCCAGCCGTGCCTGGTCGGCACCGTCTCGATCGAGAACTCCGAGAAGCTGTCTCGCATCCTCGACAAGCGCGGCATCAGGCACAACGTGCTTAACGCCAAGTATCACGAGCGCGAGGCCCAGATCGTCGCGCAGGCGGGTCGCGAGGGCGCCGTCACCATCGCGACGAACATGGCTGGCCGTGGCACCGACATCCTCCTGGGCGGCAATGCCGAGGAGCTTGCGGAGGAGGAGGTCCTCTCCCTCGACTTTGGGATCGAGCAGGAGGCCCTGAAGAAGATCCTCGCCAACGGCGACCCCGCCAAGCAGAAGCCCGAGGACCTCGCGTCCCGCGGCATCGAGGTCGACAGGGAGACCCTCGACGCCATTGCCGAGGAGCTCTCGGGAGCCCTCGAGCGCGCGAAGAAGCAGTGCGCCGTCGAGCGCGAGCACGTGGTCGCCTCCGGCGGCCTGTGCGTGATAGGCACCGAGCGCCACGAGAGCCGCCGCATCGACAACCAGCTCCGCGGCCGCTCCGGCCGTCAGGGCGACCCGGGCGAGACGCAGTTCTACCTCTCGCTCGAGGATGACCTCATGCGCCTCTTCGGCGGGGACCGCATGGACCGCATCTCCGCGATGATGCAGAAGTACGATATGCCCGATGACATGCCCATCCAGGCCAAGATGGTGACCAAGGCCGTGGAGAGCGCCCAGCGCAAGGTCGAGCAGGTCAACTTTGCGATGCGTAAGAACGTCCTCGACTACGACAACGTCATGAACACGCAGCGCCAGGTCATCTACGAGGAGCGCAACAAGATCCTCGACGGCAAGGACCTGATGGCCAGGATCGACGAGGTGACCTCCGACACCGTCAAGCGCGAGGTCCAGGCGTACTGCCCCGAGGGCCACGCCAAGTCCGACTGGGATCTCGAGGGCCTGGGCAAGTGGCTTGGCGAGCTCACCGGCCGCAAGGACGCCCCGGACGTCTCCGCGTGCCCTGGCGTCAACGAGGTGGTCGAGAAGATCGACGAGTACGTGGGCGCCTGCTTCGACGAGAAGGCCGCGCGCCTTGGCGAGGCTCCCATGCACGCCCTCGCCTCCCAGGTCATGCTTCGCGTGATCGACACCAGGTGGATGTCGTACCTTCAGGAGATGGACTACCTCAAGACCGGCATCGGGCTGCGCGGCTTTGGCCAGCGCGACCCGCTCGTCGAGTACAAGAGCGAGGCCTTTGCAGCGTTCAGCGAGCTCGTCAACACGATGTACGAGGACTTCCTGCGTACGATCCTGCGCATCGAGATCGCCGTGAGGACCCCCGCCCAGCAGGCCCCCGCCCAGGACGAGGAGCCGAGCGAGCTCCGTGGCGCCAAGTACTCCGGACCCTCCGAGGTCGACGGCGACCAGGGGGCCGCTCGAGTCAAGCCCGCTTCTGCCCCCGGCGCGGCCCCGCGTGCGGCGGCCACGGCAAAGCCCCAGACCTACCGCAAGGCGGACGATCCCGACCCCTACGTCAACGTCGGGCGCAACGATCCCTGCCCGTGCGGGAGCGGCAAGAAGTTCAAGAACTGCCACGGCAGGAACAGATAGATGGCGGATTCCGGCAAGCCCGATCTCGACGCCCTCTCGAGGCGCCTCGAGGAGGTGGAAGCCTACCTCCACATCGAGGAGAAGCGCCATGAGATCGGCGACCTTGAGGCAAGGACCGCCGCCCCCGGGTTCTGGGACGACGCGGACGGCGCTCGCGCCGTCATGGCGAGACTCGCTGCGGCACGAGACGACGTGGACGGCATCGACGCAGCCCGCGGCAAGCTCGAGGACGCCCGCGCCGCGCTGGAACTTGGCGAGGAGACCGGGGACGAGGACCTTCTCGCCGAGGCGTCGTCGTCGGCCAGTGCGCTCGAGGACGAGCTCTCGGAGCTCGAGCTCTCGAGCTGGTTCACCGACGAGCTTGATCACGGGGACGCCATCGTCACCGTGACGCCCGGACAGGGAGGCCTCGAGGCGCAGGACTGGTGCGAGATGCTCTTTCGCATGTACCAGCGTTACTGCGACCGCCGCGGGTGGAAGGTTGTCGTGAACGACGCCGAGCCCGGTGAGGTCATCGGCCTCGACCGCGCCACGTTCACGGTGAGCGGGAAGAACGCCTACGGCATGCTTCGCGCCGAGCAGGGCGTGCACCGCCTTGTGCGCATCTCTCCCACCGACGCGAAGAAGCGCCGCCAGACCACGTTTGCGGGCGTGGAGGTGCTTCCCGTCCTGCCCGACGACATCGAGGTCGAGATTGAACCCAACGACCTGCGCATCGACGTCTATCACGCCTCCGGTCACGGCGGCCAGGGCGTCAACACCACCGACTCCGCGGTCCGCATCACGCACCTGCCCACCGGCACGGTCGTGACCTGCCAGAACGAGCGCAGCCAACTTCAGAACAAGGCCTTCGCGATGAGCGTCCTCAAGAGCCGCCTCTATGAGATGGAGCTCGCGCGTCGCGCCGAGGAGCTCGACGAGTTGCGCGGCCCCAAGCACGACATCGGGTTTGGCAACCAGATCAGGAGCTACGTGCTCTATCCCTACCAGCTCGTGAAGGACCTTCGGACCGGCGTGGAGACGGGAAACGTGGACTCGGTTCTCTCCGACGGCGATCTTGACAAGTTTATCGTTGGATACCATCGATGGGCCGTCGGCGAGGCGGACTCGTCGAGCGACGTGGCTCAGGGCTCTGAGTGAGCCGGTCCTGTGCGTTGGCAGCGTTTGGCAAGTGAGGGGAAGGGGAGCGCAGTGTTGACCGATCTGCTCGACGAGAGGCTGGTCTGCCTCGGGGTCGCCGCGTCAGACTGGGAGGAGGCTGTCAGGCTCTCCGTGCGCCCGCTCGTTGACGCCGAGATGGTGAGCGAGGCCTATGCGGACGCCATCGTCCGAGGCGTGAGGGAGATGGGGCCGTATGTTGTTGTCGCGCCCCACGTCGCGCTCCCCCATGCGCGACCCGAGTGCGGGGCACTCGGGAACGCACTCGGCGTGGTGACGCTCCGGGAGCCGGTCTCGTTTGGGAGCGAGGAGAACGACCCCGTCCGCTACCTCTTCCCCCTCTCCGCGACCGACAACGACGGCCATCTCGGCGCCCTCCAGGAGCTCGTCGAGCTTCTGAGGAGGCCGGAGTTCTTTGAGCGCCTCGACGACGCCGAGACGCCCGCCGAGGTGATCGACGTCGTGTGCTCCGTGGCCGCGGACGCCTAGGCATTCGGAGGTGGCTCCTTCCAGGGGAGGGGGTTTCTGCGTTCTGCGCGTATCCGAGCCTGCGCAGATGGTATCTTCTTGGGGGCGCAGGTGCGCCTTGAGTGAAGTGTGGGCGGCGGGAAGGACCCGTCAGGCGCCCAGGGAAAGGATGGTCTCATGACCAACGACGAGCTTCGTCACGTTGCCAACGAGGTGCGCAAGGGGGTCGTTATCGGCACCCACGCCGCCAAGTCGGGGCATCCCGGCGGCTCGCTCAGCGCGACCGACATACTCACCTACCTCTACTTCGAGGAGATGAACGTCAGGCCGGAGGACCCCCAGTGGAGCGGCCGCGACCGCTTCGTGCTCTCGAAGGGGCACGCCGCGCCCGCGCTCTACTCCGTGCTCGCCCTCCGCGGGTTCTTTCCCTTTGAGGAGCTCGAGACGCTCCGTCACATCGGGAGCCGCCTGCAGGGTCACCCCAACATGCTCGACACCCCCGGCGTTGACATGACCACCGGCTCTCTTGGCCAGGGCGTCTCCGCCGCCGTGGGCATGGCGCTCGCCTCGAAGCACTGGAACGAGGGGTGGCGCACGTACTGCCTGCTCGGAGACGGCGAGCTCGAGGAGGGTCAGGTCTGGGAGGCGGCCATGTTCGCCGGCAACCACGGCCTCGACAACCTCGTGGTGGTCGTCGACCACAACGGTCTCCAGATCGACGGAACGATCGAGGAGGTCAACTCCGCCATGCCGATCGCGGACAAGTTCGCCGCGTTCGGATTCCGTGTCATCGAGCTTGCTGACGGCAACGACATGGCTCAGATCAGGGAGGCGTTCACCGCCGCACGCGAGAGCACGGGGGCGCCGGTCGCCATCGTCGCGGAGACGGTGAAGGGCAAGGGCGTCTCGTTCATGGAGGGCCAGGTCGACTGGCACGGCAAGGGACCCGATGACGATCAGTTCGAGCAGGCCATGGCCGAGCTCTCGAGGGAGGCATAGACGATGGCTGAGACGAAGAAGATCGCCACGCGCGTGAGCTACGGTGAGACGCTGGTCGAGCTGGGTGCCGAGCACGACGATTTTGTCGTTCTCGACGCCGACCTCGCCGCGTCCACCCAGACCGGCAGGTTCAAGGACGCCTACCCCGACCGCTTCTTTGACGTGGGCATCGCGGAGCAGAACCTCATGAGCATCGCCGCCGGCATCGCCGCGACGGGGCGCGTGGCGTTTGCGAGCTCCTTTGCGATGTTCGCCGCGGGGCGCGCCTACGAGCAGATTCGCAACTCGATCGGGTACCCGCGCCTCAACGTCAAGATCGGCGCCTCGCACGCGGGCCTCTCCGTGGGCGAGGACGGCGCCACCCACCAGTGCAACGAGGACATCGCGCTGATGAGGTCCATTCCCGGCATGACGGTGATCGTCCCCTGCGACGACGTCGAGGCCCGTGCCGCCACGCGCGCCGCCTACGAGTTCGATGGCCCCGTCTACCTTCGCCTGGCGCGTCTCGCCACGCCGGTCTTCAACGACCCCGAGACCTATGAGTTCAAGCTCGGCAAGGGCATCGTCATGCGCGAGGGAACCGACGTGACGATCGTCGCCTGCGGCCTCATGGTCCAGGCCGCCCTCGAGGCCGCCGAGAAGCTCGCCGAAAAGGGCGTCTCGGCCGAGGTCATTAACATCCACACGGTCAAGCCGATCGACGCCGACCTCATCGCGCGGAGCGCCGCCAAGACCGGTCGCGTCGTCACCTGCGAGGAGCATTCGGTGATCGGCGGCCTCGGCAGCGCCGTCTGTGACGTGCTGGCTGAGCGTTGCCCGGTCCCCGTCCGCAAGGTGGGCGTCGAGGACGTCTACGGCGTCTCGGGCCCGGCCCTCGACCTGCTCCACCGCTATGGGCTGGACGCGGAGGGCATCACGAGCGCCGTCGAGGGACTTCTCGCCAGAGACTAAACGAGAGGTACAGGCAGGGCATGCAAATGGGGCGGTTTCCGCAAGGAGACCGCCCTTATCGTGTGCATTATGCGGGAAAATAGTTGAGGCCTTGACGGTTTGCTAGACTACTTGGGTATTTGTCCGCTCTGAGCAGTCAGATAAGGAGCTTCTGTGGCCAGTCACTTTCGCAGCACTGAGCAACAGGGCGCGGTGGATGACGAGCTGACGCTGCTCGCCTCGCCCGATGCGGCTCCGCAGGCCCCCGCCGTCTCTGCAGACGACACCGGAGAGCTTTCCGCCCCCGAGGTCGCCGACCCCGCGCCCGCGGAGGAGACGCCCGAGGCGGTTCACGTCGTTACGGCCGCTGAGCCCGCGGATGGCGCCGCGGACCAGCAGACCTCCGAGAGCGTCTACTCTTCGCTCTCCAACGACGAGGCACCTGCGGTCTCCCGTACCGGCACGCCGACCGTGTCGTTCAAAAACGTGTCACTCATCTACCCGGCCCAGCCCAACAAGCCCGCCCTCGACGATGTCAGCCTCGACATCTACCCCGGGGAGTTCGTCTTTGTCGTCGGTCACTCCGGCTCGGGCAAGTCCTCGCTTCTGCGCCTCATCACGCGCGAGCTCAAGGCGAGCTCCGGCCAGGTCATCGTGGCAGGGCAGGACCTCACCAAGATGCGCAACAAGAAGGTCCCGTACCTCCGCCGTCAGATCGGCACCGTCTACCAGGACTTCAAACTCCTCCCGGACAAGACGGTCTACGAGAACGTCGCCTTTGCCCTCGAGTGCATCGGCAAGCCCCGCTCCGTCGTCAAGGCCCAGGTGCCCGAGGTGCTGAGGCTCGTCGGCCTTGCGGAGAAGATGAAGCACTTCCCCGATCAGCTCTCCGGCGGAGAGCAGCAGCGCGTGTCCGTTGCCCGCGCCATGGTCAACCGCCCGCCCCTGCTCGTCTGCGACGAGCCGACGGGCAACCTCGACCCGGCGATCTCGCTCGGCATCATGAAGCTGCTCGACCTGATCAACCGCGCGGGCACGACCGTCGTCATGGCGACCCACGACCGCGAGATGGTCGACTCCATGCGCAAGCGCGTCATCGCCCTCGAGGCGGGCCACGTCGTCCGCGACCAGGAGAGGGGAGGCTACGGATACTATGGTGCCCTCTAACTTTGGATACTCCCTCCGCGAGGCGGGCCATCACTTCCGTCGCAACTGGCCGACGGTGCTCGGCGCTATCGTCACGATCTTCCTCTCGCTGTTCATCATCGGCGTCTTTGCCCTCGGCTCGGCGATGATCTCGAGCGTCGTGGGAGGCGTCGAGGACAGCGTCACGATTCAGGCCTACCTCTCGGACGATGCCGCGGACGCGGATGTCCAGGCCTTCAAGGACAAGGTCGAGAGCTGGGACGGCGTTGACACGGTGACGTACAAGTCGAAGGAGGAGGCACTCGAGGAGTATCGCTCGTCCATGTCCAACCGCAACGCCAGCGACGCAGTTGCGGCCCTTGACGGCGAGAACCCCCTCCCCGCCTCCCTCGTGGTGACGCTGAGCGACCCCCAGGAGGTCGAGGAGACGGCCGGCCGCATCATGGAGGACCCCGACTTCCTCCAGATTCGCGACACCTACGACGACCCCACCTCCTCCGCCTCCGATGACGTCATCTATGGCCAGGGCACGGTCGAGCGCCTCTTTGAGGTGACCAACTACATCCGTGTGGGCGCCGCCGCGCTCGTCATCATGCTGACGTTCGTCGCACTCGTCTTCATCAACAACACCATCCGTCTCGCCATCACGGCTCGCCGTCGCGAGATTGCCATCATGCGTCTCGTCGGCGCCTCCAATGGCTTCATCCGCGGGCCCTTCGTGATGGAGGGCATGCTCGAGGCGCTCATCGCGGCCCTTCTCGCCATCGCGTGCCTTGCCGCCGGCCTCCACTTCCTGATGCCGGCGCTTCAGAGCAACCTGCCGTTCCTGGCGTTCAACATCTCCCGTACGGCGCTGTACGGAACCTTCGGCCTGCTTCTGCTGGTCGGAATCCTCATCGGCTTCTTTGGCTCCGCCATTGCCATGCGCCGCTACCTCAAGGTGTAAGCCTCGCCAAAGCGCGCCCGGCGCCCCGGCTCCTTGGGAGCCGGGGCGTTTTTTGTCTTGAAGCGGCCTGGGGACCCCTGTGACGGGTCATGGATACGCCCGGGGGCGCGGAATATGCAGCCGCAGCTCAGGGCCTAAAAAACTTTTGTGTAGACCTTGTGATGCGAGGTATGGGCGTGTAGACTAGACAGGCTGCTCAAAAGGGGCGAGCTATGTCTCGACCCTGGAGGGCGCAGATACAGGACGTGGTCCGCTGGGGACGGGCGCAAGGGGCGCCCGAAAAAGCCCATGACCACCGAGGGTTAGGAAAGAGCATGGTCAGCACGATCCTTGGCCGCAAGCTTGGGATGACGCAGATCTGGGACGAGGACGACAACGTCGTGCCCGTCACCGTCATCCAGGCTGGCCCCTGCACTGTCTCGCAGGTCAAGACGAAGGCGACCGACGGCTACGACGCCGTTCAGATCGGCTTCGGAGACATCTCCGCCAAGCACGTCAACAAGCCCATGGCCGGCCACTTCAAGGCCGCCGGCGTCGAGCCGATGCGCTACCTCCGCGAGGTCCGCGTCGAGAACGGCGAGGAGCACAAGACCGGTGACGTCGTGACCGTCGCCGACTTCGCCGACGTCAAGTCCGTTGACGTCATCGGCACCTCCAAGGGCAAGGGCTTCCAGGGCACCATCAAGCGCTGGAACTTCTCCCGCGGCCCCATGACCCACGGCTCCCGCAACCAGCGTCGCCCGGGCTCCATCGGCCAGTGCGCCTACCCCGCGCGCGTCCGCAAGGGCCTGCACATGTACGGCCACATGGGCGACGAGCGCGTGACGGTCAAGAACCTCAAGCTCGTCCGCATCGACGCCGAGCAGAACCTCATGCTCGTCAAGGGCGCTGTCCCCGGCGGCAAGAACGCTCTCGTCCAGGTCCGCATGGCCTAAGTGCCAGGAAATCTCTTAGGCTAACAAGGAGGACAGAATGTCCAAGTACGCAATCAAGAACGCCAAGGGGGCTCAGGTCGCAGAGGCCGAGCTCGCTGACGGCGTCTTCGGCATCGAGCCGAACATCCCCGTCATCCACCAGGTCGTGGTGTGCCAGGACAGCTGCGCTCGTCAGGGCACCCACGCCGTGAAGAACCGTCACGACGTCTCTGGCGGCGGCGCCAAGCCCTACCGTCAGAAGGGCACCGGTCGCGCTCGCCAGGGTTCCACCCGCGCCGCGCAGTGGACCGGCGGCGGCGTTGTCTTCGGCCCCACCCCGCGCACCCACAACAAGCGCATCAACAACAAGATGGTCAAGCTCGCCATGCGCTCCGTCCTCTCCGGCAAGGTTGCCGACCAGGAGCTCGTGCTCGTCGACGCCCTCTCCTTCGAGAAGCCGTCCACGAAGCAGGCCAAGGCCCTTCTCGGCGCCCTCGGCATTGGCGACAAGCGCGTGACGATCGTCGTTGCCGACGATGACGTCAACACCTACCTCTCGTTCCGCAACCTCGCCGGCGTCAACGTCATCGGCGTCTCCGAGGCCACCACGCGCACCCTCATCGACAACGGCGCCCTCGTCATGACCGCCGACATCGCGAATCAGTTCGGGGAGGTGCTCGCATAATGAACTCCGCCTACGACGTGATCATCCGCCCCGTGGTCTCCGAGCGTTCCTTTGACCTCATGGAGCAGGGCAAGTACACCTTCGAGGTCGCCAAGAACGCCCCGAAGGAGGAGATCGCCAGCGCCGTCGAGAAGCTCTTCGGCGTCCACGTGGTCAAGGTCAACACCATGAACGTCTCCGGCAAGAAGAAGCGCGTTCGCTACCAGACCCCTGGCACCACGCGCTCCTGGAAGAAGGCCGTCGTGACCCTCGCCGCCGGCGAGACGATCGAGATCTTTGGCAACCAGCAGGCCGCTGAGTAGTCTCTGACGCCCGGGCCCCTCGGGGGCCTGGGCTTCAATGCCGCGCATGATGGATACGCGCGGAACCGTGGTAATCCGGTGTCGGCTCGCCAATCCCTGAGCGGGTCGGCCAACGGAAAAGAAGGGAAAGGTTTCAATGGCAGTCAAGCACCTCAAGCCCACGAGCGCCGGCAGGCGTTTCCAGACGGTCTCGGACTTCTCCGAGATCACCTGCACCACGCCCGAGAAGTCGCTTCTCGAGCCCCTGCCCAAGAAGGCCGGCCGCAACAACAAC
>CASEHX010000016.1 GCA_949287905.1 uncultured Olsenella sp.
CGCGCCTGCGCCCGGACCGCGGCCCGCATGCGCGTGCGCGGCCTCCCGCCGCGCCCGCGGGGCGTTCTGCCGGCCGTGGTCCGCATGAGCGCCCCTGCGCCTCTCGCCGTGTCCGCGGGGCGTTCTACCGGCGCCTCTCGACGCGAAAACGCCACAACCTACGGTGAGGCGGGGTGTCGACTTTTTCGCACGTCGCGTAATCTGCTACTATGGCCTTTGATGGAGCCTCGATGCAGGCGTCCGATGTGGTATGTGAAAGGAACCATAGATGCAGCCAGGTGAGGAAATCGAGAGCTTGGTAGACGAGCTCGAGCAGATCGTGAACGAGGCAAAGTCCCCGTTCATGGACAACGGTCAGAAGAAGATCGTCGACGCCCAGGACGTCTACGAGATTCTCGATGAGATTCGTCGCGTCTTCCCGCAGGAGTTCCAGGATGCCCGCCGCATCCTCAAGGAGGAGCAGGAGACGCTCGATCGTGCCCAGCAGCAGGCCAACTCCATCATCGCCGACGCCCAGCAGCAGGCGATGATTCTTGCCGGCGACCAGGAGATCGTGCGCCTTGCCCAGCAGCAGGCCGACGCCATCCGTGACCAGGCCGCGCAGTACGAGCGTGACACGCGCTACAACGCCGAGGAGTACGCCGACACCGTTCTCGCGCACCTCGAGGAGAACCTCAAGTCCCTCACGGGCTCCGTCTCCCGCGTGCGCCAGACGCTGGACGAGAACTCCGGCCCGCGCAACACCACCAACAACGTGCCCTGGTAGTCATGGCTGTCGAGCCGCTTCTCTTTGCAATCGACGAGCGCATCGACGAGGCGGGGGAGACCCTGCCGCTCGTCGGGCATCTCGACGCCGAGGGCTACGAGCTCGGGGACCACTCCTTCGAGCTGCCCTCGGGTCTTGACTACGACCTCGTGCTCACCAACACCGGCGAGGGAATCCTCGCGACGGGCCTGCTCCGCGCCCACGTTGTGGGGACGTGCGACCGCTGCCTCGAGCGCGCCGAGTTTGACGTGACCGGCGAGGTGGACGGGTACTACCTCTTCGAGGAGCCCGAGACGCTCGGCGAGGACGAGGACGAGGCCGACTTCGAGCTTGTCTCGGCCGACAACACGATCGACCTCTCGGGCGCCCTCGTCTCGGCGCTCGTGATGGAGACGCCGTTCGTCGTGCTGTGCCGCGAGGACTGCCTGGGCCTCTGCCCGGTTTGCGGCGCCAACCTCAACGAGGAGGACTGCGGTCACGTGGAGCAGCTCGAGCGCGAGCGCGAGCGTGAGAGGCTCGAGTCCTCGCCCTTCTCGGCGCTTGCCGGGCTTGATTTTGGCGACGAGGCCCCCTCTGAGGGCAGCGAGGGCTCCAAGGAGTGAAGAATTGCTGAGCACGTGCTCTTTTAATGGACTCGTGCTATAGTGTCTCCTTGCGTGAATTGGTAATGAGCGTCTCCGTGGGCGAGCGGCGGCGCTTTCGTGACAAGAGAGGTTTGAGACATGGCAGTACCCAAGCAAAAGAAGGGCCGCGGCGCCACCCACACCCGTCGTTCGGCTAACAGCAAGCTCGCGGCTCCGGCTCGTTCCGTGTGCCCGCAGTGCGGCGCCCCCAAGCTCCCGCACCACGTGTGCCCCAACTGCGGTCACTACAAGGACCGCGAGGTCATCGTCACCGAGTAGCTTCTCGGCAAGATCTGACGAGTTCGGCCGGCTTCCTGCGTGGGAGCCGGCCGTTTTTTGTGCGAGGGGCCTTTCGTGTTGAACGCGCCCTACGTTCGCGGCGCGCGCCTCCCGTGTGGCATGCGCTTCACGTGTCGCGCGTGCTCCACGTCCGCGGCGCGCCCTCGCGCTGCAAGCGTTTCACGTCCGAGGCTCGCCCCTCGTGTCAAGCGTGTTGCACGTCCGAGGCGCGCCTCTCGTGTTGCACACGCTCGTGTCCGCGGTGCGCCCCTCGTGTTGCACGCGCTCGTGTCCGGGGTGCGCCCCTCGTGTTGCACACGCTCGTGTCCGGGGTGCGCCCCTCGTCCCCGATTCGCTCCTCGTTTTGCCCATGCTTCCGCTTGGCGCGTTCTTATCGTGCTCATCGCATTTCTCGTTTGGCACGCGCTTCTCGCTAGGACCGTGTACGTGTGTCCCCGTTTCAAATAACACGCAGAATTACCTTTAATTTCATATAATGCCTGAGGTCGATTTGGAAAAAGTCCGATTCTGCGTGTTATTTCCGGTCATCGACCTTGCGACAAGGACCGGCGGGCGAGCGACAAGGACAAACGGGCGGGCGACAAGTACCAACGGGCGATCGACAAGGACCAACGAGCGGGCGACAAGGACCGGCGGACGAGCGACGAGGACCTGCAAGCGAGCGGACGACATGCGTGCGACAACCGCGGACGCAGGGCCGGACGGCAAGCGCGACGTGGCATAATGGTCAGCGAGAAACCCGTGCGAAGGAGGGCATATGACCACCATCTGCGTTGACGTCATGGGGGCCGACAAGGAGCCGACGGTGCTCCTGGAGGGCGTTGCCCAGGCGCTCGAGGACGATCCCGATCTGGAGGTTCTGGTCGCCGGCGACGCCAGCGTCGTCGAGCCCTTTGCCTCCTCGCACAGTCGCGCCCGGGCGCTCGTCACCACCGAGGTCATCTCGATGTCCGAGCATCCCGCAAACGCCGTGCGCCAGAAGAAGGACGCGAGCATCGTGCGCGCCGCCGCCGCGGTGCACGCCGGCGAGGCAGACGGCCTCTTCTCCGCCGGGTCCACGGGCGCCGTGCTCACCGCGGCGACGTTTGGCGTCGGCCGCCTCAAGGGCATCAAGCGCCCTGCGCTCTCGCTCCCGTTCCCCGGCATCTCCGGCAAGCCCACGGTGTTTCTCGACATGGGCGCCAACGCCGACGTCAAGCCCGACGTGCTGGTGCAGTTTGCCCACATGGGCCGTGCCTACTCGAGTGCCGTCCTCGGGGTCGAGAACCCGCGCGTGGGCCTTCTCTGCAACGGCTCCGAGGACACCAAGGGCTCCGAGATGGCGCTCGCGTACCACGCCGCGCTCGAGGCCGGCAACTGCGGCTTTGCCGGCAATGCCGAGGGCACCGACCTCCTTGCCGGGACCTTTGACGTCATCGTGGCGGACGGCTTCACCGGCAACGTGGCGCTGAAGTCCATCGAGGGCACCGGCAAGTTCGTGATCAAGCGGCTCAAGGCCGCCATGGAGGCGTCGCTCGGCAACAAGATCGGCATGGCGCTGCTCGCCAAGTCGCTGAAGTCGCTCGCCGCCGAGATGTCCGGCGACGAGTACGGCGGCGCCATCCTGCTGGGTCTGCGCGCCCCGGTGGTGAAGGGCCACGGCGCCACGAGCGCCCAGGCCGTCCGCATGGGCACGCACGCGGCCGCCCGCGCCGCCCGCGCCGGGCTCTCCGAAAAGATCGCCGAGGCCTGCGTGATCTCCCGTTAGGGGGATGTGACAAAGGGGTCTGACCCCTCTGTCACATTCGGGTAGAATCTATCTGATGCCAATGTTAGGAGGAACCATGGATCGCGATGCCATTCTCGCCAAGGTCATCGAGGTAGTCGACGACACGCTCTCGCTCGGTGACGACGTGGCGCTGAACGAGGGGACCAACCTCAAGGAGATCGGCGCCGACTCCTTTGACCTGCTCGAGCTCGTCACCGCCCTGGAGGACGAGTTCTCCATGACCTTCCCCGACGAGGCCGTGGGGACCATCTCCACCGTGGGCCAGGTCGTGGACGCCATCGCGGCTGCCCAGTAGCGGGGGTCTGATCGTTGAAGATGCACCAGCGGGTGGCCGAGGCCGAGCAGGTCTGCGGCCACCACTTTGAGAACCAGGACCTCATCGTCTCCGCGTTGACGCACCCCTCGGCCGTCGAGGGGCGTCCGGTCTCCGCCTCCTACGAGCGCCTCGAGTTTCTCGGCGACTCCGTCCTGGGCGCGATCGTTGCCACGGACCTCTTCGAGCGCTTCCCCGACATGGACGAGGGCGCCCTCACGCAGGCCAAGATCAGCCTCGTCTCGGGCAAGATGCTCTCGAGCGTGGCCGAGCGCATCGGGCTCGCGCCCCTCATCGTGATGGGGGAGTCCGAGAAGGGCACCGGCGAGCGCGGCATGCACTCCGCCCTCGAGAACGTCTACGAGGCGCTGGTCGGCGCCCTCTACCTGGACGCCGGCTACGACGTGACCCACGCCTTCGTGGTGGCCACCCTCGGCCCCGAGGTCTCACCGGCACTTGCCGAGAAGCCCATCAGCCCCAAGTCCCGCCTGCAGGAGGTCGCCCAGCGCGACATGCACTGCGGCCCCGAGTACAAGCTCGTCTCGGAGGAGGGGCCGGCACACGACCCCACCTTCACCTCGGTCGCCCTCATCGACGGGCGAAGGGTCGGGCGCGGCTCGGGATCGTCGAAGAAGTCTTCCGAGAGCGCCGCCGCGATAGACGCGCTCGTGCGCCTTGGATACGCCGAGGAGGGCGACTTCGCGGGCGCCGGAACCACCAACTAGCCACGGAGGGCTCAGAAGTTGTACCTGAAGTCGCTGACACTCAAGGGATTCAAGTCTTTTGCCGACAAGACCCATATGGTCTTCGACCCCGGCCTCACCGTGGTCGTGGGGCCCAACGGCTCCGGCAAGTCAAACGTTTCCGACTCGATCCTCTGGGTCCTGGGCGAGCAGAGCGCCAAGCAGCTGCGCGGCCAGGCGATGGAGGACGTGATCTTCTCCGGTTCCTCCGCCCGCTCCGCCGTTGGCGTGGCCGAGGTCACGCTCGTTCTCGACAACTCGGACCACACCCTGCCCATCGACTTCAACGAGGTGGGCATCACGCGCCGCATGTATCGCTCCGGCGAGTCCGAGTACCTCATCAACGGCTCGCCCAGCCGCCTCATGGACGTCCAGGACATCCTGCACGACTCGGGCCTGGGCAAGGACACCCACTCGATCATCTCCCAGGGAAAGCTCGACTCCATCCTCTCGAGCCGCCCCGAGGAGCGGCGCGCCCTCATCGAGGAGGCGGCGGACATCTCCAAGCACCGCCGCCGCAAGGAGCGCAGCCAGCGCAAGCTCAAGTCCATGGACGAGAACCTCGCCCGCGCCAAGGTCGTCTCCCGCGAGATCGGGCGCCAGCTCAAGCCCCTCGAGCGGCAGGTGGACAAGGCGCAGCGCGCGCGGGCGCTCGAGGAGGAGCTCAAGGGCCTCGAGGTGCAGCTGGCAGTGGACGACCTGCGCCGACTCCAGGAGGAGTACGCCCGCCTCGAGGCGCGCGGCAAGGAGGCCGACGCCGCCTGCGAGCTCTCCCAGTACCGTCTAGACGAGAAGAGCGCGGAGCTCGAGAAGCTCCAGTCCCTGCTCGAGCAGAAGGGCCTCTTCGTGGGCGACCTCGGGGAGCAGCGCCGCAGGATGCAGGACCTTCTCGGCCGGATGGACGCGGACATGCGCCTTCTGGAGGAGAAGGGCAAGAACATGGTCTCGCGCCTCTCCGACATGCGCATGCAGCTCTCCTCGATGGAGAAGCAGCGCGGGGACGCCGCCGCCGAGCACGAGGAGGTGGCGGGCGAGCTCTCCGACATCGGCGTCAGGGAGAAGAGCCTGCGCGAGTCCATCGAGGAGCTCTCGCGCGCCTCGCACGAGGCGGTGGCGCGGCGTCGCGCCCTCGACGAGGAGCTCTCCGGCATAAGCTCCGCCGAGCGCGCCGCCCGCGCCGAGGCGGACCGCGAGACGCTCGCCTATGCCAAGCTCGAGGACCAGATCAGCAGCGCCGAGGTCGAGGACCAGATGTTCGCCTCTCGCCTCGATCAGCTCGAGGAGGTCATCCGCACCACCGAGGAGGCCATCTCGGAGCGAACCGACCGCATCGAGCGCGTCGAGTCCCAGCTCGCGAGTGCCCGCGAGCGGGAACACGCGCTCACCACGTCCATCGCCACCCGATCCGCCTCCCTCGAGGCCGCCCGCGCCGAGCAGGCGGACGCCCAGGGGAGGCTCTCCTCCGCGCGCGCGACCCTCGAGGCGCTGCGCGCCGTCGACTCCGACGTCGAGCTCTCGAGCCCGCTCGTGGCGGAGCTCGCGACCGACGGCGAGCGCGTGCAGTGCCGTCTCGCGGACCTCGTCGACGCCGACCCGGAGGTCGAGTCTCTCGTCGAGCAGCTCCTCGGCGACGACCTCGCCGCCCTCGTCGTGGGCGACGAGCGTGACGTGGTCGAGCTCGCGCGCCGCGCCCAGGGCCTCTCTGCCGAGAAGGACGGGCGCGCCGTCATCGTCTCCGGAGCCCTGGCCGTTCCGGCCGTCTCCGACGGGGGAGCCCCGGGCACCCCGCTCGTCTCGCGCCTGCGCATCTCTGATGAGGCCAGGCCGCTGATAGAGTCCCTGCTCGGAGACGTGAGGCTCGTCGCCTCCGCCGAGGAGGCGGTGAGCGCCCACGCGAAGGCCCCCTCGCTGACGTACGTCACCGAGGACGGGGTCGCGGTCCTCCCGGACGGTCGCGTGCACGTGGGAACGCTGTCCACGAGCGAGAGCGGCGCCCTCGAGCGCAAGCGCAGGATCCGCGCCCTCGAGTCCGGGATGGCCGAGCTCGAGGAGGGGCTTGCCGCGGCGGGGGAGTCCCTCGCCGAGGCGGAGGACGCCCTCGCCGGGGCTCGCGAGGAGGCGGCGTCCGCGAAGGGCGAGATCGCGCGCCTCTCCGCCGAGCTCTCCTCCGTCACCGCCGAGCGCGGGCGCCTGGAGTCCCAGCTCGCCAGTGCCGTTTCCGAGCGGGCGCAGGTCACCAAGAGGCGCGCCGCGTCCGCCGAGCGCGCGGCCGACGCCCGTGGCAGGATCGAGGAGCACCGTGCCGCCGCCCGTGCCGCGCGCGAGCGCGCGGACGAGCTCTCGCAGAGGCTCTCCGAGCGCACGGCCGAGCACGAGGATGCCATCCGCGCCCAGGGCAAGGCCTCTAAGGAGCTCTCCGACGGCCGTCTCGAGCTTGCCATGACAAGCGAGCGCAGGGCCAACCTCGAGCGTCGCGAGCGCGAGCTCTCCAAGCGCGTGAGGGAGCTCGACACTCGGGTCGAGGCCACGAGGAACTCCTCCCGCGCCCTCGAGGTGGTGCGCCTGCGCGTCGACCCTCTCTATGACGTCTACGAGGCCATTCGCGAGAAGGCCGTCGAGTGGGCCAAGCGCCTGAGCGACCGCGCCTCGCTCGCCGAGGCCGACTCCGACTCGCTCAAGCGCACCATCGGGGACGCCCGCGAGGCCGTGAGCGCCGCCACCAAGGAGCTCGACGCCGCGCGCGAGGCCGCGACCGAGGTAAAGGTCGACCTCGGCAGGCTCGAGGTCCAGGTGCAGGGCGCCGTGAACGCCATCGTGGCCACGGGCGCCATGCTCGAGGAGGCGCTCGAGACCCCCGCGCCCGAGGACCGCGACGCGGCCGAGCGCCGCGCGGCGACGCTGCGCTCTCAGATTGAGTCCATCGGACCGGTGAACGCCGTGGCGATGGACGAGTACCTCCGCCTCAAGGAGCGCTACGACTACATTGACGAGCAGGTCCGAGACCTGGAGGAGGCACGCTCCTCGCTGCGCAAGATCACGGCCGCCATCGACCGCAAGATGCGCAACCGGTTCCTCACCGTCTTCGACCGCGTGAACGCCAACTTCGCCGAGATCTTCTCGCTGCTGTTCCCCGGCGGCCAGGCGCACATCGAGATGACGGACCCGGACGACCCGTCCGAGACGGGCATCGAGATCGTGGCCCAGCCCCGCGGCAAGAAGCTCGCCAAGATGATGCTCATGAGCGGCGGCGAGAAGTCCCTCACGGCGCTCGCGCTGCTCTTTGCCGTCTACAAGGTGCGTACCGTTCCGTTCTACGTCTTTGACGAGGTTGAGGCCGCCCTCGACGACTCCAACCTCTCCAAGCTGCTCGACGCCATCGAACAGCTCAAGGAGTCCACGCAGCTCATCGTCATCTCGCACCAGCGTCGTACCATGGAGCAGGCGGACGTCCTCTACGGCGTCTCCATGCAGGCCGACGGCGTGAGCCACGTGGTCTCCCAGCGACTGGACCGCACTACCGGAAAGGTGGTTGATGCATAGATGGGCTTTCTCGACAATCTGAAGGCAGGCCTCAAGCGCTCGCGCGAGGCGATCAACGAGATCTTCTACATGGGAGGCGAGGTCGACGAGAGCTTCTGGGAGGAGCTCGAGGACACCCTCGTGATGGGGGACATGGGCGCCGAGGTTGCCCTGCGCGTCTCCGACGACCTCCGTGACCAGGCGGCTCGCGAGAACCTCACCCGCGCGAACCAGATCAGGGACGCGCTCGCGGCCCGTCTTGCCGCGGAGTTCCCCGTGGCGGAGCGCGACCCGTTCACCGACGTGCCGAGCTGCGTCCTCTTCGTGGGCATCAACGGCGCCGGCAAGACGACCACGGTCGGCAAGCTCGCCGGCCGCGCCCGCGAGGCGGGGCTCTCCTGCATCATCGGCGGGGCGGACACCTTCCGTGCGGCCGCCATCGAGCAGCTCGAGGTGTGGGGCCAGCGCGCGGGCGTGGACGTGATCACGCGCGAGCGCGGCGCCGACCCCGCGAGCGTGTGCTACGAGGTCGTGGAGGAGGCCGAGAGGCGCGGCAGCCAGCTCGTCCTCATCGACACCGCGGGGCGCCTCCACACCTCCTCCGACCTCATGCGCGAGCTCGCGAAGGTCGTGAACGTCACCCGCAAGCGCTCCACGCTGCCGGTCTCCGTGGTCCTCGTGATCGACGCGACCACCGGCCAGAACGGCCTCAACCAGGCGCACGAGTTCAACGACGCCCTCGACCTCGACGGCCTCATCGTGACCAAGCTCGACGGCACCGCCAAGGGCGGCATCGCGCTCGCCATCTCCAGCCAGCTGGGCCTGCCCATCTACCGCATCGGCGTGGGCGAGACCCTCGACGACCTCCAGACCTTCGATGCGCGCGAGTTCTGCCGCGCGCTCGTCGGTGAAGGGATGTAGCCATGTTCAACTCTCTTTCCGATCGCCTCCAGGACACCTTCGAGAAGCTGCGCGGCAAGGGGCGCCTCACCGAGGACGACATCAACGTCGCGATGCGCGAGATCCGCATGGCGCTGCTCGAGGCCGACGTCAACTATCGCGTGGTCAAGGAGTTCGTCGGGCGCTGCAAGGAGAAGTGCCTCACCGCGGACGTCCTCTCCTCGCTGAGCCCCGCCCAGAACGTCGTCAAGGTCGTTCTCGACGAGCTCACCACCCTCCTCGGCTCCACGGACTCCAAACTCACCTTCGCTCAGAACCGCACGCCCAACGTGATCATGCTCGTGGGCCTTCAGGGCTCGGGCAAGACGACCGCGGCAGCCAAGCTCGCGTACCTCCTCAAGAAGCAGGGGAGAAACCCGCTGCTGGCCGCCTGCGACACCCACCGTCCCGCCGCGGCCGACCAGCTTGCCACGCTCGGCGGGGAGATTGGCGTGCCGGTCTTCCGCGGCGACGGCCGTGATGCCGTGGCCGTGGCATCCGCCTCCATCCGCGAGGCAGTCGACCGCCTCTGCGACGTCGTGATCGTGGACACCGCCGGCCGCCTGCAGATCGACGAGGAGATGATGCAGGAGGCCGTGGCGATCAAGCAGGCCGTGCGCCCCGACCAGATCCTCATGGTCGTCGATGCCATGACGGGCCAGGACATCGTCAACGTGGTCACCGAGTTTGCCAACCGCGTCGACTTCGACGGCGTCATCATGTCCAAGCTCGACGGCGATGCCCGTGGCGGCGGCGCCCTCTCTGTTCGCGAGGTCACCGGCAAGCCGATCAAGTTCGTCTCGATGGGCGAGAAGCCCGACTCGCTCGAGGTGTTCCACCCCGACCGCATGGCCAAGCGCATCCTGGGCATGGGCGACGTGGTGGGCATCATCGAGCAGGCGCAGAAGGTCGCCGACGAGCAGCAGGTGGCGGATGCCGAGCGCATGCTGCGCGAGGGCTTCACGATGGACGACCTCCTCACCCAGATGCAGCAGATCCGCAAGATGGGCGGCCTTCGCAAGATCATGGGCATGATCCCCGGCATGGAGCGCGCCATGTCGCAGATGCCGGATGCCGCGGACGACTCCCAGCTCGTGCGCATCGAGGCCATCATCCACTCCATGACCCGCGAGGAGCGCCTGCGTCCCAAGATCATCAACGGCCAGCGCCGCCGCCGCATCGCCCAGGGCTCCGGCCGCTCCGTGCAGGAGGTCAACCAGCTCATCAAGCAGTGGGACGAGATGAACAAGATGATGGGCAAGATGAAGGGCATGATGCAGCCCGGCGCCGGCGGCAAGAAGGGTCGTCGTGCCATGCAGCAGATGATGCGCAACATGGGTGGCGGCAACCTCCCGTTCTAGGACGCGCCGTCGGGCGCTCCGCGCCCAGACATGGTTCAGCCCATTCGCTCGAGCTCCGAAAGGAGCTCGAGCCTTTTTGGGCGCTGGGCGCCGGACGCGAGGAGGGGAAGGCCGAGCTTCGCCCTCACCGAGTCCATGAGGTCGTCCATGACGTCGGCGTCTCGCGCCTGGTCCGGCGTCACCACATGGAGCTCGATGCCCAGCCTCCCGAGCTCTTCTCGCTGGAGGCTAGTGTCATCCTCGCCGGGAGGGTCGTCGGGCCCCGCATGCCTGAGGACGACGCCGTTGCGCCTCGCCCCGAGCGCCGCCGGGGGAAGGGGCCGCGGGTGCAGCAGGAGTATCCCGCCGCCGCGCCGCTCCGCCGCCCACGTGTCCCAGAGGCCCTTGAGGCCTGCCTCGCTCGGGGGAGTCGCCCTCACCCCGTAGCCTCCCATGCCCCTGGGGGCCTGCACGAGCGCGGCGAGCTTGCTCTCCTCGGGCGAGCTCGAGCACTCGCAGGAGAGGGGGAGCGCCTCGCGGGCGCGCCTCGCCCCGCGCGAGCCACTCATGAGGGCGATGGTTCGTGAGACGTTTCTCCGGAGCGCGAGCGGCTCCTCTCGTCGCACGGTCTCGGACGGGCCTCTCTGCGCGTAGGTCCCGCAGAGCTCGCTCACGAGCAGGGCCCCCTCGAGCCTCGGGACGTGGAGGCAGAGTTGCATGGGGAGGAGCTCCGGGGAGACGACGAGCAGCTCCCTGTCGATGCGGACGAAGGCGTGTCCCGGGTAGGTGTCGTGAGAGATCCTTCTCGAGAACAGCTCGCAGGAGTGCGACGTCGCGTCGCTCGAGACGAGGAGCTGAAGGGGGAGCGAGAGCCTTCCGAGCATGGGGGACTCCGCCAGCATCCTGCGGACGTCTGCCATCCTGGGGATTCGCTCGGGGACGAGCCCCGTGCGCTCGTCCCACTCGCGGGCGAGGGCGGGGTACTCCTCCAGTCGGATGGCCTGGAGAGCCGTTTGGTATGTCAGCAGGATGTCCATGGGAAGAGCCTATCGCGGGTGCGCGACCCTCTCGGCGTCAGCGAGAATCGCTCGCCGCGCTTTCTGCCGCCAGCTGTCGGCTGGCTGACAATCCCCGTCCCGTCGCAGGCCGATCCCGCGGATGAGGCCAGAAGCTATATAAAACCCCTAATGTGCGGCAGCCGCCCGCGGGTGGGGGCCGCCCGTTCGGGGGAGAGGCCCCCGCGCGAGGGCTGAGGGCCGCGCATCCGTGTCCCGGCAGAATGTGCGTCCCCGGCGCAGGGCCCCGGAGCGAAAGGAAGCGACCCCGGATCGCGAGACGGATCCGGGGTCGCCGACGAGCCCTGAGCCCTCGGGGCTTCTCGCTCTTAGTAGTGGGTCACGACGACGTCTCCGACCTTAATCATGTCGTAGAGCTCTGCCGCCTTGCCCACGGGCAGGTTCACGCAGCCGTGGCTGCCGTTGCCCATGTAGATGGTGCCGCCAAAGCTTCCGCGCCAGTCGGCGTCGTGAAGGGCGACGAGGTTGTCGACGAACGGCATCCAGTAGCTCACGTAGCTGATGTAGTCGGGCTCGCCGTCGCCGTTGTAGTCGAGGCCGCGCAGGGTCGCGTCGCGCTGCATGTTGCCGTTGATGGCGTTCACGCCAGTGGGGGTGTCGTAGTCCTGGTAGGGGTCGCCCGAGACGCAGTCGGACTCCCAGATGACGGAGCCGTCGTCCCCGTAGAGGCGCACGTGCTGCTCGGAGAGGTCGATGTCGATGTAGCGGTTGCCCCAGTCGCGGCCGCCCTCGTCGGGGACCACCTGGCCGCGAGACTCAAAGTCGACGTCGATGACCTGGGGGGTGCCGCTCTCCACCGCGGCGAGGAGCGCCTCGGCCGCGCCCGCCTCGTCGACCTTCCAGCCGTAGGAGCCGCCGGAGACCGTGACCTTCTTGCCGTCGGCGCGCGTGAAGGTGCGCTCGGAGCCGATGGTGTTGAGGTTGCCGACGGCCTCGTTGATCCAGGCCGCCGCGGCGTCGCTGTCGAGGGAGACCGTGAGGTCGTCGGAGACGACGACCCAGCCGGCGATGACGTCGGAGGTGAGCTCGCCCGCGGTCTCGCCGTCGAGGGTGAGGGTGCTGCCTGCTGCCCCGAGCAGCGCGTTGGCGGCGTCGGCGGTGGCGTGAAGCTCGTCGTCCGTGTCGCTCAGCTGCTCGACGCCAAGCTCGATGGTGGGCTGCTGGTCGACGAAGCCCGCCGTGAGGGCGTCGACGAGCGCGTCGTCGTTGAGGTACTGGGCGGTGATGCTGGGGTCGAGGCCAAAGACGCCCCGCTCGGCGTCGAAGGAGACGACCTTCCCGCCGAGCGACGCCACGCTCTCGGCGGACTCCGTCTTGAAGGGCTCGAACAGGGCGAGAAGGGCGTCGCGGTCAAAGACGACGGTGCTCTCGACGCTGATCGAGCGGTCGTTTGCGATGGCGGCCGGCCACGTCCACGGGTTCGTCTCGGCGATGGCGCTGCTCGCGTAGGCGTTGCCGTCGTAGGCGAGGCCGATCTGGTTGGAGGTGATCACGAGGTCCACGCCGTCACCGGTGACGTGCGTCTGATAGCCGGCGAGGGCGTCGCTCTTCTCGGCGGCCACGTCGGCGGCGCTCCGGAGCGAGACGTCCTGCCCGTCGAGCGTCGTCCCGGGCATGAACATGTTGTAGAAGAAGACCACGCCGCCCAGATAGACCGCGAGGAGGACGCCGAGTATGGCGCAGGGGATGATGATCAGGAGCTTGTTGGGTCCGGTGGATTCGGGGTTACCGCTAAAGTGAGTTGCCATGTTGCACCTTGATGTGTTTCTCGAGCCTTGCTTCAACCCTGTTATCGTAGCGTAGTGTGAGGAGAAAGAGGCCGATTACTCAAAAGTTTAGGGGGTCCGCACATGGCGCGGGTCGTGAGGGTGGAAGATCTTGGAGACGAGAGGCTCGACGTCTTTGCCCGCCTGACAAACAACCAGCTCAGAGGCGATCTTGTCTCCGATGGCGGCGCGCTCGTCGCGGAGTCGCGCATGGTCGTGGAGGTTGCGCTCGACGAGGGCGTGGAGCCCCTCGCGTTTCTCGTCGACGAGCGCGACCTCGACTCGAGCGCCGGGCTCCTTGCTCGGGCGGGTGACGACGTCTGCGCCTACGTTCTCCCTCACGAGCAGATCGAGCGGCTCACCGGCTTTCGCCTGACCAGGGGGCTGCTCTGCGCGATGCGGCGTCCGCGCCGCCTCTCGCTTGGCGAGGCGCTCGAGGGTGCCCGGCACGTTGCCGTCGTTGAGGATCTTGTCGACGTGAGCAACGTCGGCGCGCTCTTCAGAAACGCCGCGGCGCTCGGGGCGGACGCGGTCGTGCTCTCGCCGCGTTGCGCCGACCCGCTCTCGCGCCGCTCGATCAGGGTTTCCATGGGCTGCGTCTTCAAGGTCCCCTGGGCGCGCGCCGAGGCGAGCGAGTGGCCCGAGGGCGCGCTCTCGGCCCTGCGCGAGCGTGGGTTCGCCTGCTACGCGCTTGCCCTGGAGCCGGGCGCCGCCGCGCTCGACGACCCCGCGCTCGTCGTCCCGGAGCGCCGCGCCCTGCTCTTTGGCAGCGAGGGATGCGGCCTCTCCCGCGCCGCGCTCGACGCCTGCGACCGCTCGGTCATCATCCCCATGTCGCGCGGCGTTGACTCCCTCAACGTTGCCGCCAGCTCCGCCGTGGCCTTCTGGCAGCTCTTCTCGTAGGCCCGTCACGGCGGCCCTCGGCTCCTTGGGGGGATTGTGGGGTCGGCCTCCTGTGGAGAACGTGGGGTCTGATCCATGTCCCGGGTGATTAGAATGGAACTTCTGGGTATCTCTAGACCCAAGGACCACCCGAAGCAAAGGACGAGCCCTAACGATGAACATGAACGAGAACAAGCGGCGCCGCTCGATGCTGCTCTACATCCTGATCGCCATCGTCGCCTACCTCGCGATCAGCCAGGCGATCTACCCCAACCTGCGGGCGACCCAGATCGAGAGCGTCACCTACTCCGAGTTCCTCAACATGGTGGACAACAACGAGGTCGAGAAGGTAGACCTCAACACCGGCGACAACACCCTCCAGTTCACGACGGGGGAGGGCGAGAACGTCAAGGTCTACGAGACCACCATGTGGCCCTATGACGACACCCTCATCCAGCGCCTGGACGAGCACGACGTGGACGCAAACGCCACGATCCCCGACACTTCGGGCGACATCTGGCTCATGCTGCTCGTCTCCTACGGCCTGCCGATCCTCTTCTTCCTCGGCGTGGGCTGGTGGCTCAACCGCCGCATGAAGAAGGCGATGGGCGACGACGGCCCCTCGATGAACTTTGGCGGGGGCTTTGGCGGCGCCGGCCTCGGCAAGTCCAACGCCAAGGAGATTAAGGGCGAGGACACCGGCGTCACCTTCAAGGACGTCGCCGGTCAGGACGAGGCCAAGGAGTCGCTCCAGGAGATCGTGAGCTTCCTCAAGAACCCCGAGAAGTACAACGAGATCGGCGCGCGCTGCCCACGCGGCGCGCTGCTCGTGGGCCCTCCGGGCACGGGCAAGACGCTCCTCGCCAAGGCCGTCGCCGGCGAGGCGGGCGTCACGTTCTTCCAGATCGCGGGCTCTGCCTTCGTGGAGATGTTCGTCGGCCGCGGCGCCGCCAAGGTGCGCGACCTCTTCAAGCAGGCCAACGAGAAGGCGCCCTGCATCATCTTCATCGACGAGATTGACGCCGTGGGCAAGCGTCGCGACACCTCGCTCTCCTCCAACGACGAGCGCGAGCAGACCCTGAACCAGCTCCTCTCGGAGATGGACGGCTTCGACAACCACAAGGGCATCGTCGTCCTCGCCGCCACCAACCGTCCGGAGACCCTCGACCAGGCGCTGCTGCGCCCCGGCCGCTTTGACCGCCGCATCCCGGTGGAGCTTCCGGACCTCGCCGGTCGCGAGGCCATCCTGCAGATCCATGCCAACGACGTGAAGATGGAGCGCGGCATCGACCTCGGCATCATTGCGCGCTCCACGCCGGGCGCGTCCGGCGCCGACCTCGCCAACATCATCAACGAGGCGGCCCTGCGCGCCGTGCGCTTCGGGCGCAAGCGCGTGACCCAGGAGGACCTGCTCGAGTCCGTGGACGTGGTCATCGCCGGGGAGAAGAAGAAGTCGACGGTCCTCTCGCCGCACGAGAAGGAGGTCGTCTCCTACCACGAGACCGGTCACGCCATCGTGGCGGCCATGCAGAAGGGCTCGGCGCCCGTCTCCAAGATCACGATCGTGCCGCGCACCTCGGGCGCGCTCGGCTTCACGATGCAGGTCGAGGAGGACGAGCACTTCCTCACCACGCGCCAGGAGGCCAAGGACAAGATCGCTGTGCTGTGCGGCGGCCGCGCGGCCGAGGAGCTCATCTTCAACGAGATGACCACCGGCGCCTCCAACGACATCGAGAAGGCCACGCAGCTCGCGCGCGCCATGGTCACGCAGTACGGCATGTCGGACAAGTTTGGCATGGTCCAGCTCGGCCAGCCCGCGAGCCGCTACCTCGGCGGCGGGCAGCAGCTCACCTGCTCCGAGGGCACGGCCCAGGAGATCGACGCCGAGGTCCAGGCGCTCGTCGAGGAGGGCCACCAGAACGCCCTGCGCGCCCTGCGCGAGAACCGCTTCAAGCTGCACGAGATCGCGCACTACCTCCAGAAGAAGGAGACCATCACCGGCGAGGAGTTCATGAACATCCTCACCCGCGACGACGGCTTTGCCCCCAAGATGGCCACGCCGACGGCCTAGCAAGCGCATCATCGGCCCTTCGCCCCTCCGCGGCCCTCGAGCCGCGGAGGGGTTTTCATGGCGGGAAATCGCCGCCCCTCGCGGCGGCCTCGCAGCCCTCGCATCCCCGGCGCTCCCTCGCGGCGGCCTCCCAGCCCTCGCATCCCCGGCGCCCCCTCGCGGCGGCCTTCCAGCCCTCGCATCCACCGACTTTTGCACGAGCGATCGCGGTTGTCGATTGGTACGACAATACATATGAGCAGGTAAACGGGACGCATCGTCCTTCTCGTTGTGCGAGAAGTCCGGTCCGCTCGTGCAAAAGTCAGGAGTTCTTCATACTGCGCGCCCTGCCGGACGTGCTACCATACGAATCCGAGGCGATGACGGGGAGAGTACCCGGGGTCGCGCGGTCACGAGAGAGCGGGGACGGTGGGAGCCCGCGGCCGCGTCCCGGCGAAGATCACCCCCGAGCCGCGGCCCCAAAGCCTGGCGAGAAGAACGTTCTTCTCGCCGCGCGAGTAGGCGTCGCCGGAGTGGCCGCCGACACAGGCCAGCCGAGTACGGCGGATATCCGCTCGCTGGGTGGTTCACAAGCGAAGTCGCAGGCGCGCTTCGTCCCAGCAGGAGGGACGGGCGCGTTTTTTCGTGTCCGAGGAGATGTGACGAAGGGACAGTCCCTTTGTCACATCAAAGGAGAAATGTGACAAAGGGACTGTCCCTTCGTCACATCAGAAGGAGGAGAGCGTGGCGAAGAACGAGTACAAGAAGACCACCAACTTGCCGAGCACGGGCTTTCCCATGCGCGCCAGCCTGGCTCAGAACGAGCCCAAGCGCCTGGCCTTGTGGGAGGAGAACCACGTCTACGAGCAGATGATCGCCAAGAACGAGGGGCACGAGAAGTTCGTCCTGCACGACGGCCCCCCGTACGCCAACGGCCCCATCCACCTCGGCCACGCGCAGAACAAGATCTCCAAGGACATCATCAACCGCTACTGGTCCATGCGCGGCTACCAGACGCCGTACGTCCCCGGCTGGGACTGTCACGGCCAGCCCATCGAGCACAAGGTCGAGACCATGCTCGGCACGGAGAAGTTCAACCAGCTTCCCACCGAGAAGATCCGCGAGCTCTGCCGCAAGATGGCCGTCGAGCAGGTGGACACCCAGCGCCAGGGCTTCAAGCGCCTGGGCGTCCTCGGCGAGTGGGACAACCCCTACCTCACCTACGTGAACGACTACGACGCCACCGACGTCGAGATCTTCAAGGCCATCTTCGACGCCGGCGCCATCACGCAGGGCTCCAAGCCCGTGCACTGGTGCTCGCACTGCCACACGGCCCTCGCCGAGGCGGAGATCGAGTACGGCGACGAGGTCAGCCCCGCCATCTTCGTGCGCTTTGAGATGACCACGGTGCCGGAGGGCCTGGAGGCCTGGGCCGGCAAGCTCTTCGTGGACATCTGGACCACCACGCCGTGGACCCTTCCCGCCGACGACGCCGTCATCTGCCACCCCGAGGCCACCTACGTGGCGCTTATCCACGACGGCCGCGCGGAGATCGTGGCCGAGGCGCTCGCCGAGCGCTGCGCCGCCAAGTTTGGCTACGGCGAGGTTGCACTCGTTCGCGGCGAGGACGGCGAGCCCTGGCGCGCCACGGGCGAGGCCCTCGCGCACAACCGCTACAAGCAGCCGATCTTTGGCGACCAGGGCGAGACGGGCGAGTTCATCTACGCCGACTACGTCACCCTGGACGACGGCACGGGCATCGTCCACTGCGCGCCCGGCCACGGCGTGGACGACTACCTCGCCGGCCAGAAGTTCGGCATCCCCACGGTCATGCCGGTCGACGACGACGGCCGCTTCTTCGTGGGCGACGGCATGGGCACCGGCGGCCCGTGGTCCGGCATGGAGGTCAACGAGGCCAACCCCAAGATCATCGAGTGGCTGCGCGAGCGCGGCACGCTGATCCTGCATGAGGACATCAACCACAGCTACCCGCACTGCTGGCGCTGCAAGGAGCCGGTCATCTTCCGCGCGACGAGCCAGTGGTTCGTCTCGATGGACAAGCCGCTGCGCGGCGGCAAGAGCCTCCGCGAGCAGGCGATCGAGGAGCTCTCCAAGGTGCGGTTCTACCCCGGCCACGCCATCAAGCGCATCGGCTCGATGGTCGAGGGGCGCCCGGACTGGTGCATCAGCCGCCAGCGCAACTGGGGCGTGCCCATCCCGGCCTTCACCTGCCAGGACTGCGGCGAGACCGTCATGAACGACGACACGCTCGACGCCGTGATCAAGCTCTTCCGCGAGAAGGGCTCCGACGCCTGGTTCACCGACGACCCCGCGAGCTACCTCGGTGAGTCCTGCGTCTGCCCCAAGTGCGGCGGGCACCATCTCAAGGCCAACAAGGACATCCTCGATGTGTGGTGGGACTCCGGCGTCTCCCACACCGCCGTCTGCCGCCACCGCGACAACCTCACGTTCCCGGCCGACATGTACCTCGAGGGTTCCGACCAGCACCGCGGCTGGTTCATGAGCTCGCTCATGACCTCCGTGGGCGCCTACGGCGTGGCCCCGTACAAGTCCGTGGTCTCCCAGGGCTTCACGCTCGACGGCCAGGGCCGCAAGATGTCCAAGTCGCTCGGCAACGTCATTGACCCCAACGCCGAGTGCGACACCCGCGGCGCCGACATCCTGCGCCTGTGGGTCACCTCCGTCGACACCTCCAACGACATCCCCTGCGACGGCACGATCCTCGACCACGTGGGCGAGGCCTACCGCCGCTTCCGCAACACGCTGCGCTTCCTGCTTGGTGAGATCGAGGGCCAGTTTGACCCGGCGACCGACGCCGTGCCCTACGACGAGCTCCTCCCGTACGACAAGCTCACGCTCGCGCGCCTCTGCCAGGTCCACGACCAGGTGAGCGCCGCATACGAGTCCTATCGCTTCAACGTGGTCTACCGCACCCTCTACGACTACGTGATCACGGAGCTCTCCAACGGCTACCTCAACGCCACCAAGGACCGCGTCTACTGCGGCGAGAAGAACGGCTTCGAGCGCCGCTCCGCCCTCACCGTCTGGGCGCAGATCCTCTCGATGCTTGTCCACGACCTGCAGCCCATTCTCGTCTACACCACCGACGAGGCCATGAGCTACCTCCCGGAGTCGCTGCGTGACGGCCAGGAGTACGCCGCCCTTCTCGACTGGTACCAGGCGCCCTGGACCGCCGAGGAGTACGGGCCCTACCTCGCCGCCTACGACGCCGTCGTCGAGGCCCGCGCCGCCTTCACCAAGGCCTACGAGACCGCCATCGCCGACGGCACGCTCACCGAGAAGACCACGCAGGCCGCCCGCGCCACGCTGACGGCGCCGGCGGAGCTGCACGCGCTTCTCTCCGGCGACCTGGGCTGCGACCTCGCGGAGCCCTTCGTCTGCTCCGAGGTTCTTCTCACCCAGGGCGACGAGCTCTCCTGCTCCGTGGAGCCCGCGCACGGCGAGAAGTGCCCGCGCTGCTGGAACTTCCGTGAGCTCGGCGAGGACGGCCTCTGCCCGCGCTGCCACGACGCCGTGGCCGCGCTCGGGGAGTAGGGCTTGGCCGGCGCGTACGCCACGAATCCCGCCCGTGTGCGGCGACTGGCGCTCTTTGCGCTGGTCGCCGCCGCGGTCGTGCTTCTCGACCAGGTGAGCAAGGCCGCCGTGCGTGCCGCGCTCGTCCCGGGGGAGCCCGTCACGCTGATCCCGGGCGTGATGGACCTCTCGCTCATCTACAACACCGGCGCGGCCTTCTCTCTGGGGGAGGGCGCGGGGGCGCTCTTTGTGCTCATCGCGGTCGCGATGTGCGCGGGGGGCGTCTACGTGGCGTGGCGGCGGACCGACGTGCCGCTGTCGCTGCTGCTCACGGTGGCTGCGGTCGTAGGCGGGGGCATCGGCAACGCGATCGATCGCGTGGCCCTTGGCGCCGTCACGGACTTCTTCAAGACCACGTTCGTGAACTTCGCGATCTTCAACGTGGCCGACATCTTTGTGACCTGCGGCGTCCCCGTCGCGCTCATCCTCTGGTGGCGCTGGGACGTCGCGCGCGAGCGCGCCGAGGCGGGAAGGTAGGCCTACTGTGCTCCCGTTCTTCTCGAATACACGCAGAATTACCTTCAACAACATATATCCGCAGGAAATTATTTGGAAAAAGGTCGATTCTGCGTGTTATTTCCGATGAGCACATCCGGAGGGGGTGCCAACCTATGCCGAGTCGCATCGTGAATCTGCTCGTGGGGCCCGAGTCCGACGGCATGCGGCTCGACGCGTTTCTCGCCGCCGCTCCGGACATGCCCTCACGCTCCGCCTGCGCGCGCCTCGTGGAGGGCGGAGCCGTCTCCATCAACGAGACCCCGGCCACCTCCAAGTCCGAGAAGGTCCTGCTCGGGGATCGCGTCCGCGCGCTCGTGGACGAGCCGGACGCCGAGCCCGGACCGCTCGCCCCCAACCCCTACATTCCGCTGGACATCCGCTTTGAGGACGAGCACCTCATCGTGCTCTCCAAGCAGGCGGGGCTCGTCTGCCATCCCAGCCCCGGCCACGTTGACGACACCCTGGCAAACGCGCTCGTGGCGCACTGCGGCTACGCCCACCTCGGGATGCTCCAGGGCGAGGAGCGGCCCGGCATCGTGCACCGCCTGGATATGGACACGACGGGTCTCATGGTTGCCGCCAAGGACGACGAGACGCAGAAGGCGCTTCAGGACCTCATCCGCCTGCGCGTCCTCGACCGCCGCTACATCGCGCTCGTCCACGGGCCGATCGCCCACGACGAGGGAACCATCGAGACCGGGATCGCCCGGTCCACGCGCGACCGCGTCCGCATGGCGGTCTCGGACGCCCCCGGGGCCCGCGAGGCCATCACCACGTTCCGCGTGCTCGAGCGCTACGAGGCCGGCCGGCGCGACGAGGGCTACACGCTCGTCGAGTGCCACCTCTACACCGGGCGCACCCATCAGATCCGCGTCCACATGCGCCACGTGGGCCACCCGCTCGTGGGGGACCCCCTCTACGGGCGCGGGGACGACCGCGTGAACTTTGGCCTGACGCGCCAGTTCCTGCATTCGTGGCGCATAAGCTTCGAGCATCCCGTTACGGGAGAGACGGTGAAGCTCGCTGACACCTTGCCGGACGATCTTCTCGATGTACTAGAATCACTCGACGAAAGGTCCATGGGCCGCACGCAGGCGGGGGAGATGATCTGCCCGCGCCTCAGGCCCTAGGACGCGGTCCGCAGCTCAAGGGGCAGTCGATGGAGTTCAACCGCTTCAGTCTCACTCCCATTGTCATCTTCAACCTGGTCATTGGCATCCTGTTCACGGTCGCCTACCTCTATCAGGCGTTCTACATGATCAGGGTCATCTTCCAGGGCAGCGTCAGGCTCCCCGAGGCAAAGAAGAGCCACCGCTACGCCTTCGTGATCGCCGCTCACAACGAGGAGGCCGTCATCGGCAACCTCGTGCGCTCGATCTTCGCGCAGCGCTACCCGCGCGAGCTCATGGACGTCTTCGTCGTCTGCGACGCCTGCACGGACGACACCCACCGCGTGGCCGAGGAGGCGGGCGCCGTGGTGTGGGACAGAAACGACCTCGCGCGTCGCGGCAAGAGCTGGGCGCTCGACTACGCGTTCGACCGCATCCTCAACGACTATGGCGACACGTACGAGGCGTTTGTCGTCTTTGACGCGGACAACGTCGTCTCGCCGGACTACATCTCGATCATGAACCAGGCCTTCGATGCGGGGTACCTCGTCTGCACGGGGTACCGCAACTCAAAGAACTTCGATTCTAGCTGGATCAGCGCCGCCTACGCCCTCTGGTTCATCCGCGAGGCGAAGTTCCTCAACAACGCCCGCATGATGTCCGGCACGAGCTGCGCCATCTCGGGCTCGGGCTGGCTCGTCTCCCAGAAGATCATCCGCGGCATGCATGGCTGGGGCTTCCACTCGCTCACGGAGGACATCCAGTTCTCCACCTTCTGCAGCGCCAACAACGTGCAGATTGGCTATGCCCCGGCCGAGTTCTACGACGAGCAGCCCGTCACCTTCAAGGCCTCCTGGACGCAGCGCCTGAGGTGGAGCAAGGGCATGTACGAGGTGTTCTTCTCGTACGTCCGCGACCTCCTCAAGGGCATCTCGCGCAGGCAGTTCGCCAGCTACGACCTGCTCATCACCGTGGCGCCCGGCAACTTCCTCACGCTGCTCTCCGTCTCCGTCAACCTGACGTACCTCGCCATCGGGTCGCTCAGCCACGGCTTCATCGCCACCCAGGCGGAGCTCAACATGTGCGTGGGCTCGGTCGTGATGACGATTGTCTCGATGTATATGTCCTTCTTCGTGATGGGCGTGATCACCACGATCTCCGAGCGAAGGCACATCCACGCCAAGAACAAGTGCCGCGTCATCACCAACCTCTTCACCTTCCCGATCTTTGAGCTCTCCTACATCCCCATCAACGTGGTGGCGCTCTTCAAGAAGGTCGAGTGGGTGCCCACCCGCCACGAGATCGCGGTGAACGTGAGCGACATCGTCGGGGACGGCGCGTAGGAGGCTGCGTGGCGCCGCGAGCCCGTGCCGAGGCGTGGCACCGCGAGCACGTGCCGAGGCGTGTGCCGCGAGCCCGTGCCGAGGCGTGGCACCGCGAGCCCGTGCCGAGGCGTGTGCGTTCGATTGGAAGTCCGCGTATCTAGCTGTGCTTTCTCGGTGGGCGGCGTACATTTCCGTCTGAACGGATGCTACAATGCCTAAAACGCGGCCCAGACGGGTCCACAATCAGAGGGCAGATGAGAGGAGCCACCGCATGGCAACGTTCTTCGAGGGGGAGTCCCACACCTTTTCCGAGTACCTGCTCGTTCCCGGATACTCCTCGGCGGAGAACATCCCCGCCAACGTCTCGCTCAAGACGCCGCTCGTGAAGTTCCGTCGCGGCGAGGAGCCCGCGCTCAGCCTCAACATTCCCATGGTATCGGCCATCATGCAGTCCGTCTCGGGCGTCGACATGGGCGTCGCGCTCGCCATCGAGGGCGGCCTCGCCTTCATCTACGGCAACCAGACGCCCGAGGCCGAGGCGGCCATGGTCAAGGCCGTCAAGGACCACAAGGCCGGCTTCGTGGAGTCCGATTCCACGCTCACGCCTGACATGACGATGGAGCAGGTCATGGAGCTCAAGGCCCGCACCGGCCACTCCACCATGCCCGTCACCGACGACGGCTCCTCCCGCGGCAAGCTCCTCGGCATCGTGACCAGCCGCGACTACCGTCCCACGCGTGACGACCACCAGAAGAAGGTCGCCGAGTTCATGACGCCGCGCGAGAAGCTCATCGTGGGCGACAAGGACATCACGCTCAAGAAGGCCAACGACGTCATCTGGGACCACAAGCTCAACGCCCTGCCCGTCGTTGACGAGAACGACCACCTCATGGGCATCGTCTTCCGCAAGGACTACGACCAGCACAAGTCCAACCCCAACGAGCTGCTCGACGCCAACAAGCGCTACATGGTGGGCGCGGGCATCAACACGCGCGACTACGCCGAGCGCGTGCCGCTGCTCGTGGAGGCCGGCGCCGACGTGCTGTGCATCGACTCCTCCGAGGGCTTCTCCGAGTGGCAGAAGCGCACGATCGAGTGGGTCCGCGCCAACTATGGCGACACCGTCAAGATCGGTGCGGGCAACGTCGTCGACGGCGACGGCTTCCGCTTCCTCGCCGAGTGCGGCGCCGACTTCATCAAGGTGGGCATCGGCGGCGGCTCCATCTGCATCACGCGCGAGACCAAGGGCATCGGTCGCGGCCAGGCCTCCGCGGTCATCGACGTCTGCCGCGCCCGCGACGAGTACTTCGAGGAGACCGGCATCTACGTGCCCGTCTGCTCCGACGGCGGCATCGTCTACGACTATCACATGACGCTCGCCCTTGCCATGGGCGCCGACTTCATGATGCTCGGCCGCTACTTCGCCCGCTTCGACGAGAGCCCCACCGAGCGCGTGAACGTCAACGGTCAGTACATGAAGGAGTACTGGGGCGAGGGCTCCGCGCGCGCCCGCAACTGGCAGCGCTACGACCAGGGCGGTGCCTCCAAGCTCGGCTTTGTCGAGGGCGTCGACTCCTACGTGCCCTACGCCGGCTCCCTCAAGGAGGGCGTGGGCCAGACGATCTACAAGATCAAGTCCACGATGTGCAACTGCGGAGCCAAGACCATCAAGGAGCTGCAGGAGAAGGCGCGCCTGACGCTCGTCTCGTCAACCTCCATCGTCGAGGGCGGCGCGCACGACGTCGTGGTCAAGGACTCCCAGCACTCGGTGAGCTATCGCTAGCATCTGGCGAGAAGAACCCGGACCTGTCGGCCGCCCCGGCATTGCTTCGGGAGGTGTGCTTCGCGAAACCTCCCTGCGCAATGCCGGGGCGACATCTCTTTTCTCGCCTCATTTGCCGGTTATGCGCAGTGCCGTCGGGTATGCGCAGTGCCGTCGGTTATGCGCAGTGCAGGCGGTTATGTGCGCAATTAAACCTTCAATATGCGCAGGTCATTTAGGTAAGCGAGAAGAGCCTCGCCTTGAGGACTTCGCACAACCGTCACGGGTGCGCATAACCGTCGCGGGTGCGCATAACCGCCACAGGTGCACATAACCGGACGGGGTGCGCACAACTGGCAGAGGTGCGCACAGCCGTCGCGGGTGCGCACGATAGTCGGCGGCGCGCGCAGCCTGTGTCCCATAGAGAAGTTTCGCGTCGCGCACTTCTCGCAGGAACATCCCGGCTGTCCAACGAGTTGCTGCTACAATGACACGGTTGACCATCGCACACGAAGGAGTCACGCAGATGAGCGACGCCGAGAAGAACTTCGAGGTCCCGGCCTACGACGCCGAGGAGATCGAGACCCGCTGGCAGGCGGAGTGGGACGCCGAGGAGCTCTACAAGACCGAGGAGAGCCCCGAGAAGCCCAAGAAGTACGTGCTGGAGATGTTCCCGTACCCCTCGGGAGACCTGCACATGGGTCACGCGCGCAACTACACGATCGGCGACGCCATGGCGCGCCAGGCACGCATGCGCGGCTTTGACGTGCTGCACCCGATGGGCTACGACGCCTTTGGCCTGCCCGCCGAGAACGCCGCCATCAAGCACAACACGCAGGCGAGCGTCTGGACCCACCAGAACATCGCGCAGGCCACCAAGACCATGCGCCGCATGGGCTTCTCCTACGACTACGACCGCATGTTCAACACCTGCGACCCCGAGTACTACAAGTGGGGCCAGTGGATCTTCCTCAAGATGTGGGAGAAGGGCCTCGTCTATCGCGACAACTCGCCGGTGAACTGGTGCCCCGGCTGCCAGACCGTGCTTGCCAACGAGCAGGTCGTGGACGGCAAGTGCTGGCGCTGCGGCTCCGTGCCCGAGAAGCGCGCTCTCTCCCAGTGGTACTTCAAGATCACCGACTACGCCCAGGAGCTTCTCGACGACCTCGAGAAGCTCGAGGGCAAGTGGCCCGAGCGCGTCCGCGCGATGCAGGCCAACTGGATCGGCCGCTCCGAGGGCGCCGAGATCGACTTCACGCTTGCCGACAAGGACGGCGTGACCCCCACCGACACCAAGATCACCGTCTTCACCACGCGCCCGGACACGCTCTTTGGCGTGAGCTTCTTCCTGCTGCCGCCCGAGAGCCCGCTCGCCGCGGAGCTCGTTGCCGGCACGGAGCACGAGGAGGCCTTCCTCGAGCTCAAGGCCGCCGCGGAGAAGGTCTCCTCGGTCGATCGCCAGGGCTCTGAGCGCGAGAAGCACGGCGTCTTCACGGGCCGCTACGTCATCAACCCGGTAAACGGCCGCCCGGCCCCCATCTGGGTCGCCGACTACGTCCTCATGGACTACGGCACCGGCGCCGTCATGGGCGTGCCCTGCGGCGACCAGCGCGACTTCGACTTCGCCAAGAAGTACGGTCTGGAGATCGCCCCGATCATCTGCGAGAAGGACGACCCGCTCTACGAGCAGCTCAAGGACGAGCGCGAACTCGTGGTGACCTCCGTCGACTGGGACCACGCGATGGAGGCCGAGGGCTACCTCGTGCAGTCCGGCCGCTTCACCGGCATGAAGGGCGGCAAGCACTCCGAGGCCGTGGATGCCATCATCGACTGGCTCGGCGAGCAGGGCCTCGGCCGCAAGACGGTGCAGTTCCGCCTGCGCGACTGGCTCATCTCCCGCCAGCGCTACTGGGGCAACCCGATTCCGATGATCCACTGCGACTGCTGCGGCGACGTGCCGGTTCCCTACGAGGACCTGCCCGTCACGCTGCCGGACGCGCTCGACCTCGGCGCCGGCGAGACGCTCGCCGCCTACGCGCCGTTCTACGAGACCACGTGCCCCAAGTGCGGCAAGCCCGCCAAGCGCATCACCGACACCATGGACACCTTCACGTGCTCCAGCTGGTACTACCTGCGCTACTGCGACCCGCACAACGAGGAGCTGCCCTTCTCGCGCGAGGCCGTGGACCGCTGGATGCCGGTCGACAACTACATCGGCGGCATCGAGCACGCCATCCTGCACCTGCTCTACAGCCGCTTCTTCACCAAGGTCCTGCGCGACCTCGGCATGATCGGCATCGACGAGCCCTTTGAGAACCTGCTCTGCCAGGGCATGGTCAAGGACGCCAACGGCGATACCATGTCCAAGTCCAAGGGCAACGTCGTGCCGCCCTCCTCGGTGATCGAGCCCTACGGCGCGGACACCATGCGCCTGGCCATCCTCTTCATCGCCCCGCCCGAGAAGGACTTCAACTGGGACGAGGAGGCCGTCGCCGGCGCTAACCGCTTCATCAAGCGCGCCTGGCGCGTGGTCTGGCTGCTTAGCCAGGGCGCGGCCGCCGGCGCCGTGAGCGCGGGCGCGCTCGACGCGGCGGGCAAGGAGCTGTGGCGCACGCTCAACGGCATGGGCATCAAGTGCACCACCGACTTCGACCGCGGCCAGTTCAACACCGCCATCTCCGCCGTCATGGAGATCACCAACGCGGCGTCCAAGTACGTGAACGACGCTGCGCTCGAGCAGCGCGACCCGGCGCTCTGCTATGCCGTGGCGCACGCGATCGTGACGATGCTCGCCCCGATCTGCCCGCACTGGGCCGAGGAGCTCTGGCACAAGGCTCTGCACCAGGAGGGCTCGGTCTACAACGCCGCCTGGCCGGAGTTTGACGCCGAGGCCGCCAAGGCCGACGAGGTCGAGATCGCGGTCCAGATCAAGGGCAAGGTGCGCGGGCGCGTGATGGTCGCCGCCGACGCCTCGGACGACGAGGTCGCCGAGGCCGCCAAGGCCGCCGTTGCCGAGCAGCTCGCCGGCAAGGACATCAAGAAGGTCATCGTCATCAAGGGTCGCCTGGTCAACATAGTGGCGGTGTAGGCCCTCACACAGTAGGGGAGGCCCGCCGATGTTCCTCCGAGAAGTGCACTTCGTGAAACTTCTCTCCGGAACATCGGCGGGCCTCCTGCGTCTCGGTCCTCACGCGCGGGGGAGAGGCTCTTCTCGCGTGGTTTTCTACCTGAGGACTTTTGCATGAGCGGGGCTGAGGTCTGATTGATGCAAGAATCAATATGCGCAGGTGACGGGCTTGTGGCGTGTCTGTCACTTTGCGAGAAGGGCCGTGCGCTCGTGCAAAAGTCGGGAGTTGCGCGTCGGGCGGGCCGTGCGCTCGTGCATAAGTGGGGAGTTGCGCGGTGTGCGGGCCGTGCGCTCGCGCAAAGGCCGGGGGCCGTGTGGAGCGGGACTCGGCTTGTGGGGTTCTCATGGAGGAGCTGTTGACGGAACCTGAGAAACACCGTAGACTAGCAGCGTATTCGAAGCTTTAACCGTAGGAAGTGGGGTGGATCTTCTCGCCCCGCTTCCTTTCTGTATGAAGACGGGAGGGGAGCATGCCCAAGTCCGGAATCGAGCAGCAGATCATCGAGGCGCTGGAGCCCACTGCCACCGAGCGCGGCATCGACGTCGTGGACGTTGAGGTCGTCGGCGCGACCAAGGCCCCGTGCGTGCGCGTTCGCATCGACCATGCCGACGAGTCCGCGCCCACCATCACGCTCGACGAGGTGACGGAGGAGACCGAGTGGATCTCCGCCGCTCTGGACGAGCTCGACCCCATCCCCTCGAGCTTCACGCTCGAGGTCTCGAGCCCCGGCATGGCTCGCCCGCTTCGCAAGCAGCGCGACTTCGAGCGCTTTGCGGGCGAGATCGTCCAGCTCTCGCTCACGCCCGGGGAGGGGAGGCGCCGCTACACCGGCACGCTCCTCGGGATCGAGGACGGGACGATCGCCCTCGAGGTCGACGGCGAGCGCGTCGAGCTCCCGTACGACGACGTCAGGAAGTGCACGATCAAGCCGGAGTTCCCCGCGTAGGGGCCGGCGACGAGATAGAGGAAAGGAACCCACATGGCATCTGAGATGATGGCGGCCCTCGAGCAGCTCTGCGAGGAGAAGCACATCGATCAGCTCGATCTCATCACCCGCCTCGAGCAGTCGCTCGCCAAGAGCTACGCCGACGTGCTCCACCTGCCCTTCGGCGCCCGCGTCACGATCGACCGCGCCACCGGCAGGGTCTACGTCTACGAGCTCGTCCCGCGCGGCGAGGAGGACCCCGAGACCGGCGAGTACAGCGAGTTCGACGAGGTCGACGTCACGCCGGCCGACACCTCCCGCATCGCCGCGCAGCACGCCAAGGCCGAGATCCGCGCCATCGTGCGCAACGCCGCGCGCGTCCAGATCTACGAGGAGTTCTCGCAGCGCGTCGGCGACATCATCACCGGCACGGTGCTCCAGACCACGCCCGACTTCACGATCATCAAGATCCGCGAGGGCGTGGAGGCTGAGCTCCCGCACTTCGATCGCCGTCGCTACCCCGAGGAGCGCAACGAGCGTCCCGCCGGCGAGCGCTACGTCCACAACCAGCGCATCCGTGCGATCATCATCGACGTCCGCGACCCCAACTCCACGCAGCCCGTGGTGCGCGGCGAGCGTCAGCGCCCGCCCATCGTGGTCTCCCGCACCCACCCCGACCTGCTTCGTCGCCTCTTCGAGCTCGAGGTTCCCGAGGTCTATGACGGCGTCGTGGAGATCCGCAGCATCGCTCGCGAGCCCGGCGTCCGCTCCAAGGTGGCCGTCTCCTCCAACGACGACCGCCTCGACCCGGTCGGCGCCTGCGTCGGCCCCAAGGGCAGCCGCGTGCGCACCGTCGTCTCCGAGCTGCGCGGCGAGCGCGTCGACGTGGTGCCCTGGAGCGACGACCCCGCGCGCTGCGTCGCGGCCGCCCTCTCGCCGGCCCGCGTCTCCCGCGTGGTGATCGACCCCGAGACCGGCTACGCCACCGTGATCGTCCCCGACGACCAGCTCTCCCTCGCCATCGGCAAGGAGGGCCAGAACGCCCGCCTGGCCGCGCGCCTCACCGGGCTGCACATCGACATCAAGAACGAGCGCCTCGCGGCAGAGGTCCTGCGCGACCTGCCCCGCGTGACCGTGGAGGAGGAGCAGGAGGACGACGGCGAGGCTCACCGCTGCGAGTACGTGAGCCCGACCGGCGTCCAGTGCCGCAACATGGCGCGCCCCGGCTCCCGCTACTGCGGCGTCCACGAGCAGATGATCAACGCCGAGGTCTCCTCCGACCCCGACTCCCTCATCTAGGGCCCGGCCCCAGACGGAGTCCACGACGAACCACGGAAGGAAGGTCACATGGCAAAGACGCGTGTACACGACCTCGCTAAGGAATACGGAATCACCAGCAAGGAGATGCTCGAGCACCTCCGTGCGCTCAAGTTTCCCGTCAAGTCGGCGTCCTCGACGCTCGACGACGCCTACGTCTCCATCGTCCGCAAGAAGCTCAAGCCCATCCTCGACGCCCATGCCGCCGAGATAGAGGCCCAGAAGCGCGCCGAGGAGGAGGCCAAGGCCGAGGAGGCCCGCATCGCCGCGGAGAAGGCCGAGGCCGAGCGCCTCGAGGCCGAGAAGCGCCGCGAGCAGGAGCGTGCCGAGGAGGAGCGCCGCCGCGCGGCCGCCGAGGCCGAGCGCAAGCGCGCCGAGCAGGAGCGCCTGGAGGCCGAGCGCAAGGCCGCCGAGGAGGCCGAGAAGAACCGCGTTCGCGACAACGCCCCCAAGAGCGTCCCGTCCTTCTCGTCCCTGCTCGACCAGATCGCCCAGCAGGAGGAGATCCTCAAGCAGCAGGCCGAGGAGGCCGCCCAGAAGAAGGCTGCCGGCCAGGGCAGGGGCCAGCACCGCGGCGATTCCCGCCGCTCCGAGGGCCGTCCCGCCCCCTCCTCGGTCCAGGACGCCCCCTCCGGCGCGTCCGACGGCGGCAGGCGCCGCGGCAAGAAGGGCCGTCGCGACGAGGGTGACGGCGAGGACCGCTACAGCCGCATGGCCCGCGAGGCCGAGGCCTACAACAGGAGCCGCGTCCTCGAGGAGGCCCGCGTGGCCGTCGAGGAGGCGTCCCGCGAGTCCACCGGCCGCCGCAAGCGCCGCAAGGAGCGCCGTCAGAAGCAGGCCGAGGAGGCCGCGAAGGAGCAGCGCATCGAGGAGGCGCTCGCCAACGACCAGGACCTCTCCCAGCTCGACACCGTCAAGGTGCCGCAGGGGTCCACGGTCCAGGAGCTCGCCGAGCTTCTCGGCGTCTCCGCCAACGACATCATCAAGCGCCTGTTCCTGCTGGGCACGCCGCTCACGCTCACCGAATCCATGTCCGACGAGCTCATCGAGCTCGTCGCTGACGACCTCGGGCGTGACGTCAAGGTCATGACCAAGGAGGAGGAGAACTCCTTCACGTTCTACGACGACCCCAAGGACCTCAAGCCCCGCCCGCCGGTGGTCACCGTCATGGGTCACGTCGACCACGGCAAGACGTCGCTGCTCGACGCCATCCGTCACACGGGCGTGGCCGAGGGCGAGGCCGGCGGAATCACGCAGGCCATCGGCGCCTCGCAGGTCACGATCAACGACCGCCTGATCACCTTCATCGACACCCCGGGTCACGAGACCTTCACGGCCATGCGTGCCCGCGGCGCCAAGGTGACCGACATCGTCATCCTGATCGTCGCCGCCGACGACGGCGTCATGCCCCAGACCGTCGAGTCGATCAACCACGCCAAGGCAGCCGGCGTGCCCATCATCGTGGCCGTCAACAAGATCGACAAGCCCGGCGCCAACCCCGACAAGGTGCGCCAGGAGCTCACCGAGTACGGCATCATCCCGGAGGAGTGGGGCGGACAGAACATGTTCGTCAACATCTCCGCCAAGAAGAAGATCGGCATCGACGAGCTTCTCGAGACCGTCATCCTCCAGGCCGACGTCCTCGAGCTCAAGGCCAACCCCGACACCTTCGCCTCCGGCAACGTCCTCGAGGCCAAGCTCGACCGCGGTCGCGGCTCCGTTGCCACGGTGCTCGTCACCCGCGGCACCCTGCGCATCGGCGACCCGCTCGTGGCCGGCATGGCCTACGGCCGCGTCCGCGCGATGCTCGACCCGAAGGGCAACTCCGTCACCGAGGCCGGCCCCTCCGACGCCGTGGAGATCCTCGGTCTCCAGAGCGTGCCGATGGCCGGCGACGAGTTCCGCGTCTTCCATGACGAGCGCGACGCCCGCCAGCTCGCCGACGAGCGCGCCCTCAAGGCCCGCATCGAGGAGCAGAACCGCGTGAAGCACGTCACGCTCGAGAACCTCTTCGACACGATGGCCGACGCCGAGGTCAAGGAGCTCAACCTCATCATCAAGGCCGACGTCCAGGGCTCCATCGAGGCGCTCCAGGACTCGCTCGACAAGATGGACCAGTCCGAGGTCCGCATCAACACGATCCACTCCGCCGTCGGCGCCATCACCGAGACCGACGTCATCCTCGCCGACGCCTCCAACGCCATCATCATCGGCTTTGGCGTGCGCCCGGAGGCCAAGGCCAAGAGCGCCGCGGAGCGCGACGGCGTGGAGATCCGCACCTACAGCGTCATCTACAAGGCGATCGAGGACATCGACGCCGCCCGCATCGGCATGCTCAAGCCCACCGAGATCGAGGTCCAGACCGGCTCCGCCGAGGTCCGCGACACCTTCAAGGTTCCCAAGGTCGGCATCGCCGCCGGCTGCATGATCCAGGAGGGCGAGATCTCCCGCGACGACCAGGTCCGCCTCGTCCGCGACGGCATCGTCGTCTACGACGGCAAGATCGCGTCGCTGCGCCGCTACAAGGACGACGTCAAGAGCGTCAAGGCCGGCTTCGAGTGCGGCATCGGCCTGGAGAACTTCCAGGACGTCAAGCCCGGCGACATCATCGAGGGCTACCGCATCGACCAGGTCGCCCGCACGGAGTAGGCACCCCTTTCCTCCCCGCCCGTCCCTCGTCATGGAGAGACGGGCGGGGATCCCTTTTGGAGCAGAAGATGAAGCAGAACCAGCACTCGAGAAGGACCAACGAGCAGGCGCGCGTCAAGCTCGCCAACATCCTCCTCTTTGAGATCTCCGACCCCGCCCTCGCGCTCGTCACGATCACGGGCGTCGAGGTCTCCGTCGACAAGAGCTACCTGCGCGCGTACGTGAGCTGCGACGCCGATCGCTACGAGGAGGTCGAGGCCGCGCTCGCCCGTGCCAAGGGCCGCATCCGCTCGCTCCTTGGCCGCTCGCTCGCCTGGCGCGTCACGCCCGAGCTCGACTTCCGCATCGACACCACGACCGACGAGGCCGAGCGCATCTCGCGTGCCCTGGAGGACGCCCCGGCCACGCTCGCGGTGGAGAAGGACGAGTACGGCTATCCCGTGGCCGCCGACGGGGACGCTGCCCTCGAGGCGGACGACGAGGAGTAGGGGGCTTCATGCTGTGCGATAGCGAGGTCATGGCCGGGCAGGCCCCGAGCTTTGACGAGATCACGGCCCTTCTCGAGGAGGCATCCGTCATCGCCGTCTGCGCCCACACCTCCCCGGACGGCGACGCGCTCGGCTCCGAGCTCGCGCTCGTGGAGCTCATCGAGCTCATGTGGCCCGAGAAGCGCGCCTTCGCGCTGCTCGCCGACGACGACGTGGTGCCGCGCATCTACCGGTTCCTCCCGGGGGCGGACCGTCTCGTACGGGCCGTCGACTTCCACGAGGACCCCGACCTCTTCTTCTGCGTCGACCTCTCGCAGCCCGGTCGGCTCAACGACGCCCGCGCGGTCCTCGAGCGCTCCGGTCGCGTGGCGGTCCTCGACCATCACCCGGCCGTCGAGAGGTGCTGGGACGCCGGGGTGGTTCGCCCGGACGCCGCCGCGGCGGGCGTGCTCGTGGCGGAGTACGCGCTGCACCTCCGCGGCGAGCTCACGCCCACGATGGCCCAGAACCTGCTCTGCGCCCTCGTCACCGACACGGGCCGCTTCCAGTACCAGAACGCCAACGGCGAGGCCTTCCGCGTCGCGAGCGCCCTCGTGGACGCCGGCGCGTCGCCCTCGGACGTGGCCCTTCACGTCTATCAGAGCGACCGCCTGAGCTACCTGCACCTCTCCGCAACCGTGATGGGCCGCATCACCACCTTCGAGGGCGGGAGGATCGCCTACAGCTACGCCACGACCGCCGACCTCGAGGCAAACGCGGTCCCGGTGGCGGAGTGCGACGGCCTCGTGGACATCGTCCGTCGCGTCGACGGCTGCGAGATCGCGCTCTTCCTCAAGGAGGTGCCGGGCGGAAAGGTGCGCGGCAACCTCCGGGCCAAGTCCGACCGGGACATCTCGGTCGTTGCGCGCGAGATGGGCGGCGGCGGGCACCCTGCGGCAGCGGGCTTCACCGTGGACGGGGACATCGACCAGGCGCTCGCCGTCGTCCTGCCCAAGCTCCGCGCCCTCTACGCATGTGACGAAGGGACTGTCCCTTCGTCATATTTGGAGCGTCGTTGAGCCGTCGTCCGAGCGCGTTCTCCGCGCTCATAGCCATCGACAAGCCCGCGGGCCTCACGAGCCACGATGTCGTCTCCCGCGTGAGACGAGCCGTGGGCGAGAAGCGCGTGGGGCATGCCGGCACCCTCGACCCGGCCGCGACCGGCGTCCTCGTCGTGGGCGTCGGTCAGGCGACAAAGCTCCTGGGCCTGCTCACGCTCGATCGCAAGGGGTACCGTGCGACCTTCGCCCTTGGGGCGCAGACCACGACCGACGACGCCGAGGGAGAGGTCATCGCCACCGCCGACGTCCCGGACGAGCTTCTCGACCCCGTGCGCGCCGCCCGGGAGCTCTCCCGTCTCGTCGGGGCGTGCGACCAGGTCCCGCCGCGCTTCTCGGCCGTCTCGGTCGGAGGGCGTCGCGCATACGACGCCGCCCGGGCGGGGGAGGAGCTTGAGCTCAAGGCCCGGCGCGTGACCATCCATGGCGCCGACCTCGTTGGCGTTGACGCCGAGCGCCGCACCTGGACCGTGGACCTCGACGTCTCGAAGGGCACCTACGTGCGCAGCATCGCGCGCGACCTCGGGAAGTCCCTCGGGTGCCTCGCCCATGTCCGCGACCTGCGGAGGACCTTCTCCGGCCCGGTGACCCTCGAGGACTGCCTGAGCCTCGACGAGCTTGCCGAGCGCGGTGCGGAGCTCGTCCACGAGCGCGCGCTCGACCCCGCGGCAACGCTCGACCTTCCCCTGAGGGAGCTCTCCGTCGACGAGATTCCCGACGTCATGTGTGGTCGGCGCATCCCGGCCGGCATCGTGCGCGACGCCTCGGGGGCGCGCGAGACGTCTCACGGAGAGCGCGTGGCGCTCGTCTTTGGGGGCGGGCTCGCGGGCGTCTGGCGCTGCGAGGGCAGGAGGCTCGTCTGCGAGTCCAACTTCCCCCAGGCCATCGAGGGGGTACGCTGATGGGCGAGAAGAACCTCGCGCAGCAGCTCCTCGCGCTTTCGCCCGATAACCCCATCGGGGGCGCCGGAGGTGTTCCTCCGAAAAGTGTGCTTCGCAGAACTTTTCTACGGAACACCTCCGGCGCCCTGGTGAGCGCGTCGCGAGAAGAGGGACTGCACGGGTTCAAAACATCTGTTTGTGCGATTGGGGCGTTTGACGGGGTTCACGCGGGACATCGGGCGTTGATCGAACGGGCGTGCGTCGAGGCTCTCCAGCGTGGGAACGAGCTTGTGGTCGTTACCTTTTCGCCGGATCCGTCGGTGGTGCTGTGTCCGGAGCATCCGCAGAAGATGCTGCTTTCTGATGCGGACCGGCTGGATGCCCTGCGCTCGATCGAGGGCGTGGATCGCCTGGTCGTGATCGACTTTACGGCTGAGCTGGCGGCGCTGTCGTACGAGCGGTTCGTGCGAGAGACGCTGGGTGGGCTCATGGACCTCGACGTCATCGTCGTTGGGTCTGACTTCCGCCTCGGCGCGGGCGGGGCGGGTACCGTGGGTGCGCTCTCCGAGCTGGGACGTGCCGACGGATTCGAGGTCGTCGGTATGGATTTGCTCGACGAAGGCGGTTCTCCCGTCACCGCAACGAGGATTCGCGGAATGCTCGGTGAGGGTCGCGTGGAGCATGCCGCGGGCCTGCTCGGGCGCTGCCACTTCGTCCGCGGCGTCGTTGAGCATGGGCGAGGCGAGGGTACGTCCTTCGGCTTTCCCACGGCAAACGTGCGCGTTTTCGACGGCCTCTGCATGCCCGCGGAGGGAGTCTATGCTGGGTACGTCGCATGCGAGAACACTGCCTGGCCCGCCGCGATCAACGTCGGCAAGCCCAGGTCCTTCTCGCCCGGCGAGGAGGGGGAGCAGTTCCTCGAGGCCACGCTCCTGGGGTTTGACGGGGACCTCTATGGCGACGAGGTTTGCGTCGTCTTTGCGCGATGGCTGCGCGAGCCGAGGCTGTTCTCGTCGCTCGAGGAGCTCGAGCGCGTGGTGCTGGGAAACGTGTCCTGGGTCCGTGCTACGCTGGGGGAGCGTGGAATCCACCTGAGAGGGGAGGCGCTCGCGTGATCACCGACGAGGACAAGGAACGGGTCCGCCAGGCAACGGACTTCGTGCAGCTCGTGGCTGAGACCGTGGAGCTGCGTCAGCGCGGCCAGGAGTTCTGGGGCTGCTGCCCCTTCCACGGCGAGAAGAGCCCCTCCTTCAAGGTCAACCCGGCGACGGGCCTGTGGCACTGCTTTGGGTGCGGCGAGGGCGGGGACGTCTTCTCCTACGTTCAGCGCCGCGAGAACCTGGACTTCCCGGATGCGATTCGCTACCTCGCGGACCGAGCGGGGATCGAGCTCGCCGAGGAGCGCGGCGCGCGGCGCGGGCCCAAGCGGACCCGCCTGATCGAGGCGCTCGGAGCCGCCGAGGACTTCTACCACACGATGCTCATGCGCGGGAAGGGCTCCGGCCCCGATGAGGCGCGGCGCTACTTCGCCGGGCGGGGGTTTGGGTCCTCGGTCTGCCGGCGCTGGGGCCTCGGCTTTGCCCCGGGGTACGGCTCCCTCGTGGCGCACCTTCGCAAGCAGGGCTTCTCTTCCGCCGAGATGATCGCGGCCGACCTCGCCCAGGAGCGCTCCGGGCGCCTCGTCGACCGCTTCTACGACCGCGTGATGTTTCCGATCCACGACGAGCAGGGGCGCGCCATCGCCTTTGGCGGGCGCGTCATCGGCCCCAAGCGCGACAACGTCGCGAAGTACGTGAACACGCGCGACACCGCCGCCTTCAACAAGGGGAAGCACCTCTTCGCCTACGACAAGGCGAAGGAGGGCATGGCGGCGACGGGCGAGGCCATCGTCTGCGAGGGCTACACCGACGTCATCGCCATGCACGAGGCGGGGTTCACCAACACGGTGGCGGCGCTCGGCACGGCGTTTCGCCTCGACCACGTGAGGCTGATGGAGCGCCAGCGCGTCAGCCGCATCATCTGCCTCTTCGACGGAGACGCCGCCGGCCAGCGCGCGGCGGAGCGCGCCATCCGCTATCTCGACAAGACCTCCGCCGCGCTCATGTGCGTCGTTCTCCCGGACGGCCAGGACCCGATGGAGTTTCTCGCCGCGCACGGCGCTGACGCCCTGCGCCCGATCCTCGCCTCGGCGCGCCCGCTCATGGACTTCGTCTTCGAGAAGCGCCTCGAGGGCTACGACCTCTCCGCGCCGGGACGCCGGGTGCGGGCGCTCGAGGACATGGCGCGCGTGCTCGCCCCCCTCAAGCGCTCCGTCCTTCTCCACGAGTACGCCACGCGGCTCGCGGACGCCCTCGGCATGGACGTCGAGGAGACCAAGCGCGCCATCAGGGAGGCGCCCGTGAGCGAGCTCGACGAGTCCGACGCCCCGAGAAGGGGCGCCTCGGCCACGCCTCGCCGCGAGGGTCGCGGGACCGGGCGGGGCGTCGACTCCCCGCGTCCGTCGACCCCTCCCGAGGAGCGGGAGGGCGAGGGCTCGATCGAGGTCCCTAACGACTACGTCCCCGCCGAGGCATACGAGGACGCTCCCGCCGCCGCGGGCGGCGTCGAGCGGGCGGACGACCTCAGGGCGCTCTCGGCCGACGAGCGCATGCAGGTCGTGGCCGAGCGCGAGCTCCTTGCCGCGATCGCGCAGCGCCCGGACGCGATGAGGGCGTTTGGCGACAGGATCGCCACGCTCTCCTGGGCTGACGAGCGCCACGAGGCCATGTCGTGGGCGATGCTCTCCACGCCCGAGGGGGCTACCCCGGCCGAGGTCGTCGCGGCCGCCTCGGCGGTCGTTCCCGAGGCGCCCGCCATCCTGTCCGGCGGGCGCGTCATGGGGGACGAGGGCCTGTCCGACCAGAAGAAGCTCGAGCTCATCGTCGACACCGCCGAGCTCAGCTCCTGCAGGAGGCGCGTGAGGGCGATAAGGTCCCGCCTCCGCTCGCTTCCGCCGGGGGGCGAGTCCGAGGCCCTCTTCGAGGAGGCCGCCTCCCTCCAGAGGAGGATGGGGGAGCTCTCGGCTCGCCTGTCGTCGGCTCTCTCCGAGTAATGATTTGGGTATAATCTCAAAGGTTTATACGTCGAAAGGACATTCGTGGCTGCCAAGAAGACGAACGAGGACATCAAGCTCTCCGACGAGCTGCTCGGTGCCGTCGACGGTCTCGTTGCCAGAGCCGGGGGCTCCGCCAGCGTGACCGAGGACGACATCCAGCTCGCCATCAAGGACATCGACGTCGACTCCGACGAGCTCTCCGATCTCTATGACGCCATCCGCTCTCGCGGCGTCGAGATCAGCGGGTCGCCCGCCGAGGCCCCCGCGGAGGACTTCTCCGTCGACGACGGAATCGACGACGACTTTGGCGACGGCGACGACGACGTCGACTCCTTCGATGACGAGGAGGGGGAGTCGGAGAGCGTCGCCGAGGCGAAGATCGTCAAGGAGGCCCTGCGCTCCGTTCCCAAGGCGCGCGTCTCCAAGCCCAAGCGCTCGTCCCGCGCCCGCGCCCGCAGGCCGGACACCTCCACTGCCATGCTCACCGGCGACCCGGTGCGCATGTACCTCAAGGAGATCGGCAAGGTCGACCTTCTCACCGCCTCCGAGGAGGTAAACCTCGCCATGAAGATCGAGGCGGGCACCGAGGCCACCGAGAAGCTCGAGGCCGCCGAGGACGGCACCCTTGAGCTCACGCGCGCCGAGCAGCGCCGCCTCATGCGCATCGAGCAGGTTGGCCTTGACGCCAAGCAGCAGCTCATCAGCGCCAACCTCCGCCTCGTCGTCTCCATCGCCAAGCGCTACGTGGGTCGTGGCATGCTCTTCCTCGACCTCATCCAGGAGGGCAACCTCGGCCTCATCCGTGCCGTGGAGAAGTTCGACTACACCAAGGGCTTCAAGTTCTCCACCTACGCCACCTGGTGGATTCGTCAGGCCATCACTCGCGCCATCGCCGACCAGGCGCGCACCATCCGCATCCCGGTGCACATGGTCGAGACCATCAACAAGCTCATCCGCGTGCAGCGCCAGCTGCTCCAGGACCTCGGGCGCGACCCCACCCCCGAGGAGATCGGTGCCGAGATGGGCATGAGCCCGGACCGTGTGCGCGAGATCCAGAAGATCTCCCAGGAGCCCGTCTCCCTCGAGACGCCCATCGGCGAGGAGGAGGACTCCCAGCTCGGCGACTTCATCGAGGACTCGAGCGCCGTGGCGCCCCCTGAGGCCGCCTCGGACTCCATGCTCCGCGAGCAGCTCGACCAGGTCCTCGACGGCCTTGCCGACCGCGAGCGCAAGGTCATCAAGTTCCGCTTTGGCCTCGAGGACGGCCACCCGCGCACCCTCGAGGAGGTCGGCCGCGAGTTTGGCGTCACGCGCGAGCGCATCCGCCAGATCGAGAGTAAGACCCTGGCCAAGCTGCGTCACCCCAGCCGCAGCGGTCGCCTGAAGGACTACATGGAGGACTAACGCATGACACCCAGCCAGAAGCGATTCAAGATCGTCTCCATCCTCATCCTCTTCGTCGCGCTCCTCCAGGTCATCGGAGGCGTCTTCCTGCTGGTGGGCTCTCCGCTCGCCGCTGGCATGCACGTGAGCCTGGGGGGCGAGGCGGCCTACGACGGAGCCATCGCCGCTGAGGTGATCGGTGTGCTCGCGCTCGTCGTCGGCCTGTACTGCTTCGTCGTGGGCGTGACGGGCGCACGCGCCGCGAACAGCCCCCGAAACACCGGCAAGTTCAACGTGCTCGCCGTCGTCATGGTCGTCGCCTCGCTCGTGCAGGTCGTCCTCGGCGTCACGTCCGGACAGGTCGGTTGGGTCGAGGTCATCCTCGTCATTCTCGGCATCCTTGCCCTCGTGTTTGGGAGCAAGGCGCACAACGAGGCGCTCGATCGATAGCCTCGGTCGCACGTCGCCCTTCAGCCGCCCGCAGCCAAGCTGCGGGCGGCTTTGTTTTTGGGCGGGTGTAGCTTGGGGCTTCGGCGAGCTCCTGGTCGCGCGACGGGGCTCGCGCGGGTGGCCGGGTCTTGCGGTCCCTCTCGCCCAAATTTCAAAGAAAGTGAATTTGGGGGTTGCGCCCGAGGGAAGCTTCTGTATACTTACTTCTTGCGCGAACACATTCCCCGGTGGCGCAGTGGTAGCGCAGCTGACTGTTAATCAGCGTGTCGTAGGTTCGAATCCTACCCGGGGAGCCAGGAACTTTCGAGGCCGGAGGGGCACATCCTCCGGCCTCTTTTCGTTGCTCGACGTGCTGTGAGCCCCGTGTCGCGCGCTTCTCCGGGCTTCGTTGCCGTGCGCGGCATTGGGCCGCGGCGTCTCCACGTCTCTGGGTCGCACGCAGCTCCGCACTTCGAGGGTGCGCCCGTCTCCGGCTTCTAGGCTGCGCACTTCTCCCGACTTTTGCACGAGCCCACGGGGCAACGTTGCATGCCTCGAGGGTTGGTCAGTCCACTGACCAGGTAAAACGCAGTTAGAGCCGATTGGGCCCCCTCGGGCGCTCGTGCAAAAGTCGCCCGAAGCCTCTCGGGGTTCCAATGGGGTGAGAAGCGCGTGTTGGATTGGGCGAGAGGCACGGGCGGGATTGTGCGATGCCGGCGGAAGGTTCGAGGCTCGCAAGCCGAGCGCGCGGGCGGTTGCGGCCTTTGGCGAGAAGCGCGCTGGACCGTGGCGCGAGCCGTCTCTGATTGGGCTACCATGGGTGAGGGACAATCCGCCCGTGGGCGGTTCGAGAGAGCGGAGACGCTATGGGTTTCTTCGACAGCGTTCAGTCGACGTTCAACAGGGGTGTTGCCGCGGCAGGCCGCACCAGCGACCAGGTGAGGCTCAAGGGCCAGATGAGCGACGCCAACAGGAGGCGCCAGAATCTGGCGGCCCAGCTCGGGGCGAGCCTCTACGAGCTCACCAGGAACGACCCCCGCTTCCGTGCCGGCCGCGAGGCACTCTACGACGGCATCGCCTCCATCGATGCCGAGCGCACGCAGATTCAGGCGGAGCTCGATCGCATCGAGCGCGAGGCACATGCCGCACAGATTGCCTCCACTCACTTCGCCTGCCCGTTCTGTGGCTCTCAGGTGGGCGCCAGCGACGTCTTCTGCTCGGGTTGCGGCAGGCCGATGACGGAGATCCAGGCGGCGCTCTCCGCCTCGCAGGGCGGCGCTCCCGCCAACTGGAACGGTCCCGTCTGCCCCAGCTGCGGCTCTCCGATGAACGTCGGCGACCTGTTCTGCATGAGCTGCGGACACAAGCTCGACGCCCCGGCGGTCGCCCCGACGCCCGAGTCCGTGCCCGCGCCCGCCCCCGATTCTGCGCCCGAGCCCGAGCCGGTGCCTGCGGCCGAACCCATGCCCGCGCCTGCGGCCGAACCCATGCCCGTGCCCGCACCCGAGCCGGTGCCCGCACCCGAACCGAGCCCGGTGGCCGACCCGGCGCCCGTGATCGAGCCCGCTCCTGCCGAGGCCGCCCCCGTCCCGGAGCCCGCCGAGCCCCTCTCCGCTCCCGACCCCGCACCCGCAGAGGGCGCCGTCTGCCCCAGGTGCGGCACCCCCGCCGCCCCCGGCGACAAGTTCTGCATGAACTGCGGATTCCAGCTCTAACGCCGTGTTGCCTTTCCGCCCCCGCTTGTCTCGGGCGGCAAGGTAACGTACAGTGGGAGAGATACTTTAAGCCGGTGCGAGACGCCAGCAAGGTCAGGTCCCCAGGGACGCTTCCCATACCCTTCTTGACGCTCGCGCCGCAAGGCAGGGCGTCTTTTTCTTACGAAGGGAGTCCCATGGAGCAGCCACAGCTCAAAGCCCAGATCATGGACGGTCAGGCCATGGCTCGTGCCCTCACCCGCGTGGCGCACGAGATCATCGAGAGAAACGAGGGCGCCGACGGCATCGCGCTCGTTGGCATCGTTCGTCGCGGGGCTGCCCTCGCGCCCCTGCTCGCGGACGAGATCGCAAAGATCGAGGGAAAGCGTCCCCCGGTGGGCTCTCTCGACGTCAGCTTCTATCGCGATGACGTGCGCCGCAAGATCGCGCCGGTGGAGTTTGGCACCGACATCCCCTTCGACGTCGACGGCCGCGACATCATCCTCGTCGACGACGTCCTCTACACCGGGCGCACGATCCGCGCCGCGCTCGACGCCCTCATCGACCTGGGTCGCCCGAGCACGGTCCAGCTCGCCGTCATGGTCGACCGCGGCCACCGCGAGCTTCCCATCCGCGCCGACTACGTCGGCAAGAACGTGCCTTCCTCGCACGAGGAGGACGTCCGCGTGACCATCGCCCCCTACGACGAAACCAACGCCGTGGAGATCTGGACCAAACCCACCGAGTAGAGCACAGGAGGTGCCCAGCACATGCTGTCCGTCAAGCATCTGATCGACACGACGAGCCTCACCGCCGACGACATCACCCAGATCCTCGACACGGCTCGTTCGTTCTCCGAGGTCAACAAGCGCGCCATCAAGAAGGTCCCGGCGCTGCGCGGCCGCACGATCGTCAACCTCTTCCTCGAGCCGTCCACGCGCACCAAGAGCTCCTTCGAGCTCGCCGAGAAGCGCCTCTCCGCCGACTCCCTCTCCATGGGCGGCGCCACGAGCTCCGTCGTGAAGGGCGAGAGCCTCGCCGACACCATCGAGACGATCGACGCCATGAACGTCGACATGTTCATCTGCCGCGCCAAGCTCGCCGGCACGCCGCAGAAGATCACCGAGCACACCGACGCAATCGTCATCAACGCCGGCGACGGCAAGCACCAGCACCCCACGCAGGCGATGCTCGACCTCTACACCATCCGCGAGAACTTCGGCCACCTCGACGGCCTCAAGGTCGCCATCGTGGGCGACCTCTCCCACAGCCGCGTGTGCGGCAGCCTCGTGCCCGCGCTCAAGACCATGGGCGCCGACGTCACGCTCGTGGGCCCGCCCACCTTCCAGGTCGACGACCCCGACTACTACGGCGTTCCGCAGACGGCCGACCTCGACGCCGTCATCCCCGAGATGGACGTCGTCTACATGCTCCGCGTCCAGCTCGAGCGCATGGAGGGCGCGGCCATCCCGTCCCGCCGCGAGTACAACCGCCTCTGGGGCCTCGACATGGGCCGCGTCAACAGGATGAAGCCCGAGGCCATCATCTGCCACCCCGGCCCGATGAACCGCGGCATGGAGATCAACGCCGACGTGGCCGACTGTGCGCGCTCGCGCATCCTCGACCAGGTGAACGCCGGCGTCCTCACGCGCATGGCCGAGATGTACCTGCTTCTGGGAGGAGAGAACAATGGCGTATCTGCTTAAGGGAGCCCACGTCGTCGACCCCCAGGTGGGCCTCGACGACGTTCGTGACGTGCTCATCGACGGCGACAAGATCGCCGCGGTGGGGGAGAGCCTGGACGCCCCGGAGGGCGCCGAGGTCATCGACGCCACCGGCAAGTACCTCGTGCCCGGCCTCGTGGACATGCACGTTCACTTCCGCGACCCCGGCTTCGAGTACAAGGAGACCATCGAGACCGGCGCCCGCGCGGCCACCCACGGCGGCTTCACCGACGTGGCCACGATGCCCAATACCGACCCGGTGACCGACAACGGCGCCGAGGTCCGCTACCAGATCGACCGCTCCCGTCACGCCGGCCTCTGCCACATCCGCCCGATCGGCGCGCTCACGGTGGGCGAGAAGGGCCAGACGCTCGCGGAGATCGGCGACATGGTCATGGAGGGCGCGGTCGCCTTCTCCGACGACGGCCACGGCGTCCAGAGCGCCGGCATGATGCGCACCTGCATGGAGTACGTCTCCCAGTTCGGCAAGGTCGTTTCCGCGCACTGTGAGGTGGAGTCGCTCACCACGCACGGCGTCATCAACGAGGGTCGCGCCTCCACCCGCCTCGGCATGTTCGGCTGGCCCGCGCTCGGCGAGGAGCTCGAGATCTACCGCGACATCGAGCTCTGCCGCATGACCGGCTGCGCCCTGCACATCGCCCACATCTCCACCGAGAAGGGCCTCGAGCTCGTGCGCGCCGCCAAGGCAGAGGGCCTGCCCGTGACCTGCGAGGTCACCCCGCACCACCTGTTCCTGTGCGAGGACGACATCACCGATGCCTATGACACCAACCTCAAGATGAACCCGCCGCTGCGCACCGCCGCGGACGCGGCCGCGCTGCGAGAGGGCATCCTCGACGGCTCGATCGACTGCATCGTGACCGACCACGCCCCGCACGCGCCGCACGAGAAGGACTGCGAGTGGGAGATCGCCTTCTTCGGCATCGTGGGCCTCGAGACGTCGCTGCCGCTCATGCTCACCAACCTCGTGCTTCCCGGCACGATGAGCTGGTCTCGTCTCGTCGAGGTCATGGCCGTGAACCCGCGCCGCTGCCTGCGCCTGCCGGAGATCCGCGTGGAGGCGGGCAGCACCGCCGACCTCACGCTCATCGACCCGGCCGCCGAGGTCACGGTCACCGAGGACTGGCTCCAGAGCCGCTCCAAGAACTCCGCGTGGCTTGGGGCAACCCTCAAGGGCGCCGCGTCCGACGTCTTTGTCGCCGGTCGCCACACGCTCACGGGCGGCGAGGTCACCCCGGTCAAGCGAGTCCTTCGATGAGCGCCGGGCTTGACGTCCACGGCTTCACCGTCGTCTCCAACGAGCCGGCGGCCGACGGCCTCATGCGCATCGTGTTCCGAGCGCCCGAGCTCGCGGCCGCCCTCGCCCCGGGCCAGTTCGTGAACATCCACGTGCCCGGTGACGCGAGCCAGATCCTGCGCGTCCCGCTGTCCTTCAGCCGCGCGGACGCCGCGGCCGGCACCGTGGAGATCGTCTACGCCGTCGTGGGCGACGGCACGCGCCGCCTCTCCGAGATGGCGGCGGGGGAGACCTCGACCGCCGTTGGCCCCTGCGGCAACCCCTGGCCGTCCGTCGAGGGCGCGCGTCGCGCCTGCGTCGTGGCCGGCGGCGTCGGCATCACCCCCATCGTCGCGTGCGCCCGCATGCTCGCAGCCTCGGACGTTGCCTTCGACGCCGTCGTGGGCGCGCAGACCGCGGGCAAGCTCTGGGGCACGGACGTGCTCGAGGGCCTCGGTGCCGGCACCGTCGCCGTGACCACCGACGACGGCACCGCCGGGCGCAGGGGCTTCACCACCGACGCCCTCGCCGACCTTCTCGCCAGCGGAAGCTACGACGTCGTCTACACCTGCGGCCCCGAGGTCATGATGGCGGGCGTCGCGCGCCTCTGCCGCGAGGCCGGGGTCGCCTGCCGCGTCTCCATGGAGCGGATGATGTGCTGCGGCTTTGGCGCGTGCGGCACCTGCAACGTGGCCATGGTCGACGGCACCTACAAGTCCTGCTGCAAGGACGGCCCCGTCTTCGATGCAGAGGAGGTGGCGTGGTAATGGCCGAGAAGCACGTGAGCATGGCCGTCGACCTCGGTGGCGTGCGCATGCAGAACCCCGTCAACACCGCCTCGGGCACCTTCGCCTTCGGCTCGGTCTTCGAGGACTTCTTCGACGTCTCCCGCCTGGGCGCGATCACCCTCAAGGGCTGCTCGGCCGAGCCGTGGCCAGGCAACCCCGCTCCCCGCATGTGCGAGGTGCCGAGCGGCATGATGAACACCGTGGGCCTTGCCAACCCGGGCGTCGCCGGGATGGTTGAGCAGTACGGCGAGTACCTCGCCGGTCTCGAGGGGCGCGGCTGCCGCGTCATCGTGCAGGCGGCCGGCCACTCCGTGGAGGAGTACGTCGCCGCCGTCGAGCTCATCGAGGAGCTCTGCCCGTGGGCGAGTGGCGTGGAGATGAACATCTCCTGCCCCAACATCGCACGCGGCGGCGTCCTCGTGGGCGGCACGCCCGAGAGCGCGGCAGAGGTCGTGCGTGCGGTGCGCCCGCGCGTCAAGCGCCCGCTGCTCGTCAAGATGGCGCCCGTCCGCGTGCCGGAGATCGCACGCGCCTGCGAGGCCGAGGGCGCGGACGCCCTCTCGCTCATCAACACGATCAACGGCATGTCGATCGACGTGCGCACCCGCAGGAGCCGCCTCTCCAAGCCCACGGGCGGCGTCTCCGGCCCCGCCATCCACGCCATCGCCGTGCGCATGGTCTGGGAGGCGGCACAGGCCGTCAAGATCCCCATCAACGGCATGGGCGGCATCGCCACGTGGAGAGACGCCGCCGAGATGATCCTCGCCGGCGCCACCTCGGTCACGGTGGGCACCGCCAACTTCTATGACCCCACCTGCGCCGCGGACATCGTGGACGGCCTCGCCTCCTGGGCCGCCGAGCAGGGCGTCTCTGACATCAACGAGCTGATTGGAGCCTTCGAATGCTGACGTACGAACAGGCAAGCGACAAGATCATCATCGCGCTGGACTGCTCCAAGGAGCGTGCCTTCGAGCTGGCGGACCTGCTCGCCGGCAAGGCCACGTGGGTCAAGGTGGGCATGACGCTCTTCTACGCGGAGGGCCCCGCCATCGTGGACGCCATGCGCGAGCGCGGGCTGCGCGTCTTCCTCGACCTCAAGGTCCACGACATCCCGTTCCAGGTGCAGGGCGCCGTCCGCGCCGCCTCCCTCACGGGCGCCGACATCCTCTCCATCCACGGCCTCGGCAGCTCCGCGATGATCGCGGCTGCTCGCAAGGGCGCCGAAGAGGCCGCCGAGCAGCGCGGCGGCGACCGCACGCGCCTCGTCGCCATCTCTGTGCTCACGAGCATGGACCAGGCGGCGCTCGCGGAGATCGGCGTGGAGTCCCCGGTCGCCGAGGAGGTCGCGCGCCTCGCGAGCCTCGCCTATGGGTCGGGCGCCGACGGCATCGTCTGCTCGCCGCAGGAGGCCGCCGAGATGCGCGCGCTTCTCGGCCCTGGCGCGCTCATCGTCACCCCGGGCGTGCGTCCCGCGGGTGCCGAGGTGGGGGACCAGAAGCGCATCGCAACCCCGGCGGCCGCCATCGAGGCCGGCGCGTCCAAGCTGGTCATCGGCCGTCCCATCACGGGTGCCGACGACCCCGTCGCCGCCTTCGACGCCATCTGCGCGGAGCTCATGAACTAGGACCTTTACCTGCGGTTTTCTTGGTGCTTCCACCTTTTGTGCACACCATTTGATGGTTTACCTGCACCTTTGGTGAAGAGGTATTGCAAAACCGCCGCTCAACGGGCAAACTAGGTATCTGCAAAGCCGCCTGGCACATCTATGGCGGCTCCAGTATCGAATTGGAGGAACAACATGGCTCTACCCCAGCTTACCGACGAGCAGCGCAAGGCCGCCCTCGAGAAGGCCGCTCAGGCCCGTCACGCCCGCGCCGAGCTGCGCGAGAAGATCAAGAGCGGCGCCGTCAGCCTCGAGTCCGTCCTCGAGTCCGATGACCCCATCGCCAGCCGCATGAAGGTCTCCACCCTCATCGAGTCCCTCCCCGGCTACGGCAAGGCCAAGGCTGCCAAGATCATGGACGAGCTCGGCATCTCCGCCTCTCGTCGCGTCAAGGGCCTCGGCGCCCGTCAGCGCGAGCAGCTCGTTCAGGCTCTCGTCAAGTAACTTGGAGAGAAGAGCGAGAATCTTCGTCGTCTCCGGACCGTCAGGCGTAGGCAAGGGAACGCTCGTGGCCAAGCTGCGAGAGCGTTCCTCCTGCCTGGGCCTGACGGTTTCTGCGACGACGCGCTCTCCCCGCGAGGGAGAGACCGACGGCGTCTCCTATCACTTCATGGATGACGCCGAGTTCGACCGGCGCCTGGACGCCGGCGAGTTCCTCGAGTGGGCGTGGGTGCACGGACACCGGTACGGGACGCTCGTGAGCGAGGTCGAGCGTGTGCTCTCCGCGGGGGAGTCGGTCGTCCTCGAGATTGACGTCCAGGGCGGGCTCGCGGTCCGCTCCGTCATGCCGGACGCCGTCCTCGTCTTCGTGGAGCCCCCCAGCATGGAGGAGCTCGAGCGCCGCCTGCGCGGACGCGGGACGGAGGACGAGGAGAGCGTTGAGCTGAGGCTCTCCAACGCCCGCACCGAGATGGCGCATGCCGGCGACTATGACGTTCGCATCGTCAACGACGACCTCGACCGTGCCTGCAGCGAGCTCGAGGATGTGATACACACGTACGAGATGGACGGAGGCCCCTCACAAGATGTCCGTGATCAAGCCTGAGATTGACAACCTGCTCGACAAGACCGAGAACAACCCGTTTCTCCTGTGCTCCCTCGCGTCCAAGCGCGCCTGCGACATCAACAACATGGTCCGCGGGCAGCACCTCCGCGTGACCGCCATCCAGGACTTTGACGACATCACCACCGTCGTCTCCGGGAAGGACCCCATCTCCGTCGCCATGACCGAGATCGAGGACGGCACCCTCAGCTTCGTCAAGGAGGACTTTGACGAGGACATCAAGGGCGCCAACACGATCGCTCTGTAGGCGCCCATGACCGAGCGCCTCTGCCTGGTCCACTATCACGAGATCGGCCTTAAGGGCAAGAACCGGTCGACCTTCGAGAACCAGCTCGTAACGAACCTCCATCGCGCGCTCGCGGGATGGGGGGTTGCTTCCATATCGCGCATCTCCGGATACGTCGTCGTCGAGACCGAGGACCGTCAGGCCAGCGAGGACCTCGCGAGCGCCATTCGTCGCGTCCCCGGCGTCGCCCGCGTCTCCCTTGCCTACAAGTGCGGGCTCGACGAGGGGGAGTATCGGGCCGCCGCCATCCGAGCGCTCGGGGAGGCCCCCGAGTTCTCTACCTTCAAGGTCCATGCGAGAAGGTCCTCCACCACCTATCCGGTGCACACGCTCGAGATGAACCAGATCGTGGGATCCGCCCTCTGCGAGGCGTTCCCCGAGAAGAAGGTGGACGTCCACAACCCCGACGTCACGGTGATCGTTCATGTGGTCCAGGGGTCCACCTACGTCTACGCCTCCTCCGCTCCGGGCGTGGGCGGCCTTCCGGTTGGTACCGCGGGCAAGGTCGTGAGCCTGCTGTCCAGCGGCTTCGACTCTCCGGTCGCCACGTGGATGGTCGGGCGTCGCGGCGCCATCTGCGTGCCGGTGCACTTCTCGGGCCGTCCGATGACCTCCGACACGAGCGAGTGGCTCTGCCAGGACATCGTTGACGCGCTCGCCCCCTCCGGGATCGTGGGGAGGCTCTACGTCGTCCCGTTCGGCGAGCGTCAGCGAGAGATCTCCCTCGCCGTCCCCCAGGGCCTGCGCATCATCACGTACCGTCGCGTCATGCTTCAGGTCGCCGAGCGCATCGCCCGCCTCGAGGGCGCCAAGGCGCTCGTCACCGGCGAGTCCCTCGGACAGGTCGCCTCGCAGACGCTCGAGAACATCGCCGCCGTCAACGAGGCCGTCACCATGCCCGTCCTGCGGCCGCTCGTTGGCTCCGACAAGCAGGAGATCATCGCCCGCGCGCACGAGATCGGCACCTACGACATCTGCTGCCAGACGGCGCCCGACTGCTGCACCCTCTTCATGCCCCGCCGTCCCGAGACGCACGCGCGCATCGAGGCAGTCCTCGAGGCATGGGAGAGCTTTGACCACGAGGGCATGGTCGATGACCTCGTGGCGAGCGCGGAGTGGCGCGACTTCTCGCAGTGCCCCTCGTATCACGCCCCCAAGGGACCGCTTCGTCCCCATCATAGGGAGCTTTGCGGCAGGGACGACGACGAACGGTAGCTGCCTCGCCGCGAGCGGTGTGAGCAAGTTCATACCTTGATGTCTGGGGACCCTCGTTTTCGAGGGTCCCCTTTGTTGTGCGCAAGTTTGGCGACAGCGGGCGTGAGACTCGCGAGCGACTTTCCCCCATGGTCGGCCTTCGCGGTCCCCTCCGACCTCATGATTGGAGAGGGGGTGATGGCATGGCTCAGGTGAGAAGGGAACGTGCCAGACGGCTTGCGAGGAGGTTCGGCGCCCATGCGGGCGTCGCGCTCTCGCTGGGTCTTGTCGCCCTGCTCGCGGCGGCCCTGGCGATAGGCCTGCTCGTACGGGGCTCGGGCGGGGGCGTGCACATCGAGCGGGCTGGGTCGGGGACCTCCGAGGCGGGGGCCGAGTCGGGGGGCTCCGATGCGGGTGACCCCGAGGGCGGGGGCGAGGGGCGCGGGGAGGGTGCGACCGAGGACGTCGCGCTCGATGAGGCCGCGCTTCTCGTTCACGTTGACGGGGCGGTTGCCGTCCCGGGCGTCTACGAGCTCTCCGACGGCGATCGCGTGAAGGACGCCGTCGAGGCGGCGGGCGGCCTTGCCGAGGGCGCGGACACCTCGGGCATGAACCTGGCCGCCCGCGTTGCGGACGGCGACAAGGTCTACGTCCCGCTGGAGGGGGAGGAGGCGCCCGATGCCGACGCGGGAGGCTCGGGGACGCGAGAGCCTCTCGTGAACATCAACACCGCCACGGAGGAGGAGCTCGACGAGCTGCCCGGCGTGGGGGAGTCCACGGCGCGGGCGATCGTCGAGGACCGCGAGAGGAACGGTCCTTTTGCCCTGCCCGAGGACCTCATGCGCGTCTCGGGGATCGGCGAGAAGAAGTTCGAGCGGCTCGAGGCGATGATCTGTGTCTGAGGGTGTCGAGCGGCCCTCGCGCCCGCTGCTGCCGCTCTCGCTCTGGGCGCTCCTCGGGTCTCTCGCCGTCATGCGCGGGGTGCTGGCGGCAGACGCCGATCCGGCGCTGCTCGTGGGCGTGGCGCTCCCCGCGCTCTCGCTGGGCGTGACCCTCGCACTGACCCTGGGACGGGTCCGGGGACGGGGGTGGGCGCCTGCCGTCTGCTCCGTCGTCGCCTCGGCGGCGCTGGCCGCGCTCGCGTGCGCGGGCGAGCTCGAGGGCCAGGGGCGCGTCGCCGCGGCCCTTTCCGGTTCGCCCGTCTCCTCGTGGGAGCTGCGGGTGGAGTCGGACATGAGCGAGGGCTCGTACGGATGGCGCGGCAGGGCGTCCGTGTGGCGCAACGGCGAGCGCGGCGGCGAGGTGTGGCTTCTCGCCGACGAGCCGATCGACCTGGGGGACATCGTGCGGTGCGTGGGGAGGTTCTCCGCCAACGCTGGCGACGAGTGGGGGGCGAGCTCTCGCTCTCAGGGCCTCTGCGGGACCATCCGCGTTACGAGGGTTCTGGAGGAGCGTCCCGCGGAAGGTCTCTGGGGTTTCGCCGTCGGTGCCCGCGCCTTCGTGCTGGACCGTCTCGACGCGTCCTCCTCCGACGGCCGGGCGCTCGTTGCGGGTGCCGTCTGCGGCTCAACCTCGGGAATGGCCGAGCGCGGGCTCGACGCGCTCTTCTCGGAGTGCGGCATATCCCATCTCGTCGCGGTGTCCGGAGGCCACCTCGTGCTCGTCTCGTCGATCGCGGGGGCCCTGATGGGGCGCCTGCGCCTTCCGCGCCTGGTGGGGGCGGTGGCGCTCCTCTCGATCACGGGGGCCTTCGTCCTGTTCTGCGGCGCTCCCGACTCGGCGGTCCGTTCGTGGGTGATGTCGCTCGTCGCGGCGCTCTCCGGTCTCTTCGGGAGAAGGTCGCACCCGCTCTCCTCCGCCGGCGTGGTCGGACTCGGCATGGCGCTCCTCGAGCCCGGGGTGACGGGGCGTCTCGGGTTTCTCCTCTCCGTGGCCTGCGTCTGCGGGATCTGTGCGCTCGCTCCCTATGTGAGCTACGCGCTGCGGGTTCTTCTCGCGTCCCCCGAGCCGGCCGGGGGCCTCGCCCGCATGCCGGGGCCCCTGCGCCGTGCCGGCGACGCCGCGCTCGAGGCACTTTCGATGACGCTCGTCTCCCAGGTGGTCACCGCCCCGCTCATCTGCTCGACGTTCGGGACGCTCTCGCTCGTGGCGCCCCTCGCCAACGTTCTTCTCGCCCCGCTCTTCTCGGTGCTCCTCGTGCTCGGGATGGCGGTGGCGGCGCTGTCCGGCGTGCCTCCGCTCCTGGCGGTGGCGCTCTGGTGCTGCGAGGCGGTGGCGACCCCGCTCGTTGCGGCCGCGCGTCTCCTGGCCGGGCTCCCCGGTGCGTGCGTGGCCGTGAGCGTCGATGAGGGGTTCGCGCTCGCCCTGCTCGCGGCGGCGCTCGCGGCCTTGCTCGTCACATGGCCCCGACTCACACGGCTGCGGATGCTCGCGCCCGCGGGGGCCATCGCCGTCGCGGGCATGTGCCTGTTCCTCCGTTGGAGGCTCCTCGCGCCCGCCTGCGTTCGTGTGCTCGACGTCGGACAGGCCGACGCGATTCTCGTCACCGACGGCGCCTCCGCCGTCCTCGTTGACGCCGGCTTGGACGAGTCGGTTGTCGAGGCGCTCGCGCGCAGCAACGTGGTCCATCTGGACGCGGTCGTCCTCACGCATCTTCACGACGACCACGTCGGAGGCCTCGAGGACGTCATCGCCGCTTATGGGGTCCCGACCGTGCTCGTAGCCGAGGGGGTGGAGCCGGACGCACCCGGAGCCGAGGTGCGCGAGCTCTCACAGGGGGACGTCGTTCGCGTCGGGGGCTTCTCGCTGACGGTGGTCTCTCCGCGCTCTCCGGTAGACGGGCTCGAGAACGAGGACTCCCTGGTGCTCGACCTCTCCTTCGACGATGGGTCGCGGTCGCTCACGGCCCTGCTCACCGGTGACGCCGAGGCCGAGGTCATCGGTGGGGCGGTTGACGGGGGGCTCGTGTCAGACGTCGACCTTCTCAAGGTCGGGCACCATGGGTCGGCCGCGTCCGTCACCCCCGAGCTTGCGCGGGCGCTCGACCCGGAGGTGAGCGTGGCGAGCGCGGGGGAGGGAAACTCGTACGGCCACCCCGACCCGACCTGCGTGGAGGCGCTCGAGAGTGCCGGTTCGGTCTTCCTCTGCACCAAGGACGTTGGTGACGTGCGCGTGGAGCCGGGTGCCGACGGCCCGGTCGTCAGCTGCCGGGGAGGAGGGCCCTAGGATGGTAGACTGGGTCACAGACAATCTTACTGCCCGTCCGTCGCATGGGCGTGACGAGACGGGCCCGGGAGGGGAGGGAACATGGCCGAGAAGCCCGCGCTGCTGCCGGCGTATCTCATCGTGGGGCCTGACGAGCTCAAGCGCTCCCAGGCGCTCGCGCGGCTCCGGGCGCGGGTGGACGGGCCCTTCTCGGCCTTCAATCTCGAGGAGATAGCCGCGTCAGGCGACCTCGACGAGGTCTCGGTGCTCGCATCGCTCAACACCCTGCCCATGGGCGGCGACAGGCGCGTGGTGGTCATAGAGCCCGCCGAGAAGCTTCCCAAGGCGGTGTCGGAGGCCATCGTCGGCTATCTCGAGAACCCCAACGAGGGCTGCACCCTCGCCCTTGTGGCGACGACCCTCGCCAAGAGCACGCGCCTCTACAAGGCGGTGGCGAAGGTGGGCACGCGATCCGTCATCGAGTGCGCCGCCCGCAAGGGGCGCGACCTCCCGCCCTACGTCCAGAAGCTCGCCTCGGCCCATGGGGTGACCATCGACTTCGATGCCGCGCGCGAGCTCGTCGCGCGCGTCGGGGAGTCGACGACGATGCTGGACACGCAGGTGTCCACGCTCGCGGCGCTTCTCGGGGGGTCGGGGGCGATCACGCGGGCCTTTGTGGAGGAGCACGTGTCGCGTGTGGCGGAGGTCAAGCCCTGGGAGTTTCTCGACAGGCTCAGCGAGCGTGACGCGCATCGTTCGCTCGCGCTCTACCGTCTTCTCGACGGCTCCTCGCTCGGCCTGCTGTCGCTCGTCACCGGCCGACTGAGGGAGCTCGTCTGCGCCCGGTCCCTCTTCGCTCGCGGTGCCTCGGCGCTGCTCGCGGAGGAGCTCGGGAAGAAGGACTGGCAGGTGAAGAACCATCTTCGCTGGGCGCGAGGGTTCTCGGACGGGGAGCTCGAGGCGCTTCTCGGCGCCTGTGCGACGGCCGAGCGCGCGCTCAAGAGCGGCGCTGACGAGCGCACGGTGATGGTCGGCCTGATCTCGCGCGTCTGCGGGGCCGTCTGATCAAGGCTCACGCGCCATTTCGCATACGGTCGACGTCCGTCTGGAACGGGCTCTCGGGCGTCGAACTAAAAAAGCGGACCCGGGCAGCACCCCGGGTCCGCTTCGCACGTTCTGTGAGCAGAAGCTACTTGATGGTGTTGACGAGCTTCTGGACGCCGCTCTTGCGCTGAGCGGCCTGGTTCTTGTGGATGATGCCCTTGGAAGCGGCCTTGTCGAGCAGACGGCCGGCCTTGTTGGCGGCAGCCTGAGCGGCCTCGACGTCCTTGGCCTCGACGGCGGAGCGGACGGCCTTGACGGCGGTCTTGAGCTCGGAGCGGACAGCGCGGTTGCGCTGACGGGCCTTCTCGGCGGTGATGATGCGCTTCTTCTGAGACTTGATGTTAGCCACGTGCGGTTCCTTTCGAATACTACTGTTCTGAGGCCTCTGTTTGAGACACGGTGAGGTCAGCCTGCTGAGTATAGCATGCGGCGCGACTCTTCGCTATCATTCACCACATGTCTACTAACGATACCTCACATATTCGCAACTTCTCGATCGTTGCGCACATCGACCACGGCAAGTCGACCATCTCGGACCGCATCCTCGAGCTCACCCACACGGTGGAGGAGAGGGACATGCGCTCGCAGCTCCTCGACACCATGGACATCGAGCAGGAGCGCGGCATCACCATCAAGTCAAACGCCGTGCGCGTGACCTACGACGCCGACGATGGGGAGACCTACCAGTTCAACCTCATCGACACGCCGGGTCACGTGGACTTCACCTACGAGGTCTCCCGCAGCCTCGCCGCCTGCGAGGGCGCGGTGCTCGTCGTGGACGCCACGCAGGGCGTGGAGGCCCAGACCGTCTCCAACGCCAACCTGGCCATGAACGCCAACCTCGACATCGTGCCCGCGATCAACAAGATCGACCTGCCGAGTGCCGAGCCCGACCGCGTGAAGGAGGAGATCGAGGAGGACCTCGCCATTCCGGCGGATGATGCCGTGTGCGTCTCCGGCAAGACCGGCGAGGGCATCCACGACCTCCTCGAGGCCATCGTCATGCTCGTCTCGCCGCCCGAGGGCGACTACGACGCTCCGCTCAAGGCCCTCATCCTGGACTCCTACTTCGACGAGTATCGCGGCGTGGTGGCCACGGTGCGCGTCTTCGACGGGCACATTCGCAAGGGCGACCAGCTCCGGATGATGCAGGCCGGCGAGGGCTTCCTCGTGGACGGCGTGGGCGTCAAGCGCCCGGCCGAGCAGCTCGTGGACGAGCTGGGGGTCGGCGAGGTCGGCTTCGTCGTCACGGGACTCAAGAACCCCGAGGCCGTGCGCGTGGGCGACACGCTCACGTACGCGAGCCGCCCCTGCGCCGAGGCGTTGCCGGGCTACCGCGAGGCCAAGCCGATGGTCTACACCGGTATCTTCCCCATTGACAACAAGGACTACGAGAACCTGCGCGACGCCCTGGAGAAGCTGCGCGTGAACGACCCCTCGCTCACGTGGAGCCCCGAGACCTCCGTGGCCCTGGGCTTTGGCTTCCGCGTGGGCTTTTTGGGCCTGCTCCACATGGAGGTCGTCAAGGAGCGCCTGGAGCGCGAGTTCGCGCTGTCGCTGATCGCGACCTCGCCCTCGGTGGACTACCACGTCTACAAGACCGACGGCGAGATGGTCGAGGTGCGCAGCCCGCAGGACCTGCCCGACGTCACCCGCATCGAGCACATCGAGGAGCCCTACCTCAAGGCCAAGGTCATCGTGCCGCCCGAGTACACGGGCGCCGTCATGCAGCTCGCCATCGAGCACCGCGGCATCACGCAGGACATGGTCTACCTCTCCGAGAAGTCCGTGGAGATGCACTTTGACGTTCCTCTCGCCGAGCTCATCCTTGACTTCTTCGACCAGCTCAAGAGCCGCACCAAGGGCTACGCGAGCCTGGACTACGAGTTCTCCGACTACCGTGCGAGCGACCTCGTGAAGCTCGACATCCTGCTCTCCGGCGACGAGGTGGACGCCCTCAGCTTCATCGTGCACCGCGACAAGGCCTACGCGATGGCGCGCGGTCTCTGCGACAAGCTCAAGGAGATCATCCCGCGCCAGCAGTTCGAAGTGCCCATCCAGGGCGCCATCGGCAACAAGATCATCGCCCGCAGTACCGTCAAGGCCGTGCGCAAGGACGTCCTGGCCAAGTGCTACGGCGGCGACATCTCGCGCAAGCGCAAGCTCCTGGAGAAGCAGAAGGAGGGCAAGAAGCGCATGAAGCAGATCGGCTCCGTCGAGGTGCCGCAGGAGGCGTTTCTCGCCGTCCTCAAGGTGGACGACCAGTGACGGCCGCCGAGGTCCTGGCCGCCTACGCCCCCGCTGCCAACCTTGCCCCCGCGCTGGGCGCCTGGGACGGCGAGCTCGCCGGCAGGCTGCTCATGGCGCCGATGGCGGGCGTCTCAGACGCGGCGTACCGCCTCATGGCGCGCGCGGGCGGCGCGGCGCTGGCCTACTCCGAGATGGTCTCGTGCGCGGGGCTCCACTACGGCGAGAAGAGCTGGGAGCTCGTGGACCCCGATCCGGCTGAACCGGAGATCGCGGTGCAGCTCTTTGGGTCCAAGCCGGAGCTCTTCCGTGAGTCCGCGGAGCGCGTGACGGCACGCCTGGGCGAGAGGCTCGCGCTCATCGACGTCAACATGGCCTGCCCCGTGCCCAAGGTGACCAAGAAGGGCGAGGGCTCTGCGCTGCTGGAGAACCCTGAGCTTGCCGCAAAGATCGTGCGCGCGTGCCGCGAGGGTGCGCCGGGTGTAGCCGTGACGGTGAAGATCCGCCGCGGCCGCTACATGGGGCAGGAGGTCGCGCCCGAGTTCGCGCGCGCGATGGAGGACGCGGGCGCCGCCGCGGTGGCCGTGCACGGTCGCTTTGCGACACAGATGTACCACGGCGAGGCCGACTGGGCAGCCGTGAGCCGCGTCGTGGACGCCGTGGGCATCCCCGTCATCGCATCCGGCGACATCCTCTCTCACGACGCCGCGCGGCGCGTGCTCGCAGAGACCGGCGCGACGGCCGTGATGGTCGCGCGCGGGACCTATGGCAACCCGTGGGTCTTCTCGGGACACGAGCCGAGCGCATCCGAGAGGATTGCCGCCTTCGAGTGCCACGTGCGCCTGCTCGAGGCCACGGGTGCCCACCTCAAGCGGGCCCGGAGCCTCGCGGGCTGGTACTTCAAGGGAATGCCCGACGCCGCGCGCTGGCGAAACGCGGCCATGAGCTGCGTGCGCGCCGAGGAGTTTCTCGCCGTTGCCGCCGAGGTGCGCGCGCACGTGCTGTAGAGTGTGTGGCAGCGGCTCGCGCGACTTTTGCGGCCGCAAAAGTGGGCCGAGTTTTTGGCCCAACTGGGAAAACTTGATTTCTCGCGCGACTTTTGCGGCCGCAAACGTCGTGGTTTGACGCCGACGAGGAAAGACACATGGTCGGAGCGCTCTACCTGCACATACCGTTCTGTGCGCGCAAGTGCGCGTACTGCGACTTCGCGTCGTGGGCAACTCCCGCGGGCGATGCGCTCATGGGTGCGTACGCACGTGCGCTCGAGGCGCAGCTTGATGAGGCCGCGTCGCTTGGGCTTCTCGAGGGCTGCGAGACGGCCTACGTGGGCGGCGGCACGCCGACGCTCCTGGGCGAGAGGGACCTTGGTTTGCTGGTCGAGAAGACCGTGGCTGCGGCGCTTCCCTCGGAGCTGACCTGCGAGGCCAACCCGGACTCGCTCTCCGACGCCGTCCTTCTCGCCGTGCGCGCGGCGGGGGCGACGCGGCTCTCGATAGGCGTGCAGAGCCTCGACGACGGCGAGCTCCGCGAGCTCGGACGCCTCCATGACGCCGCGTGCGCCCGGGAGCGCGTTGCGGCGGCGGTGGCGACGGGACTCGACCTCTCGGTCGACCTCATGTGCGCGACGCCGGGGCAGACGCCTGAGGGCTGGGCTCGCACGCTCGAGGCCGCGGCCGCGCTCGGCGCGGGCCACGTGAGCGTCTACCCTCTTCAGATCGAGGAGGGGACGCCGCTCGACCGCCGCTACGCGGACGATCCGTGCGCCTGGAACGACCCTGAGGTGCAGGCGCAGAGAATGACCCAGGCTCAGGCCACACTCGAGGCTTTCGGCTATCGTCGGTATGAGGTCGCGAGCTACGCTCGCGCAGGTAAGGCGTGCCGTCACAACAAGGCCTACTGGACGGGGGCGCCGTACCTCGGCCTTGGAACCGGAGCCTCGAGCATGCTCGACCTGAAGGGCTACCTGAGGCTTCGCGCGGCCTGCCCGCAGCTCCCGACGGCGCCGGCAGGCGTGCGGCGCGTCCGGCTCACGGTCGAGACGCCCCGCGGGGAGCTCGCTGCCGACCCTCGCCTTGGCTCGCTGTCCTTCTCGCTCGAGTTCCTGACGGAGCCCCAGGCGGTGGCCGAGGACCTCATGCTCGGCGCCCGTCTCGTGGAGGGGCTGCGCCCCGAGCTCGTCGCACGTGCCCGCGAGCTCTTCGGCGCGCGCTTCGACGACGCCATTGACGCCCTTCTCGCCCGTGGCCTTCTTGCCGAGAAGAACGGGCGGCTCGCGCCCACCGACCAGGGCTGGCTCCTGGGCAACGAGCTCTACGGCGCCCTCTGGGACCTTGCCCCCGGCGAGGTGCTGACCGCCAGCTGCCAGCCGCACGCCCGTCCCCGGCACGCCGAAACGGGAAACCTGGGCGGTGTCGGCCTCTCAAAGGGCTGACCCTGCGGGGCTCCCTGGTTCGACGTGCTGCGGAGGCGCGCGGCGCCCCTTGGTCCCGGCACTTGCGCGCGTGCGGCAAATGATGCATGCTAGCAGCAGAAACACCATCGAGAGGGGAGCCGTCATGCCGGGCAAGCGCGTCAACGTCATCAGCTGGGACGAGTTCTTCATGCGCGTGGCCGTTGCCGCCAGCCTGCGCAGCAAGGACCCCAACACGCAGGTCGGGGCCTGCATCGCGGACACCAACCACCGCATCCTCTCGGTGGGCTACAACGGCACGCCCTCGGCGCTCAACGACGACGAGTTCCCCTGGGGCACCAACGACGACCCCCTGCACGACAAGCACAACTACGTCATCCACGCCGAGGCCAACGCCATCCTCAACTACCGCGGCACCCTCAAGGACATGACGGACGCCACGGTCTACGTGACGCTCTTCCCGTGCCACGAGTGCGCCAAGACGCTCGTGCAGGCGGGCATCGGCGAGGTCGTCTACCTTGACGACAAGTACGACGGCACCGAGGACAACCTGATCTCCAAGAACATCCTCCAGCGCTGCGGCGTTGCCTACCGTCAGATCGCGCTCAGCGACTAGCGGCGTCGGCGGCCGCATCGGGTGCTGCGCACGGGCTGGAGCATGCCGCCCACAGGGTCATGTGGACTGAGCGAACGGCCGCTGGTCTCGAGGCGGAGGGGTGCTCATGCGGATATAATCCTCCACATATGTGCATCGACTCTGAACACGGGAGACCTGCCGCATGGCTTCCATGAACGAAAAGGACTACTACGCGATCCTCGAGGTCGAGAAGGACGCGTCGACCGAGGAGATCCGCAAGGCATTCCAGACCAAGGCCCGCAAGCTTCACCCCGACGTCAACAAGGCGCCCGACGCGGAGGAGAAGTTCAAGGAGGTCTCCGAGGCCTACGCCGTTCTCTCCGACCCCGACAAGCGCAAGCGCTACGACGCCATGCGCTCGGGCTCGCCCTTTGGGGGGTATGGCGCGCCCAGCTCCCCGGCGGGCGGCTACTCCGACCCCTTCGGGTTCGGCGGCAACCCCTTTGGCTGGGGTCCGTTCGGCGCGGGCACCGCGCGGCGCCGCTCGCGCGCCTATCGCCCCCGCGCGGGGTCGGACGTGACCTACGAGCTCGAGGTCGACGCCGCCACGGCGTCCGCGGGCACCAGGCGCGGGGTCACCTACCAGCGCTACGCCGCGTGCGACGCCTGCCATGGCTCGGGCTCGGTGGAGTCCGACAAGCCCGTGACGTGCCCGACCTGCGGCGGCAGCGGGCACATCACGGTCGACACCGGCATCTTTGGCGTCATGGCCATGACCTGCCCCGAGTGCGAGGGCACCGGCAAGGTCGTCGCCGACCCCTGCTCCGTCTGCGGGGGGTCGGGACGCACGCTCACCGCGAGCGAGGTCGTCATAGAGGTGCCCGCCGGCTCCCACGACGGCGACGAGGTGCGCGTGGCGGGCATGGGCAACGCGGGAACCAACGGGTCGTCCGCCGGTGACTTCGTCTGCCAGGTCTGCGTGCCGGAGGAGCGCCTCACGCGACGCCAGGCAAACGGGTTCAACCTCATCGGCTTCGTCGTGCCGCTCTTTGCCCTCGAGCTGCTGAGCTCCCGCCCGGGCGCCGCCGTGACGGCGTTTCTCGTTGCCCTGCTCGTGGTCGGTGCCGTCCTCGTGATTCGCGACGGCCTGAGGGCCTCGCTTCGCTGGTGGAGAAACGCGGGCGTGGCCACGCTCAACGGACTCACCAACGGCGTGTTCATGGCGCTTGTCTTCCTGCTGCTCTCCTCGTGCAGCATGGGGTTCTATCCGTACGGCTTTTTCCTGCTCTAGTCGCCTGCGGCCGGGGCTCGTCATCCCGTCGCGCCTGACGGGTGGTTGGGTATGTACGTCTTGGGAGATGTAACGTGGAACCAAAGAGGGACTACTACGAGGTGCTCGAGGTGCCTCGCGACGCGGACGCAAAGACCATCAAGCGCGCCTTTCTCAAGAAGGCTCGCAAGCTTCACCCGGACGTGAACGACGCCCCGGACGCCGAGGAGCGATTCAAGGAGGTCAACGAGGCATACTCCGTGCTCTCCGACGACCAGAAGCGCGCCAACTACGACCGCTACGGAGACCCGAACGGCCCCGCCGGCTTTGGCTCGGACTACGTTGACGTCTCCGACATCTTTGGCGGCGGCGGGTTTGGCTTCGGCGACATCTTCGACTCGTTCTTCGGCGGCATGGGCGGCCGCGGTGCCGCCCAGACGCAGCGCACGCGTGGCCGCGACATGGGCATCCGCCTCACCGTGTCCCTCGAGGAGGCGGCGGCGGGATGCACCAAGACGGTTGCCTACACGCGCCTTGCCCCCTGCGAGGACTGCGGCGGCTCCGGCGCCGCCGAGGGCGGTCATCTTCACACCTGCGACCGCTGCCACGGCACCGGGCGCGTCGTCGAGGTGCAGCGCACGATCTTTGGCCAGATGCAGACGCAGACCGCCTGCCCCGAGTGTCACGGCCAGGGAAAGGTCATCGACCATCCCTGCGAGACCTGCGAGGGGCAGGGTCGCACGCCCTCGCGCGAGAAGGTCGAGGTGCGCGTTCCCGCGGGCGTCCACTCGGGTCAGACGATCACCGTGGAGGGCAAGGGCGAGGCCGGCCTCAGGGGCGACGCCTGCGGCAACCTCGTCGTGAGCGTGGAGGTGTCCGAGAGCGACCGCTTCGAGCGGCAGGGCGACGACCTCTACTGCACCGTGCGCGTGGACTCCCTGCAGGCCATCGTGGGCACCACGGTCACGCTCGACGGCATCATGGAGGGCGAGCGCGTCACCGTCGAGGTCCCCGCGGGCTGTCAGTTTGGCCAGCGCGTGACGGTCGAGGGCCGCGGCATGCCGCGCATGGGCATGGTCGCCCGAGGCAGGCTCGTGGCCGTCGTCCAGGTGGAGACCCCCCAGGACCTCTCCAAGAAGCAGCTGCTGGACATCGCGGCCATCGTCGCCGAACGCTCGCTCGACGATACCGGCCACGAGGGCGACGCCGCCGAGGCAGAGGGCTTCTCCCCGGCCGCCGAGAGCACCGCCGAGCACTTCTCCAAGGAGCGCTGGCGCGCGCCCAAGAACCCCTTCAAGGGTGGTCGCAGGTGAGCGACAAGCACGGTGTTGCCCTCGTCAACCTCGGGTGCCGCGTTAACCGCGTCGAGCTCGACGCCATGGCGCTCGAGCTCGAGCGCCATGGCGCCACCCTCGTGCCCGAGCGCGAGGCCGGCGTCATAATCGTCAACACCTGCGCCGTCACGGGCGAGGCCGAGGCAAAGACGAGAAAGGCCGTGCGTCGCGCGGCGTCACTGCCCGGCAGCCCGCTCGTCATAGCAACCGGCTGCGTGGCCAACCTCTTCTCCGACGAGATCTCCTCGCTCGCGCCCAACGTGCGCGTGGAGAGGGACAAGGCGGCCGTGGCCGCGCTCGCCGTCAGCGCCCTCGGCCTCGAGGGGGGAGGCGACGCCCCGGTTCCCTGCGACGCCCCCACGCCCACGGGGCGCACGCGCCCGGGCATCAAGATCCAGGACGGGTGCGACAACCGCTGCACCTACTGCATCGTCTGGCGCGCCCGTGGTGCCGCGCGCTCGATGGCTCCCGCACGTGTGCTCGACGCCGTCCGCGCGGCCCAGGAGCGCGGAGCCCATGAGGTCGTGCTCACGGGCATCAACCTCGGGAGCTACCGCGCGGCGGACGAGGGGGGAGACGAGCTCGCCCTCCCGGGTCTTCTCGACCTTCTCCTCTCGGAGACCGACGTCGAGCGCATCCGCCTCTCCTCGATCGAGCCTCCCGACGTCACGGACGAGCTCTGTCGCACGATGGCGGCGGCGGGGGAGCGCGTGGCGCCCTTCCTGCACGTGTGCCTCCAGTCGGGCTGCGACGAGACGCTCAGGCGCATGGCGCGCGTCTACCGCACCGACGCCTTCCGCCGCGTGGTTGAGACCGCGCGGGAGCACCTCCCGCACCTTGCCCTCGGAACCGACCTCATCGTTGGCTTTCCCGGCGAGACGGACTCCGACTTCGAGCGCTCCCTCGACTTCTGCCAGGAGATGCGCTTCTCAAAGATGCACGTCTTCCGCTACTCGCGTCGGCCGGGGACGCCTGCGGCGACCATGGACGGCCAGGTTGACCCTCACGTCATGACCGAGCGCGGAGAGCGTGCCCGCGCGCTCGCCGATGAGATGCGCCTTGCCGAGGCGCGTCGTCTGGTGGGCTCCCGGGACCTCGTCGTCGTGCAGTACCCCGGCCGCGGCGTCTCCGGAGGGCTCTTCGACGTCCTTCTCGACCCTTCGGTCCCCGTGGACAGCCTCGTTCCCGTGCGCCTCGCGGACGTACGTGACGACGCGACGCTCGTGGCCGAGCTGTTGTAGGGTTTTGTCCTGACGAGCCGCTGTGGGGTTTCGTCCTGACGAGCCGTCCGTCCTTCTCGCCGTCAGTCTCTCTCGAAATAACACGCAGAATCGACTTTTTTCTCAAAACGTTCCTGCGGATATATGTTGCTGAAGGTAATTCTGCGTGTTATTCGGGTGGGGCAACGTGCCGAGAAGCGCGCTGGGCCGAGAAGCGCGCCGGGCCGAGAAGCACGCCGGGCCGTCGTCCGCAGCCCTGGCCCGCCGCGAGTTCTTGCCGAGCGTTCTTCTCGGCAAGCTGTCTGAGCGCCGGGCCAGGGCTGCGGACGGCGCTTGCCACGCTGCGGCGCCCCGGCCAAGGCGGCCGCGCAGTTGGGCTATCATCTGAGCCGTAGTCGTCTCAGGAGGAACATGGAGCCCACGCAGGTTCGTCTCACCATACCGGACTCGGTCGACCCCACCGCGCTCATGGGCCCGGCGGACTCGCTGCTCAGGCGCATCGAGGACGGCTTTGACGCCATGGTCTCGGTGCGCGGCAACGTGGTGAGCGTCTCCGGTCCGGCAGACGTGGTAGACCAGGTCACCTCGGTCTTCTCGCGCCTCATCCGCCTCGTCGAGATGGGGGAGAGCCCGAGCGTCGGCGAGGTGGACGTCATCGTCGACCAGGTGCGTCACGGAGCCGAGCGCGCCTCGCTCGTCGGCGACGACATCCTGCTCACCTATCGCGGCCGCGCGATTCGCCCCAAGACGCCCGGCCAGAAGCGCTACGTCGAGTCCATCCGCAGAAACACCGTCACCTTTGGCCTCGGGCCGGCGGGAACGGGCAAGACCTACCTCGCCATGGCGATGGCCGTGGCGGCCCTCAAGCGCCACGAGGTCGGCCGCATCGTGCTCGCGCGACCGGTCGTGGAGGCGGGCGAGTCGCTCGGCTTTTTGCCGGGCACGCTCGCCGAGAAGCTCGACCCCTACGTGCGCCCGCTCTATGACGCGCTCTTCGACATGACGGACATCGAGAAGGGCAACGTGCTCATCGAGCAGGGAATCATCGAGATCGCCCCGCTCGCCTACATGCGCGGGCGCACCTTCAACAACGCCTTCGTCATCCTCGACGAGGCGCAGAACACCACGCCCGAGCAGATGAAGATGTTCCTCACGCGCCTGGGCTTCTCGTCCACCTTCGTGGTGACCGGCGACGCCTCCCAGCGCGACCTGCCGGGCGAGGGCGGCCTGGAGTCCGCCCGCCGCGTGCTCGAGGGCATGGACGACATCGCCTTCGTGGACTTTGACAGGAACGACATCGTGCGCCATGCGCTCGTGGCGAGGATCGTGGACGCCTATGAGCGCGACGCGGGCGAGAGGGGGCAGTCGTGACAGAGAACGAGTACGACGTCATCTGCGAGGAGGGCGTCTCCTGCCCGCTCGACGACGAGGAGATCGCCGCCATCTGCGACCGCGTGCTCGAGGAGGAGGGCGCCGGTCGCCCCTGCATGGCGTCCGTCTCGCTCGTGGGGGAGGGGCGCATCCGCGAGCTCAACGCCGAGTGGCGCGGGGTCGACCGCGCGACGGACGTGATCTCGCTCGAGTGCGAGCGGCCCGACGACCCGTCCCTCGCCCCCGGCGAGCCCTGCGAGCTCGGTGACATCGTGCTCGCGCCCGCCTACATCGCCCGGCAGGCCGCGGCCTTCGGGACCACCGAGGCCGACGAGTGCCGCCTGCTGCTCGTCCACGGTCTGCTGCACCTGCTCGGCCACGACCACCTCGACGAAGAGGAGGCCGTTGCGATGGAGGCCCGTGAGGACGAGCTTCTCGGTCTCATCCCCACGGATGGCACGCTCGATCGCGTGGTCATCACGCGGCATCGCGAGGAGGAGGGCGCATGATCCCCGGATCCAAGAGCGACCACCCCGGCTTCCGCAAGAGCTTCCTCTTTGCCATCCAGGGCTTTCGCACGGCCGTTGCCACCGAGCGCAACATCAAGGTCATGCTCGCCGTCGGCGCCTGTGCGATCGTCGCGGGGCTGGCGCTCCAGATCGACCTCATCAGCTGGGCCATCGTCCTGCTCTGCTGCGGCGTCGTCATCATGGCCGAGCTCATGAACACCGCGATCGAGACCGTGGTCGACCTCGTCTCGCCCGAGTTCCACCCGCTCGCGGGCCGCGCCAAGGACATCGCCGCCGCGGCCGTCTGGGTGCTCTCGTTTCTCGTCGCCATCGTCGGCGTGCTCGTCTTTCTCAACGCGATTCTCTCTCTCGTCTGTAGCACGGAGGTTCCATGACCGAGAAGAACAAGCCCTTCACCAGCGGGTTCGTGGCGCTCGTGGGGCGCCCCAACGCCGGCAAGTCAACGCTTCTGAACGCCATCATGGGCGAGAAGCTCGCCATCACGAGCCCCGTGGCGCAGACCACGCGGCGCCGCATGCGTGCCGTTGTCAACACCGACCACTCCCAGCTCGTGATCATCGACACCCCGGGCCTGCACAAGCCCAAGGACGCCCTGGGCTCCGAGCTCAACAAGAGCGCCCTCGGCGAGCTTGCGGACGCCGACGTCGTCGCCTTCCTCGTGGACGCCACGAAGCCCGTGGGCCGCGGGGACGAATGGGTGGCCAACCACGTGGCGCGCGCGGAGGCTGACTACAAGCTCCTCGTGCTCACGAAGGCCGACGTGGCCAAGCCCGAGCAGGTGGCCGCCCAGCTCGAGGCGGCCCGCGCGCTCTGCGACTTCGACGACGAGCTCGTGGTCTCGGCAACCGAGGGCTTCAACGTCGACGCGTTCGTCGAGCTCGTCTCCGCGCACCTTCCCGAGGGACCGCGGTGGTTCCCGGAGGACATGGACGTGGACGCCTCGCCCGAGGAGCTCGTCGCGGAGTTCGTCCGCGAGAAGCTGTTCCTGCACCTGCGTCAGGAGCTCCCGCACTCCGTGGGCGTCATCTGCGACGACATCGACTTCGTGGACGACGACCACGCCACCATCACGGCCACGATCCTCGTGGAGCGCGAGGGGCAGAAGGGCATCGTCGTCGGTCGTGGCGGCCAGATGATCAAGCAGGTGGGCATCGAGGCCCGCAGGGACATCGAGCGGCTGCTCAACTGCAAGGTCTTTCTCGACCTCACGGTGCGCGTCTCCCCGGCATGGCGCCGCGACGAGCGTCAGATTCGCCGTCTCGGCTACTCCGTGGAGGAGTAGCCTTGCCCGGGAGGCGCACCTATCGCACGCGTGCGATCGTGCTCGACCGCACCAAGCTTGGCGAGCAGGACCTCATCCTTGCGCTCCTTCGCGAGGACGGCTGCGAGGGGAGGGCCGTGGCGAAGGGCGCCCGCAAGCCGGGTGGGAGGCTCGCCGCGCGGGTGGAGCTCTTCTGCGAGACGGACTTCCTTCTCGCCGCCGGACGCTCGCTCGACGTGGTGAGCGAGGCCCAGACGGTGGAGCCGCACGCCGGCCTGCGCGGCGACTACGAGCGCGTGGCTGCGGCGAGCGTCGTTGCCGAGGTCGCGCGCCTCACCTGCTACGAGGACGCGCCGGACCCCTTCCTCTATCCCATCTGCTCGCGCGCGCTGCGGGCCTGCGAGGAGGCCGCGGACCGCGCCCACCTCGACCTCGTCGTGGCAGCCTATGCGATGAAGGTCCTGGCGCACGGGGGCTGGCGTCCCGAGCTCACGGGCTGCTGCGCCTGCGGGGATGCGGACGTCGCGTACTTCTCGGCCGCGGCCGGCGGCGCGCTCTGCGCGAGCTGCGCCCGCGAGGTCGCCGGCGCGCAGGAGGCGGGCCCCAGCCTGACGGGGTGGCTCCGCTCGCTTCTCACCTGCACCTTCGACGAGCTTCTTGCCGCTCAGGTGGACTCGGGGACCGCGCTCGCGCTTCTCGGCGTCGCCCACGTCTGGGCCGCCACCCACCTCGACGCGCGCCTGCGCGCGATGGAGTTCTACCTCGGCGTGTGACGGTTCCGCAGGAGACCTTCGTGGATTTTCTGCCGAGAGGGATCCGCGCCAGCAACTGTGGTACCATACCGCAGGTCAGTACCCCGTACCTGGAGGCCCGCCAACTGCCTGACGGCCATCCCAGTTCGGGGCGAATCTATGAGAAAGGTGGTTTGACATGGCAGTTTCCAAGGAGCGCAAGGCCGAGCTCGTCGCTCAGTACGGCGCCAACGACAAGGACTCCGGTTCCGCCGAGGTGCAGGTGGCCCTCCTCACCGAGCGCATCAAGGGCCTCACGGAGCACATGAAGACGCACCCCAAGGACTTCCACACCCGTCGCGGCCTCCTGATGCTCGTCGGCAAGCGTCGTCGCCTGCTGTCCTACATCAAGGCCCGCGACATCGAGGACTACCGCAAGCTCATCAAGAGCCTCGGCATCCGCGACAACATCCAGTAAAGCGGTACTTCGGAGGGGCGCCCGCGGGCGCCCCTTCTTTGGTTTGTCCGCGAGAAGCGCGGACGGGCGGCCGGCCGGCCGCCGAGACGGCCCGTCTGCAATGGGGCAGGCGGAGATAAGGGAAAAGAAATGGCAAAGGTTACACACGAGTTCGACCTCTACGGCAAGCACTATGTGCTCGAGACCGGCGAGCTGGCCAAGCAGGCCACCGGCTCCTGCCTCGTCAAGTGCGGCGACTCCACGGTCCTTCTCACCGCGGTGGTCTCCAAGGAGCGCAAGGACTACGACTTCTTCCCGCTGACGGTCGACTTCATCGAGAAGATGTACGCCGTGGGCCGCATCCCCGGCGGCTACCTCAAGCGCGAGGCGCGCCCGTCCGAGAAGGCCACCCTCACGGCCCGCATGATCGACCGCCCGCTGCGCCCGTCCTTCCCGGCCGGCTTCCGCAACGAGGTCCAGGTCGTGGCCACCACCCTCGTGGCCGACCAGGTGAACCCCGTCGACACCATCTGCATCATGGCTGCCTCCGCGGCCCTCACCGTGGGTGGCGTGCCCTTCGAGGGCCCGCTCGCGTGCGTGCGCATCGGCCGCGACCGCGACACCCATGAGTTCATCGTGAACCCCACCTACGAGGAGCGCGACAACTCCGACCTCGACCTCGAGCTCGGCGGCGCCGAGGGCTTCATCTCCATGCTCGAGGCCGGCGCCGAGGAGATCTCCGAGGAGGACATGCTCGCCGCCATGGCCTTTGGCCAGGAGGCCATCGCCGCCTTCTGCGCCGAGCAGAAGAAGTTCTTCGAGAAGGTCGAGGAGGTCAACGGCCCCATCCAGCAGCGCGAGTACATCCTCGACGAGCCCATCCCCGAGGTTCACGACCGCATCTTCGCCCACTACGACGAGATGGAGGCCGCCCTCAAGGACGCCGACAAGCTCTCCCGCATCGGCAAGGTCGAGGCCCTCAAGGCCGCCATCAAGGCCGAGTTCACCGAGGAGGAGCAGGCCCAGTGGAGCCGCGCCATCCCCGTTGAGCTCAAGTCCCTCGAGAAGCACGCGATGCGCCTCATGGTCGTCGAGACCGGCGAGCGCGTTGACGGCCGCACGCCCACCGAGGTGCGCCCGCTCATGGTCAAGGGCGACTACCTCCCGCGCGTCCACGGCTCCGGCCTCTTCCAGCGCGGCCAGACCCAGGTGCTCTCCATCTGCACCCTCGGCATGCTCAACGAGTGGCAGCGCCTCGACACCATCGAGCCCGTCGACGGCAAGCGCTACCTGCACCACTACAACTTCCCGCCGTTCTGCACCGGCGAGACCGGCCGCATGGGCAGCCCCAAGCGCCGCGAGATCGGCCACGGCAACCTCGCCGAGCGCGCCCTTCTCCCGGTGATCCCGTCCGAGGACGAGTTCCCCTACACCATCCGCGTGGTCTCCGAGGTCATGGAGTCCAACGGCTCCTCCTCGATGGGCTCCACCTGCGGCTCCACGCTCGCCCTCATGGACGCCGGCGTGCCCATCAAGCGCCCGGTCTCCGGCGTTGCCATGGGCCTCATCCAGGAGGAGGGCAAGACCGTCGTCCTCACCGACATCCAGGGCCTCGAGGACTTCCTCGGCGACATGGACTTCAAGGTGACCGGCACCACCAAGGGCATCACCGCCATGCAGATGGACAACAAGGCCACCGGCCTCACGCCCGAGATCCTGCGCTCCGCGCTCATGCAGGCGCACGAGGGCCGCATGTTCATCCTCGACGCCATGCTCGACGCCGTGCCCGCCGTGCGCGAGAAGACCAAGGAGTGCGCGCCCAAGATCCTGACGCTCTCCATCCCGTCCGACAAGATCTCCGACGTCATCGGCAAGGGCGGCAAGGTCATCCGCGGCATCCAGGACGACACCGGCACCTCCATCGACATCCAGGAGGACGGCACCGTCTTCGTCGCGGGCGTGGGCGCCGCCGCAGAGGAGGCCGCCGAGCGCATCAAGGCCATCGTCAAGGTCCCCGAGGTGGGGGAGGAGTACACCGGCCGCGTCGTGGGCATCCAGCCCTTCGGCGCCTTCGTCGAGCTCGTGCCCGGCAAGGACGGCCTGCTCCACATCTCCCGCGTCGCCCAGGGCCGCGTGGACAAGGTCGAGGACGTCCTCAACATCGGCGACGAGGTCAAGGTCCGCGTCCTCGAGGTCGACGAGAAGGGCAAGATCAGCCTCGACCGCCTCGACAAGCCCGAGGCTCCCGCCGGTTCTGGCAGCGGCCGCTCCCACGAGGGCGAGAAGGACCGTCCGCGCCGCGAGCACCGTGGACCGCGCCGTCGTCCCGGCGACAAGGGCGAGGGTGCTGAGGGCGGCGAGCGTCGCCAGCCGCGCCGTCACCACGGAGCCTAGCGCGACGCCATTCTCTGACGCGACTTGAGCCGCCCCCGGCGTTCCTTCAGGAAGTGCGCCTTGCGAAACTTCCTTCCGGAACGCCGGGGGCGGCTCCGCCAGTCGACGGGGTCGCTTACCGAGTGAGCGGTGGATGCGAGGTTCTTCTCGCCGCGATGGCATCTTGACCTGCCGGTTCTTCTCGCTTTGACGGTCTCTTGCCGTGTCGGTTCTTCTCGCTATGACGGTCCCCCTTGACCCACCGTTTTCTCTTACCCGCCACGTTGCGGCCGTCAAATAACACGCAGAATTACCTTTAATTTCATATAACCCCAGGTGAGTTTTTCGAAGAAGGTCGATTCTGCGTGTTATTTTCCATGAAACGCGCCCGGTCGCGGGGTACGACTCGCTATCGCAGTGAGCTCGGCCGCAGGATGCGCTCCGCTATCGCGGCGAATTCTCCCGTGGGGAGCGCCTACCACCGAAGCGCGTAGCGAATCCCCGGCTTTCTCCACGGCATGGCCTCGATAACCTTGCGCGCGTGCGATATTCCCGGACGCCAGGGAAGCAGCGACCACAGGAGTTGCTGGCGCGCTTCGGAATACCATTTCGTTTCGACAAGGTAGCGAATGTCCGCGGAACTTATGCCGTCAATTTCCTCTCTTGCGAGCGCCGCCTCGAGCATGACGGCGTCAAGGCCTCCCGGGGCAAAGAGGTCGGCGGACGTTATCGGAAGAATCAGGCGTCCCATGGCCATGAGCTCCCTGTTTCTCAGGATGTCGTCTCGGCTCTTCTCGCGTATTTCTCGGATGATCCTCTCTGCGTCCTCTCCGGTGCGCGCCGACTCGAGGATTGCCTCAAGATTCAGGTGCAGGTTTCCGTCGTAGTTGAAGCCAACGCGCGACCCCACGATTTCGATGTCGGGCACGCGTGACGCACGCGCCCCCAGCGAAACCAGGTCCTCGCTGGCCTCGTGCCTCACGTTGAGAGAGATCTGCCTGAGGCCGTAGCCCTGCTCGTTCGGGGGCAGCAGAGCGAGAAGCGCAATGATGGCCTCCATGGGCGACCAGGCGTTGTCGCGCGCACTGGCGAGATTGTGCGCACAGAGGACCGACCCGTTTCTCCTTCCGTAGCGAGCGAGATAGGACCTGATGCGCTCGATGCTCGTGACAGCGGGGACGCCAAAGACGGCCGTTCCGAGGCGAGGGTCCTCTGGGTCGCGCGCATACGTTCCCGCGAGTTCGTATGCCAAGAGCGTGTGCGCCTCGGGTGAAAGGTGAGAGGCCATGCGCAGAAAGAGGAGTTCCGGGCACGGGATGACGAGGCCGTTCTGGAGGTCGACGAACGACCCCTCGGGGAGCGTGCCGAGGACATGCGTCCTGAAAAACGATGCCTGGGGACGTGCGCCGGCGGTGGGGGACAGAACATGCAGCGGGTGATCCGCCGACGGGGCGCACGACAGGGCGAGAAGGTCGAGCGGTATGAGCCTCTCAGTCCACCTGCGCTGGGGCGAGGGGTCGGGCTCCGGAAGATCGACTCTCGCTTGAGGGAGGCAATGACCCATACGGCGATATACCCGCAGTGCGCGCAACGCGCTCGGTCCATCAAGGGGGAGCAGCATCGTGCCTCCTTCGCCTGTGTGGGCGCGCTTGCAGGGACGAGGCGCGCTAGCTCGGTTTCTCAGGTGCCGTCGCCTCGCGATAACACGCAGAATTACCTTAACTTATCTATAATTCGAGAGAACTCTGTGGGATAAGTCCAACTCTGCGTGTTATTTGTGAGAAGACCGCCTGAGCCCCACGGCAATACTTCGCGTGAAACCCTCGTGGAACCTATCGGCCGGGTGCCCTTCTCGGGTAGAATCGGAGGGTATGCGAAATGGCACGGCATGAGCCGTCTGACATATGAGTCCGCACCCCGAAAGGAACCGCCAAGGAATGCCCAAGAAAGACATCGCGCTCAAGATCATCCCGCTGGGAGGCTTGGACGGCATCGGCAAGAACATGACCGCCTTCGAGTACGGAGACGACATGATTCTCGTCGACGCCGGCCTCATGTTCCCTGACGAGGGCCAGCCCGGCATCGACCTCATCCTTCCCGACTACACCTATGTCCTCGAGAACGAGCAGAAGCTCCGCGGCATCATCATCACGCACGGCCACGAGGACCACACCGGCGCCCTCCCGTACCTGCTCCAGGACCTCACGCGCAAGGTGCCGGTCTACTCGAGCAAGCTCACGCTCGGCATCATCCAGGGCAAGTTCGACGAGCACAACATCAAGAACCCCAAGACGCGCGAGGTCAATGACGGCTCCACGATCACCCTCGGCGCCTTCACGGTCACCTTCTTCTCGATGACGCACTCCATCCCGGCCGCCTTCGGCGTCTTCATCCAGACGCCCGCGGGCACGGTCATGCACACCGGCGACTTCAAGTTCGACCAGACCCCGATCGACGGGCGTCGCCCCAACTTCCATGCGATCAACAAGTTCGGCTCCTCCGGGGTCGACCTCCTGCTCTCCGACTCGACCAACGCCACGCGCCCCGGCTTCACCCCCTCCGAGGCCGCCGTCGGACGCGACCTGCGCCACGTCATCAAGAACGCCAAGGGGCGCGTCTTTGTGGCGGCGTTCTCGAGCCACATCCACCGCCTGCAGCAGATCTGCGACGCCTCCGTGGCCGTGGGCCGCAAGGTCGTCGTGACCGGCCGCTCCATGCTCACCAACACGAAGGTCGCTCGCGAGCTCGGTTACCTCAAGATCGACGAGGAGAACATCATCGACGCCTACGACGTCGACCGCATCCCCGACGAGAGGGTCGTCGTCCTCTGCACCGGCAGCCAGGGCGAGCCACTCTCCGCGCTCGCGCGCATGGCGACCGGAGAGCACAAGTCGCTCTCGATCCATGAGTCGGACACCGTGATCATCTCCGCGACGCCCATTCCCGGAAACGAGAAGAGCGTGCAGTCGATCATCAACTCCCTCTCCAAGATCGGCTGCGAGATCTTCGACAAGTCCAAGGGAACCGTCCACGTCTCGGGACACGCGAGCCAGGAGGAGCTCAAGCTCATGCTCGCCATGGCAAGGCCGCGCGCCTTCATGCCCGTTCACGGCGAGGCCCAGCACCTGCGCGCCCATGCCGAGCTCGCGGTTCAGATGGGCGTGCCGCGCTCCAACATCTTCGTGCTGGACAACGGCGACTCGCTCGAGATGGTCAAGCACAAGGTCCGTCGCGGACGCGCCGTGGAGTCGGGCGTCGTCTACGTTGACGGCGGCACCGTGACCGAGGCAAACCCCGTCGTCCTGCGCGACCGCCAGAAGCTCGGTGCCGACGGCGTCATCACGGCGAGCGTCGTCATCTCCAAGCGCAGTCGCACCGTGAGCGCCGTCGAGGTCTTCGGCCGCGGCCTGTCCTCCTCCGCGGACCAGCTTCTGCTCGGGGAGGCCCAGGACGCCGTGGGCACGCATGTGAGCAAGCTCCTCGGCTCCGGCGACGGCGTCAACATCGACGCGCTTCGCCGCGGGGTGAGAAACTCCCTCTCCAACCTGCTATGGAACAGAACCCATACGCGACCGATGGTCATCCCGGTCGTCATGGAGGTCTAACACATGCCCGCAAAACGCACCTCAAACGCACCCAGAAAGCAGAGCTCAAAGTCAAGGACCTCCCAGCGCCCCGCGCGCTCGGGTTCCGCCGGTGCCGCCGCGGCCCCCATGGCGGGAACCGTGAGGGGAGACATCGTCGGCGTTCTTCTCGCCGTGTTCTCTCTCGCCCTTCTCGCGGCGATCCTCTTCCCGTCGTCCGCGGTCGTGACGAGTGCCGTGCACGACTTCCTGGCGCTCTCCTTTGGCGTAGCGGCCCCGCTCGTGCCGTGCGCCATCTTCGTGTGCGCCGTCACCTTCTTCCTTGACGACAAGCAGGGCGTGTCCAGCAGGATGGCGCTCGGACTTGGTCTTATCGTGCTCGCCGTCCTCGCGATGATCTCGCTCAACCTACCGGCGGCATCCTCCGACCCCGACCTCATCCTCGATCCGGGCGTCGCGCGCCAGTGCGGGGGTTTCGTCGGTGGCGCGGTTGCCTATGGCCTTCTCGAGCTCGTCGGCGTCGTCGTCGGCAACATCGTCCTCGTCGGCGTTGCCGTCTCGGGCGTCGTGGTCTGCGGGTTCTCCATCTCCGGCGCGGTGACGCGCGTCCGCGAGGGGCTCACGGCCGTCGTCAGGGAGCGCGGTGAGCGCGTCCGCGACCGTCGCGAGCGCGACATCATCGACGCCGCCGCCGATGCGGACTACGTTGCCGCCGAGGCGGCCCAGGCGCAGCAGGCGTCACTGTTCGACGAGGTCGGCGACACTGCCGCCACGTCGTTCATCGGCAATCGCAAGACGTCCGTGCTCAAGCGCCCCGCCAAGAGGTCGGAGGACCTCGGTGCCGCGTCCCCCGACGCCGCGCCCGCCACGACCGTGCTCTCTCGCGCCACCGGCAAGGGGGACGCACCCAAGGACGAGGCCGGGTCCGAGCGTGGCTCGGGCCTTCCCGCGTTCCTCGCGTCTCGCGCGGACTCCTCCGACGGGAAGACGAAGAGGAAGCGGAAGGGGAGGGGCGATCGCCAGGGTTCCTCCGCCGGCGCCTCGACCAAGCCGCCCAAGAAGCTCCAGCGCCCCGGTGACTCCGACGAGAGCTACAAGCTCCCGCCGCTCTCCATCCTGCGCGACAACCCCGACGCCGGTGGGGCGTATGCCGGCGAGGCAGAGCTCTCCGCGACGGCAGCCAAGCTCCAGGGGACCCTCGAGGAGTTTGGCCTCACCTCCCGCGTCGAGGGATGGATCGCCGGGCCGTCCGTCACCACCTTCAAGATCTCCATGGGCGAGGGCGAGCGCGTCAACAAGATCGTGAACCTCGAGGACGACATCGCGCTCTCGCTCGCCGCCAAGTCCGTCCGCATCTTCGCCCCGATCCCGGGCACGTCGCTCGTGGGCATCGAGATCCCCAACGAGAAGCCCCAGCCGGTGTTCCTCTCCGACGTCCTGCCCTATGCAACGGGCGGTCCGCTCGACTGCGCCTTCGGCCGCGACTCCGAGGGCAAGCCCATCGTGGTCGACCTTGCGGGCCTCCCGCACCTGCTCGTCGCCGGCACCACGGGCTCGGGCAAGTCGGTCCTGCTCAACGCCATCATCATGTCCATGCTCATGCGCGCCACCCCCGAGCAGGTGCGCCTCATCATGGTCGACCCCAAGCGCGTCGAGTTCACGGGCTACGCGGGCCTCCCGCACCTCTACGTCCCGGTCGTCACCGAGCCTCGCCAGGCGGCGAGCGCCCTTCAGTGGGGCGTCACCGAGATGGAGCGCCGCCTCAAGGTCTTCGAGCACTACAAGGTCCGCGACATCAAGACCTTCAACAAGAACGTGGACGGCGACAAGTACGCGGAGATGGAGAATCCGCCCAAGCACATGCCGTACTTCGTCATCGTGATCGACGAGCTCGCCGACCTCATGATGGTCGCCGGCAAGGACGTCGAGTCCTCCATCGTGCGCATCGCGCAGCTCGGCCGCGCCGCCGGCATCCACCTCATCGTCGCCACCCAGCGACCCTCGGCAGACGTCGTCACCGGCCTCATCCGCGCCAACATCGACAACCGCGTGGCGCTTTCCGTCGACAACTCGCTCAACTCCCGCATCATCCTCGACCAGAAGGGCGCCGAGCAGCTCCTCGGCAAGGGCGACATGCTCGTCAAGCTCCGCGGCAAGAAGCCGAGGCGCGCCCAGGGATGCTGGGTTTCCGACGAGGAAATTGAGAACACCGTCTCGTTCATCCGTGAGCAGGTCGTGGCAGACTATCACGAGGACATCCTGACGGCCGTTGTGCCGAGCGCCCCCGGGGCCGGCGAGCCCGGTGCCGCCAAGGATGACGACCCGCTCGTGTGGGAGGCTGCGAGAATCGTCGTGGAGTCGCAGCTCGGCTCGACGTCGAGTCTCCAGAGGGCCCTCTCTGTGGGCTATGCCCGCGCGGGTAGAATCATGGACATGCTCGAGGCCAAGGGGGTCGTCGGGCCCGCCAACGGTTCCAAGCCCAGGGAGGTTCTCCTCGACAAGGAGGCTCTGGAGGAGCTGAGGGTCCAGGAAGAGGCCTATAGGGAGGTGGAGTAGTATGCCGCTGCCGCGTTTCAGCGAGGCGCTCGTGGAGCGTCGCCGCGAGCTCGGGCTTAGCATCGCGCAGGCTTCGCGCACGCTCAAACTCCGCGAGGACGTGCTCGTCGCCTTTGAGGAGGGCGACTACGACCACATGCCCCAGAGCGGCTACGCCCAGGGCATGCTCTCAAGCTACGCGCGCTATCTCGGGCTCAACGCCCGCGAGATCGTCGACCTGTTCCAGGAGGAGGTCTACGAGCACCGTCACGGGACCTCCTCGCACGAGCTGCGGAGGAGGACTCGCCAGACGCAGTCCGGAAGGGGCATCTCCGGCTACGACATGCCAAACGAGGCGGGGTCCCGTCCCAAGGCCTACGTCGAGTACCGCCCGCTCCTTCCTTCCGGCGGCGGGCCGGCGGGCGACATGGGCGACTTTGCCACCACCGCGATGGCTCGTCCCCGCGCCTCCGTCCCCCTGGCAGGCTCGTCTCTGTCCTCGACGGCGTATGGCTACGCGCGTGACGCCGGCGCTCCCTCTGGCGCCCCGTCGCCCGCCGGCGGCGGGTATGCCGCCGGCAGGGGGCCTTCGCGTCCCACGGCCGAAGGAAGGGGCTCCAGCCATCCGTACAACACGCCCTCCACGCGCGAGCGCTCCTCGGCGAGCACGGCTCGTCACAGGCCGCCGTCCTCCCGCCGCCGCGGGGACGACAAGGCAGGCAGACTCATAAACGAGCGGCAGTACCGTCCCGGCGCTCACGACGGCAGAGGGGGATACCTTCGCGACGACGTGAGCACCCGCAGGGTTCGCAGGGGGGAGTACACGGACGACCTGAGGCTCGACGACAGGCCCCGGCCCTCCGTCCCCGCGTCAACGGTATCCGGGCGACGCTCCTCCCGCAACATAGCGAGCGTGGAGAGGCCCAACGTGCGTCGGCGCTCGTCGCGCGCCGGATCCGTCCCGCCCTCGCGCAAGCCCCCGCGCCGTGGCATCGTCGGGTGGTTCTCGTCGGACCCCCGTCGCACGCTCTTCCTCATCATCGTGCTTCTCGCCATCGTTCTCACGACCATCCTCACGTTCTCCGTGAGCTCCTGCGTCAGCGGGAGGAGCCAGCCCTCCGAGCCCTCTCAGGTGGTCCCCGTGGAGGACGTCAACAAGGATGACGAGGCCAACGGTGGCGGAGATGACGATGCCGATGCCGCCGACGATCAGCCTGGGGACGGGGACCCCGAGAGCGACCCCCAGGAGGGGGACGACGTGCCAGGCGAACAGGGTGACTCGGAGGACGAGACCCCTGCAGAGGGCGAGAAGGACCCCGAATCAGAGGGTTCAGACGAGCCCGAGGAGCCTAAGGAGCCCGAGGAGACCGTCGTCGACGTGAGCGTGGCGAGCGGCTCGGTCTCCTGGATCGAGATCACCTGCGACGGCGTGAGCGAGGTTGCGGACAGCGTCACGGGACCATGGCGACAGAGCTACACCGTGTACGACTCGATCACGGTTCAGGTTGCCAGCCCCGACGTGGTCACCGTCACCGAGAACGGCAAGGTGGTCGACTTCTCCCGGAGGGCGGGCGGCCTTGGCTCCGTGACGATCGAAGGGACGCCGGCGCCCGAGCCGCAGAAGTCGGACGAGCAGCCTGCTGACGCAGAGACTGCCGAACAGTAGCAATTGTTTGCTGGGAGACCCGAAAGGAGCACCCATGGCTAAGGAATCGAGCTTTGACGTCGTGTCCGTCGTGGACATGCAGGAGGTTGACAACGCGTGCCAGCAGGCCGCGCGCGAGCTCACGCAGCGCTACGACCTGAAGGGGACGGGCTCGACCCTCGAGCTCTCGAAGAAGGACGGGGTGTTCAAGATCTCCGCACCCTCCGAGTTCGTCGCGTCCCAGGTTCGTGACATCCTCGGCACCAAGCTCGTCAAGCGCGGCGTCGACCTCACCGCGGTGCGCTGGGCGGACCCCGTGGCCGCCTCGGGCATGAGCGTCCGTCAGACCGGCACCGTGATCCAGGGAATCGATCAGGACACGGCAAAGAGGATCGCCAAGGACATCCGCGACCTCAAGCTCAAGGCCAAGGCCACCGTCGAGGGCGACAAGCTCCGCGTGAGCTCCGCCTCGAAGGACGTCCTGCAGTCCGTCATCTCCGAGCTCAGGCAGCGCGACTACGGCCAGCCGCTCCAGTTCGTCAACTATCGATAGCGAGGGGAGCACCGTGCGCTTTCTCATCGTCACGCTTGGCTGTGCCAAGAACGAGGTCGACTCCGACCGCATGCGGGCCCTTCTGCTCGCCGACGGCTTCGAGGAGACCATCGACACCGCTGACGCAGACGTCGCGATCGTGAACACCTGCTCGTTTCTCGCCTCGGCGACCGAGGAGTCGGTCGAGGCCACGCTCGGGCTCGCCGAGGAGCGTGCCGCGGGCGTCCGTGACTGCCCGATCGTGATGTGCGGCTGCGTGCCGTCGCGCTACGGTGACGCGCTCGCCGCCGAGCTGCCCGAGGTGGCCGCCTTCGTGCGCGCCGAGGACGAGGACGGCATCGTGGGCGTAGTCCGCGAGGTGCTCGGGCTGGCCTCCGACGAGGGCGCCGAGCTTCCCAGGACCCTGCGCACGGTCGAGGGCACCAGCGCCTTCGTGAAGATCTCCGAGGGCTGCGACCGCTTCTGCACCTTCTGCGCCATCCCCTACATCCGCGGCCGCTATCACTCGCGCCCCTCCGAGGAGATCGTCTCTGAGGTGCGTGACCTCATGGAGGGCGGCGTCCGTGAGGTCGTCCTCATCGGGCAGGACACCGGCGTGTGGGGCTGTGACCTCCCCGAGGGCGAGACGCTTGCCGCGCTGCTCAGGCGCGTCGCCGAGGCCGTCCGTCCCTATGGGGGCTGGGTCCGCGTGCTCTACCTCCAGCCCGAGGGCATGACCGACGAGCTCATCGCCACCATCCGTGACGTTCCTGAGGTTCTTCCCTACATCGACATCCCCATCCAGCACTGCTCCGCGCGCGTGCTCAAGGCCATGGGTCGCTCCGGCTCCCCTGAGGAGCTTCACGCGCTCTTCGCCCGCCTTCGCTCCGAGATTCCCGGCATGGTGCTCAGGACCACGGGCATGGCCGGCTTCCCTGGCGAGACGGACGAGGAGGCCGAGGAGCTCTACGAGTTCATCTCCGAGGAGGCCTTCGACTACTGCTCCGTGTTCGCCTACTCCCAGGAGGACGGCACCGCGGCCGCCCGCATGGCCGATCAGGTGGACGAGGACGTCAAGCTCGAGCGCACGCAGCGCCTGATCGACCTGACCGAGCAGCTCGGCTTTGCCGCCACCGCCGCCCATGTCGGCGAGCGCGTCCGCGCCATCGTCGACGGCATCGAGGAGTCCGAGGACGGCCCCGAGCTCATCGGCCACGCCTGGTTCCAGGCCCCCGACTCCGACGGCGCCGTGCACATCCCCTTTGGCGAGGCTACGGTCGGCGATGTCGTGACCGTCGACCTCGTGGACTCGTTCTGCTACGAGCTCATCGGCGAGCTCGTCGAGGATGGTGAGTGACGTGGCGGACGACAAGGGCATATGGACCCCCGCGAACATCGTTACCTGCGTGAGAATCGCCTTCATCCCGGTCTTCATGGTCGTCGCAACGCTGGCGAACGGGCCGGCGGACGCGCCCCTGTCCGTCGCCGCGTTCGTCATCTACGTCACCCTCTCGCTGACCGACAAGGTTGACGGCTACCTCGCGCGCTCTCGTGACCAGATCACGGACTTCGGCAAGTTCCTCGACCCCATTGCGGACAAGCTGCTGGTCTTCTCCGCCCTCCTTCTGCTGCTCGAGCGCGGTGAGGTTGGCGTGTGGGTCGTCTTTGTCATTCTCGTGCGCGAGTTCCTCGTGAGCGCCCTGCGCATGGTCGCGAGCGCCAACGGCGAGGTGATTGCCGCGGACAAGCTCGGCAAGGCAAAGACTGCGGTCACGATGGTTGCCCTCTGCGGCTTCTACCTCGCCTACGCGCTCCTCTCGCTGGGGCTTGACCTTGGCTATGCGGTTGGTCTTGTCGCCTGGGCCCTCATGGTCGCGGCCGTCGTGCTTACCGTGGTCTCGGGCGTGCAGTACTTCTGGAACGCCCGTCACGTCGTCTTCGGGAGATAGCGATGGGGGAGCGCTCGATCTTCTCGGACGATCCCGGTCTCTATGATTCCTGCTCTGACCTGCTCGAACGAGCTCGCAGACGCGGTCTCACGCTGGGAGCCGCCGAGTCGTGCACGGGCGGGCTCGTGTGTGCCTGCCTGACTGCCGTTCCCGGCTCCTCGGACGTCGTGAGGGGCGGGGTCGTGAGCTATGCCGTTCCGGTCAAGAGGTCCGTGCTCGGCGTCTCCGGTGACGTTCTCGACGAGCCGGCGCTCGGCGCCGTCTCCGGGCAGTGCGCGGAGCAGATGGCGGAGGGCGTGCGTCGTACGGTCGGTTGCGACGTCTCGGTCTCCGTGACGGGCATCGCCGGGCCCGGCGGGGAGGAGCCCGGAAAGCCCGTGGGCACCGTGTGGTTTGGGGTGTGCTCCCCGCGGGGAACGCGGTCCAGGCTCCTCGTCTTCGAGGGCGACCGTGCGCGCGTGCGCCACGAGGCCGTGCGCGCCGCCGTGGGGCTCCTCTCCGAGGAGCTCATGGAGATGTCGTGACGGGTGCCCGCTGACCCACCTCCGGGACGCATGGGGGCCGGCGCCCCCTTTCTGGCAGAACCCGTCTTCCTTGCTCCCTCTGGAAGGTTGAGGCAAGCCTGCGTGAGGCAGGCGTCAGCTCCGTGCGAGCCGGCTTGACTACTCTTGACGTGCGTCTGTTGACGCAGAACGGTTGTTCGCCTATCATCTGAGCGGAAATCGAAACGAGGGAGTGAGCATGGCCAAGAGCAAGGGCATCACCAAGGAGATTCGTCCCCGCACCACGGGCGAGGAGCGTGACAAGGTGCTTGCCGCAACCACCGATGAGATCGAGAAGAAGTTTGGCAAGGGTGCCATCATGCGCTTTGGCGACGAGGGCCCGAGCCTCGAGGTCGAGGCGATCCCCACGGGGTCGATCGCGCTCGACATCGCCCTGGGCATCGGCGGAGTCCCCCGTGGCCGCATCATAGAGATCTACGGTCCGGAATCCTCGGGTAAGACGACCCTCTCCCTCGAGATTCTCGCTGAGGCCCAGGCGATGGGCGGCATCGTCGCCTTCATCGACGCCGAGCACGCGCTCGACCCCGGCTATGCCGCCCGCATCGGCGTGGACATCGACGAGGTGCTCATCTCCCAGCCCGATACCGGCGAGCAGGCGCTCGAGATCTGCGACATGCTCGTCCGCTCGGGCGCCATCGACGTCGTCGTCGTGGACTCCGTCGCGGCGCTCACGCCACGCGCCGAGATCGAGGGAGAGATCGGCGACTCCACCGTCGGCCTCCAGGCTCGCCTCATGAGCCAGGCGCTCCGCAAGCTCGCTGGCTCGCTCTCCAAGTCAAACACCACCTGCATCTTCATCAACCAGCTGCGCGAGAAGATCGGCGTGATGTTCGGAAACCCCGAGACCACCCCCGGCGGCCGCGCGCTCAAGTTCTTCTCCTCCGTGCGCATGGACATCCGCAAGATCGACACCATCAAGTCGAACAACGAGGTGATCGGCAACCGGGTGCGCGTCAAGGTCGTCAAGAACAAGGTCGCCCCTCCGTTCAAGCAGGCCGAGTTCGACATCATGTACGGCCTCGGCATATCGAAGGAGGGCTCGATCCTCGACACCGCCGTCGCCCTCGACATCGTCAACAAGTCCGGTGCGTGGTTCACCTACGAGACCGAGCGCCTGGGACAGGGCCGCGAGGCGGCCAAGGAGTTCCTCTCCTCTCACCCGGAGCTCCTCGAAGAGATCGACCACAAGGTTCGCGTGGCCTCCGGCCTCGAGCTCGGTGACGAGCGCGTGGGCGAGCCGGTCGAGCCCGGGGCGCCTGAGGCCGTGGAGTCGTGAGCGACCCCAGCTTCTCCTGGTCTGTCGAGCTTCCCTCCCGCGGGGCGCGCCCCGCGGGAGGGCGTCGCGCCAGAGCGGAGCTCAGGATTTCCTCCGGGGTAGGGGGCGACGAGCTCCTGACGGTCCCCGTGACCGTCGGGAGAAGGCTCGCGGACCTCTCCAAGAGCGACACCGGGCCTGCTTCGAGGGCCGAGCTCCTCTATCGACTCGGCGATGCGTCTCGCTCGTGCGCCCATGCTCGAATGGAGGAGCTCGTGGGCAGACGTGACTATTCCGCCCATGAGCTCTCGTCGCGCCTGCTCGAGGACGGGTACTCTCACGTCGTCGTGGAATCCGTCGTCGGTCGTGCCCGCGAGGTCGGCATCGTTGACGACGCCCGCTTCGGTGCCGCGTTCGCTCGCTCGAAGGTGCTCTCCGGATGGGGGAGGATGAAGATCGAGCGCGAGCTCAGGCGCCGTGGGGTGGACCCGTTGGACGTTCCCGGCTGGCCGGAGGAGTTTGCGACCGAGGACGAGGAGCGCGAGCGGGCCCTCTCCCTGGCCTCGCGCAGGCGGCTCAGCGGCAAGAACGACTATCAGAAGATCGCTCGCTTCCTCTGTGCCCGCGGCTTCTCGCCGGGGCTTGCCACCTCCGTCGCGCGAGAGGTTCTGGCGGGGGAGTCGGAGGCACGTTAGCCTGACGTCAGCCTCCCGAGGGGAGCGCGTCCCCTCTCGACCCTGGGCCTCCCCAAGCCTCGCGCAAGCATCTCCATCGTGTTGGAATCGGTCCCGCACGTACCGCTTTTCCTGCGGCGCATTTGACAGAACGCTTACATCGGGGCTAGGATAGGACTGCTCGTGGAGCGCATTCTCTCGCTGGCATGCCAGCTGCTGATTTTGTTATCTCGTCACGTTAGCTGCTATACCCGCACCATGCGGCATAGGCGTCATGACTGCTCCTCCACGGCGGGTTCCGTCGCGCGTTCGCGCACGGTCTCCTGAACCCCCGAAGACTTGAACCTTGAGGAGCGGACATGACAGATCCCATTACCATCGTGGTTGGGGCGGTGTGCCTCATAGTGGGCGCAGCCCTCGTGTACTTCCTGCTTGCCGGCAAGAGCGGCTCTCGTCTCAAGGACGCCGAGGCCCAGCTCGCCTCCGCGCGGAGCGAGGCCGACCGCATCACCCAGGAGGCCAGGCGCCAGGCCGAGAGCGCAAAGAAGGAGGCGCTCCTCGAGGCCAAGGAGCAGATCCTCCAGCTCAAGCAGAACTCCGAGGCCGAGGAGAAGAAGCGCAAGGGCGAGCTCCAGAACCTCGAGAACCGCATCATGCAGCGTGAGGAGTCCCTCGACCATCGCAACGACGCCCTCGATCGTCGCGAGCACCAGCTCTCGAGCCTGCAGGGCCAGCTCGACCGTCGCAAGAACGACCTTGACGAGATGATCGAGCGCCAGGGCGCCGAGCTCGAGCGCATCGCCGGCCTCTCGTCCGACGAGGCTCATGACGAGCTTCTCGCCCGCGTCCGCGCCGAGTCCGTTCGCGAGGAGGCCCAGATCCTCCGCGAGTCCGAGCAGAGCGTCCGTGCCCAGGCGGACAAGATGGCGCGTGAGATCGTGTCGACGGCCATTCAGCGCTGCGCGGCAGACCAGGCCGGCGAAATCACGGTCACGTCCGTCCACATCCCCTCCGATGACCTCAAGGGCCGCATCATCGGTCGCGAGGGCCGCAACATCCGCACCTTCGAGCAGGTCTCCGGCGTCTCCCTCGTCATCGACGACACCCCCGAGACCGTCGTCCTCTCGAGCTTTGACCCCGTCCGTCGCGAGACCGCGCGCGTCGCGCTCGAGAACCTCATCGCAGACGGCCGCATTCACCCGGCTCGCATCGAGGAGCTCTACAAGAAGGCCGAGGCGCTGGTCGCCGAGCGCGTTCGCGAGGCCGGCGAGCAGGCCGCCTTCGACGCGGGCATTCACGACCTGCACCCGGAGCTCGTGAAGACCCTCGGCGCGCTGCGCTACCGCACCTCCTTCGGTCAGAACGTGCTCTCGCACTCCGTCCAGGTCTCCGCTCTCTGCGGCATCATGGCGTCCGAGCTCGGCCTCGACGAGGGTCCCGCCAAGCGCGCCGGCCTCCTGCACGACCTCGGCAAGGCCATCGACCACGAGGTCGAGGGACCGCATGCCGTGATCGGCGCCGACCTCGCCCGTCGTTACGGCGAGCGTCCCGAGATCGTGCACGCCATCGAGGCGCACCACGCCGACGTCGACCCCGACACCGTCCTCGACGTCCTCGTCCAGGCCGCCGACGCCATCTCCGCCGCCCGTCCCGGCGCCCGCCGCGAGTCCGCCGAGAACTACATCAAGCGCCTCGAGAAGCTCGAGGAGATCTCCAACGCCCACGAGGGCGTCGAGCGCACGTACGCGATGCAGGCGGGCCGCGAGCTTCACGTCATGGTCGAGCCCGAGAAGATCTCCGACGCCCAGGCGACGGTTCTCGCCCACGACATCGCCAAGCAGATCGAGGACGAGATGGAGTATCCCGGCCAGGTCCGCGTTGTCGTCATTCGCGAGTCCCGTGCCGTCGACGTTGCCAAGTAGGCGCATGTCCCTTTCATCTTCAGATCTGGCGGGCTTTGTCTCCTCCATGGGGGGAGACAAAGCCCTTCGCGTTGAGGAGCGTCTCGGCGAGGGGTTCGTGAGGCTCAGGGTCTCTGAGGCCGAGCGCCGCCAGGCCGCCCAGGACGTGCGCAGTGTCGAGGACGCCCTGATCGAGCTTCTCCGCAACGCCCGTGACGCCGGCGCGCGGCACATCTACGTCGCCACGTCACGCGAGGGCGACCTCAGGACCACGGTCGTGCTCGATGACGGCTCCGGCATCCCGCGTGACATGCATGAGCGCGTCTTCGAGGCTCGCGTCACCTCCAAGCTCGACTCCGTGCACATGGACCGTTGGGGCATTCACGGACGGGGCATGGCGCTCTTCTCCATCAGGGAGAACGCGGTCTGCGCCGAGGTCATCTCCTCGGATCCGGGGAAGGGCTCCTCCATCCGCGTCGTGACGGACGCCACGCGCCTTCCCGAGCGGGCCGACCAGTCCAGCTGGCCCGAGCTCGGGATCGGAGAGGAGGGGCGCGAGGCCTGCGTGAGGGGTCCCCACAACATGGTCAGGACCTGTTGCGAGTTCGCGCTCGAGTCGCGCGGGGAGTGCGAGGTCTACTTCGGGTCTCCCGCGGAGGTTGTCGCCACGGCCCGCGCGCGTGCCCGCTCTTCCGTCGACGGCTCGGAGATGCTGTTCTTGGACACCCTGGAGAGCCTCCCGGTTCTCGAGCGCCTCTGGGCCGCCGCCGACGCTCGCGAGCTCTGCGAGCAGGCGGGCTCTCTGGGCCTCCAGATGTCCGAGCGCACGTCGCACAGGATCGTGTCGGGCCAGATCGCGCCCCTGAGAAGCGTTCTCTCCCGGCTCACCGAGCGATCCTCCTCCGAGCGGGGCGCCCAACGTGACGTTGACCTCATGCGCGACAGGAGGGGGCTCAGGCTCGCCCCCTCCGACGTCGAGGAGTTCTCCGAGCTCATGCGACGTGACTTCTCCCTGCTCGCCGAGCGCTACTACCTCGAGCTTCAGGGCGGGCCGCTGGTGAGGGCAAACGGTCAGCGGGTCGTCGTCACCTTTAACATCGCGTCGCCGGACTAGCGAGCTTCTCAGCGCATGCCGCAACAAGTAGAATCATGACATCAACCATACATTCGCAGCAGTATCGCCACGAATTCGCAGCAGGGAGCTACATGGACTATCTGAAGGTATCGAGCAAGTCGTCACCGGCGTCCGTCGCCGGAGCCATTGCCGGACTCGTCAAGGACGGAATGCCCGTCAACATCCAGTGCGTCGGCGCCGGTGCGGTCAACCAGGCCATCAAGGCCGTCGCCATCGCCCGTGGCTTCCTCATACCCACCGGCATCGACATCTCGTGCGCGCCGACCTTCTCGGATGTCGAGATCGGCGGGGAGAGCCGCACCGCCATTCGCATCGCTGTCTACGTGCACCGCATCACCGCTCCCACCGCCGTGTCCGGCGCCTCGTCCGAGGCGGTTGATGCCTGATGGAGCAGCCCAGGGAGCTTGTGGGCAAGACCTACTTCGTGAGGACCTTCGGGTGCCAGATGAACCTCCACGACTCAGAGCGCGTCGCCGGCGTGCTGGACGCCTGCGGGTGCATCTGCGTCGACGACCCCGATCAGGCGGACATCGTCGTCTTCATGACCTGCTGCGTCCGTGAGAAGGCCGACCAGCACCTCTATGGCCAGGCGTCCGCCATGGTGAGCGCTCCCACGCCGCCCTCGGGCCGCCGCGTCGTCGCCATCGGCGGCTGCATCGCCCAGAGGGACGGCGAGAAGATCCGCGAGCACGTGGCCTGTGCGGACGTCGTCTTTGGCACGAGCGCCATCGAGAGCCTCCCCACGCTTCTCGCGGACGCCTTCACCGGTGACGGCTCCCGCGCCGAGGTGGACACCGTCGAGGAGGGTCGCTCCTTCTCCACCGACCTCCCGAGCCACCGTGCTCAGCGCTTCCATGCCTGGGTGCCCATCATGACCGGCTGCGACAACTTCTGCACTTACTGCATCGTGCCGTATGTGCGCGGCCGCGAGAAGAGCCGCACGATGGAGAGCATCGTCTCCGAGGTCGAGGCCCTTGTCGCCGAGGGGGTGCGCGAGGTCACGCTCCTCGGTCAGAACGTCAACTCCTACGGGCGCAACATATACGGCGAGCCCCGCTTCGCCGAGCTGCTGCGAAGGGTGGGCGAGACGGGCATCGAGCGCATCCGCTTCACCTCGTCCAACCCCAAGGACCTCGACGATGACGTCATCCGCGCCATGTCCGAGGTTCCCGCCGTCATGCCGCATCTTCACCTCGCTGTTCAGAGCGGCTCGTCCCGGGTTCTCAAGGCCATGAACCGCAAGTACACGCGCGAGGAGTACCTCGAGCTCGTCGGTCGCCTGCGTGCCGCGATGCCGGAGCTCGCCCTCTCGACCGACATCATCGTCGGCTTTCCCGGCGAGACGGAGGAGGACTTCGAGGAGACGCTCTCGCTCGTGCGCGAGGCCGGATTCTCCTCGGCGTTCACCTTCATCTACTCCAGGAGGCCCGGCACCCCTGCGGCCAAGATGCCCGACGACACCCCCCGCGAGGTCATCCAGGAGCGCTTTGACCGCCTTGCCGACCTCGTCGCCGACCAGGCTCACGAGGCAAACCAGGCGGACCTCGGCCAGCTGGTGAGCGTTCTCGTGGAGGGCACCTCCAAGCGGGACCCCGGGATCATGGTCGGTCACAGCGAGAAGAACCGAACGGTTCACTTCTCGGCACCCGTGGGACATGATCCCGAGAGCCTCATCGGCACGATCTGTGACGTCCGCGTCGAGGAGGCGCGCACGTGGTACCTCCGCGGAACGGTCGAGGGCGATCCCAGGTGAGCGCACGCCTCGAAGCGATCTGCATCGTCGGTCCCACCGCCTCCGGGAAGAGCGCGCTCGCGGACCTCGTTGCCTCGGAGCTCGGGAGCCCCGTGATCTCCGTCGACGCGATGCAGGTCTACCGGGGCATGGACATCGGCACCGCAAAGACGCCCGTTCATGAGCGTCGCGTGCCCCTGCTCATGGTCGACGTGGCCGACCCCGGCGAGGACTACTCGGTAAGGCTGTTCAGGGACGAGGCGAGGCGCTGCGTCGACGAGACCCTGGCGTCCGGGCTTACCCCGGTGCTCTGCGGCGGCACGGGCCTCTATCTCAACGCGGTCATCGACGAGATGGAGTTCCCCTCCGGCGAGCGAGGCAGCGAGCTTCGCGAAGGCTATGAGCGGCTTGCCCAAGAGTCGGGCCCCGGGGCCCTCCATGCCCTTCTCGCCGAGCGCGACCCGGAGAGCGCGGCCATCATCCACCCCAACAACGTGCGCAGGGTCGTGAGGGCCCTCGAGATGCACGAGGAGGGGTCCTCCTACGCCCGGCACCATGAGGGGCTCCACCGGCGCGCGTCCCACTATCGCGCGAGGCTGTGGGGGCTCACGATGAGTCGCGAGCGCCTCTACGAGCGCATCGACGCCCGAGTGGACGCCATGATGGCGACGGGGCTGCTCGACGAGGTCAGGGGGCTCGCCGCCCGCGGCCTCTCGGCGGACACGACCGCGGGGCAGGCCATCGGCTACAAGGAGCTCCTCGGCGTCCTCGACGGCGAAAGCTCGGTCGCCGAGGCGGTCGAGCTCATCAAGCGCCGGTCCAGGCGCTATGCCAAGCGCCAGCTGTCCTGGTTCAGGCATGACGGACGGGTCAGCTGGATCGACCTCGACGAGACCGACCTCGACGGTGCCCGTGAGCTGATTCTTCGCTCGGTGCGCTCGGGAGGTGGCGACGATGGGGCGCTTTAGGCCGCTCTCCACCGCACCCGTGCCCGAGCGTGCCATCCTCGTTGGCGTCGACCTCGGGCGTTCTGATTGGTCCTGCGAGGAGTCTCTCGCGGAGCTTGCTCGCCTCGCCGAGACGGACGGCGCGGAGGTCGTCCTTACGATGACGCAGCGCCTCGACTCGCCCGTGCCCAAGACCTTCATCGGCAAGGGCAAGGTGGAGGAGCTCATCTCGATGGTTCGCTCGCTCGATGCCGATGTGGTCATCTTCGATGAGGAGCTGACGCCGTCCCAGCAGGCAAACCTCGAGAAGCTGGTGGGGGAGCCCGTCAAGATCATAGACAGGACCGCCCTCATCCTCGACATCTTCGGGGTTCACGCCAAGACCCACGAGGGGCGCCTCCAGGTACAGCTGGCACAGCTCCAGTACGTCCTGCCGCGCCTCCGTGGCATGTGGAGCCACCTCGTCGGCGAGCAGACCCGCGGCGGCATCGGGAGCCGCTTCGGACAGGGCGAGAGCCAGCTCGAGGTCGACCGTCGCCTCGTTCGCGCGCGCATCTCAACGCTGCGGCGCGAGCTCGAGCGTCTGGAGAGGCGCCGGAACGTGCAGAGCAAGGCACGCTGGGACTCCGGCGTCTATCGCGTGGCCCTCGTGGGCTATACCAACGCCGGCAAGTCGACGCTCCTCAACCGGCTCACGGGATCGGACGTCTACGCAAAGGACGAGCTCTTCGCCACCCTCGACCCCACGACGCGCGCCCTGGACCTCGAAGAGGGGCGGAAGATCACGATAACCGACACGGTCGGCTTCATCCAGAAGCTCCCGACGATGCTCGTGGAGTCCTTCAAGTCCACGCTCGCCGAGGTCCGTGCCGCCGACCTCGTCCTTCTCGTCGTCGATGCCTCAGACCCCCATCGCGAGCTTGAGATCGATGCCGTGCGCTCCGTCCTCGAGGAGATCGACGCCGGCGACATACGCTGCGTCGAGGTGCTCAACAAGGTCGACCTCGTGGACGAGGAGGAACTTCGCGGGCTTCTTGCGACGCACCCCGACGCTCAGCCGGTGTCCGCCCTCACCGGCCAGGGAATCCGCGGGCTGCTGTACCGCATCGCAAAGGAGGCGTCCGAGGGCAGCGTGTCGCTCACGGTGCTCGTGCCGTACGAGAAGGGCCTGCTCATGAAGATGGTCCACGAGCGATGCCAGGTCCTTCGCGAGCGCTACGTGCAGGAGGGGCTTCTCGCCACCGTCAGGGCAGACGCGCGCATGGCCGCGACGCTCGAGCCCTATGTCGTTCCGGATGACGACGAGTCCTAGCCTCCGTGAGGTCAGCCCGCAAGAGCCGAGCACAGGCAGAGGATGACGGGCTGGTGCAGCACGTAGACGAGAAGCGCGTGTCTGCCCACGGAGTTGATCGGTTCGAGACGTGCCTTACGAGCCCAGACGGGATAGCCGCCTCTCTTCCAGGCCCCGCCGAGCGCGGCCCCGCTGAGATAGACAAGCAGGTAGGGGAGAAGCGGGTAGTAGTCGCCCGAGGCGAAGGTGGGAGAGGGGATGCCGAGCCAGGCAAGGTCCTCGAGGGACATGACCTCATTGGGCAGCCGCACCGACCAGGGACCAAGCCCAATCGTCCCATCCGAGAGGCCGAAAAGGGCCAGGAAGCCCAAGAACAGCAGGGCCGCCGCGAGATAGCCCCTCGGAAGGGCGGAGAGCCGCTGGAGTGCCCAGGCGACGAGCGTGCAGGCGGCCATGCAGTAGATGATTCCGAAGGAGATCGGGGTGTCGACGGCCGCGACGCTCGTCGCCACCCACACCGCGAGTGCGACGGCGCCGTATTCCAGCGCTCGTCTCAGGTTGTTTCTGGAGAGCGTGCACATGCACCCGGCCACCATGAGAAAGGTCCATGAGATGCTGCAGCGCCACACATCCTGGAGCGGAGGCTCAAACCAGCCGATCTCCGCGCCAACTATGAACTTCAGGTCATAGCAGAGGTGGAACAGGACCATGGACAGCACCGAGAACCCACGAACGAGGTCAAAGATGCCGATTCTCCCGCCTGACTCAGCCTGGGCGGCAGCGTCCCCCTCTGGCATACGTGAGGGAGTCATCACGAGATGGAGCGGATGAGCGCGGTAACCCTTCCCAGAATGACGGGGTTCTCGACGTAGATCGGCTCCATCGCGTCGTTCTCGGGCTGGAGGCGAATCCTGTCGCGCTCGCGGTAGAACGTCTTCACCGTGGCGGAATCGTCGATGAGGGCAACGACGATCTCCCCGTCATGAGCGTCCTGCTGCTCCTTGACGACGATGTAGTCCCCGTCGAAGATTCCGGCGTTGACCATGGACTCCCCACGCACGCGGAGCACGAACGAGCTGGCGTCGCCCACGACCGACGTGGGAAGCGCGAGCGTCTCCTCAACGTTCTGCTCGGCGAGTATCGGCACGCCGGCGGCAACGCGGCCGACGAGGGGCAGTCTGATGGTGTTCGAAGAGACGTCCTCCGTGACGCTCGCGAGCTTGGTCGAGTCGTCCTGCTTGTCCATGACCTCGATGGTGCGGGGCTTCTTCGAGTCGCGCTTGATGAGCCCGTGCTCCTCGAGGACCTTGAGGTGCATGTGGACCGTGGAGGGGGATGCCAGGCCAACTGCGGAGCCGATCTCCCTCACCGAGGGGGGATAGCCGTGCTCGTCAGAGTACGAGCGGATGAAGTCATAGATGGCGAGCTGACGCTTTCCGAGCTTTCCCCTGGGCATGATTACCTCCCTCATCGCGTGACTCGAGTATAGTGCCTCTGGCGCTAAGACGCAAACACCTGTTCCCAAATTCTTCTTGACACGAACATCTGTACTAGGATACTAGAGTACACATGTTCTCATGGCAAGAGAGGATTGTTGTCCGGTCGCCTCGATATAACGAAGTCGAAAGACAGATCGAGGAAGGGGAATTCATGACGTCTCAGTGCATCAGCTCCTGCGCGCGGGTCGAGGGCACCTCCGCGCTCAAGATCGACTCACGCCCCGAGTTCACGGTCATCGAGGGTGGACGTGCGTCCCGCACGAAGGAGGAGCGCGCGTCCGGTCTCTCCCTCGGGCAGACGCTCCTGTTCATGGTGCTCGTGTCGCTCGCCACCATCGTCCTCTGCCTAGCCGGCGTGCTCGGTGAGGCGCGGGCGGACGCCTCCGCAGCCCGTGCCCTCGAGAGTGCGGCCGAGCGTTCCACAGTGGTCCAGCCTGGTGACTCCCTCTGGTCGATATCCTCCGAGCTTGCGATCGAGGGGGCGTCTACCTCTGATGTCGTCTCGTGGATTGAGCGTCGCAACGGACTTGACGACTCCTGCCTGAGGGTCGGGCAGAGGCTCCTGGTCCCTGAGCCTTCAGAACGGTAAGCTCCGCTTTCCACTTGGTTACCGCGACCGCTTGCCCGGGCAGATTTGTGCGTTTTGTGATACCGTTTCCTCTGCCGTTCAGAGGAGGTCACATGCGCTGTCCCAGGTGTGGGTGCGAGGAGTCAAAGGTCGTCGACTCTCGCCCCTCGGAGAACAACGACGCGATTCGCCGACGCCGCGAGTGCTCCGGGTGCGGCTTCCGCTTCACCACCTACGAGAGGTGCGAGGAGATGCCCATCGTCGTGGTCAAGCGCGACGGGCACAAGGAGCCGTTCGATCGCCAGAAGCTCATGCGCGGCCTGCTCACCGCCACGGTCAAGCGGGACATCCCCGTGTCGAGGCTGAGCGCGCTGATCGACGACATCGAGACGAGCCTTCGTGACGGCGCCAAGATGGAGGTCTCCTCCGTCGACCTCGGCAGCATGGTGCTCAAGCGCCTCATGGTCGTGGACAAGGTGGCCTACGTCCGCTTTGCCTCCGTCTATCGTGACTTCAAGGACGTTGACGAGTTCAGCGAGGAATTGAGGAGCCTGAATGACTGACGACAAGATCTCGCTTCCCATCAAGCGCCTCGACCCCACGGTCGAGCTTCCCAGCTACGCCTATGCGGGCGACGCAGGGCTCGACCTCAGGGCCAACGAGGACGTGACGCTCGCCCCCCACGAGCGCAGGCTCGTCTCGACGGGACTTGCCGTCGCGATTCCCGAGGGATACGCCGGGTTCGTCCAGCCCAGAAGCGGCCTCGCCCTTCGTGAGGGGCTCTCCATGGCCAACACCCCCGGCCTGGTGGACTCCCATTATCGCGGCGAGCTCAAGGTCTGCGCCGTCAATCTCGATGACTCCACGCCCATCCACATCGAGCGCGGCGAGCGCATCGCCCAGCTCGTCATACAGCGCGTTCCCGTCGTCGAGCTCGTTGAGGTGGACGAGCTCGACGAGACCGATCGCGGAGCCGGTGGGTTTGGTTCCAGCGGCGTCTAGTGGGTCACCGCGCCCTCCGGCGCGACTGACATAGCTCGTAACGCTCAGAGCAAGAGAAAGGGATGTTAGGTAATGGAGAAGTTCTTCAAGATGCAGGAGAGGGGATCGAGTGCCGGACAGGAGCTGCGCGCCGGTCTCACCACGTTCCTGGCGATGGCGTACATCATCGCAGTGAACCCCCCGCTGCTCGAGGCTGCCGGCATCGGCCCGGCCGCGGCGGTCACCTCTACGTGCGTCGGCGCCGGCATCATGACCATCCTCATGGGCATCTTCGCAAACCGACCGCTCGCGTGCGCCTCGGGCATGGGCATCAACGCGATCTTTGCCTTCACCCTCGCCACCGTCGCGGGCGGTGACTGGCACGCCGCGAGCGCCGTGGTGTTCATCGAGGGCATCGCCATCCTCCTGCTGGTCCTCTGCGGCCTGCGCGAAGCCATCATGGACGCTATCCCGGTGTCGCTGCGTCACGCGATCTCCGTCGGCCTCGGCCTCTTCATTGCGATGATCGGCCTCAAGGACGGCGGGATCATCGTTGCCGACGAGTCGACGATGGTCGCCCTCGGGGACGTCTTCAGCCCCACCTTCATCGTCGGTCTCGTCTCCATCGTGGCCACGGTCGTTCTCTATGCCCTCGACGTCAAGGGCTCGCTGCTCCTGGGCATCATCGTCGCCGTCATCGTGGGCATCCCCCTCGGCGTGACGCAGGCTCCGACCGCCATCGTCTCCGGTCTCGACTTCTCGTCCTTCGGCGCCCCCTTCCAGGCAGACGAGAGCGGCGTCATGGGCATCGCCAAGGCGGTCACCAACCCCACGCTGCTCGTCCTGGCCTTCTCGCTGATGATGTCCGACTTCTTCGACACCATGGGCACGGCGATGGCCGTTGCCAAGCAGGGTGAGTTCCTCGAGGAGGACGGTCGCGTCAAGGACATCAAGCAGATCCTCGTGGTCGACTCTGCCGCCGCGGCTGTCGGTGGCCTCGTCGGTGCCTCCTCGATCACCACGTTCGTCGAGTCCGCCTCTGGCGCGGCCGACGGTGGCCGCACCGGCCTCACCTCCGTCACGACGGGCGTGCTCTTCATCATCGCCGCGTTCTTCTCGCCGCTCATCTCCATCGTCAACTCCGCTGCCACGTGTGGCGCCCTCGTCTTCGTCGGCTTCCTGATGATGACCGACGTCGTGGACATCGACTGGACGGACCTGCTCGAGGGTCTGCCCGCCTTCCTCATCATCGCCGGCGTTCCCTTCACGTACTCGATCTCCAACGGCATCGGCTTTGGCTTCATCGCCTACGTGCTGGTTGCTGCCGTCACGGGCAAGCTCAAGAAGATCAAGCCGCTTATGTGGGTAGCCTTCCTGGCGTTCATCATCTACTTCCTCGTTGTCTAGCCACTGGCTCGCGGCCCGGGCGCGGAGCGCCCGGGCTTTTTTGCACTATCGACTCTCAGAAGGGAGCGTGACACATGAGCGCTCATGAGCGTGAGGTCATCGGCGTCGACGACCGCGTCTCCGTCGGGCGGGCCATTCCGCTTGGCATCCAGCACATGATGTCGATGTTCGGCTCGACGGTGCTGGTTCCCGTCCTCACCGGACTGAACCCCAACGTCGCTATCATGTGCTCGGGCATCGGCACCATCTGCTACCTGCTCGTCACCAGGAACAAGATTCCGAGCTACCTCGGCAGCTCGTTTGCCTTCATCAGCCCGATCCTCGCCGTCGGGGCAACCCGGGGCCTGGATGCCGCCATGTCGGGCGTCGTCGTGGCGGGTCTCGTGTTTCTCGTTGTCTCCGGCATCATCCGGCTCGTGGGCACGGGCTGGCTCGACAGGCTCCTGCCGCCGGTTCTCGTGGCGTCCGTCATGGTCGTCATCGGCGTTGGCCTTGCCGCTACTGCCACGGACATGGCGTTCATGACCACGGACGCCTCTGGGGCCGAGGTCTTCTACGGCACCGGGGCCATCGTTGCGGCGGTGACGCTTCTGGCAGCCGTCGTCTTCTCGAGCATGGGTGGCCTCGTCGGCACCGTCCCCGTGCTCCTTGCAATCATCGTCGGATACGTGGTCTCCCTCGCGCTCGGGCTCGTGAACTTCGCGCCCGTTGCCGAGGCGGCTTGGATCGGTCTTCCGCACGTCTCGCTTCCGCGCTTTGACCTCGGTGCCATCGCCCTCGTTGCGCCCGTGGCCGTGGTCGTGGTCATCGAGCACATCGGGCACCTCCTTGCCGTGGGCGAGATCGTGGGCAAGGACTACCGTGCGATGCTTCCTCGCTCGCTCGCCGGCGACGGCATCTCCACGGTCATCTCCGGCTTCCTGGGTGGTCCTCCCACCACCACGTATGCTGAGAACATCGGCGTCATGAGCGTCACCCGAGTCTACTCAACGCAGATCTTCTGGTACGCGGCGGCCTTCGCCCTCGTGGTCGGCGGCTTCTGCCCCAAGCTCGCGGCGCTCATCCAGTCCATTCCGAGCCCGGTCATGGGTGGCGTGAGCCTCCTGCTCTTTGGTCTCATCGCCTCGAACGGACTGCGCATGCTCGTCTCCAACCGCGTTGACTTTGACGTCAACCGCAACCTCATGATCGCCTCCGTCGTCATCATCCTCGGCGTGGGCATGGAGACCTCCGGCATCGCCATTCCCATCGGTGACTACACGCTTCCCGGCATGGCCACCTCGGCCCTCGTGGGTATCCTGCTCAACCTCATCCTTCCGCGGCCTGCCGCAGAGGGGGAGGGCGAGAGGCCCTAGACCGAAGGTTCTGTCCAGGCCAGAGGGTCGCTCCCTTAATTGAGAGCGACCCTCTATCATTTAACGATAGGGAAGTGCGGAATCTGGGTATCGTAGCTTCAGACAGATGTCAGACTCCAGACGATGAGGGGACCCCATGAACGTAGCGTCTCTCGACCTTGCAATCATCGGCGGCGGGCCCGCGGGGCTCTCCGCGGCGATCTATGCGAGCCGCGCGCTTCTGAACGCCGTGACGTTCGAGCGCGAGGCGCTCGGCGGTCAGGTGATCCTCACGAGCGAGGTGGACAACTACCCCGGCGTTCCTGGTGCTGACGGCTACGGCCTCGTCGAGGCCATGCAAAACCAGACCGAGGGACTCGGCGCGCGCATAGTCATGGAGCCCGTCGAGTCGCTCGCCCATGACGCCGTCTCCGGCCTCTTCACTCTCGAGACCGCCTCGGGAGCCTACGAGGCGAAGGCTGTGGTGGCGGCCCTTGGGGCGCGCCCGCGTCCGGCGGGATTCGTCGGGGAGGACCGGTTCACCGGCAGGGGAGTCTCGTACTGCGCCACGTGCGACGGAATGTTCTACAGAAACAAACATGTGTTCGTTATCGGCGGGGGGAACTCAGCCGCAGAGGAGGCGCTGTTCCTCGCGCGAATCGCCTCAAAGGTCACCATGATCGTCCGCAAGGACCACCTGAGGGCCCAGGAGGCCCTGGTGAGGGAGCTCGAGTCAAACGAGAAGGTCGAGATTCGCCTGCTCACGAGCCTTGTAGAGCTTGATGGTGCGGAGGTGCCGGAGAGGCTCGTCTTCAGGGACAACGCCACCGGCGAAACCTACGAGGAGTCCCATGAGGCGGGATCCTTCGGGGTGTTCGTCCTGACGGGGCGCGTGCCCGAGACAGAGCTCCTGAGGGGCCTTGTGGACGTCGACGAGGCCGGGTACGCAATCGCGGACGAGCGCATGGCGACGAGAACCCCAGGGCTCTTCGTTGCCGGCGACGCACGCGTCAAGCCCCTGAGGCAGATCGTGACGGCAACCTCTGACGGGGCTGTTGCGGCCACGAGTGCCGCCGCGTATCTCGGGAGGCCGATTGAGGGCTAGTGAGAGGATGGCTCAGAGGCTCCGACGATCACAGCGGGTCTCCTGACGCTTCCTGCGACTCCCCTATAAAACCGTGATAATATATCTTATGTAAAGTAGAGATTATCGCGAACCTGGCCCCCGGATGCGGTCTATCGGACTCTCGAGACATCGGCATCCCCCCTTGCCGCCGGAGGCCCTCAGGCGGGCTCTGGGCCCCGTGTCACGACGTGGGTCCCTACTGTACGTCTTGAGGGCCGCGCGGCCTCACGCGCGGCCTGGCCTCACGACGCGTCCCTCGCACATGACGCCGAGCTTGATCCTCGCGTCACCCGCGGCCTCCGTACCCACGATGAACAGAAGCTCGTCCGCGGCGCACAGGCGCGTCTCCCCCGTGGGCACGACGTCCCTTCCGGCCCTCTCGATGAGAAGAAGCCTCACGCCGTCCGGCCATGGGACCTCTCGGACGAGAAGCCCCTCGAGGCGGCTCCCGGCGCCGACCCTCACGTGCCCCAGGTCCTTCTCGCCGGAGAGGCCGCTCACCGAAGAGTCATCTGAGCTCACGCCTATGAGCCCGGCGAGAAGATGGTCGTAGAACGCGTCCGTCTTGGTGAGGCTTGAGGTCACGTACGCAAGTATGGAGACGATCGACACCGAGAGCAGCGCGTCGAGCGACCCGGTGAGCTCAAACACCATGACGACTGCGGTCACAGGGGCTCTGACCACCCCCGAGAAGAGCCCCGCCACGCCGAGTGCCACGAAGTTTGGAAAGAACGCGTGTTCTGAAATGCCGAACGCGGTGCCACACACGGAGAAGACGGCGCCCACGAGGCCGCCCATGACCACGAGCGGAAAGAGCGTGCCTCCCGGGGCGCCCGAGCCAAAGCATAGGGCGGTGAAGAGGTACTTCCCCAAGAGCAGGGCGACGAGGGCCCCGAGGGCGGGTGCTTCCGGCGAGAGGAGCACCTCGAGTATGGCGTCTCCGCCGCACATGAGCTCGGGCCAGACGAACGCCATGACGCCGGCGAGGGCAAACGGGACGAGAAGGCGGGCCTGCGGGAGGCGGCTCCTCATGAGACCGTAGAGTTCCTGTATGGCAAACATGCCGCGGTTGTGGAGCGCTCCGAGGATCCCGCAGGCAAGGCCGAGAATGACCACGAGCAGGTAGTCCACGTGCGGCAGGTCTCGCAGAAACTCGAGGCTCACGACGGGGTCTATGCCAACGACCTGAGCGACGAGAAAGTCCGCGACGACGGCGGAGCACATGACCGAGATGATGAGCGGGGCGCTGAACTGCTTGTGAATCTCCTCGAGGGCAAAGAGCACGCCCGTGAGGGGCGCGTGGAAGGCCGCGGACATGCCGGCCGCGGCGCCGCAGGTCACGAGGAGACGCTCCTCTCCCCTCTTGCGGTGCAGGATTCGGGAGACGGCCTTTCCGGACATGCCTCCGAGCTGCACCGACGGTCCCTCGCGTCCGAGGGAGAGTCCCGAGAACGCGAGAAGGGTCCCCTCGGCGAACTTTGCGGGGATGACGCGGGCCCACGGGGCGTCGAGTCGGTCGAGCACCTCGGCGTCTACCTGGGGAATGCCCGAGCCAGAGGTGTTGGGCTCCCAGCGCAGGAGGGCCGACACGACGAGAAGCGTGATTGCGAGAACGCAGAACCAGCAGGCCACGAGCAGCGCGTCTCCGGCTGCGGCCCCCGTGATCCCCCTGAGCATGCGCTCGGCCCAGGAGAGGGCGAGACGGTAGAGGGTCACCACTCCCCCGCCCACGAGTCCGACGAGTGCGCCCTCCCAGACGAGGCTCACCTGGAAGCGTCTGGAGAGCCGTCTCTCGACGGGGTTGGAGGCGTGCGACGACGAGGCGTTCCCGCCGCCCTCACGAGGCTCGGGCCTCATTGTCTAGTTGACCTTGACGAGGGTGAAGACCTCCTGGTCGCAGTCCCTCGCGATGATCTCCCTCGGGTTGAGGAAGCAGAGCTCGAGGATGAAGCCGAACCCGGCGACCGTGGCGCCGGCCTGCTCGACGAGCTTCGCGGAGGCAACGGCGGTGCCCCCGGTGGCCACCAGGTCATCCACGATCAGGACGCGGTCGCCCTCGCTCAGCGCGTCTCGGTGGATCTGGAGCTCGTCGGTCCCGTACTCGAGGGAGTAGGTCTGGGAGAACACCTCGCGCGGGAGCTTGCCGGGCTTTCGTGCCGGGACGAACCCGCATCCCAGACGGTAGGCGACGGGGGCGCCCACGAGAAAGCCGCGCGCCTCGGCGCCGACGACCTTCGTGATCCCCTTGCCCTCGAAGTGGTGGGCCATCGCGTCGACGACGGCGCGCAGCGCCTCGGGGTCGTCGAAGAGCGGCGTGATGTCCTTGAACACGACGCCGGGCTCAGGGTAGTCGGGGATGTCGATGATCCGGCTCTCGAAGTCGAACGAGCTCATGAGCGAGGACTCCTCTCGGTGTTCTGGGACCCCTCGGTCCCCTGATCAGAGAACGGCTTGGTCATGCGGCGGGCGATGAGCTCGTCGCGCACGGTGTTGGTGAGTCCGAGCATCCTCGAGAACGCCTGGTCGTAGCGGGCGCGGGCCGCGTCGGTGTCCTCGATCTCCACGCCCCCGCCCTTGCGCGCGAAGACGATGAGCGCCTGCTCGAACATCGAGGACTCTCGGTTGGCGGCGATGACGTACTGCCTGAGGTTCTTGGGGCCGATGCCAAAGTGCCTCAGCTCGTCGCAGACGCGGATGAGGGAGAGGTCCCTGCCGTCCACGAGGTCCCGTCCGTGGGGCGACCTCGTGAGCTTGATGACGCCGGCCTCCGAGAGCTGCCTCACGAAGCTCACCGACACGCCGGCGAGCTCGGGCATCTTGTCTATGGGATGAAGCTTCCCGCGCGTCTCCTCGTCGTCCACCGGAAGCACGATGTTGTCGGCGAGCTCGGTCCTGCCCACGGCCTCCGAGCCCTTTCCGGCGTCCGCCTTCTCGAGCTCCTCTCGAATCACGGAGAGGGGCAGGAAGCGCGTCTTCTGGAGGTAGAGGATCGTCTCGAGCCTCCGCACGTCTCGCTGGGAGTACAGGCGGTACCCGCTCGGCGTTCTGGACGGGTTGAGCAGGCCCTCGTCCTGAAGGTAGCGAACCTTGGAGATGGAGAGGTCGGGATACTGCTGCTGCAGCTTCTTGACCACCTTGCCGATTGTCAGGTACCCGGCGTCGGCCATGAGACTACGCCTCGGTGCCGATTCGCCTGGGCGTGGCGTTGGTGTGGAACACCATGCGGAACGTTCCGATCTGGATGGTCGACCCGTCCTTGACCGTCGCGCGAGAGGCGATGGCGCCGTCGACCCAGGTTCCGTTGAGCGAGCCGAGGTCCTCGATCACCGCGTACCCGGACGCCATGTTTGAGACGTCGAGACGGGCGTGGTTGCGCGAAACCGTCATGTCGTTGAGGAAGACGCTGTTGCGGGGGTCGCGCCCGAGCGTGATCTGGGGCGAGTCGAGCTCGAAGACCTGGCCGATCTGAGGCCCCTTCACGATGGTAAGCGTCGGGTTGGCCGGCTTGAGGGCACCCATGAGATCGGGGACCGTGGAGTCGGCTGCGGGCATCCTGAAGATCTCGGTCGCGCCGGATCCGGAGCCAGTGGTAGAAGTTGCGGGCATATCTCTCCCCTCGTCGCTTGTGCCTTACATGATACCGCGCATCAGCGACAGGCGACACAGTCCATCTCGATGAGAGCTCCCAGCGGTAGCTCGCTCACCCCGACGACGGCGCGGGCGGGGGCGGGCGTGGTGAACCTTCTCGCGTACACCTCGTTCATCGCCTCCATGTCGTCGAGCGAGGCGAGGTAGACCGTGGTCTGCGCAACGTCCGCGAGCGAGCATCCCACCTCCTCGAGGAGCACCTCGATGATGTCGATGACGCGGTCGGTCTGCTCCTTGATCCCGCCCTCCACGAGGCGCGTGCTGTCCTCGTCCGAGATGGGCAGCTGACCCGAGGCAAACACGAGCCTGCCGGCGGTCGTTCCCTGGGAATAGGGGCCGATGGCCTCCGGGGCGCGTCGTGCGTTGATGGAATACTTCATCGAATCTCCTCCCGGCTCGGAACACGGGTCGCTCAGGCGAGGCCGCGGCCTCCCACGAAATCGGCTCCCTCTCGGACGATCCCCCAGCCCTCGAGCTGCTCGCGCGAGACCCGTGCCGGACCGGAGCCGTCGAGCACGGAGTCCCAGGGCAGGATGCGAGAGAGAAGCGAGGAAAGGGCGCGGTGTCCCACCGGCGTCACCTCGGTGAACGAGAGCAGGCTCCTCCAGAGTATGCGAGCCGAGCCAGGGGGAACGAGCAGGAGAAACGCCGGGGTCTCTTGAGGCAGGTCGAGGCTTGTGACGACGCATGTGATGGCGTCGAGCCTGAGCTGCCTCGTCGTCCCCGGCTCGGGGAGCTCGTCTCCGTTGTGGAGGTAGTCGAGAAGAACCTCCCTGGCAAGCTCGCCCAGAAGCAGGAGCGGCACGAGCATCTCGCTCGCATCCTCAACCTCTACTTCAGGGAAAGCCTCGTTGCCGTGAGCGTCCCTTGCCTGGGCGAGATACTCGACCCAAGCGCCGACGGACTCGTGGACCCTGGTGGCGTCGATCACGACCGTCTCGTGGTCGCCGGTCCTGATCGCGAGCGGGGCGCCGAGGAGCGCGCCGTCCCCCGTGAGCGCGGCCTCGAATCGGGCGTCTCCGACTCCCAGCGCGTCACCGGCGAGTGCAAGCTCTGAGAAGGAGGGGGCGTCTGCACCGCTGACCAGGAGATAGGCGCAACCCGTGAGGTCCGCGAGAAGTGCCTCGCGGGTGTTGAGGGCGCCCTCGGCGGCATACTCGTCAACGCGAAGCATCCCGGTTCGCTCTGAGGGCGAGAAGGACGCCCCGAGAAGCAGGTGCTCTCCGTGAAGGATTCCCGTCCTGCGCTCGCTCACAGCTCGCTCCCCTCTTCGGAGCGACTCCTCTCGATGATGCGAACGCCCTCGGCCGTGTAGACGATGGCGGTGATGAACGAGCAGACGATCCCGGCATAGACGAAGAAGATGCCCAGGGCGGCGGACTGGGAGTTGAGCCCCGGCAGCCAGGCCACGTCGAAGAGTCCGAGCCCGTCGATGACGGGCAGACCGAGAAGGAGGTCGCAGAAGCCAAACATGAGCAGGGCGGTGGCGGTCTTTCCGATGTAGGCGACGTCGATGGGGCGCTTGCGGAAGTGCTGGAGGACGAGGCCGCCCAGGGCGAGGTACACGTCTCGCCCGATGACGAAGACGGGGACCCAGAGGGGCAGGTCGCCCACGATCAGAAGGCCGAGCACGCCCGTGAACAGGAGGATCCGGTCCATGATCGGGTCCATGATCTTTCCGAGCCAGCTGACCGTCTGGGTCCTGCGTGCGATCTGGCCGTCGAGGAAGTCGGTGGTCGCCGCGATCACGTAGCAGACGAGCGCCGCCGTCCTGTGGATGCCGCCGGCAAAGAGAACGAGAAAGGCGATGGTGAGCGCGAGACGGCAGAAGGTGATCACGTTCGCGACGGTGAGCACCTGGGACGAGGGGTTCTCCGAGGTTCCCACGGGTGCCTCGGTCGCATCCTCCGCCTGCGCGATCGCGGCGTCGGTGTCGGCGAGGATCTTGACGCGTTCCTTGGTTCTCTGGGTTCTCTCTGACACGAACGAAGCCTCTCGAGTTGACTGGCCACTTACTCAGGTTACCCATCCTAGCGCAACTTGATACGGAGCGGGTAAGGAGTCTAGAGCGCGCACCTCTCCAGCAGGGCCGTCATGACGCGTATTCCCTGCGCGTAGACGCGCCTGGAGATGCGCTCGTTGACGCCGTGCAGACCGCGTGCGAGCTCGTCCGCCTCGGGCCGGAACGGGGTCATCCGGAGGAGCTTCTCGCAGATGCCCTCATAGTGAACGGAGTCGGTGCCACCGCACACGATGGAGGGGACGACCACGGCGCCCGGATGGTAGGCCTCCATGACCTCGACGAGCTCGTCATAGCCAAAGCCCCGGGGGTCGTCGAGGCGTCCCGCGGGGGTGTAGTGGAGCACCTCGACCTCAGCCCCGTCTCCGACCGCGTCCCTCGCCCATTCGAGGACGTGAGCGTCGGTGACTCCTGGCATGAGACGGAAGTTGATGACCGCGCACGCGTCCGCGGGCATGACGTTGGGGGCGGGAGAGCTCCCGAAGACCTGGTCAACGGCCATCGTCGTCGTGACGAGGGGAAAGAGCTCCCTGGACCGGGACGCGGCCTCCGCGATGGCGCTCGCGTTGCCGCTGACGTCATCGACGAGGCTCGCAAACGGCTCGAGGGTGAGGTGGCTCGAGAGCAGCTCGAAGGTTCTTGCGACGACGGGTGCGAGCGACGGCTTCCAGAGGGCGTCCCTGAGGCTCACGACTGCCGCGCACAGACGCTCGAGGGAGGTTCCGCCGAAGGGGTTGGAGGAGTGCCCTCCCGCTCCCCTCACGGTCAGCCTGAGGTTGAGATAGCCCTTCTGAGAGAGGCCGACGTCGGAGACCGTCGTTCCGGGGGCGCCATATGCCCCGGCGTCCGAGAAGGTGCTCACGCCTTCGTCGAGCGAGAACGCCGCCCGGACGCCGCGACGCTCGAGTTCGGCGGCCAGGGCCTTGGCACCGTGGCTCTGCACCTCCTCGTCCTCGCCGAATGCGAGGACGATCGTCCTTCTCGGCCTGCCATGGAGCGCGAGGAGGAGCTCGACGGCCTCGAGCTCCCCCATGAGCATCTCCTTGATGTCGAGCGCTCCCCTTCCCCAGATCCACTCGTCGTCGACGTGGCCTCCGAAGGGGTCATGCGCCCACGCGCCCTCGGTTCCCGGGACGATTCCGACGACGTCCTGGTGCGCGAGGAGCAGCACGCAGGGGAGCTCGGCGTCGCTGCCCGGGACCGTCACGAGGACCGAGTGACCGACCCTCTCGAAGGTCCCGTGCTCCGCGATCTTGGGATAGGACACGCGCATGAGATCGTAGAGCTCGTCGAACGGACCGAAGTCGGTCGTTTCCGGGGTCTCGTAGACCGTGCGCAGCCTGAGCGCCGATGAAAGGCGCGCGACGGCGCCCTCGACGTCCAGTTCCGGATAGTCCTTCTCGCGGGCAAAGAGGTCGTAGTGGCTGCAGCTTCTCGTCACGCTCGCCTCCGTGGGCTAGGGGTTGGGGGCGATGGCTCGAACCCTTCTCACGAACTCGATGGAGCTGAGCTGGCTCACGACGTCCTCGGAAACCGTCCCGCTGACCTCGATGAGGGTGTAGGCGTTGACGCCGCGGCTCACGTTGCTCATGTTCTCGATGTTGAGCCCGGCATCAGCCACGAGCTGGGAGAGGCGGCCGATGACGCCCTGTGCGTTCTCATGGAAGATCGCGATGCGCGAGCCTCCCGCGAGGGGCCCGAGGTCAACGCGACCGTAGTTGACCGAGTTGGTGATGTTGCCGTTCTCCAGGTAGTCGCGGAGCTGGTTTGCCGCCATGACGGCGCAGTTGTCCTCGGCCTCGCCCGTCGAGGCGCCGAGGTGCGGGAGGACGATGGCGTTCTTCATGTTCGCGCTCGCGGGGTTGGCGAAGTCCGTGACGTAGCGGGCGATCTTGCCGTCGTCGAGCGCCTCGGCAAGCGCCTGCTCGTCGACGAGGGCGTCGCGAGCGAAGTTGAGGAGCACCGAGCCGGGCTTCATCTTGGAGATGGCCTCGGCGGAGATCATGCCCTTCGTGGAGTCCGTGGCGGGGACGTGCAAGGTCACGAAGTCGCAGGACGTGAGGAGCTGGTCGAGGTCGGTCGCATGCTCGATCCTGCGGTCAAGGCCCCAGGCGGCGTTGATCGAGAGGTACGGGTCATAGCCCATGACCTCGGCGCCGAGGGCGATGAGGACGTCGGCCACCTGGGCGCCGATGGCGCCGAGGCCGATGACGCCCACGCGCTTGCCGGCGAGCTCGCAGCCCGCGAAGCGCTTCTTGGCCTTCTCGGCGCGCTTGGCGATCTGCGGGTCGTCGCTCGCCTCGTGGACCCACTCGGCGCCGCCGATGACGTCCCTGCATGCGAGCAGCATGCCGCAGATGACGAGCTCCTTGACCGCGTTGGCGTTGGCGCCGGGCGTGTTGAACACGACGATGCCCTTCTGGGCGCAGCGCTCGACGGGGATGTTGTTCACGCCGGCGCCCGCGCGCGCCACCGCGAGCAGCGAGGCGGGGGCCTCGATCTCGTGGAGGTTTGCGCTGCGGACGAGCCATGCGTCCGCCTTGGCGGGGTCGTCCACGAAGGTGTAGCCCGCCTGCTCGAGCGCGTCCGTTCCGACCGTCGAGATGTTGTTCATGCAGTGAATGGAGTACATGGCCCCTCCTACGCGCGGTGCGCGAGCTCGAAGTCCTTCATGAAGCTGACGAGCGCCTCAACGCCCTTGCGTGGCATGGCGTTGTAGATGGAGGCGCGCATGCCGCCCACCGAACGGTGACCCTTGAGGTTGACGAGCCCGCGCTCGGCCGCCTCCTTGACGAAGGCGGCGTCGAGGTCCTTGTCGCCCGTCACGAACGGCACGTTCATGAGCGAGCGGCAGGACGGGTCCACCGTCGAGGAGAAGAGCGAGGACTCTTCGAGGAAGTCGTAGAGCACGGCGGCCTTCTCGGCGTTGCGCTCCCCCATCGCCTCGAGCCCGCCGCTCTTCTCGATCCACTGGAAGACCTTGCCGCAGACGTAGATGCCCCAGCAGTTGGGAGTGTTGTAGAGCGAGCCCGCGTCGATCTGCGTCTTGAGGCGCAGCATCGTGGGGACGCCGGGGAGGTCGTCGGGCACGAGGTCCTCGCGCACGATCACGATCTGGACACCGGCGGGGCCCACGTTCTTCTGCACGCCGGCGTGGATGAGGCCGTAGCGGGAGACGTCGACGGGCTCGGAGAGGAACATCGAGCTCTGGTCCGCCACGAGCACGTGGCCCTTGGTGTTGGGGAGCTCGGGGAACTTGGTGCCGTAGATCGTGTTGTTCTCGCAGATGTAGAGGTAGCTCGCGTCCTCGCGGATGGGCAGGTCGGAGCAGTCGGGGATGTAGGAGAAGTTCCTGTCCGCCGAGGAGGCCACGGCCACGGCGTCGCCGAGGATCTGCGCCTCCTGGAAGGCCTTCTTGGCCCAGTTGCCGGTGATCACGTAGTCGGCCTTGCCGTTGGTGGCGAGGTTCATGAAGACCGTGGAGAAGAGCAGGGAGTCGCCGCCCTGGACGAAGATCACCTTGTAGTTCTCGGGGATTCCCATGAGACGGCGGAGCGTGGACTCGGCGTCGTCGAGGATCTTCTGGAAGACGGAAGATCGGTGGCTCATCTCCATGACGCTCATGCCGCAGCCGGCGTAGTCGAGCATCTCGTCCGCGCACTGCTTGAGGACGTCCTCGGGCAGCACGGCGGGACCGGCGGAGAAGTTGTAAACGCGTGCCATGTGATCCTCCAATGGTTGGCCTTGCCGTGGGGACCATCATAGGCTCGGGGCGTGACGCCGATGGCGTGGTCTGCGAGACGTTTGCCTGTCTGAAACGAAAGAGGCCAGGGATTGCTCCCTGGCCTCGAAAGTTCTGGTCGGGTGGACTGGATTCGAACCAGCGACCCCTTGACCCCCAGTCAAGTGCGCTACCAAACTGCGCCACCACCCGTTTGCGAAGAAGAACTATAGCACCCTTCCTTGAAGAGGGCAAGAGGATTTTGGATATGCCTGCCTCATGCGCAGGCGTCGACGCGAGCGCCGCTCTTGTCGCAGGTAGTCTCAATCGTGCCCGCGGCGCCCTCAAGGTCGCGGATGACCTCGCCCACGGCGGGGGCGCAGATGCGGCTCCCGGCGAGCGGGTTCTTGACGCTGATGATCGGCGCCGTGAGCGTCGCCACGACATGGCTGCGCTCGAAGGCGAGGTCGCAGTCGACCATCTGGCAGTTCACAAGGCTCAGGTCCTTGCAGTAGCAGAGCGGCTGCGTGCCCTGGATGAGGCAGTTCTCGAAGGTGAGGCCCTCGCTGTACCAGCCCAGGTACTCGCCGCGCACGCGGCAGTTTCGCACGACGACGTTCTTGGCATGCCAAAAGGCGTCCTTGGTGTCGAAGTCGCAATTTTCGAATACGGCATCCTCGATGTACTGGAAGGAGTACTTTCCCGTGAAGCGGACGTTGCGGAAGCGAAGCATCGTCGAGCGCATCATGAAGTACTCGCTCGTAGCGGTGCAGTCCTCCATCTCGATGCCGCGCGTTGACCAGCCGAACTCCGGGGAGATGATGTCGCAGCCGCGCATTCGCACGTCCGTGCACTCGCGGAGCGCCTTGATGCCGTGGAGGCGGCTGTCCTCGATGGTCACGTCGCTGCTGTACCAGAGCGCGGCGCGGCAGAGCTCGGTCATCTCGACGTCGCGCAGCGCGAGACCGTGGTCGTGCCAGAACGGGTAGCGCAGGTTCATGAAGGCCCCGTCAACGGTGACCCTCTCGCACTCCTTGAGGGCGCTCTCGCCGTCGGCCGGTCCGTCGAAGTGACAGTTCCGCACGGTCACGTCGCGCACGCCGTAGAGCGCGCGCTCCTCGTCGAACGTTTGGTTCTCAACAATCCTCTTGCTCATAAGACCCCTCTTATTGCTGCAAGTGCTTCTCGAAGAACGTCTGGATCTTGTCCCAGGGGATGGCGTTCTTGCCACCTCCGTCGTAGAGGTCGGTATGGACCGCGCCCGGAACGAGTACGAGCTCCTTGTTGTCGCCCTTGAGCCGGGAGAAGGCGTCCTTGCCCATGTAGCAGGAATGCGCCGCCTCGCCATGAAGCACCATGACGGCGCCCTCGATTTCGTCGGCATAGGCAAGGATGGGCTGGTTGAGGAAGCTCTGGGTGCCGATGGCGTTCCAGCCGTCGTTTGAGTTGAGCGATCGGGGGTGATAGCCGCGCGGAGTCTTGTAGTAGGCGTAGTAGTCGCGCACGAACCACGGCGCGTCCTCGGGGAGCGGGTCCACGACGCCGCCGGCGCGCTCGTAGGTTCCCGCTGCGTAGTCGCTGGTGCGCTGCGCTGCGAGAGCGCGGCGAGAAGAGTTTCGCGCCTCGGGGCTGTCGGCCTCATCGAAGTAGCCCTTCGCGCTGACGCGGCTCATGTCGTACATCGTGGAGGCGACCGTCGCCTTGATGCGCGGGTCGAGCGCCGCGGCGTTGATGGCGAGCCCTCCCCATCCGCAGATGCCGATGATGCCCACGCGTTTTGCGTCCACGTCGTCGCGGCACGAGAGGTAGTCGATAGCCGCGAGGAAGTCCTCGGTGTTGATATCCGGACTCGCCATGTAGCGGGGTTCCCCGCCGGACTCGCCTGTGTACGAGGGGTCAAAGGCGATCGTGAGGAAACCTCGTTCCGCCAGGGTCTGCGCGTAGAGCCCGGAGCACTGTTCCTTCACGGCTCCAAAGGGCCCGCAGACAGCGATCGCGGCGAGTCGGGCGTTCGCCGCCGCGCGGCGCGGCTGGTAGAGGTCCGCGGCAAGCGTGATGCCGTAGCGGTTATGAAATGTCACTTTCGTATGGTCGACGGCGTCGGACTGGGGGAACGTCTTGTCCCATTCGCTGGTGAGCTGCAGCTTCTCCTCGGTCATGGTCTCTCCTCTCTGCGTGCCGGCATCTCCAGGGAAACACGTCCCAAAAGGTGGTCGATCGCGTCAATGCCGCGCTGGCTGGCTCGCATCTCGCCTACGAGGCGGGACCGCTCCTCCAGGAGCACGCGCTTCGTCTCGCGCACGCGACCCTCCTCGCAGCAACAGCGAGCGCGCTCGGCGGTAGCGTCGTCACAGGCGCAGTCGCTCAGGCAGCGCTCGATGTCCGTGGTCAGGTCCCCCATGGATGCCTCCTCTCTTGATGTTGAGTTTAGCGACGCGACGTCAACATGTATAATTCCTATATCGTATGCAATTGCATGCATAAATCGCATAAGAGAGCGAGAAGAACATGGAGCTGAGGCACCTCCGATACTTCCTCATGGTCGCCCGCGAGGGCACGATCTCCGGCGCGGCAGCGGCGCTGCACGTCTCGCAGCCATCCCTCTCGCGCCAGATGCAGGAGCTCGAGCGCGACCTGGGCGTATGCCTCTTCGATCGCGGCAGTAGGCACATCACGCTCACGGAGCCGGGCATGCGGCTGCGACGGCGCGCGGAGGAGATCGTTGATCTCGTCGGACGCACCGAGGACGAGTTTCGCCTCACGGCTGACACCCTTTCCGGAGAGGTGCGCATCGGCGGTGGCGAGACGCCTGCGATGGGTCTTCTCGCCGACGTCATGGCTTGGTTCGTTGATGCCTATCCGCTTGTCCGCTTCTCGCTCTTCAGCGGCAACGCCGAGAACGTCAGCGAGCGACTGGACAGCGGGCGGCTCGACTTTGGTGTGTTCGTCGGTCATGCCGACCTCTCGCGTTACGAGTTTCTCCAGCTGCCCGCCCACGACCGCTGGGGCGCCTTCATGCGCGAGGACGACCCGCTCGCGGAGCTTGATTGCGTGACCCCGGTTGATCTGGCGAGTCGCTCGCTCATTCTGTCCGAGCAGGCCACTCGGGAGATGGGCGCGTGGTTTCACAGGGACCTCGAGGACCTTGATGTCGTTGCAACCTACAACCTGCTCTATAATGCCGCGCTTCTTGCCAGACGCGGAATCGGCGTGGTTGTCAGCCTTGAGGGCATTGTTGATACGAGCGAGGGATCGGGACTGGCGTTCAGGCCCCTCGAGCCCGCCATCTCGGCGGACGTGTTCATCGCTTGGAAGCGCTACCAGTCCTTCTCTCCCACCGCCGAGGCGTTTCTCGGTGAGATTCGTTCCCGTTGGGCCGTCTGACCTGAGCTGGTTTCACGGCCATAGCATACACTGGCCGCGATTCGGCAAACCGTCAACTGGGCAAATAGTGGCGGCGAGGTGCCCCAGTGTATGCTATTTGGCCGTGTCGGCCGCCTTACCTGTCTTGAGCTGCGCGCGACTACGCCAGCGCCGCCTCAAGCTCCGCGACGGTCGCGAGCTCGGAGCCATAGCACTTCTCGCAGTGCTCGAGCGCGCCCTCCTGGGTGCCACAGAGGAAGGTCATCGTGGCATCGGTTACCACGACGGAGGCGTAGTTGTTGAAGTAGGCGTCGGCCAGGGTGTGGAGCACGCAGATGTTGGTGTCCGCGCCCACGGCGATGACGGTCTTGACGCCCAGCTCGCGCAGGGTGAGGTCGAGGTCAGTCTGAAAGAAGCCCGAATAGCGGCGCTTGGGAATGATGATGTCGGCCTCCCCCACCTCGATCTCCGGGAATATGCGCGTCTCGCCTGCCACGCCGTGCTCGCCCCAGAGCTCGAGCTCGCGGTCGAGGCCACGGACGTGCGCGTCATTGCAAAAGATCACCGGAATGCCCGCCGCGTGACATGCGGCCACTGAGCGCGCGACGGCGCTGCGATACGCGGCGGTGGCAGCGTCGGGGTCGTAGAGCGAGTCGTCCCCCACGGCCTCAATGGCGTCGATGACGAGCAGTGCGGCAGCAGACAGATCGGTGTTCATTGCGTCTCCCTCCGGGTTGCGTTGGCGACGACTCTACCATGACATGACGCCGCAGGGGGACGATTTGAGTCGCCCGACGTCCAAGAGGCAGTAATTTGGCCCTCCACTGTCACTTTTGGCCTCGTTTGTGTGGACGGGTGCAAAATCCCCATAAGTTATTGAAGCAATATGAATTGTTATCTGGGACGATGCGGGCGGGTTTTGACGTGGAGGCGGATTGAGGAGAGAATTGCCACACAAACGAGCCTCAAAATGACATCGGATGGCCAAAATACTGCCTCAAGTGCTTCGTGCGAGGAGGGAGCACCGTACATGAACGACGGATTCTTCGAGCGAGCATGGGATGTCGTGCGTCAGATCCCCGAGGGACGCGTGGCCAGCTACGGGCAGGTGGCGCGTCTCATGGGCGCGCCTCGCTGCGCGCGTCAGGTGGGTTATGCCATGCACGGCAGCCCCGGGGTCACCGGCGGGGTACCGTGCCATCGGGTTGTCTTCGCGGACGGATCTCTGGCACCGGGCTTTGCGTTTGGCGGTCCTGGTGAGCAGCGCCGCATGCTCGAGGTCGAGGGCGTTGGCTTTCTGGGCGACGGACGCGTGGATATGAAGAATTTCTCCTGGGAGGCGTAGACGGGCGGAAACGGGTACAAGAGCGCCAGTCAATCAAGGAGGCCCCATGTCATACGCCATCATCTGCAGCTCAAAGACCGGCAACACGGAAAAGCTCGCTCAGCGTGCGCGCGAGGTTCTGGGAGAGGAGAACGAGTGCCCGGTCGTCGACGCCGATCTGGTGCTCGTTGGATCCTGGACCGACAAGGGTGGCATGGACCCAGCTCTTGCAGATACGCTCCCCCAGCTTGCCGACAAGAAGGTCTTCCTCTTCGGAACCTGCGGATTTGGCGGCAGCCAGAAGTACTACGACCGCGTGCTTGACCGCTTTGCCGCGATGCTGCCGGATTGCGCCCGTGTGGTCGGACGCTTCATGTGCCAGGGTCAGATGCCGCCTGCCGTGCGCGAGCGCTACGTGAAGATGTCCAACCAGGACCCGGCGCGCTTCGAGCCCATGATCGAGAACTTCGACCGCGCGCTCGGCCACCCCGACGCAGACGACCTCGGTGCCTTCGAGGCGGCGCTGCGTGACGTTCTCTAGGCTGATTTCGTGCCCCGTAGACGACGAGGCCCCCGTCCGCTCGGACGGGGGCCTCGCGCGTTAGGTGGGCTCGGAGCCTAGGTTTCGCTAGTCGTCGGACCTGCGACCATGGCGGAGCATAATTCCACCCGCAATCGCGGAGAGGGCGCCGGCGACAGAGACGCCCGCGGCGGCCATCGTCGTGGGGTCGCTCGTCTGCGGAACCGTGCCGCCCCCGGACGTTCCGGGCTTCGTGGAGGAGCCACCCTGGCCAGACGTCGAGGGCGGGGTGTCCGCCTCGTCCTTGAGGCCGTCGATGGCGGCCTGCAGCTGTGCGAGAGCGTCGCTCAGCTCGGAGGCCGTGGCGTTCTCGTTGGCGAGAACCTCCTTGGCGTGATCGATGGCGTCCGCAAGCGCGGAAACCGTGGCCTGCGTCTTTCCGGCCGTGTCGATCGCCTCTGCCTTGGCCACGAGGTCGCTGAGCTCCTGACGCGCGTCGTCAACCGGAGCGGCGTCGACAAGGCCCTCGATGGCGTCCTTGAGGTCGTCGTAGGCGGACTGGATCTCCTCGGGCGTGGCGTCCTCGCGGGCGTAGACGTCCTTGGCTGCCTGGAGCGCAGCCTGGAGCTGTGCGACGGAAGCCTCGGTCTTCCCAGCGGTGTCCAGCTCCTCGGCGGTGGCGATAAGCTCGCCGAGCGTCTTGCGGTCGGCGTCGGCGGGCGGAACGGTGGCCTTGACGAGGCCCTCATAGGCTTCCGTGAGCGTCTTCACGCACTGGTCGATCGTATCCTGCGTCGCCTGGTCGTCGGCGAGGATGCGCTCGGCGTCACCGAGGGCGAGCTCGAACGGGGTCCACGTCGCCGTGGTGTAGTCCTCGGGCCGCAGACCCTCGGCCTTGATGGTGTCGACGAGCTTCTGGAGCTCGGACCTGTCGACGCCAGCGGCAACGCTGCCGGTGGTGAAGTCGAGCAGCGGGCCGATCGTCCAGGTGGAGGCCTCGAGGTCGACGGTGGTGTCGATCTTCGCCTTCAGCTGGAAGGTGGCGATGACGTCGCTTCCGGAATAGAGGTCCTTGTCCCCCTCGTTGATGAAGGAGAGGTTCACGCTCTGCGTTCCGTCGGTGTAGGAGGTCTTGGCGACGGAGCGGTTGCTCATCCCGGAGACGACGTCGGACGCGGAGATGGAGCCGGCGACGAACTCGAACTGCTCATCGCTGAAGTGAACGAGCGCGCCGAGCGCGTTGGCGTTCTCGACGCCGTTGGCCTTGACGCTGACCGTCACGACGTCCCCGGCCTTGACGGACGCGGAGTCGGCGCTCACTTGGAGCTCGCCAGAGACCTCGGCATCCTTGGACGAGGGCGCGTAGCCGGCCATGAAGTGGGCGAGGTCGTAGACGTCATAGGCATCGTTCTCGTTGAGGTCGAGGTAGAAGCGAGAAACGCGCGTGGCGAACATGTCCTCCTCGCCGCCACGGTTCTCGAGGCCGATGACCTGACCGAGGTTGCCGTAGTCGAGGCCGCTGCAGGTATCGCTGCCGCTCAGGGAGCCGACGGCGAAGCCCTTGGACCCGTCGACCTTCCAGAAGCAGATCTCCGCTGCGGTCCAGTAGCTGTCGGTCTGGACGGCGAGCATGCGGACGTAGCGGGCGACGACGGGCTTCTCGAAGCTGACGATCTTCACCTCTTCGTTGGAGCCGGTGAAGTCATAGGTGCCCTGATCGGTCCAGTGGACCCCGTCGAGGCTCGTCTCGATCTGCATCTTCTTGACGTAGCCGAAGTTGGAGGGCCAGTACTCGAGGCGCTCGAACTGGTACGCAAGGCCGTAGTCGATGTTGAGCGCACGCCCGGTTCCGTTGGCGGTGCCGTTGTACGTTCCGGAGAGCATGCAGCCGGCGCTCGAGGCGGTCTTGTGGTCGAAGGCGTACTTCTCCTCGTAGCCGCCCCACGGGCCGTAGTCGAGCGTCGCGCTCACGGGCGAGGGAACGTTGCGCCAGGGGTCCTGGGCGGTCCTGACGGTGATCTCATCGCTCCATGCGGACACGCCCTCGGCGTTGCGTGCGCGCACCTGGTAGGTGTGCGTGCTGTCGTAGTCGAGGCCCGTGTGGATGAAGGAGGTGAGGTCGGAGGCGACGCCGGCGCGACCGTCGACCTTGAGGTCGTAGGCGGTGGCGCCGTCGACGGCGTTCCAGGTGACGGTGATGCTCGTCGGGGTGATGGAGTCCTCGACCGCGGCGAGGACGGGGGCCTCGAGCGCGTCGTTGGGCTCCTCGTTGGGGAGCTCGCGCGTGTTCTGGAAGCCCTCGACCGTGAGGGTCTGGGCGTTCTGCGAGACGTCGGTCTCGGCGAACTTCACGTAGAGCTTGGGCGTCGTGGAGATCTCGGTGTTTGCGAAGTCCTCGCCCTCGAGGCAGAAGGTGTTGAGGTTGGGGGACTCGTCATAGAGATAGATTGCCTGACCGGCCTCGGGCTCGGTGGAGTCGAAGGCAGCCTTGTCGGAGACCTTGACGAGCTCGAGCTCCTGGCTGCCGTTCTTGGCGACGACGCTCGCGGGCTCGGCGGAGACGTTCACGACGAACGTGCTCACGCGGTTGGGGTCATAGCCCTCGTAGGTGCCGGTGGATGCGTTGATCGTGAAGACGCCGGTTCCGTCGGAGACCTCGGAGGCGTAGTGCGTGGAGACGCTGCCGCCGTAGGAGATGGTGCTCTGGGTGCCGTAGGCCTCGTCGCTCGAGTCCTGCGTGTTGACGGCGGTGGTGCCGTCGTCCTCGTAGCCGTAGTAGCTGCCGCTGCCCTCGGTCGCAAAGAACTCGGTGATGCGACGGGTCTTGTCGAGACCCTCGGGGTTGTCCTCGGACTTGGCCTGCGGGTTGTTGTTCGCCTCGTACATGGGGACGATGGCGTTGGCCTTCACGAAGACAGGAAGCTTCCAGAGCGGGGCATCGTAGTTGTTGAGCACCTGACCGCCGCGGTACTGCGTGCCGGAGAGGTAGTCGATCCAGATGTCGTTCTCGTCGCCAGGCAGGTAGATGCCGTTGCGGACGTCATTGCCGTTCTCGTCCGCCTGCGTGTCCTCGTAGACGGGGGCAATGAGGAAGGAGTCACCGTACATGTACTGGTACTGCATCGCGGTGCTGGCGGTGTAGTCCGAGTCCTCCTCGAGGAGCATCGCGCGGACCATCGGCAGGCCGGTGTCGCCGTTGCCCGTGTCGATGTTGGCTGCGCTCGCCGCGGTGGTGTAGAGGTACGGCATCAGCTGGCTCTTGAGCTTGAGATAGAAGCGGTTGATGGCGGTGTAGGGGTCACCGTAGGTGTACGGGGACTTGACGACGTCGCCCCAGCCGTCCATGTCGAGCATGAGCGTCGTGAACGTCTTCCACTGGTAGTCGCGCGTGGTGATGACGGGGTCGCCGCCGCTGTAGATGCCGTCCATGTCGGAGCCGATGTTGGGGTTGCCCGCAAGGCTCTGGCCGATGTAGGTGGGAATGTGGAAGCGGATGTACTCCCAGTCGGCGCCGTACTGGTCGCCGGTCCACACGGCCGCGTATCGCTGGGTGCCGGCCCAGCCGCAGACGGTCACGATGTTCGGGCGCTCGCTGATGCTCGTGGTGACGATGTCGTAGGCCTGCTTGAGGCCGTTGAGCCCGAAGGAGTAGCCGGAGCCGACCCATGCGACGTCCGTCTTGAGGGCGGAGACGCCGCCCTCGGTGACCTCGCGCTCGAAGTCGCGGAGGAGCTGCCAGGGCGTGGTCGGGTCGGAGTTGATCGTCAGATCGGACTGGGTCCAGAGGCCCGTCTCGACGCCGTGGGCGTTGGCATATGCGCTGAAGTCGGCGAGGTTGGCGATGTTGGCGTCGACCGCGGCGAGACGTTCCGCGGAGCTCGAGCCGTCCTCGTTCACGCCGCCGACCATGCCGAGGCCGTTCTGGCCGTAGCCGGCGCCGTAGCCGTCGTTGGGAAGGAACCAGCCGAAGGGCATGTCGTACTCGGCGTACTCGTCGATGACCGCGCGAGCGGAGTACTCGTAGGGCGTGTCGTCGGCCGTGAAGTTGTCGGCCTCGACGGTCGGACCGTAGCCGTTGAGCGACTCGGAGGAGAGGCCCTCGGGGACCACGTACCCCTCGCCGCGACCATACTCGTAGCTGGTCGTCTGCTCGCCGGTCACGGAGTCCGTGATGGTCCACGCCTTGCCGCCGTCGCGCTGGTCCTCGGACCAGCCGTCACGGTTGTAGGCGTTGAGCTTGCCGAGATAGAAGGCGTACTCGGGCAGGAGCACGGGGTCGCCGGTGACCTCGTAGTAGCCCTGCAGGATGTCCTGGGCAACGTCGGTGACGTTCTCCTCGGCGGTGACGAAGTAGTAGGCGTCGAACTCGGACTCGTCGTGCGTTGCGGAGACCGAGGCCTCGTCAGAGGCGCCAAAGTCGTAGCTGCCGTCGGAGAAGGTGTTGCGCAGCACGCCGTATCCGTCGCTCGACCAGTAGAAGGGGTTGGGGCTTGCTACGCCGCCATCCACCCACGAGCCCTCGTTGGCAACGTTGATGGTCTTTCCGGTGTGGACGAAGCGGCCGTTCTGGGTGCCGCCGCCGAAGAAGTTCTCCCCGTCGCTCTTCTGGACGTGCTGGACGGTGGAGTCCTCGCCGATCTCGAGCGGCGCGCTCTCCTGGAGGACGACCTTGTCGCCGGACTTGATGGAGAGCTTGCCCGTCTCCTTCTCGAGAACGACGGTCACGGAGCCGCCCGTGATCTCGAACGCGGAGTCGCCGTCGCTGACCGTGGCGCTCGGCTTGTTCTCGTACTTGTCGGAGTCGTCCGGCTGAGCCTGGATCTTTGCGGTGTGGCTCGCGTCGCGCGGGGTGGCGTACTCCGAGAACTCGCCCGTCGGGTCGACGTTGTAGCGGAAGACGCCGTCGTCGAGGAAGGTGATCTTACCCTCGATGCCGTCGTTGAACGTGACGTTGACGACGTTCGGCTCGTCCTCGGAGACGGCCGCCGACGCGACGCTCGAGATGGAGCCGACGTACGTCTGGCCGTGCGCCATCGTTGCCAGGGCAAACGGCGAGGCAACTGCCAGCGCCACGCCTGCGGCGACGAGCGCCTTGCGGGCCACTCCCCCCTTCCCGGAAAGCATCTGCCTCTTCCTCCTCATGGTTACCTCTCTTTCGATCGTGACCTACCTTACGGCTCGCGCACGTTGACGCGAGCTGCGTGACACGCGCAAAACGGTTCCCGGCAGAACCGCTTACGGCGTGTGTCATTCAGTCCACTATCAGACAGCCTTAATCTCCGTTTGAGGAAAGTTGATAGGCGGACGGTCAGAAGATTTCGTCGAGCGGGCACATTATGCCGATGAGCGCATATCAGGATTCGAAGCATAAATCTACTGGTATCATGAATTAAGACCTCGTAAGAAGCCAAGAGATATCAGAAGCTCAAGGGATCTCGAGGGCTATCGATAGACAGTTTTATGTTCGCGCCCGAGGGGGCCACTCGATGCCAAGCCTCTTGTGTGATTCAAAAGGGGTCTGTCCCCTTTTGAATCATTCGATGCCGAGGCGGTCGGAGAGCTCGAGCCACTCGTCCTCGAGGGCCTCGCGCTCGGCGAGGCACGCGTCCAGCGCCTCCTGCGCGGCCATGAGGGCGGCATAGTCGCTTGTATCGACGGCGGCCATCTCGGCGCGCAGACGATCGGGCTCCCCGGCCGTCTTCTCGAGCTTGCGGCTCACCGCGTCAAAGCGCTTCTTGAGCTCGCGCCGCTCCTGGTTGGAAAGGCCCGCTGGGGCCGGGCGAGAAGGACCGTCCGCACGGGAGTCGCTTGGGGCGGGTGTCGCCGAGGGGGCTGTGACCTTCTGGCTAAGGAGCCTCAGGTATTCGTCAACGCCGCCGGGAACGTGGCGCACATGGCCGTCAATGAGTGCGAACTGGTCGTCGGTCACGCGCTCCATGAGGTAGCGGTCATGGCTCACCACGAGCAGCGTGCCCGGCCAGCTGTCGAGCAGGTCCTCCATCACGGCGAGCATGTCCGTGTCCAGGTCGTTGCCCGGCTCGTCGAGCACGAGCACGTTGGGCTCCTCCAGGATGACGCACAGAAGGGCCAGGCGCCGGCGCTGCCCGCCGGAGAGGTCCTTGATGAAGTTGGTGAGCTCGCGCTGCTCGAAGCCAAGGCGCTCGATGAGCTGCGTGGGGCTCTGCATCTTGCCGCCCACGAGGTAGCTCCGCTTGTAGCGGCCGAGGACCTCGAGCACGCGCCAGTCGTCCTTCTCACCGAGCGCGTCGAGGTGCTGGCTCATGAAGCCAAAGCGCACCGAGGCGCCGATCTTCACGGTGCCGGAGGTGGGCTCGAGTGCTCCCGTCATGAGGGCGAGCAGCGTGGACTTGCCCGCTCCGTTGGCGCCGAGGATGCCGTAGCGGTCGCCGGGGCCGATGTGCCAGTCCACGCCGTCGATCACGCACGGGCCGTTCGCGTAGGCAAAGCTCACGTCCTTCATCTCGATGACCTGCTTGCCCAGGCGGCTCACGGCAAGGCGCTTGAGCTCGAGTGGGTTTCTGAGCGGCGGGTCATTGGCGATGAGGGCGCGCGCCGCCTCGATGCGGAACTTCGGCTTGCTCGTGCGCGCCTTGGCGCCGTGCGCGAGCCAGTTGAGCTCCTTGCGCAGCGTGTTCTGGCGGCGCTCCTCCATGACGGCGGCCTGGCGCTCGCGCTCCACCCGCTGCTGGATGTAGGCGGAGTAGCCGCCCTCGAAGGGTTCTATCCTGCGGTCGTGGACCTCCCACATGTGCTCGCAGACCTCGTCGAGGAACCATCGGTCGTGCGTGACCACGAGGAGCGCGCCCTCCCCCGCCGGCCAGCGGCGCTTGAGGTGGCCCGCCAGCCACTCGATGGCGGCGAGGTCAAGGTGGTTGGTCGGCTCGTCCATGAGGATGACGTCCCAGGTGTGGCAGAGCACGCGGCAGAGGTCCACGCGTCGGCGCTGGCCGCCGGAGAGCTCGCCTACGAGGCCGTCGAGGTCGAGGTCGCCCACCAGCTCGTCCAGGATGGCGCGGATGCGGGCGTCTGAGGCCCAGGTGTACTCCGGCACGTCGCCGAAGATCGCTCGGCGAACGCTGTCCTTGTCGCTCAGCTGGTCCGCCTGCCCGAGGTAGCCCACGCGGATGCCGCGGCGCCACGTCACCGTGCCCGCATCAGGCTCAAGCACGTGGCCCACGATCTCCAGCAGCGTTGACTTGCCGTCGCCGTTGCGACCGACGATGCCGATGCGCTCGCCCTCGTTGATGCCCATGGTCTGGTCCTCGAGCACGCGCTTGCCGGGCCACTCGTGGCCCACGTGCTCCAGTCCGATGAGGATTCCCATTACGATTCAGCCTCCCCAGCCGCAAGAGCCCTGAGGAGCGAGATCTCCCGTGCCCAGCCGTCGAGGCCCGTCTGTGGGGTCTCGAGGACCATCGGCAGACCCGCAAGCCGCGGGTTCGTGACCACGGCGCGGAAGGTCTCGAGGCCGAGCGTGCCCTCCCCTATCCGTTCGTGGCGGTCCTTGTGGGAGCCGAGCGGGTTCTTGGAGTCGTTGAGGTGCAGGGCCCGCAGGCGGTCCAGCCCGATCACACGGTCGAACTCGTCGAGCACGCCGTCGAGGTCGCCCACGATGTCGTAGCCCGCGTCCGCCACGTGGCAGGTGTCCAGGCACACGCCGAGCAGCTCGTCGTGGGCAGCGCCATCGATGATGCGCGCCAGCTCCTCGAAGGAGCGGCCGACCTCGGTGCCCTTGCCGGCCATGGTCTCCAGGAGCACCGTCGTGGCCTGTCCGGGCTCCAGGACCTCGTTCAGGCCCTCGCAGATGAGACGGACCCCCTCGTCTGCGCCCTGCTTGACGTGGGCGCCGGGATGGAAGTTGTAGAGGTGCCCGGGCATGCGCTCCATGCGCTCCAGGTCCTCGCGCATCGCGCGCCGGGCGAACTCCACGGTCTCAGGCTTCGCCGAGCAAAGGTTGTAGGTGTACGGCGCGTGGGCCACGAGGGGCCCGATCTTGTGCTCGGAAAGCGTGGCGAGAAAAGCCTCGAGGTCCTGGGCGTCAAGCTCGCGCACGTTGCCGCCGCGCGGGTTGCGCGTGAAGAACGCGAACGTGGTGGCGCCGATGGAGACGGCGTCGTCCGCCATCGCCGCGTAGCCGTTGGCCGTTGAGAGGTGGCAGCCTATCAGCAGGCCGTTCATCGCGAGAGCCTCTGAAGGACGGCGTCGAGGATGGCGTTGGCGACGTCAGCAAGCGGCATGGTATCGAGCTGCTCCACGCCTCCCGCGCCCACGAGCGCCACGCGGTTGGTGTCGGCCCCGAAGGTGGACTCGGGGCGGCTCACGTCGTTGGCCACGATGAGGTCTGCGCCCTTGCGTTCGAGCTTCTCCTTAGCGTGGACGAGCAGGTCGTCCGTCTCGGCGGCAAAGCCCACGACGACGCGCTTTCCCTTGCAGCCGCAGAGGTCGGCCAGGATGTCGGCGGTCTCGGTGAGCTCGATCGCGTCGAGGTGCTCGCGCGACTTCTTGAGCTTGTGGTCGGCGGGCGTCGCGGGCGTGTAGTCGGCCACGGCGGCGCTGCAGATGGCGACGTCCGCGTCCTTGAACTCCACGAGCATCGCGTCATGCATCTGCGCGGCGCTCTCGACGTCGACGCGCCTCACGCCAGCGGGCGTGGGCAGCGACGTGGGCCCGGAGACGAGGGTCACCTCGGCCCCTCGGCGCGTGGCGGCGGCTGCGATGGCGTAGCCCATCTTCCCGGTGGAGCGGTTGGCGATGTAGCGCACGGGGTCGATGGCCTCGTGCGTGGGGCCGGCGTTCACCAGCAGGCGCAGCCCCTCCAAGTCGTGCGGCACGAGAAGCGCGAGCGCGGCCTCCACGATCTCGTCGACCCCTGCGAGCTTGCCCTCGCCCACGTCCCCGCAGGCAAGGCGCCCGGTGTCGGGTCCAACAAAGCTCACGCCGCGCTCGCGCAGCGTGTTGGCGTTAGCTTGCGTGGCGGGGTTCTGCCACATGTGGACGTTCATGCCCGGCGCCACGAGCACGGGGCACGCGCACGCCAGGAGCGTCGTCGTGAGGCAGTCGTCGGCGATGCCGCAGGCCATCTTCGCCATCACGTTGGCGGTGGCGGGCACCACCACGGCGACATCCGCCCACTCGGCCAGCTCGATGTGCGGGATGGCGGAACCGGGGTACTCGTAGAGCGACGTGGCCACGGGAGCGCCGGAGAGCGCCTCGAAGGTCGTCGCCCCCACAAAGCGCCCGGCGTCCTGCGTCATGGTCACGCGCACGTCGCATCCCGCCTTCTGGAGGCCCCGCAGCACCTCGCACGCCTTGTACGCGGCAATGCCCCCGCAGACGGCGAGAAGGACGCGTCGCCGCTCGCTCGTCTCGCCGGTCATTCCTACTCCTCCTCGGAGGTCACGAGGATGCGGTGGCAGTACGGGCACTCGGTGATCTCCTCGCCCTGCGCAAGGTCGTGGAAGAGGCTCGGCTGGAGCTTCACACGGCAGACCGAGGGCACGTTGCCGACGAGTCTCTCGACGGCGAGGCCCTTGAAGCGCTTGCGAGCGGACTCGTAGCGCTCGAGCAGGCCAGCCTCAAGCTGCGTCGCAACCCGCTCGCGCTCGCGGGTGAGCTCGACGATCTCGGAGCGCAGCGACGCGCTCTCGTCCTTGAGGGAGGCCTCGGTCGCGGCGCGCTCCTCCTCGATCCGCTGCTGCATGAGGCGAGCGTTTCGCTCGGCGAGGCGGAGCCGCTCGAGCTTCTCCCTGAGCGGGGGCAGGGAGTACTCGGCCTTCTCGATGTGCTTTGCGAGAGAGGTGAGCTGCTGCTCGAGGCTCCTTACCTCGCGGTGCGTGTGGTCCCCGCCCTCGGCGGCGGCACGGACCTCGTTCGTCTTCTCCTGGTAGTGCGCGAGCGCGGCCTCGACGTCGGCGACCTCGGTCTCCGCGTCCTTGCGCTGCCCCACGATGCCCTTTAGCTCGGAGGACACCTTCTTGGCGGCCAGGGAGATCGTCTTGAGCCGAGCCTGCTGGGGCATGGCGGCCAGGGAGGAGGCGCGCTTGAGGAGGGCGAGGTCGAGCTCCTGGATCTTGAAGAGCGCATCTGCTTGGGTCATGTGAGTTCCCTTTCTAGCGCCGCCGCTCGGCGACGATTCGTATGAGCGTATCGGAGAAGCGTGCGAGGTCATCCTCGTCCACGCGCTCGTCGAAGGAGATGCGCAGAGACCCCAGGGCCTCGTTGCGCGGGACTCCCATGGCGAGAAGGACATGGCTGGCGTCGAGCGAGCCCGAGGAGCACGCCGAGGCGGCGGAGACCTCGAAACCCTCCTGGTCGAGGGCGAGGATCAGGGTCTCGGAGTCGACCTCGGGAACGAGGACGCTCACGATGCCCGGGAGACGTCCGCAGCCCATGGTGGCGTCGGTCGTCGGGACTATTCCGGTGCCGGGCGCGCAGAGCCCCTCGTAGAGCTTCGAGGCGCGTCGAGACACGAGCTCCCTGTCCTGCTCGAGTCGGGCGGTGCAGGCCCGCGCGACGGCGGCAAACGCAAGGGCGCCGCGCACGTCCTGGGTTCCCGCGCGCCTGCCGCCCTCCTGACCGCCGCCGAGGGCGAGCGGGCGCAGGGGAACGCGACCCCGCACGACGAGCGCCCCGACGCCGACCGGGCCGCCGAGCTTGTGAGCCGCGACGCTCACGGCGTCGACCTCGGAAAGCTCGAGCGGAACGTGGCCGAAGGCCTGGACGGCATCGGTGTGGAACACGGCTCCGGCGGCGCGGGAGAGCCTCGAGAGCTCCCCTATCGGCTGGATGACGCCGGTCTCGTTGTTTGCGTACATGACCGAGACGAGCGCCGTGGCATCGTCGAGAAGCCCCGTGAGGGCATCGGGGCGAACGGCGCCGTCACGACCGACGGGAGCGAGCACGACCTCGAAGCCCCTGTCACGGAGCGCCCCCCTTACGTCGAGAACCGAATCATGCTCGATCGAGGAGAGGATCACCTTTTTTCTGCGCGAGCTCCTCGCCCTGGCGGCCTCCGCGAGGCCGAGGAGCGCGAGGTTGTTGGACTCCGTTCCGCCGGAGGTGAAGACGACGTCGGAAGGCCTGAACCCTCCTCCCAGCGCACGGACGACGTCGCGGCGGGCACCGTCGAGCGCCCTGGCCGCGGCGCGCCCGAGGGAGTGAAGGGAGTTGGGGTTTGCCCCCGCATAGGGAGCCTCGTCGTAGGCGCGCTGTGCGTGGAGCGCCTCGGGTCGCAGAGGGGCGGAGGCGGCGTAGTCGAGATATACCGTTTGCCTTGACATCGGCTACGCGATCTTTCGGCGCCCGGCCTCGGCGGCATCGCGGATGGCGCGGATGGCGGCGGCGCGATCGGCGGCTCCGAAGACCGAGGATCCGGCAACGAGGATGTTGGCGCCGGCGGCGGCCACCTCCTGGGCGTTGCGGGCGTGGATGCCCCCGTCAACCTCGACGTGCGGGTTCACGCCGTGCTCGTCGCAGAGGCGGCGCAGACGGCGCAGCTTGCGCATGGAGGACTCGATGAAGGACTGCCCGCCAAAGCCGGGGTTCACCGTCATGATGAGCACCATGTCCAGCTCGTCGATGATGGGCTCGAGCAGGCAGACGGGGGTCGCGGGGTTGAGGGCGATCGAGGCCTTGGCCCCACGGTCGCGGATGAGGGAGACGAGGCGGTGCGCGTGCGCCGTGGCCTCGTAGTGGAACGACACGATGTCCGCCCCGGCGTCGAGGTACTTCTCGACCATCTCGTCCGGGTTGGAGATCATGAGGTGGACGTCCACGGGCAGCGACGTGGCGCTCTTGACGGCGCGCAGCGTGTCGAGGCCGAAGGTGAGGTTGGGGACGAAGTGGCCGTCCATGACGTCGAGGTGGACGAGGTCTGCGGTCTTGACCTCATCAAGCTCCTCGCCCAGACGGAGGCAGTCGGCGGCGAGCAGGGACGGGGCGATACGTGCAGGGCGCTGCATCAGCGATCCTCCTTGTCGTTGGGCTTCTCGGACTTATGAAACGAGAACTTGCGCTCCTCGTGGCTCACGAGCCTGCGGACGTTCTCGCGATGGGACCACACGACCACGACCGCCGCGACCGCGACCGGGGCGATCGAGATCGCGGGGAAGCCGAAGACGGCGCACCACAGGGGCAGCGAGGCGGCGGCGAAGACCGACCCGAGCGAGACGTAGCGCGTGGGAATCGCGAGCACGAGGAAGATGGCGAGCACGCCGACGCCGATGGGCCAGTAGAGCCCGAGGGCCGCGCCAAATCCGACGGCGATGCCCTTCCCGCCGTGAAAGCGCAGGTAGGGCGAGAACACGTGCCCGCAGATACAGGCAAGGAAGACGAGGGTGAGGCTCGTTCCGAAGACGGTGGAGTGGTCGAGGGCGGAGACGTCGCCGCCGAGTGCCAGGGAGGCGATGGCCCAGCGGGAGACGAGCATCCAGACGAGGCCCTTGCTCAGGTCGAGCAGGAGCGTGGCGGCGCCGGCGCCCTTTCCCACGGAACGGGCCACGTTGGTGGTCCCGATGTTGCCGGAGCCAACGGTGCGGACGTCAACGTGTCCCATCGCAACGGCGAGGATGAGGCCGAAGGGGATGCCGCAGACGAGGTAGGCGCCGAGCATGAAGACGCCGGTCCAGAGGGCGAGCTCGCTCATCAGCGCTCACTCCCCTCGTTCTTGCGACGGAACCTCAGGCGCACCGGGGTGCCCGTGAGCTCAAAGCGCTGACGCAGGCGGTTCTCGATGAAGCGCTCGAAGTTGTCGTCCACGAGGTCGGGCGCGTTGCAGAAGAAGGAGATGACGGGCGGCTTTGAGCCGGTCTGCGTGGCGTAGTTGATCTTGAGGCGACGGCCCTTCTCGCTCCTCGTGTGCCCGCTCTCGCGGATCTCTGCGAGAAAGTCGTTGAGCTGCGAGGTCTTGAGCTGCGAGGCATGCGCCTCCGCGGCCTGCACGGCAAGGCCGAGGACCTTGTCGGTGGCGCGGCCGGTGAGGGCGGAGACGTTCACGGTGGGGATCCACGGAGCGAAGGCAAGGCGCTTGTCGATGGAGGCGACGATCTCGTCGCGCTGCTGCTCGGTCTCGATGAGGTCCCATTTGTTGAGAACGAGCACGAGGCCGCATCCGCGGTCGATGGCCATGCCGGCGACCTTCTGGTCCTGCTCGGTCACGCCGACGGTGGCGTCCACGACGAGCAGGCACACGTCGGCGCGGTCGATGGCCTGCAGGCCGCGCACGAGGCTGTAGTACTCCACGTCCTCGTGGACCTGGGACTTTTTGCGCATGCCGGCGGTGTCGACGAGCTTGATGGGCATGCCCTTCCACTCGATGACGGTGTCGATGGCGTCGCGCGTGGTGCCCGCGACGTCCGAGACGATTGAGCGCTTCTTGTTGGCGAGCCGGTTTGCGAGGCTGGACTTGCCCACGTTGGGCCGTCCGACGATGGCGAGGGAGAGCATCTCGTCGTCTTCCTCTTCCTCGGTGGGCTCAGGGAAGGCGGCGACGATGTCGTCGAGCAGGTCGCCCGTGCCGTAGCCGTGCGCCGCGGAGAGGGGCAGGGGCTCGCCCACGCCAAGGGCGTAGAAGTCCCAGAGGCCGTCCTGCTCGGTGTCGGGGTTATCCTTCTTGTTGACGACGAGGAAGACGGGCTTCTCCGAGCGTCGCACGATGCGTGCGACCTCCTCGTCCTCGTCGGTCACGCCGGTGGCGCCGTCAACGACGAAGACGATGACGTCGGCCTCGTCGCAGGCGAGGAGAGCCTGCTCGCGGATGCGCGGGGCAAAGACGTCCTTTGACTTGACGGACTCGATGCCGCCGGTGTCGATGAGGACGAAGTCGCGGCCGTTCCAGTCGGCTTCGTGATAGGAGCGGTCTCGCGTGACTCCGCGGGACTCGTGAACGATGGCGTCGCGTGAGACCGCGATGCGGTTCACGAGCGTGGACTTGCCGACGTTGGGGCGGCCGACCACGGCGACAACGGGTTTGGGCATCTCATCTCCTCGCTATTCGATTTGCGTGGAAATCTTACCACGAACGGTGCAAATTCGCCGGTAAGCGCGAGACATTCACAGGTCGTCCGCCCCCTTCCGGAGCGGCCGATATCCGGCGCTCAGACAGCTTGCCGAGAAGGGCGCTCGGCAAGAACTCGCGGCGGACATCGGCCGCTCCGGAAGGGGGCTACGGCTGCGAAATCGTCAGCGGAAGGCCGAGGGGCAAGGTCCGCCGCGAGTTCCGCAGCCGCGCCCTTTGCGGCGAGGACTGTCCGAAGCGCCGGACCTTGCCCCTCGGCCCTCCGCGTCGGGCGCGTGGGATGAGGGTTTCCGGGCCGGGATCGCTATGAGAGATTGAGGGCGGCGAGAAGCGCGTCGAGGTAGTCGCCCGGATTGGGTACGCTCACGGTCACGAGCGCGCCGCGGCGGCGGAGCTCTTCGAGAATCCGGTCCTGGGTGTCCCCGTCGAGGGTGAGATGGTCGAAGTTGAACATCACCTCGGGAAGAACGACGAGCGTGCCGGAGAGGTCGCTCGGCATCTGTGCGAGCAGGTCCTCGGACACGATGAGGCCCGTGACGTTGACGTCCCCGCCGAAGTAGTCGTTTCTGATCGTCCGGGTTGACGCGCGGCCCGCCGGTGAGAGCTCGGCGCAGAAGACGTCGATCGTCTCTGCCGCCGCCTCGCCGCAGACGAGCTCGAGCCTCACGTTCTTCTCGGCAAGCGCATCGTCGATGTGTCTCAGGTCGGCGGTGCGCTCATGCGCTACGAGCGCGGTCTCGTCGAGGAAGCTTCTGAGCATGCCGATGCCGTCATAGAACTGCGGGTAGCCGTCGTAGGTCTCGGCTGGTGGAACGGGCAGGCCGGCGTCGACATAGAACTCGTCGGAGAGCTGGAAGCGCGTGATGCCGAGCGTCCTTCTCGCCCGCTCCTGATAGGGTTCGAGCAAGCGCACCACCGCGCGCGACGCCTCGACGTCGTCAGAGTAGGAGCTCTTGAAGCGACGGCTGTGCTTGGTGTAGCCGAGGGGGACGATGGCGAGCGAGGTGATGCCGTCCCTCGCCTCCACCCAGTCGAGCGTGGCGGCGAGCTCGGCCCCGTCGTTGATGCCCGGGCAGAGTACGATCTGCGCGTGCACCTCGATGCCGCCCTCGAGCAGGCGCTCGAGCACCTCGATGCCGCGGTCGGCGCGGCGCCCGATGAGGTTGCGGCGAACCTCGGGCGTGACCGCGTGGATGGAGACGTTCATCGGCGAGAGCCCGCAGGTGACGATGCGCTCGGCCTCCTCGTCGGAGACGTTGGTGAGCGTCACGAAGTTGCCCTGCAGGAATGAGAGGCGGTAGTCGTCGTCTCGCAGGGTGAGCGTGGCGCGGGCCTCGGGCGGCAGCATCGCCATGAAGCAGAACTGGCAGGCGTTAACGCAGGTGCGGATGCCGTCGAAGAGGACGTCGGTGAAGTCGATGCCCCAGTCCTGGCCCGGGTCTCTCCAGAGCTCGCAGGGAGTCACGCTGCCGTCGCGCGGGTCAAAGACCTCGAGCTCGCAGCAGGCCCCGTCTGCCTCCCAGCGCCAGTCGATGAGGTCGCGCGGCGCGACGCCGTTCACGCGATCGATGCGCATTCCGGGCTCGATGCCGGCCTCCCAGGCGGGGCTCCCCTCCTCGACGGCGGCGACCCAGGCGCCCAGGTCGCGCGCCCGTGTGGACGCGTAGTCCGCTCGCTTCTGCTCGGCCACGCGACTCCCCTCCCGTTCTTCTCGCCCAACGACCTCACGATATAACACGCAGAATCAAGCACAACAATCTATATCCCCAGTTGAAAATAACACGCATGTCAGATTCTGCGTGTTATTTTGGGGCTGGCGAGAATACCGTGAACTTGCTACTCCCCCACCAGTTCGGCGATTCGCTCCCGAACGGCCTCGATCTGGCTCGCCGGGGTGCTCGCGCCGGCGGTGATGCCGATGACGTTGGCTCCCCTGAACCACTCTCCCAGGAGCTCGTCAGCGCCCTCCACGTGGTGCGTCCGCGGGCAGCGCGCGGCGGAGATCTCCGCAAGGCGCGTGGTGTTTGCCGAGATGCGCCCGCCTATCACCACCATCACGTCCGCCTCCCGCGCGAGCGCGTCGGCCGCGGCCTGGTGACCCGCCGTGGCCTCGCAGATCGTGTTGATCACGCGGACCTCCTCGGCTACGCCAAGGAGGGCAGACACTACCTCGGCGAGAAGCGCGCGCCGCGCCGTGGTCTGCACCACGACGCCCATCTTGCGGACGTGCGGCAGCGCGGCGGCCTCCTCGGCCGAACCCACGACGACCGCGCCGGGGGCGTGCGGCAGCGTGGCCTCCACCTCGGGATGCCCGGCCTCGCCAACCACGACGACCTGGTAGCCATCGCGCGAGAGCCGCTCGGCGGCCAGGTGGACTTTCTTCACGAAGGGGCAGGTGGCGTCCAGCACCCGTGCGCAGAGCTCGCGGGCAAGCGCCTCCTCCTCGGGGACCGTGCCATGCGTGCGGAGCAGGAGCGTGTCCCCCGCGGCCTCCTCGGGAGACCCCACGGCGTCGACGCCCTTCTCGGCAAGCTCGGCGATCACGCGCGGGTTGTGGATGAGCGGGCCGAGCGTGTGCACGGCGCCGGTGCCCTCCGCGGCGGCGGACTCCACCATCTGCAGCGCTCGCTCGACGCCGTAGCAGGCTCCCGCCTCCTCGGCGATGCGGATCTGGGGCATCTAGTCCACCCCCGGATAGTCCCGACGAAGCTCGTCGCGGAGCGCGTAGACACGCTCCATGCCCACGCGCTCCATCTCGGCGAGCTGTTCCTTGCGCTTCTCGGCACCCAGGTCAGACCACTCGACGGGGCTGCCGGCGCGCACGTAGACCGGGCGGCGGAAGCGCAGGTGACGCGCCCCTATGATGGCAAGTGGCTGAACCGGCGCCTTGGCGAGCTGCGCCATGATGGCGTAGCCGCCGTGGGCCTGTGCGTCCTCGTCTCGGCGCACGCGGGTCCCCTCGGGATAGATCAGCACGCACTCGCCGCGCATGAGCATCGCGCGGGCGCGGCGCACGGTCTTCATGTCGGCGGTGCCGCGCTCAACGGGAAAGCCTCCGGCGCGCGAGAAGAGCCAGGCGGCGGGCTTGATCTTGTCGAGCTCGCTCTTGTAGACGATCCTCACGGGCACGTGGGCGAGCCACAGCGTCACGACCGTCACCACCGGGTCGAGCATGGACTCGTGGTTCATGATGAGCACGCGTCCGCGCGCGTCCCTGGTGAGCAGCTCGGCACGCTCCACGCGCCAGGGCCACAGAAGCTTGGTGATAACCCACAGGATGCGCACGATGGCGCCGATGAGCAGGCGCCCGGGGAGCGGGTGCTCGCGGATGTCGTGGTCGTAGTAGTCATCGAGGGTGTTGCCGGCAAAGGCGCGCATGCGCCCCGCCCCCTCTGCGTCGGCGTGGTTTGCGACGTCCTTCTCGCTCACGGGCGCCTCCCCTCGGCGCGCTCGGCAAGCTCGGGCGAGAGCCCGATGATGGCGTCGACGACCTGCTCGAACGACAGCTCTGAGGAGTCTATCCGGTGGGCGTCGTCGGCGGGGCGCAGCGGGGAGGCCTCGCGGGAGGAGTCGTAGTCGTCCCGACGGACGAGGTCGGCGAGGATGGCGCGCTCGGCGTCGGCGTCCACGGCCATGTCTTCGCCCGTGGCGAGGTTGCCGCCCTGCCTCTGGACGGCGCGGCGGCGCGCACGCGCCTCGGGCGAGGCGCTGAGAAACACCTTGACGTCCGCCCCAGGGAAGACGACGGTCCCGATGTCGCGGCCCTCGGCGACGATGTCTCCCCGTGCGCCAAAGTCGCGCTGGATCGCGACCATCGTCTCGCGGACCTCCGGGTTTGCGGAGACGGGCGAGACGGCCAGCTCGACCTCGGGCGTGCGGATCTGGGCGGTGGCTTCATCGCCGTCAACGAGGACGCGCTGGCCGTCACCGTCGGGGAGAAACTCGATCCTCACCGTTCGCGCCGTCTCGGCGACCGTCTCGGCGTCCTCGGGATCGACCCCTCGGCGAAGGCAGGCGAGCGCCACCGAGCGATACATCGCTCCGGTGTCGAGATAGGTGAGGCCGCAGCGGCGTGCGATCTCTCTCGCGACGGAAGACTTTCCGGAGCCCGAGGGCCCGTCGATTGCAACGATCATGACTGCTCCTTACTCCGCGTTCCCCAGATGTCGCGGGTATCGTACTCGTTGGGCGTGGTGGCGTGCGCGATGACCTCCTCAGGCGAGAGGTTGAAGCCGCCGAGCGCAAAGGTGCTTCCGTCACAGGTCAGGTAATGTGACGAGACGTTGAGGACGTGCTGGTCCCAGAACCTGGTGAGCGGTATGTCGTAGACGGCCGCGGTGAGCATCCGCAGGTATCCGCCGTGGGTGACGCAGGCGCTGCGTCCCGTGAGGGGCCTCAGGGTCTCAAGGACCCGCAGGCATCGATCCCTCAGGTGCTCGAAGGACTCCGCACCCTCGGGCGGGTGGGAGACTCCCCGCTCGTCAACGGGCCAGGGAAAGCTCGCCCCGGCGCCCATGACCTCCGCCACCGTCTTTCCCTCGAGCGGCCCGAAGTCGATCTCGAGAAGGTCGTCGAGCGGGGTGCAGCTCACGCCGAGCCGCTGCGCCGCCTCCTCGGCGAGCCCGCGAGCACGTGAGAGCGGCGAGCAGAAGATGCGGTCGGGTCCAAAGGCCACGAGCGCCTCCACCGCACGCTTGCGCTGCTCCTCCCCGTGCGGCGTGAGCGGCACGTCGAGCCTTCCTGAGAAGAAGTGCTGGGTGTTGGAGACGGTCTCGGGATGTCTCATGAAGAGTATCCGCTGCGAGACGATGTCACCGGGCATTCCGGCCATGTCGTTCCTCCCCTCTCGCGACGAGTGCGGCCAGGGCACGCGACTCGTCCTCGCTGAGCGCTCGCCAGGACCCCTCGCTCACGCCCGAGAGCGCGAGGGGGCCAAAGGCGTCCCTGTGGAGCCGCAGGACGCGGTGGCCCACGGCCTGCAGCATCTTCTTCACCTGGTGCTTGCGCCCCTCATGGATGGTGAGGCCCACCACGGCGTTCCTCTCCCCGCCCCCCGTGCGTCCGGCGCCGTCCGGTGCCACGATCGAGAAGAGCGGGTCCTTTGGCGAGAGGAGCCTCGCCTGCGCGGGCGCCGCGCGCACCCCCTCCTCGAGCATGACGCCGCGGCGAAGGCGTTCGAGGTCGTCCTCGCTCGGGGTGCCGGTGACGAGTGCGACGTAGTGCTTGGTCACCAGCCGAGAGGGGTGGAGCAGCGCCTGCCCGAGGTCGCCGTCCGTGGTGAAGAGAAGGAGCCCCGTGGTGTCGAGGTCGAGCCGTCCCACGGGAAAGAGCCCGGGGTGCTCGTCCAGGGGCACGAGCTCGGCCACGGTCCTGCGCGCATGCGGGTCGCTCATGGTGGTCACGTAGCCCGCCGGCTTGTAGAGCATCAGCGTGAAGGGTGCCTCCGCGAGGGTGCAGACGATCCCGTCGACGGTCACGACGTCACGCTCGGGGTCGACCTTGCTGCCGAGCTCGGTGACGACGGCGCCGTTCACGCACACGCGGCCGGCGCTCATGAGCCGCTCGGATCCGCGCCTGCTCGCCACGCCGGCGCGGGCGAGAAAGCGCTGCAGGCGCATCGGGTAGACGCCGCTCTCGCGAATGGGGTCGCTCATCGCTCGCTCGTCTCGCTCTCTGATGGCGCGTCGGCACCCGGGGCGGGGTCGGCCATGGGCTCGGGCGCCTCGCTTTCCGCGGAGTCCTCGTAGTCGTCGAGGAGCTCGCGCTCGTCGTCCATGTCCTCGGCGGCCTCCTCGAGCGTGGAGGAGATGGATCGCCCGGAGAGGCGCTCGCGAATGAAGCGCTTGGACTCCTCGTCGGGGGCAAAGTCCTCGAGGGGCGGAAGCTCGCGGAGGCTTCGCAGCCCAAAGTGCTCGAGGAAGAGGCGCGTGGTGCCCCAGAGCTGGGCCCCGCCGTGATCGCGGTCGCGCCCCACCTCACGCACGAGGCCCTTCTCGCGAAGGGACGCTATGACGCCGTCGGAGTTCACGCCTCGAATCGCGCGAACCCCCTCGCGCGTCACCGGCTGATGGTAGGCGACGACGGCAAGCGTCTCGAGGGCTGCCTGCGAGAGCCGCCTCGTGTCCCACGAGAGCACGTAGTCCGCCACCTGGTCGTGGTAGGCGGGGTGCGTGAAGAGCCGCCAGCCACCGGCGACCTCGCGGAGCTGGAAGCCCCTGTTCGCCTCGGCGTATTCCGCCGCGAGCTCGGTCAGGGCCCGTGACGCCTCGCCCGGCTCGACGCCCGCGGCCTGCGCGAGCGTGGCGGCGGGCACGGAGTCGTCAGAGACGAGCAGCAGGGCCTCGAGAAGCCCCTTGAGCGAGCCGGATTCGGTGCGTTGCAGATCAGCCACGACGTCCTCCCTCGTCGGTCGTGTCGATTAGTTCCATGATTCCGGTGATGTCCCCCTCGAGGGGAAGCTCCCGTGCGATCCGCGAGACGAGCTCGTCCGTGGAATCTGGCGAGCTCCCGCTCGGGCCGTCCGGTGCTCCCGGGGCGTCCCACTCTCTCATCTCGGCAAGGACGGACTCGTCAAGCTCGTAGGCCGGCGACCCCTCGATGTGCGAGACGTCGATCTCGCCAAAGACCTCGCTCTGCCTCACGTCGATGAGGCCGCGCTTGTAGAGCTCGAGAATGGCCAGGAAGTTGGCGACCACTACCTCGGGGGTGTCATGCCCGTCGAGGAGCTCCGAGAAGGTCACCCTCCCCTTTCCGCGGACAAAGCGGTCGACGGCGGCGATGGTGAGGGCGACGGGAAGCCGCCGCGGCGCGACGTGCTCCGCCTCGAGCAGCATGGTCTCGCGACGCCCATCGATGTCGGCGCAGATGACGGCGAGGCTCCTCAGCGTGATGCCCTCGAGGTAGTCCGGCATGAGGTCGAGGAACTCGGGGTCGGGACCGACGGTTCTGGGGTGCATGCGCCCCTCGGCCTCGGAGCGCGCGGCGAGCGCGGCGGCGGCGCCCCTGAACTGCTTGTAGGCGATGAGGCGCGCGATGAGCACCTCGCGTGCCTCGTCGGGGCTGAGTCCCTCGAGGCCGTCGTCCTCCTCGTCCTCGAGCTCGTCCGACCTTCGCACGGGCTCCTCGGGAACGAGCGAGGCGGCCTTGATGTCGAGAAGCGTGGAGGCGACGAGCACAAAGTCGCTCGCGACGTCCAGGTCAAGGTCTCGCATGCGCTCGACCTCGGCAAGGTACTGGTTGGCTACCTCTGAGATGGAGATCGAGCCAATGGTGACGCGCTGCCTGCTCACGAGCTGGAGCAGCAGGTCAAAGGGGCCGGAATATGCCTGCGTCGAGACTCGGTAGGATGCCATGGCTAGAGTCCCGTCAGCATGAGGTCGAGGATGCGGTACGCGGTGGCGTCGAGGTAGATCCCCACCGGGTCGATGCGCAGCATCGAGGGGACGAGGTAGAGCACGACGATGAGGATGGGCATCGCGTACTGCTGGAGGCGATAGTAGCTCGCCCTCGCCTCGCCCGAGAGGAAGTAGAGGACGACCTTCGAACCGTCGAGCGGCGGGATGGGGATGAGGTTGAAGAAGCACAGCACGAGGTTCACCGCTACGTAGGCGTAGAGGGCCGTGTAGATCCACCCAAAGACGTCAACGGAAAGCGTTCCCGCGAGCGTGGCACCCACGAGCGGGTCCCAGGTCAGGCGGAGGACGCAGGCGCCGACCGCGGCCTGGACGAGGTTGGAGGCCGGTCCCGCCAGGGCGACGACGAGCTCGTCTCGCCGGGGGTTGCGGAGGCGCGCGGGGTTGTAGGGCACCGGCTTGGCAAAGGCAAAGACCGGGCCCCCGAGGAGTGCCATCACCAGGGGAAGCAGCACCGAGCCAAAGCCGTCGAGATGAGCCGCGGGATTGAGCGTGAGGCGACCGTGCTCCTTTGCCGTGGGGTCGCCGCAGGCAAGCGCCGCGAGACCGTGGGCCACCTCGTGCACGATGGCAGAGAACATGACGAGAAGGACGGTCAGGGCGATCGAGGCGATTCTCTCGAGGGCGTCAGACATGGGACTCACCCCAAGCGGGCCGCGCGAGGTGCGACGACGCCCTGGCAAGGACCCAGTCGAGGGCGAGCAGGGCGAGCGAGAACAGGGCGAAGTCGCCTCGGAAGGCCCCTCCGAACGGCGTCGGGAAGACGAAGAGCCCGAGGAGCGACTCCGGAACGAAGTGAGAGGCGATGCTGTTCAACGGGAGGAACAGCGACCGGGGCCCGGCGGGAAGCAAAGCGTCGGCGACGACGAGGGCAACGAGCGCCCAGGCGAGCGCGCGGCAGCAGAGGGACAGGGCGCGAAGCGCGCATGCGGTCACGGGGCTACGCATTGGCCGCCTCCTCGAGCTTCTCGGTGAGCTCGAGCCACTCCTGCTCGAGCGCGGGAACCTTCTTGGAGAGCACGGCATACTCGCTCATGCACTCGTCGAAGCGCTTGGCGTCGTTGTAGAGCTCCTGGTCGGCCATCAGCGTCTCGAGCTCTGCGAGACGGGCCTGGGCGGGCTCGAGGGCGGCCTCGACGGCCTTGAGGCGATCGCGCTCCGCCTTGAGCGCCCGGTTCCTGCGATTGCGCTCTTCCGCCTCCGCGCGGCGCTGCTCGCGTGTCTTCACGTTGCGCCCGGTCGTCGGCTGCGCGGGCTCCGGGGCAGCCTTGACGGGAGCAGAGGGAGCGGACGCGGCGGCCTCCTCGGCCGCACGGGCCTCGAGCTCCGCGCGCTTGAAGAGGAAGTAGTCGTAGTCGCCCTCGTAGACGGTGACCTTGTGGTCGCGCACGTCAACGACCTTGTTGGCAATGGCGCGCACGAGGTGCTCGTCGTGGGAGATGAGCACGATCGTGCCCTTGAAGTCCACGAGAGCGCGCTCCAGCACGTCGACGGAGTCGATGTCGAGGTGGTTGGTGGGCTCGTCGAGAAGAAGCAGCGGGTCCGGTGCCACGAGCATCTTCGCGAGTGCCAGGCGAGCCCGCTCGCCGCCGGAGAGCACGCCCACGCGCTTCTCGACGTCGTCTCCGTGGAACAGGAAGGCGCCGAGCAGGCGGCGCTCCTCGGACGTGGTCCAGCCCGCGGCCACCGAGTCCATCTCGACGAGGACGGTGTTGGCCTCGTTGAGCTGCTCGAGCTGGTGCTGTGCGTAGTAGGCCTTGGTGACGTTCTTACCGAGCTCGACCGTGCCCGCGTCGGGCGCGAGCAGGCCGTTTATGAGCTTCATGAGCGTGGACTTGCCGGCTCCGTTGGGGCCGGTCAGCGCCACGTGATCGCCGCGGTAGAGCTTGAGGTCCACGCCCGAGTAGACGTGGTTCTCGCCAAAGGACTTGGAGACGCCCTCGAGGCTCACGACCTCGTCGCCGGTGCGCGGCGGCTCGGGGAACGAGAAGTGCACCTTCTTGGTACCCTCGGGCAGGATCACGAGCTCGCTCTTGATCTGCTCGATCTTCTTCATGCGCTCCTGGACCTGCGCGGCCTTCGTGGGCTTGTAGCGGAACTTGTCCACAAAGACCTGCATGTGCGCGATCTCGCGCTCCTGGGCGGCGCGCTTGGCGCGCATCTGCTCGAGGTTGTCCTCGCGCTGCCTGAGGTAGCCGGAGTAGTTGGCGGTGTAGGTGGTGATGCGTCGGTTCTCAACGGCCGCGACGTGCGAGACGCAGGCGTCCATGAACGCGCGGTCGTGGGAGACGAGAAGCACGGCGCCGTCGTAGCCCGCGAGGAACTGCTCGAGCCAGCGGACGCTCTCGAGGTCGAGGTGGTTGGTCGGCTCGTCGAGAAGCAGCAGGTCCGGATGGCGCAGCAGCAGCTTGGAGAGGGCGATGCGCATCTGCCAGCCGCCCGAGAAGTCGCAGGCGGGCTTGTCGAAGTCCTCCACGGGAAAGCCGAGGCCTGCCAGGATCTGCCGTGCGCGCGCCTCAAGCTCGTATCCGCCGAGCCGCTCGAAGCGGTCCTGCGCCGCGCCGTAGCGCTCGAGCAGGCGGTCGAGCTCGTCGCCGGGTTCCGTCTCGGAGATCTTGCGCTCGAGCTCGCGGACGCGGCGCTCCATCTCCTTGACCTCATGGGCGGAGTCGACCACCTCGGATAGCGCGCTCTTCTCGCCCGCGAGGTGGGTCTCCTGCTCGAGGTAGCCCACCGTGACGTCGCGCGCAAAGCTCACGGTGCCCTCGTCGGGGCTCTCCTCCCCCATGATGATGCGCAGCAGGGTGGTCTTTCCCGAGCCGTTGGGGCCCACGAGCGCCCAGCGCTCGCCGGCGTTGAGCTGCAGCGTGGCGCCCGCGTAGAGAACGCGGCCGCCAAAGGACTTGGTTATCTTGTCAGCGAGTGCGATCACGTGCGATTCCTGTGCTAGTCGGCGATGGTGAGGTGGATCGCGAAGCCTGCGATCTCCTCCTTGAAGTAGATGAGGTAGGTGCGCCCGGAGCCATCGGGACAGAGCGTGCGCGAGGCCTCGTTGAACTCAACGCCGTGCGCCTCGTACCATGCCTGGGCGGCGTCGATGTCGTCCACGTGCAGGCCGATGTGGCCCTTCTCGCCGCGACCGCCGTTGTTCATGACCTCGACGAGGGTTCCGGCGAACGACGAGACGGGAAACGGCTCCTCGCCGCGCGCGATGCCAAGGAGCGCGCAGAGGGCGTCCGCGGTGGACGCCGCGTCCTCAGGCGTGCTCGTGTTGATGCCGATGTGGGCGAGCCTCAGGCCAAAGAGCTCGACGGGGCTGTCGGATCCGGTCATGCGTACCTCCCTGTAGTCACAACCTATCCAGTATAGGCGAGAACAGGGCGGCAGGCGGCCTGGTGCGGCGCCGTCGCAGAGCTTGACATATTTCCCGCATACGGCCCGTCTGGGCACTCTTGCGAGGCCTAGCGCAGTCGCGCGAAGCGTACCAGGTCCGTATCCGGTTCGGCGTGAAGGGGCAGCGCCAGACCGTCCACGGCGCCACCGGTCTCGGCAAGGTGGAAGTGCGCGGGGATCCCGGGCGGGAGCTCGCCGAGGACGCCGTCAAAGATGAAGGTGTCGTACGAGAAGTGCCTGAGGGGTGCGCGCCAGCCGTTGAAGCTCAGGTGGAGCGCGTCTCCCTCCAGGGCAACGCTCACCGGTTGATAGCCGGGTCTCGCGTAGGTGCCCGCATAGTCTGCGAGGGCGTGCGAGGGCTTGGTTCCGGGTGCCCGCTCCCCCGTGAGGCGGGACACGCGGCCACGGTCCCTCTCGCCCTTCTCGACGGCGTAGTCGTGGTAGCGCCCGACCCAGTCTCCGCCCTCAGTCCCGAGGTGGTGGTCGAACACCTCGTGCGCGAGCGCGACGTGCAGAAGGCTCCCGTTCATGTTGGTGCAGGCGACCACGCCGAGGTCAAGCTCGGGGACGAGGCCGACGAACGAGGAGAAGCCGTCGATGTTGCCGCTGTGATGGATGAGGGTGCGTCCACGGTAGGACTCGACGAACCAGCCGAGCCCGTAGCAATGAAACGCGGTCTCGGGCTGCGGCATGTCGAGGGGCTCGTCCAGAAGCATCTGGGGCGCATGGAGCGTGGCGAGTGCGCGCTCCGAGAGGATGCGATCGGCTTCCGTCGTGTCCCCGAGGTGGAACCTTGCCCACACGAGCAGGTCGTCGATGCAGGAGCTGAGGCAGCCCGCCGGGGCAAACGGCGAGCCCACCCCCTCCTGACGGCTCTCGACGACGCTCCTGTAGTACGGAACGGCGGTTGTTCCGTGAACCGGGTCCGAGCCGTCGGGGCGACCGTAGCCGACGGCGCGGTTCCCGTCTTCCTCCAGGTCCTCGATGAAGAAGCAGGTGCGACTCATTCCCAGGGGCTCGAGTATTCTCGTCCTCAGCAGCTCCTCGAAGCTCTCGCCGCTCAGGCGCTCGAGCACGCGCCCTGCGAGGACGTAGCACTGGTTGTTGTACTGGAACGTGGTTCGAGGCGGCCTGTTGGGCTCCAGATAACGCAGGTTGTTGACGATGTCCTCCCTCGAGTAGGTGGTGCCGTACCACGAGTACTCGTGACGGGGCAGCCCCGTCCGGTGGCTCAGGAGGTCGCGCATGCAGACCGTTCGCGTGGCGTAGTCGTCGTAGAAGCGCACCTCGGGCAGGTACTCCCTCACCGGTGCGTCCCAGTCGAGCCTGCCCTCGTCGACGAGCGTCGCGGCAAGGGTGGCGGTGAAGGCCTTGGTACAGCTTGCGATCTGGTAGAGGGTCTGGGAGTCCGCGGCGAGCCCGCGCTCGGCGTCGCGCTGGCCAAACGCGCCCGAGAAGACCGTCTCTCCCCCACGCGTGACGCCGATGGCCACCGACGGGCTCTCCCAGAGCCCCAGTCCCCGCTCGGCGATTCGTCCAAGCTCATCGTAGAAGTCGGCCATGATGCCCCCTCTCGCGGGCCCCTTCGCGAGAGCCCACCGTCCTATGCCCGTGACTCAGAAGTCGAGGTCGATGCCCAGTCCGGGCTCGTCGAGGAGGCGGAATGAGCCGCCCTCGCGCGTGAACCCGCCCGCGATGCCGTCGTCGTCCCCAACGAAGAACGTGAAGCTGTCGCAGTCCGCCTCGACGATCGACCCCCTGGCGGCGACGAGGCTGATGCCCGCGGTGAGGCTCACCTTGTTCTCCATCATGCAGCCGACCATGCACCGCACGCCCGATGCCTCCGCGACGTCGGCGATCTGCGCTCCCCCGAACAGCCCGCCGCATTTCATGAGCTTGATGTTGAAGAAGTCGGCGGCCGCCAGCCTGGCCGCGCGGCGGGCGTCGTGCGCGTCATGGATTGACTCGTCGAGCATGAGTCTCACCGAGGTCGCGTTCCTTCGCATGAGCTCGGCCGCCCCGTCGAAGTCCCACCAGGGCAGGAACTGCTCGGCGGCGTCCACCCCGAGCCGCTCCAGCTCCGGAAGCGAGCGCAGCGCCGTCTCCACGGTGTAGCCCTGGTTCGCGTCGACGCGAATCCGCACGTCATCGCCGACGGCGTTCCTGATGCGCCCAAGGGCGTCGAGGTCGCGCTCGAGGTCAAGGCCGATCTTGACCTTAAGGATGTCGAACCCAAGCTCATTGACGCAGCGCTCGGCCTCCGCCTGCATCCTCTCGGGGGTGTCGATGCCCACCGTGATGTCATTGGCGACAACGGGGTCGGTGCCCCCGAGCAGCTTGTAGACGGGAAGCCCCTGCTGCTTTCCGGCAATGTCGTAGAGGGCTATGTCGAAGGCGCACTTTGCGGAGCCGTTGCCGTGAATGACGGAGTCCATGAGGGCGTGGGCGGCTTCGATGTCGAGCGGGTCGGTGCCGATGAGGGCCTTGGAAAGGTCTCGCATGACCAGGAGGCAGGTGTCCACGGTCTCGCCGGTGACAAAGGGCAGCGGCGCCGCAGAGCCCAGCCCGCAGAGCCCCTCGTCGGTCATGACCTTGATTAGCCAGCTGTCAGCCGTCTCCATGGTCCCGTACGCAACGCGAAACGGCTGCTTCAAAGGGGCCGTGAACTTCTCGATCCTAACGTCGGTGATCCTCATGGTGCCTCCTCGGGCGGGTCGTCGCTTCTCGACGAGCGTATGACCAAGGAGGGCGGGCAATCAAGTGGGCTGGGGGCGTGGTCCACAGGCGGACAAAAAGAGCCGCCGGGCGAGAAACCCGACGGCTCGTTGCAATCATGGTGGAGATAAGGGGGTTCGAACCCCTGACCTCGTGACTGCCAGTCACGCGCTCTCCCAACTGAGCTATATCCCCAACTGGTGGGCGATGCTGGATTCGAACCAGCGACCCCTTCCGTGTGAAGGAAGTGCTCTACCCCTGAGCCAATCGCCCGTGCGAGAAAGCATCTTATCAGAACTCCGCGCGGATGGCACGAAAAAGTTTGTGGGAGCTTCGTGATAATTTCGTTTGCATAAAGTCTCTAGCAAGACTTGAGACATACAGGAGGGTTCGTTGAGACCTTAAGGTCGTGCCATTCGCCGGACGGGCGCAACCGCTCGTCTCTCCCCTGCTCAGCCTGCTTACAGCTACCAAATAGACTGTTAAGGAGTGTAAACAGGGGCCTTGTGTCTTGGGGCCCCATGGGGAAAGGGGTTTTATGCGAGACACAAGAACGAGAAGGAGGCCTTTGCGCGTCGCGCTCGCAGCCACCGCTGCGGCACTGGCGTTTGCGCTGGTGGGAACCGGCGTGGCGTTTGCCGCGGACGACGGCTACGTGACGGATGCCGACCTCACGGGGACGGCAGCCGCTGCGCCGGCGCAAAACGAGACGCTGCCCAACGACGGCCAGCTCGAGTACCAGCGCGACTCCTTCGCGGCCTTCTGCCACTTTGGCCCGAACACCTTCGCCAACATCGAGTGGGGCGAGAGCTACGGCAACGGCATGCCCGAGGCCTACGAGTACATGAACGAGCTCTCGAGCTTCGACGCCGACGGCTACGTCAAGATGATCAAGGACGCGGGCTTCTCGCGCCTGGTCGTGACGGCCAAGCACCACGACGGCTTCTGCATCTGGCAGTCGGAGTACACCGACTACGACATGGAGAAGGTCACCAACTACAAGAACGGCGAGGGCGACATCCTCGCCGACCTCTCCGAGGCTTGCTCGAAGTACGACATCGACATGGGCCTCTACCTCTCTCCGTGGGACATCAACGCCCCGTCCTATGGCTATGGACCGGGCGAGACGGTCGGAGAGATCGGCACCTCCACCGACACCGACGTTAACTACAACGAGTACTACGTCAAGCAGCTTGAGGAGATCCTCGGCAACGACAAGTACGGCAACAAGGGCAAGTTCGTCGAGGTCTGGATGGACGGCGCCAAGGGCTCCGGCGCCAACGCGCAGGTCTATGACTACACGCGTTGGGCCAACACCATCCACGAGCTCGAGTCCGAGAACTGCATCATCTTCCAGTGCGCGCAGCACACCGGCGTCCGCTGGATCGGCAACGAGAACGGCACCTCGGTGAGCACCGCCACCGACGAGCTCTGGTCTCCCGTCAAGCTCAACTCCGCCGGCACCGACTACGACCCCAACACTCAAGGCGGGGTTCAGGTTGGGTACGCCGACGGCGACCTCTGGACCGTCCCCGAGGCCGACGCCCGCATCACCTCCGGTTGGTTCTGGGGCCCCAACAAGAGCACGCCCAAGTCCCTCGAGGACCTGAGCGCCATGTACTTCAACTCCATCGGCCACGGCGCCACGCTGCTCATCAACATCCCGCCCAACGATCAGGGCACCGTTGACTCCCAGATCAAGGCGCGCGTCGAGGAGTTTGCCTCCAACATCAAGATGAGCTTCGACGACAACCTCGCCACCGGTGGCACCGCCAAGGCGACGTCCGCCTATGAGAACGACGCGACGTACGGCCCCGGCAACGTCCTCGACGGCGACAAGGACACCTTCTGGTGCGCAGACGATTCCGAGAACCAGTCGCTCATCGTCGAGCTCGGCGAGAAGCAGACCTTCGACATCGTCTCCATCGAGGAGGCCATCCAGAACGGTCAGCGCATCGACTCCTTCAAGGTGAGCTACCGCACCGACGACGGCTCCTGGAAGGAGTTTGGCTCCGGTGCCACCATCGGCTCCAAGCGCCTCGTCCGCGCTGCCGAGGTCTCCTCTGACGCCATCAAGATTGAGTTTGGCATCGACGAGGTCTTCTCCGGCGAGCAGGCCCTCGCGCAGATCACCGAGGTCGGCGTTTACAAGGCCTCCCCGGCCTTCGAGATCCCGACGCCCATCCCGACGGGTCTCACCGCCATCGACAACACTGAGATGACCAAGGGTGGCTCCTGGACGAACGAGTCCATCTCCTCTTGCTACGAGGGCACGAGCCAGTGGACGAGCAACACCAGCTCTACTCTCACCTTCACGTTCACCGGCACCCAGTTCAACATCGTCGGCACCGCCGATCCCGGCCACGGGACCATGGGCGTCAAGATTGACGACGGCGAGGTCATCCAGGTTGCCACCAACAACGTGAGCGCCCGCAACACCTCTGCGCTGCTCTACTCCTCCGACACCCTCGAGAACAAGGAGCACACGGTCGTCATCAGCGTCATCAAGGGCGCCGTTGGCATCGACGCCGCCGCCTTCCTGCCCGAGGGCATGACGATGGTTGACTTTGAGACCGCCGCCTTCACGATGGACGAGGACTCCGCCTACGAGCTCACGCTCCGTCGCATCGGCGACACCTCTCAGGAGCTCACGGTCAACGTTGGCTTTGAGCCCGGCACCGCCACGCAGGATCACTTCGACACCGCCGCCAAGCAGGTCACCTTCGCAGCGGGCCAGGACGAGGCCACCGTCACCGTCTCCACGCGCCGCGTGACGGAGGGCGAGCAGAGCTCCGGCAGCGCCGACGGCGACCGCCAGTTCTACGTCTCCCTCGCCCTTGACGTCGACGACGTCATCGGTGGCTTCTCTGATGTTGTCACCGTCACCATCACCGACGTCGACCAGGATCTTGACGAGGTCATCGCCAAGGCCGAGGCCGTCGACACCGACAACTACACCGCCGCCTCCGTCGCCGCCCTGAACGATGCCCTTGAGGCTGCGAGGGCCGCCTACAAGAACGCCGACGTGTCCGCCGCCGAGGTCCGCGCGGCCATGGAGGCGCTCCAGGACGCCATCGACAACCTCGCGGCTGCCAACAACTACACCGAGGAGGACCCGTTCCTCTTCCCGTACAGCGACGAGCCCGCCACGCTCGAGTTCGAGCTCGGCCAGCTCAAGGACGTCACCAACTCCGCCGACAGCAACGGCAAGTGGCCGGCACAGGTCTGGGTTGACACCGCCACCGGGATCACGGCAATCAACTCCCTGAACGACGGCGACTCGCTGAGCGTCCCGTTCCGTGCCACCTACGCCGGAACCTACAAGGCCGTCCTCACCTACTCCAGCGGCTCCCCGACCAACGAGCTCTCCTGGTCTGACGCAAACGGCGTCATCGAGGGCGGCTCCAGGGTCGCCGGCGCGTCTGACGCCTCCCAGTGGCACGAGGTCGAGTTCGATATCGTGGTCACCGAGGCCGGCAGCTCCACGCTCGTCTTCGCGCCGCCCGCAGGCAAGAACGCCCCGCGTCTCGACAAGCTCGTCATCACCTACACCGGCGAGGTTCCCGTGACCGAGGCCGATCCCCAGACGAACATCGCCCTCAGCAAGGACGCCGCCGCAAGCTCCCGCGAGGACAACCTCGAGCGTCTTGACGCCACCAACGTCACCGATGGCAACAAGACCGACAAGGACAACGGCCGCTGGGCGCACCAGCCCGACGAGAAGCCCGCGTGGGTCTACGTCGACCTCGGCGCCAACTACGACGTCCAGACGGTCCGCCTCTTCTGGGAGACCCGCAAGCCCACCGACTACGAGGTCCAGTTCGCGCTGAACGGCGCCGACCCGACCAAGGAGTCCTCGTGGAAGACGGTCGCGGAGCTCGGTCAGCCCGCCGAGAAGACGGTTGACGTCGTCCTCGACGAGGCTCAGGCTGCGCGCTACGTCCGCGTCCTCATCAACGACTACGTTTCCCAGGATCCCGACGGCGCCGGCAACTGGAACAACACCTCCCTCTACGAGATCGAGGTCTACGGCGGCAAACTCGAGGCTGAGGTCAACTATGACGCGCTCAACGCCGCCATCGCCGAGGCCAAGGCCCTGACCGAGTCCGACTACACGGCCGACTCCTGGTCCGCCCTCCAGACGGCGCTGACTGCCGCCGAGGCTGCGCTCGATTCTGACGACCAGTCTGAGGTTGACGACGCTGCCAAGGCTCTTGAGCAGGCCATCGCCGACCTCGTCGAAGCCACCGAGCCCGAGCCCTCTGACGGCAAGTACACCGCTGAGAACCCGTTCGTGTTCCCCACAGAGGGCGAGACCGCCACGCTCGAGTTCGAGTACGGCACCATCCACGACGTCTCCAACTCCGCTGACGGCAACGGCCAGTGGAAGGCCGAGGTCATGGAGGACGCCGCCACCGGCACCACGCTCATCAACTCGCTGAACGACGGCGACTCCCTTGAGGTTCCGTTCACCGTCGCGACGCCCGGCACCTACAAGGCGACCCTCCACTACTCGAGCGGCTCCTCCACCAATACTCTGACCTGGTCCGACGAGAGCGGCATCGTCACCTCCGGCCAGCAGGTCGCCGGCGCTGACGACGAGGCCGCGGCCATCCACACGGTCGAGTTCGAGATTGTCGTCACCAAGGCCGGCAGCTCCACGCTCGTCTTCGCGCCGCCCTCGGGCCTCAACGCCCCGCGCCTGGACAAGCTCGTGATCACCCTCGAGAAGGGCACCGAGCCCGAGCCCAGCGAGCCCGACTACGCCGCGCTCAACGCCGCCATCGATGCCGCCGAGAAGCTCGTCGAGTCCGACTACACGGCCGACTCCTGGGCCAAGGTCGAGTCCGCCCTCGCCGACGCGAAGGCCGCCCTCGAGTCCACCGACCAGGGTGAGGTCAACGCCGCAGCCGAGGCCCTGAACGACGCGATCGACGCGCTCGTCGAGGCCGAGGAGCCGGTGACCGTCGACAAGAGCAAGCTCCAGGCCGAGGTTGACAAGTCCGCGTCCCTGGTTGAGTCCGACTACACGGCCTCGACATGGGCCGACTACCAGAAGGCCCTCGAGATTGCCAAGGCTGTCCTCGCCCACGACGGGGCAACGCAGGAC
>CASEHX010000017.1 GCA_949287905.1 uncultured Olsenella sp.
AGCCCCGGGCGGCCCGCGTGGCGAGAAGGGCCCTCCGATCGCGGCGATCCCTAAGCGCGTCCGCGCGCCGCTCCTCCAACCGCGGCATTTCCTAAGCGCATCCGCGCGTTTGCCCTCCGATCGCGGCGATCCCTAAGCGCGTCCGCGCGCCGGCCCTCCGATCGCGGCGTTCTCTAAGCGGGGGCGGCCCACTGTGGGCTGCTCCCTTTCCGCCTCTTAGACGGGATTCACACGCCTACGATGCGAGCGAGTCCTCTATGGCGGCGCGTGCGAGATTTACGTCGAGCAGGACCTCTTCCTGCGCCTCCGCCTGCGCAACGACGTTGTCGAGGTACTTTTCGTACGCCTCGTTGATGTAGGCGCTTTCGGCAAGTCGTGGGTTCTCTTCCCAGGGGACGTAACCGCCGCCGCTCTTGTCCTCCACGAGGTAGAGCTCGGAATCGTTGGCATGGAACACGTTGGAAAGCTTACCCTCCTCAATGGGGAAGAGGGCGTCGGCACGCTCCTGTGCGGTGCTGTCCTCGCGGTGGACGTCCTTCTCGCTGTCAAACGAGAAGCGCTCGCCCCCGATTCCGGGCACCTCTTTGGCGAGCTCTGCGGCAACGTCCGCTGGGCCCGTCCCCGTCGCCAGGGCGTCTGCCACACTGCGCCTTGCAGTCTCGTCGAGCGAGGAATCGTCCCACGTCCATACCCAGCCGCTCGCGGTGAATTCCGCACGTCTGAGCGTCTCGTCGAGGCTCATGTAGGCAGCCTCCAGTTCCTCCTCGGTCGGGGCGAGCTCGTCTTCCAGCAGGACCTCCTTGAGATCGTCCTCGCAGGCGGTCATCAGATAGCCGTTGTACTGGGAGAGTTCGTAGCGCAGGTCCTCGTCGCTCGCGCCCGTGGCGCCACCGTCCGTGCTCGTCTCGGCCTCCTCCTGTGCGGCGCGCTCCATCTCGAGGAAGTCCCCAGGCGCCGTGATCGAGCGCTCGAGGCACTCGCGCTGCGTGACCTTGGCGCGCACCACCTCGTCCAGGGTTCTTTCCACAAGCTCGTCGAGTGGGGTCTCCCCGTCGTAGCTCGTGGTCCAGAAGTCGCCACCCACCTCGGACAGGCCGTGCTCCGCGCAGAACTCCGCCGAGACGGATGCCTTGATGCTCGCGGCGTACATGACAACCTCGTCGTCATAAACGGTGAGGCCGGCAGCCGAGCCCACCTCTTCCGGGCCGTCGCTCCGCATTGCCCCGCATCCGGTCAACACCGCCAGGGCGAGAAGCGCCATCGCCACGAAGCCCGCGCCAACAGCGCCTGCCGCAGCGAGCCTGCGTCGCGACCCGCTTCCTGCGTTGCCGCCTGGCCCTTGTAATCCTGTGGAGTTCCTCATGACCCTCCCCCCGTCCTTTCCTTCTCAACCATACGACTTTTGCGTCCCAAGCTTGCTGAACACGAGATGAATGGCGGCCAAAGTGCTTGTTGCCGCAAATCTACCGCTTACCGGCAAAACACGTCCGTCCGCTTATGCCGTTCTGCCGCTTGCCGAGCGGCCTATGCCGTCTGTCTGCGGTCTATCGACAATGGCGCATGTCTAGTGTGGCGACCCCTCTCAAGATGATCGGCGGAGGGGCCGCGGGTACCGAAAGGGCCCTCGTGGGAAGGGAGAAGGGATGCTTCACGACGCGCAGCCCCGCCGCACGCGGCGGTGGGGCGGAAGGACGCTCGGCGTATGGGCGGTCATGGTCGCCCTGGCCGCAATCGCCCTCGCAATCGCTCCGGTGATCGCCAGGGCAACGGCAGCCGGGAGCCACAAGTACGTCTCGGTGGGTCCGTCCGAGACTGCGACAACCTACTACGTGGACGCCGAGGGAGGTGACGATAACAACGCAGGCACTTCGCCCGATCAGGCGTGGAAGACGCTGGACAAGGTCTCGGCGACCACCTTCGAGCCGGGTGACCACATCCTGCTGCGCGCTTCGAGCACCTGGAACGGCGACTCCGAGTACAAGGGCGGCTCCGCCGCGAATGACGACCTGCGGGCCTCCGGCAACACGCTGTGGCCCAAGGGCTCCGGCACCGCCGACAATCCCATCGTCATCGACCTCTACGAGCTCGATGAGTCGGGTCAGGCCGTGTACGGCGCCGACACCCGTCCCACCATCAACGGCAACGGCACCTGGGGCATCGGCGCCAAGAAGACCATGGTCTCCGCGCCCGTCATGCTCTACAACCAAGATGGCTTTGAGATTCGCAACCTCGAGGTCACCAACATGCCCGCAGACCAGATGGGCGACCCCGAGGCCTACAAGGCAAACGGCGCGGCGCAGCGCTGCGGCATCCTCGTCTACGAGGACGACCAAGACCGCCAGTTCAGCCACCTCGTGATCGAGGGCTGCTTCGTGCACGACGTCCAGACCGAGCATCACAACAAGCGCAACGACACGAGCTTCGAGGGACTCAAGGCAACGGGCGGCATCATCGTTCTGGGTCACTACCTCGATCCCGACGCCCATTGGATGGTTGGCGGCAAGGGCAGCGATCTTGAGGGCGCGTCTACGAGCGACGCCGGCAAGGCTCGCGTCAAGATCGACGACATCCTCATCCAGAACAACTACGTCAAGCGCGTGGGCCTGGAGGGCATCCGCACCAAGTGCCAGTCCAACTACACCGCCTCGGGCAATACCTTCAACAAGACCTTCACCAACGTTGTCTTCCGCGGCAACTACATGGAGGACATCGCCGGTGACGGCATGGTCATGACCGAGGTCGTGGGCGGCCTGGCCGAGAACAACGTGGCCAAGCGTCCCTGCGATGCCGATTACGGCACCACCAACTACGCGGGCATCTGGTCCATGTTCGCCGATGACGTCACCTTCCAGCACAACGAGGTCTACGGCATCCGCTACGGCTACAACGACGGCGAGGCCTACGACATCGACCTCTCGTGCGAGAACAACGTCTACCAGTACAACTACAGCCACGATAACTCGGGCGGCTTCATGCTGTTTATGGGCGACCAGAAGAACTCCGTCGTCCGTTACAACGTGAGTGCCAACGACGGCTACGGCAACCAGGGAACGAGCGCCGACATCCCCGGTCTGGGTAGCTCCTACACCTATGCCCAGCAGTCGATCTTCCACTACTGGAACAAGGCCGACAACGCCACCATGCCCACGATCTACAACAACACGATCTACGTTGGCGACGGCTACGACACCTCCCTCTTTGGCGAGGGCAACAACTCCGACAACACTGGCGTCATCGCGCGCCTCTACAACAACCTCGTGGTGAAGGAGGGCGAGGGCTCGCTCACGTTCCTCTCGCACTATCCCACCAACGGCGGCGCGGCGACCGAGACCAAGATGGGCAGCGCCTCCGCCCCCATCGAGAAGCTCGTCCGCAACAACGTGTTCCCCGAGCAGATGGTGACCGATCTCTACGACGCGGACGAGTTCGCCGCCGGCGGCAACGTCCTGCAGGGCGAGAGCGCAGGGGCTGACATTTCGCTCCAAGGCAACGCCGATCTTCTCTCCGATCTCCAGGCGCAGACAGACGTCGCGCTTTCCGAGGACGCCTCCGCCGCCGAGCTGGAGGAGTTCACCTCCACCGCGCGCCTCCTCGAGCGCACCCAGATGTTCAAGCTCGTCGACGGCTCTGCCGCCATCGCCGCAGGCGAGGCCGTCGAGGGGGCTCCCTCCGAGGACTTCTACGGCAACCAGATCGTCTCCGGCAACGCCGTCGACGCAGGCGCCCACCAGGCCTCGGCCCTCAGGGTGTCTACTGAGGTGAAGTCTGTCGAGGACGTCAGGGTCGAGACGCGTGCCGGCTACTACCCGGAGCTCCCCTCCGAGGTGAGCGTCACCTTCGTCAAGACCGTCGGCGAAGAGCAGGCCGAGTACACGGAGCAGCTCTCCGTTTCCTGGGACTTCGTGGACGCCGAGAAGTACGCCACCGCCGGCGACTTTACGGTTGAGGGTTCCGTCGAGGGGATCGACGCAAAGGCTACGGCCACGGTCACCGTCACGGGTGAGAAGGGCGAGGGCGACTACAGCGTCGAGCTCATCGCCTCCGATGACGCCTTCGTCCAGGCCAAGGATGCGAACAAGGCCTACGGCGCGGACAAGGGCGGCATCGGAAGCCCCGAGTCCTACGCCCCCAGGAGTCCGCTCGGCAAGTCCTTCTCGGGTGGATACGTCCTCAAGGTGAAGAACGCCACGGACCAGTCGTACAACCGTCGCACCGTGGTCAAGTTCGATCTGTCGGAGCTGGAGGCGGATCCCTCCGAGCTCTCGAGCGCGGTGCTTCGTCTCCACGTCTCCCGCTACGACTCCTACAACCAGGCCGGCTCCGATAACCGCTCGCGCTTCCTCAACACCACGCGCGTGATTGACGTCTATGACATCGGCAACGACTGGACGGGCGACACCGTGACGTGGAACAACACGCCCGACATGGAGAAGGCCTCGTCCAACCATGGCACGCCCGGCCAGAAGGAGACCGTCGAGCCCACCTACGAGACCTACAAGCCCGTGGCGCAGGTCACGCTCTCCAACGCGGAGATCTCCGCAGCCGGTGACGTGATCGAGATCGACGTGACCGACTACGTCCGCAGCCTTCCCGAGGGCACGCAGGCAGTGAGCTTCCTCATCGACACGCCCTACAGCACCATCACCGGGTCGAACGTGGACAACGGCGGCTTCGACGCCTTCTCCGTCGAGGGCGCCGCCGCGGCCTACGAGGCGTACCAGAACGGCCAGCTTCCCGCGACCCGCGAGGACGTGGACGGCAACGACGTGCAGGTGAGCGTCGAGAGCGCTACCTCGCTCGCCCCGTCGCTCTCGCTCAGCGACGCGTATCCCGTCTCCGTGGAGGAGGTCTCCGTCTCTACCAAGGTGGGCGTCGCTCCCGAGCTTCCCGAGAGCGTGAACCTGACTATGTCCGACGGCTCCGTCGTGGAGGTGTCCGTGACCTGGCCCAAGATCTCCTCCGATCTCTATGCCTCCGAGGGCAGCTTCACGGTGACCGGCGCCACCGACGCTACCTCCATGCCCATCCGGGCAACGGTCACCGTGGGGGCCGACCACATCACCGCCTTCCACAATCCCAGCCCCATAACGGCGAGCGTGGGGACCCAGCTCTCCGACCTCATGCTTCCCGAGACGGTCACGGCTGACGTGACCCGCGCTGACGGCACCACGGGCACCGTGGAGGTAACGGTCAACGCCTGGCGAGACAACGAGGTTGCCTACAACCCCAACGTCGCGGGCACCTACTATCTCATCGCCAACGTCAGCGACATGGAGCTCCCCGCGGGCACCGTGGCTGACGAGACCGCCGGCCGCGCCCGCATCGAGGTGACCCTCACCTCCACGGCAAACGTCGCGCAGGGGCGCCCGGTCACCTACTCCGGCGTCGAGGGCGACAAGGACGATGACGGCAACTGGACGTACCCGCAGTTCGTGGGCGAGTCCGCCGTCGACGGCAGCGCCGACACGCGCTGGTCCGCCGCCAAGACGGACGAACAGTGGCTCGTTGTCGACCTGCAGGACACCTACAAGGTCGAGAGCGTGGTCGTCGACTTCCACGCCGAGTCTCCCGAGTATGAGGTTCTCGTCTCGCTGGACGGCGAGGAGTGGACGCCCGTCGCCCAGGTGAGCGACGGAAGCCAGGGCTCAACGGTCTCCAGGACCTTCTCGGCAGACGGCGTTTCCGCACGATACGTTAAGTATCTGCAGAAGAAGATGTGGCTCCACTCCGTAAACGGCAAGTACTACGGCAGCAGCATCGTGGAACTCAAGGTCATGGGCTCCGTTGACGATGAGGCCAACCAGAACACCCTGCGTGTTGCCACCTTCAACATCGCCTCCGGCAAGCAGCCCGACACCGACGCCATGCGAGCCCTTCTTCTGGGTGAGAACGTGGAGCTCGCCGGAGTGCAGGAAGTCGACCTCAACGTGAGTCGCAGCGGCAACCGTGACGTCCTGGCGGACCTCGCCGGAGACGCCTACCCGCATCACTACTTCTCCGAGGCAATCCCCCTGGAGAGCGGCTCCTACGGCAACGGCACGATTTCTCTCTACGAGTTCTCCGAGACCGGCGAGAAGGACCTCACCAAGGACGAGACCTGCGATGAGCAGCGTGTCTACCAGCGCGTGGTCATCGAGAAGAACGGCCACGAGGTTGCCTTCTACAACACGCACCTCAACTTCGAGAACACCAACATCCGCGAGATCCAGATGGCCGAGCTCAAGGCCGCCATCGAGGCCGATCCCGTGCCCTACAAGGTGCTCGTGGGCGACTTCAACGCCGATCAGTACCACGAGGAGTTCTACACCTTCCTCGAGGACCTCGACATGGTCAACGGCTATGGCGGCACGTGGTACGACACCTTCAACGGCGTTGACGAGACCATGAAGACCGACGCCATCGACAACATCGTATTCACGCGCAACCTTAAGATCGAGAGCGCGTACATGGTGGAGACCGAACTCTCCGACCACAACCTCCTGGTCGCCGAGTTCGAGTTCCTCGACGAGCCGCGCGTCTCCACCGAGTGGCTGCGCGCCGAGCTCGACCGCGCCGACGGCGTGGACGAGGGGGCCTACTCCGAGTCAAGTCTCGCCGCGCTTGTTGAGGCGCGCGAGGCCGCCCAGTCCGTAATGGAGCAGCAGGGCGCCACCCAGGAGCAGATCGACGAGGCCGCACGTAACCTCGAGGCTGCGCTCGATGCGCTCGAGTCCTTCAACCTGGCCCTCGGAAAGGCGACCACGACCTCGGGTCTCGAGGTTACCGACGGGCGCTTTACAGACGCCATGGCCGTTGACGGCGTGGTCTCCTCGGACTCCCGCTGGTCCGGCGCAAAGACCGACGAGCAGTGGCTTCAGGTTGACCTTGGTGGCGTGAAGACCATCAGCGAGGTCATCATCCGCTTCCACGCCGAGTCTCCCGATTGGGAGCTCCAGCTCTCCGCTGACGGCGAGAAGTGGGAGACGGTCCACAGCGTGACCGACGGTGCCGACGGCGGCCCGGAGGAGGTTGTCCAGCGCTCCTTTGAGCCCACCGAGGCCCGCTACGTTAAGTACGTGCAGCACAAGATGTGGAACCACAGCAACGGCAGGCAGTACAGCACGAGCATTTACGAGCTTGAGGTCTACGAGGGCTTTGACATCGAGGGCATCGAGGTATCCGACCACAAGGACGTCCTTGGGGTGGGCGAGAGCTTCAAGCTTGGCCTCACCGTCACTCCTGCCGAGGCCGCTCACAAGGCCATGACCTACACGAGCTCCAACGAGGACGTGGCCACGGTCTCCGAGGACGGAACCGTCACGGGCGTGAGCGCTGGCACGGTCACGATCACCGCGGCCTCCGCCGCAGACCCGTCTATCAGCGCCTCCTGCGAGATCCGCGTTATCGACGGCTTTGCCCTCGACCTTACCGAGGACGAGCTCTCGCTCGTGCCGCGCGACAAGCGATTCCTTACCTACGACGTTGTGGGCACCATGCCCGAGGGCGCCGAGGTCAGCTGGCGCGTGAGCGACGAGTCCGTCGCAAGCGTCGACGAGTCTGGCCTGCTCACGCCCAGCGGCACGGGCACTGCGACGGTCACGCTCGTCGCCGACGGCGTTGACCAGGATAGCCTCACGGTCACCGTGTCCGAGCCCGACTACTCGGCGGATTACGACACCATGCAGGACCGCTGGATCGCCCGCCTCACCGGTGGCGAGGACCTCGATCTCAGCGATCCCGACATCGTGTCCTACGTGGCAAAGATCGGGACCGAGGGCCAGCAGCTCTGGGACGAGCTCGACACCTCCGAGGACCGCGACCGCCTGTGGCCCAAGGTGGAGTCCGATACCACCTCGGCCGACTACACCACGCAGTTCACCAAGATCAAGAAGCTCGCCCTCGCCTTTGGCGTGAAGGGTCAGCCCCTCTACCAGAACGCCGAGCTTCTCGAGGACATCGTTGACGCCGTGAACTTCATGGTCAGCGAGAAGAACTTCAACGGCTCCTACACCACCGGCAACTGGTGGGACTGGCAGATCGGCTGCCCGCAGCCGCTCTGCGACATCCTGATGATCGTGTCGGACTATGTTGACTACGATCAGATTGAGCCCGCGGTCAAGGCCATCGAGGGCTACTGCAAGGCGCCCAACAAGCGCTTCAACGGCTACACCGAGACCGGTGCCAACCTCACCGATACGGGCCTCTCCGTGCTCGGCAGCGCCATCGTGGCGCACAACGACGAGCGCATGCAGCTCGTCCAGGACCAGGTGCCGAGCGTCATGGACTACGTCACCTCCGGCGACGGCCTCTACGAGGACGGCTCGGTCATACAGCACACCAAGGTGGCCTATACGGGCGCCTACGGCAACGAGCTCGTTAAGGGCATCGGGCGCATCACGTCCATCGTTGCCGACACCCAGTGGGAGATCAACGACGAGCGCATCGAGAACGTCTACGAGACGATCCTCGAAGGCTACATCCCGCTCATGCACCGCGGTCAGATGATGGCCATGGTCTGCGGGCGCTCCATCACGCGCGCGCCGGGGCTCAACAACTTCACCCACGAGTTCCAGTCCGGCTCCGAGACCATCTCCAACATCCTGCTCATTGCCCAGTCTGCCCCCGACTCCTACAAGGAGCAGTTCAACGCGGCAGTCAAGGGCTGGCTCGAGGACATCGAGGAGTGGGGCGACTTCGACTTCTACGGCAACGCGCGTGACTTCGATGCCCTGCTCCAGGCCAAGAGCGTGGCCAACGACGACTCCATCGAGGGCACCACGTGGTCGGGCATGAAGGTCTACGGCTCCATGGACCGCGTGGTCCAGGCGACCGACACCTACGAGGTGGGCCTGGCCATGTACTCCAAGCGCACCTACAACTACGAGGCGGCGGTGGGTTCCGGAACCGAGAACGCCCACGGCTGGCATACCGGTGACGGCGCGCTCTACATCTACAACGGCGATCTCGACCAGTGGGGCGAGGGCTTCTGGGCCACCGTCGACCCGTATCGCATCCCCGGCACTACCGTGGACACGCGCGAGCTCGATGACTGCGCCAACCAGAGCAAGACCTCCCCGCAGTCCTGGGTCGGCGGCGTGACCGACGGCACCAACGGCGCGGCGGGCATGTACTACAACGCCAACGGCATGTCCGGCATGGACCTCCAGGCAAAGAAGTCCTGGTTCTTCCTGCCCGGTCAGATCGTGGCGCTGGGTACGGACATCAACGGAACCACTGGCGCCTCCATTGAGACGACGGTCGAGAACCGCATGATTACCGACGAGTCAAACGCTATCACCGTGAACGGTGAAGCCTTTGAGGGCGAGGGCACCAAGAGCATGCAGCTCGAGGACGGCTCCTACGTCCACTTCACCGGTACGGGCGAGGGCAACGACCTGGGCTACTACTTCGTCCAGGGCGGTGACGTCGACGTGACGCGCGAGACGCGTTCCGGCAAGTACTCCGACATCAACAGCGTCTTCCCGAGCGACGACGTCTACACCAACGAGTTCTTCAAGATGGGCATCAACCACGGCCAGGAGGTCACCGACGGCTCCTACGCCTACGTGATCCTGCCCGGTGCCACCGAGGGTGAGACGGCGGAATACGCCTCCGACCCCGAGGTCGAGGTGCTCAGCAACACCGAAGAGGTCCAGGCCATCCTTGATGCCGAGAGCGGTATCTTTGCGATGAACACCTGGCCTACGAGCTCTGCGGGTGTGGGTGGCTTCACGGTGAGCACTTCCGCATCCGTTTACGCCCAGAACAAGGACGGCATGCTCACGATTTCCCTGAGCGACCCCAAGCAGAGCAACGCGCAGATCGTGCTGACGCTCGACTTTGCCTACGACGCCATTGAGTCCCTTTCCGAGGGCGTCACGCAGAACGAGGACGGCACCTTCACGTTTGACACCACCGGCCTTACCGGCGGAACGCAGCAGATCGTCCTCAAGGTGGGTGATAAGACCGAGCTTGCTCAGCTCGTCGATCAGGCTTCCGCGCTTGTGGAGGACGACTACACTCCCGAGTCTTGGTCCGAGCTCAAGGACGCCCTCGAGGCTGCCAACGACCTTCTCGCGGGATTTGCCACCTCGCAGGAGGAGCTCGACTCCGCTCATGGCATCCTGAGTGACGCCATCGACGCCCTCGAGGAGAAGGCGCCCGAGGTGGACAGGTCCGCCCTGTCCGAGGCCGTCTCCGAGGCGGAGGCGCTCGCGGAGGGCGACTACACCGCCGACAGCTGGGCCACCCTCTCCGAGGCGCTCGACGCC
>CASEHX010000018.1 GCA_949287905.1 uncultured Olsenella sp.
CCGCCTGCGTGGACGCCGGTCGGGACAGCACACTTTCTGTCCGAGTGCTAAAAACGGGGCGAGAGATATAAACACATGAGAAGCGGCCGCCTGCCTGCGCAGACGGCCGCTTCGATAGCACACTTTTTGTCCTATAACCCTTGTTTTCGCTTGACGAAAGTGGCCTCGTCTTAGCCAAAACCCGCAATATGACTGAGACGAGCCCGCTTTCGTCAAGCGATTTGATCTAGAGGCTGAGACGAGGCCGCTACCGTCAAGCGATCTGAGCTAGAAGCTGAGACGAGCCCACTACCGTCAAGCAACTTGGCTTTGAAACTGAGACGAGCCGTGCTTCACTGAACGCAAACAAAGAGCCGGCCGAGGGACTCCTCCCACGACCGGCGAATCTCTTGGTGGGCCCTGAGGGATTCGAACCCCCAACCCAGGGATTATGAGTCCCCTGCGCTAACCGTTGCGCCAAGAGCCCAAAGTTATGAAAAAGGCGACGACCGAAGCCGCCGCCCTCATTAACATGGTGGAGATAAGGGGGTTCGAACCCCTGACCTCGTGACTGCCAGTCACGCGCTCTCCCAACTGAGCTATATCCCCGCGTTGGTGCGTAGAAGATACTACCAAAACGAGCGCCTCAGTCAACCGAGAATTTCAAAAATGTGGAGACGCGAGAAAAACGCCCTGTGCGCATTGCGCTCCAGCCAAGAAAACTCGATCACCAGAGCATCTCACGGCTTATGTCCGCCGTGGTCGCCGCACCGCACATCTCCATGACGTCAACGAGCTCGCTCTGCAGCTGCTCGAGGTACGAGCGCACGCCGTCCTCTCCCCCGCCATAGGCCGCGACGACGAACGGGCGGCACACGAGGCATGCGCGCGCCCCCAGGGCAAGGGCCCGGAAGACGTCAAGGCCGCTTCTGATCCCGCCGTCAACAAGGACCTCAATGCGGTCATCGACAGTTTCCACTATCAATGGAAGAACGTCCGCAGTCGCCGGTACGCCGTCAAGGACGCGGCCCCCGTGGTTGGAGACCACGATGGCGTCAACGCCCGCCTCAGCCGCTCTCAGAGCCGCAGAGGCCGTCATGACGCCCTTGAGCACAAACGGGACGCCGGCCTCGTGGCAACGAGCGGCAACCCGGGCGATCTGCTCCGGGGACTTGGCTCCCGCTGGCGGGTTCATGCCCCTGAGAAACGGAAGTCCGGCGGCGTCGATGTCCATGGCAACTGCCGCGGGCCTTGTGAGGAGAATCTGCAAGAGGCGCGTCTCGAGCGTCTCGTCGTCCCACGGCTTGACCGTGGGAACGCCACGCCCACCAAGCCTCGCCACGACCTTGGTTGCTGCCGTCATGAGCGAGGGGTCGGGGCCGTCACCGGTGAAGGCGAGCGTTCCCATGCTCGAGGCGGCATGCAGCACGGCCTCGTTGTACCCCGTCGTGTCGTACCTCTCGCCGTAGTGCTTCCTGACGTCGCCGACGGGGCCGACCATCACGGGAAGGGAGAGCTCCTGACCCAGAACAGTGACACGCGTGTCCGCGGAGTAGCCCTCGTGAAGCGTGTCCATGTTGACGCTCAGGGCCTGCCAGGCGCCCCAGTTGCGATGTGCCACGCGTCCCACGCCCTTGTCCCCAGGCCCGGGGATCACGCCTGCGCACGCGCGTCCGTCACAGACAGGACACGCCTTGCAGAAGGGGCCGATGTTTCCGCGTGCCGCGGCGGCGAGGTCAACATAGCTCATGGGACTTCCTCTCGATAGAAGGGTGCCCCGGCCAGAGACCGGGGCACGTGAGTGATTCAAAAGGGGTCTGTCCCCTTTTGAATCATTTGAATTAGGCTCGGGCGGGGACGACGCGCTCGGTGAGCCAGGAGACGAGCTCGTCCATCGGCACGTCGAAGCGCTCGCCGGTCTCGCGGACCTTGACCTCGGCCATGCCGTTCGCAACGCCACGCTTGCCCAGAATCACCTGGTATGGGATGCCGATGAGGTCCGCGTCGGCAAACTTGACGCCCGGGCGCTCCTTGCGGTCGTCGAGAAGGACCTCGAGGTCGGCGGCGCAGAGCTCGTCCACGACCCTCTCCGCGACCGGCGTGACCACATCGTCGTTCACCGCAAGCGGCACGACCTCGACCTCGTAGGGCGCCACGCAGACGGGCCAGGAGATGCCGTGCTCGTCGTTGTGCTGCTCCACGACGGCAGCCAGCGTGCGGGAGACGCCGATGCCGTAGCAGCCCATGAGGAACGGGCGCTCCACGCCGTCCTCGTCCGCGAAGGTGGCGCCCATAGACTCGGAGTACTTGGTGCCGAGCTGGAAGACCTGCGAGATCTCGATGCCGCGGGCACTCTTGAGAGCGGCGCCGCAGTGCGGGCAGGGGTCGCCCTCCTTCACGCTCACGAGGTCGGCCCACTCGTCGACCTCGAAGTCGCGCCCGGGCTTGGCGCCCGTGAAGTGGTAGTCCACCTCGTTGGCGCCGCAGGTCCAGCTCTGGCTCTCGCGCAGGGACTCGTCGCAGACCAGACGGATGCCGTGCGGAAGCCCCACGGGGCCGATGAAGCCCTTGTGCAGGCCGGCCAGCTCGAGCTCCTCGTCCGTCATGAGGTGGTAGGCGCCGAAGAGCTTGCCCGCCTTGATCTCGTTGAGCTCGTGGTCGCCGGGAACGATGGCAACGACGTTCGTGCCGTCCTCGGCAACGAGTGCGAGGGACTTGCGGGTGCCGTTCTCAGGGAAGCCGAAGAAGTCCGCCACGGCCTCGATGGAGCCGAGGCCCGGGGTGTGGACCTTCGTGAGCGTTCCGTCTCCGGGACCCTCGGTCACGGGCACCTTGGTGGCGGCAGCCTCGACGTCGGCGGCAAAGCCGCAGTCGCAGTAGACGAGCTCGGCCTCGCCGGAGTCGGCAAGCGCCATGAACTCCACGGAGGTGTCGCCGCCGATCTGGCCGGAGTCGGCCACGACAGGCAGCGCGTAGATGCCGCAGCGCTCGGCGATGCGCGCGTAGGCGGCCTTCTCCTGCTCGTAGCACTCCTGCAGCGACTCCTGCGTGGCGGAGAAGCTGTAGGCGTCCTTCATGATGAACTCGCGGCCGCGCATGAGGCCAAAGCGCGGGCGCATCTCGTCGCGGAACTTGTCCTGAATCTGGTAGAGCGTGCACGGGAGCTGCTTGTAGGAGCGCAGCTCGTTCTTCACGAGGTCCGTGAAGGTCTCCTCGTGCGTGGGGCCCAGGGCAAACTCGCGACCGTGGCGGTCGGAGATGCGCATGAGCTCGGGGCCGTAGGCGTCCCAGCGGCCGGACTCATGCCAGAGCTCGGCGGGCGTGAGGATGGGAACCATCATCTCCTGGGCGCCGATGGCCTCCATCTCGTCGCGGATGACGGCCTCGATCTTGCGGATCGAGCGCCACGCGAGCGGCAGGTAGCTGTAGAGGCCGGCGGCGGTCTTGCGGATCATGCCGGCGCGCAGCAGCAGCCGGTGGCTCGCGAGCTCCGCCTCGGCCGGATCCTCCTTGAGCGTGGGCGCGTACAGCGCGGACATCTTCTGATAACGCTTCACGTGCGTGTCCCTTCTGTTCAACGTGCAACGCCATTGATTCTACGACATACGGCCGAGAAGAACGGTCGAGGTCGCAACTCAACCTCCGCCCCCCTCGGCGGGGCTGACCTCCGGCGCTCAGACAGCTTGGCGCAGAGAACGCGCCAAGAACTCGCGGCGGAGGTCAGCCCCGCCGGGAAGGCGGCCATAGCGTCATGCCGTCGATGGTTGTCGCATAGTTGACGTAGGTCCCGCGGCAGCGCGGGCAATTCCCGCCGCGAGTTCCGCAGCCGCGTCCTTTGCGGCGAGGACCTGTCTGAGCGCCGGGGATTGCCCGCGCTGCCGCGGGGCAGGACGACCTACGTGAAGCGTCGCTCGATCTCGGAGAAGAGCTCGTCGACGGCGTCTACCTCGTCGACGGTTCGGATCTTCTCGCCGGAAGCGAAGAGCACGGCCTTGCCGCGGCCACCCGCAAGTCCGATGTCAGCGCCCTTAGCCTCGCCGGGGCCGTTAACCACGCAGCCCATGACGGCAACGGTGATGGGGGCACGCACGGTGGAAAGGCGCCGCTCGACCTCCGCGGCCACACCCATGAGGTCCCACTGGCAGCGTCCGCAGGTCGGACAGCTCACGAGCTCGGGGCGAAGACGCCTGAGGCCTACGGCCGAGAGCAGGTCCCAGGCTACGTTGACCTCCTCGACCGGGTCTGCCGTAAGCGAGAGGCGGATGGTGTCCCCGATGCCCTCCATGAGCAGGGTGCCTATCGCCGCCGCGTTCTTGACGGTCCCCTGACGGAGGGTGCCCGCCTCGGTCACGCCGATGTGGAGCGGGACGTCTGGCAGCTCACGGGAGAGGGCGCGGTTAACCTCGACGGTCGTGGGGACACCGTGGGCCTTCGCGGAGAGGACGATGTCGGCAAAGCCGCGGGAGCGGAAGTGGTCGACGAACGAAATGGCGGATCCCACGAGTTTCTCCACGTGCGTGAGGTCCTCGCGCTCGGCAAAGGAAGGGTCGAGCGATCCCGCGTTGACGCCGATGCGAATGGGGATGCCCGCGGCGCCCGCCTCGTCGATCACCGCGTCCACCCGATCCCAGCTCCCGATGTTGCCAGGGTTCACGCGCAGCGCCGCAGCCCCGCGGCGGCAGGCCTCGATGGCGAGGTGGTGATCGAAGTGGATGTCCGCAACCACGGGAAGCGGCGATCCCTCGCAGATGGCGGAGAAGCCCTCGAGGGCGGCGGAGGAGGGAACGGCAACGCGGATGATCTCGCAACCGGCGTCTGCGAGCCGACGAATCTGAGCGAGGGTGGCGTCGGCATCGGCCGTGTCGGTCGTGCACATCGACTGCACCGACACCGGAGCACCGCCGCCCACGACGACGTCCCCAACGTGGACGGACCTGGTCATCTGGCGCGGCTGCAGGGACTTCTCGTCCATGATGCTCCTATCCCACGATGAAGCGAGCAATGTCGTTTCTCAGGACCACGACGAACACGAACAGTATGAACCCGAGTCCGAGATAGCTCAGCGTGTCGACCGCCTTTGCGGAGAGCGGCCGGCGCCGCACGAGCTGGATGACCTCTATGAGGATCTTCCCCCCGTCGAAGGGAGGGATCGGCAGGAGGTTCATGAAGCCCAGGGACATCGAGATGGCAGCGACGACGGAGGCGAGCTCAAAGGCACCCGAGGAGGCAGCCTCGGAGGTCATGACGGCGATTCCGACGACGGAGGACGACTGGTCGAGCACCTCCATCGTATGAGTGGGGACGATGAGCTTGGCGACGTAGCTCGCGACCTGTCCCGTGTAGTCGAGCGTCGCGGAGGCCGCCTGGAGGAAGTCGGGGTGGTACGTGTCCACGGTCGCGAGAATTCCGACCTGATCCGACGCGACGCCGTCGGGCAGGTCTATGAGCACGGTGCTCTCGGACCCGTCGCGCTCGTAGGTGAGCTCGAAGTCGGTCCCGCTCTCGAGGAGCGGCTCGAGGGCGGCGACGAGCTCGTCCCACGTGGAGACGGGGGTGCCGTCGACCTCCGTGATGACGTCGCCCGCCTGAAGCCCGGCAGTGGCTGCGGGAGTCCCCTCCGTCACGCCCGAGATGGTGCTGACGTTTGCCACGTAGTCCACGCCGCGGACCATAAAGGCTGCGGTCACGATCAGAAACGCGAGCACGATGTTCACGAGCGGGCCCGCGAACAGCATCGCGCAGCGCTTGAGGAAGCCGACGCCAAGATAGGTCCTGCTGCGCTCGTGATCGAGAAACTCCTCCGCGCTCATGCCCGTGTCGCGACCCTCGCCCGCCTTCGTCGATCCCTCGAGCGCAAAGTCATGCCCGCGATCGTACTCGGTGAGGAGGTTGGCGTCGCGAGCGGGGGCCTCGAAGGCGGCGGGATAGGTCTTCTGGTTGGGGGTCTCCCCGAGCTCGGGGTTGTAGTAGGGCCTGACGGAGGCCCAGTCGCTCAGCGTGACGAGAAGGTCGTAGGCATGGTCGAGGTCTATGTGGAGCTCGTCCGCAACCTCCTGAGCGCTGACGCGCCCGCGGCGGGTCACGAGGTCGAGCGCCGGGGCGAGAAGCTCGTCCGAGGCGCCCTCCATGCCGCAGATGCGCGTGTAGCCACCGAGCAGGAGCGGCGTCACGCCGAACTCGGTACCCACGCTCCGGCTCTTGCGAGAGAGCCTGAAGCGGCACGGCATGCCAAGAAAGAACTCCGTCGCACGCACGCGGAAGGCGCGCGCGGAGAGGTAGTGCCCGCCCTCGTGGACGAACACGAGCACGGAGAGCACGAGCACGCCCCAGAAGACGATCCAGATCACGTTGAGAATACCGCTCACTAACAGACCTCCGAAAGCGCGCGCCGGGCAAGTTCCCTGGCGCGGACGTCGACATCGTCAAGCTGCTGAAGACTCTCTACCCGCTCGACGGACGTGAGCTCCATGACCCGGGAGACAATCCTCTCGATGTCCACAAAGGAGCACGCGCCCTCCCTGAACGCCGCGTTCGCAACCTCGTTGGCGGCGTTCATCGCGCACGGGAGCGTCCCGCCGGTCCTTCCGGCGTCTTTTGCGAGGGAGAGGCACCCGAAGGTCCCCTCGTCCGGCTCGGCAAAGGTGAGCGGTCCCGCGGACCACCAGTCCACGGACTCGACGGAGGCGTCCCACCTCTGGGGATAGCTCATGGCGTACTGGATGGGCGCCCTCATGTCGGACGAGCCGAGCTGGGCCTTCACCACGCCGTCGGAGAACTCGACCATCGAGTGGATCATGCTCTGCCTGTGGATGAGCACGCTTATGTCGTCAACGGGAACGTCGAAGAGGTGGTGCGCCTCGATGACCTCGAGGCCCTTGTTCATGAGCGACGCACAGTCGATGGTGATCTTGGCGCCCATCTTCCAGGTGGGATGCGCCAGCGCCTCCGCGGCGGTGACGCGGGCGAGCTCGTCGCGCGAGCGCCCGTAGAAGGGCCCGCCGGAGCACGTGAGCCAGATGCGCCTGAGGTCATCTCGCCTCTCCCCCACCAGGCACTGGAAGATCGCGCTGTGCTCGGAGTCCACGGGAATGAGGCGACCGGGCCCCGCAAGCGGCATCAGAAGGTCTCCGCCACAAACGATTGACTCCTTGTTCGCATAGGCGAGCGTCTTGCCAGCCCTCAGCGCCTCGTAGCCCGCATGCATCCCGGCGAAACCCACGAGCGCGTTGACAACGAGATCGACCTCTGGAAGCGAGGCAAGGTCGACCACGGCCTCGGGGCCAAAGCCTAGGTGGGCCCCCTCGGGCAGCTCCGCCAGACAGACGTCTTTCGAATGCGCGTCATCAGCGACGGCAAGCCACTCGACGCCAAACTCACGGGCGGCGGAGATCAGCGCCTCGGTCGAGGAGTTGACCGAGAGAGCGACAACGCGGACGCGGTCGCAATGTCTGCGGCAGACGTCCAGGGTCTGCGTTCCAATGGATCCCGAGCACCCGAGAATTGCCACGCGCAGGGGCTTGACGTCTCCCATGTCGCGCCGATCGGAAACGGGGGCCTCGCTCATCATAGGTAGCCTCCCACAAAAAGCAGAATCAGTGCGGCGGTGCTGCCAAAGAGCATCGAGTCGGAGCGGTCGAGAAGACCGCCGTGCCCGGGGATCACGTTGCCGGAGTCCTTGACGCCGACGCCGCGCTTGAGCCTGGACTCAAAGAGGTCGCCGACGACCGAGACGATGCCGACGACGATGCCGAAGAGCACGGCCTGGTAGATGGGGAGCTCGGTCAGCACGAACGCACCGAGAAGAACCCAGACGAGGACGGACCCGACGAGTCCTCCGACGAAACCCTCCACACTCTTGTTCGGGGAGATCTTCGGCGCGAGCTTGTGCGAGCCGATGGCGGAGCCAACGAAGTACGCGAAGGCGTCGTTCGCCCAGATCGAGAACATGATGCCCAGGGTCACGAGCGCACCGTTAAGGCCGGGGTCGATCTTGCGGAGCAGCACGATGGAGGCAAACGCGAAGGAGGTGTAGATGGGCCCGAAGGCGGTCACCGAGACGTCGGCGATGTTCACCCTCGGCGTGAAGACATACCAGCACGCGCTTGCCATGAGCAGGCAGATGACCACGAAGGCACAGGCGACGAGCCCATGGAAGTACGCGGCGGCGGGAAACACGAGGGCCGCGATGAGGCCAAGCGCGTCGTTGGGCATGCGTCCGCCCATCCGACAGATGCGGAAGAACTCGGAGCAGCAGAGCCAGGCCTCGGCGGTGACGAGAAGCGTCGTGGGGATAGGGCCGAGAAGAACGCAGGCGAGGGTGATGACGGCGTAGATGGCGCCGGAGGTCGTCCTCGTGAGGAGCTTCTCGGTGGACCTTCTCGCCTTCTGCCCCTTGAGCCCGCCCGCGGCACGGGCCTCCTCACGCGAGGACTTCCTCTCCTCGATCAGGTCACGGTGTCCCAGGAGCCGCCATCTGCTGCTACCCTTATCGCTCAACGGCTCACCACTCCCCCAAAGCGACGAGAACGGCTCTGATAAGACGCGACGGCACGAAGATAGTCCCAGCGCGTGAAGTCGGGCCACAGCGTTTCGGTGACGTAGAACTCCGTGTAGGCGAGCTGCCAGAGCAGGTAGTTGGAGAGGCGCATCTCTCCGGAGGTCCTTATCAGCAGGTCGGGATCGGGAAGCCCCGCGGTGTAGAGGCGCGACGCGAGCGCCTCCTCGTCGACGTCCTCGGGACGGAGGGCCCCGGAGGCGACGTCCTCGGCGAGCTCCCTCGCCGCTCGGGCGATCTCCGCCCTCGAGCCGTAGTTCACGGCAAGGGCAAGCACCATGCCCGTGTGGTCGGCGGTCTCGTCGAGACCACGCTGGAAGACCCTGCGCGTTCGCTCCGGGAGCTTCGTGAGGTCGCCAAAGAAGAGCAGGCGCACGTTCTCCTGGTGGAAGAGCGGGAGCTCGTTCACGAGCGTCGTCGCGAAGAGGTGCATGAGGAGGTCGACCTCGCGCTTGGGCCTGCGCCAGTTCTCGGTCGAGAACGCATAGACCGAGAACACGTCGACGCCGAGCCTCACGCTGGTCGTCACCGCCTCGCGCAGCGAGTCGACGCCCGCGACGTGACCCTTCGAGCGGTCGAGGCCGCGGGCCGTTGCCCAACGGCCATTGCCGTCCATGATGATGGAGACGTGGGAGGGAACGCGATCCAGGTCAATGTCCGAAAGGGCGACGCCATGGCCGCCCTCGGAGAAGTAGCTCTTGAGCTTGTCGATGTCTGTCAGCACTAGATCTCCATGACCTCTGCGCTCTTGGTCTTGAGCATGTCCTCGATCTTGGCGACATAGGAGTCGGTGAGCTTCTGGACGGCCTTCTTCTCACGGCTCTGCTCGTCGTCGGAGAGCTCCTCGTCTCGCTCGATCTTGCCGTTGACGTCACGACGGACGTTGCGCACGGAGACGCGCGCCTCCTCGGCGAGCTCCTTGCACTCCTTGACGAGCTCCTTGCGGCGCTCCTCGGTGGGCTTGGGGAACGGCAGGCGAATCGAGGTGCCGTCGTTGGACGGCGTGATGCCGAGGTCGGAGCTCTCGATGGCCTTCTCGATGGCGCGCAGGGCGCTCTTGTCCCACGGCTCGACGACGAGCATCGAGGCCTCGGGGACCTTGATGCCCGCGAGCTGGGTGATCGGGGTGGGCTGGCCATAGTAGTCGACCATGATGGGGGCGAGGATCTGCGCGTTGGCGCGGCCGGTGCGAACGCGGGCGAAGTTGGCCTTGAGCGTGTCGATGCACTTGCCCATGTTCTTGTCGGCGCGATCGGTGTACTGGCTCATGGTTAGTCCTCCTCGATGACGGTGGTGCCCACGGACTCCCCGCGCACGGCGCTCAGGAAGACGCCCGGCTGCTTGATGTCGAAGACCATGATGGGCATGTGGTTGTCGTGGCAGAGCGCCGTGGCGGTGGCGTCCATGACCTTGAGGTCGCGGTTGAGCACCTCGCGATAGCTGATGGTGTCGAAACGCCTTGCGTCAGGGTTGGTGCGGGGGTCGGCGTCGTAGATGCCGTCGACGTTGGTGGCCTTCATGAGAACCTCGGCGCCGATCTCGCAGGCACGCAGGGCGGCCGCGGTGTCGGTGGTGAAGTACGGGTTGCCGGTGCCGGCGGCATAGATGGTGATGCGCCCCTTCTCGAGATGGCGGATCGCCCTGCGACGGATGTAGGGCTCGGCGATCTGGCGCATCTCGATGGCGCTCATGACGCGGCAGTCCATGCCGTTGCGCTCGAAGCAGTCCTGCAGGGAGAGGGAGTTGATGACCGTGGCGAGCATGCCCATGTTGTCTCCCTGGGCACGGTCCATGCCAGCGGCGGCACCCTGGATGCCACGGAAGATGTTGCCGCCTCCGACGACAATGGCGACCTGGACGCCGGCCTCGCAGACGGGCCTGATCTCCTCGGCAAGCCTCTGGGGAACGGCAGGATCGATGCCGAAGGCCTGGTCGCCCATGAGGGCCTCGCCGGAGAGCTTGAGCAATACGCGCTTGTACTTGATGTCTGACAAGTCGACCTCGCTTTCCTCGACGCCCGATGGTAAAGGGCGGGTAATGTACTGACCGTGATTCTAGCAGAGGTGCACGGGGCAAATCTCGCAGGGCGCCCACGTACGCGATACATACGAAAGGAGCCGGCGATTCTCTCGCCGGCTCCCAGGCAAAACCTGTCCGATCGCTACTCGGCGTCGCCGAAGGTATAGCGGACGAAGCTCATGACCTCGATCGTGTCGTCGACGTCCTTGGAGACGTTCTTGGCGAGCTGGCCGATCGTGAGGGAGCTGTCCTTGACGAACTCCTGCTCGGTGAGGACGCTCTCCTTGAAGTACTTCTCGAGACGACCCTGCGCCATCTTCTCCTGGATGGCCTCGGGCTTGCCGGACTCGGCGGCCTGAGCCTTGTAGATGGCGAGCTCGTGCTCGATGATGTCGGCGGGAACGTCGTCACGACGGGCGGCGACGGGGGCAGCCGCGGCAATCTGCATGGCAACGTCGTGCGCGAAGGTCTTGAACTGGTCGTTCTGGGCGGTCTCGTCCTTGCCGAGGGCAAAGGTGACGATGTCGGCGAGCTTGCCACCAAGGTGGACGTAGCTGCCGAGGGCGCCGTTGTCGGCGGAGACGCGCTGGAAGCGGGTGATCTTCATGTTCTCGCCGATGACGTGAATCATCTCGGTGAGCTCGGCGTCGACCGTGGACTCGCCCATGGCGCACGCCTTGAGGGCGTCGACGTCAGCGGGGTCGTTCTCGGCGACGATCTTGGCGAGGTCGAGGGCAAAGCCCGTGAACTTGGGGTTGTTGCCAACGAAGTCGGTCTCGCAGGTGAGCTCGAGAAGGGCGCCGACCTTGCCGTCCTCGGAGACGTAGGCGGCGATGGTGCCCTCGTTGGTGTCGCGGCCGGCGCGCTTGACGGCCTTGGCGATACCCATGGTGCGAAGGATGTCGACGGCCTTGTCGATGTCGCCATCGGCCTCGACGAGGGCCTTCTTGCACTCCATCATCGGGGAGTCGGTCATCTCGCGGAGCTGCTTGACGAGGGCGGCGGTAACCTGAGCCATTGTTCTCTCCTCTGTCTAGTGACTGATGTCGTGTCTGACGAAACTACTCGGCGGCAGGGGCCTCGGCGGCCTCGGCGGGAGCCTCGGTCGCGGCCATCTCCTCGGCCGTGATCTGCTCCTTGCCGGAGCCGGCGAGGACGGCGTCAGCGGCGAGCTCGCACATGAGCGAGACGGAGCGGATGGCATCGTCGTTGGCGGGGATGCCGTAGTCGACGACGTCGGGATCGGAGTTGGTGTCGAGAAGGCCGATGACGGGGATGTGGAGACGGTTGGCCTCGCGGATGGCGATCTCCTCGCGCTTGGTGTCAACGACGAAGATTGCGGCGGGGCGAGAGGTGAGCGTGCGGGCGCCGCCGAGGTTGGCCTGGAGCTTGGCGAGCTCCTTGGTGAGAACGGCCTGCTCCTTCTTGGGCAGCAGGCTCATGCGGCCGTCCTCGACCATGGCCTCGAGCTCCTCCATGCGGGCGATGCGGGAGCGGATGGTCACGAAGTTGGTGAGCATGCCGCCGAGCCAGCGCTGGTTGATGTAGGGCATGCCGCAGCGCTCGGCCTGCGTGGCGATGGGCTCCTGGGCCTGCTTCTTGGTGCCGACGAAGAGGATGGAGCCACCCTTGGAGGCCGTCTCCTTGAGGAAGGTGTAGGCACGGTCGGCGCCGAGCATGGTCTGCTTGAGGTCGAGGATGTAGATGCCGTTGCGCTCGCCAAAGATGAACGGCTTCATCTTGGGGTTCCAGCGACGGGTCTGGTGACCGTAGTGGCAGCCGGCGTCGAGCAGGGTCTGGATAGTGATCTTAGCCATGGTAACCTCCTGTGGTTGGTCCTCCGCGTGAGGTCGTCCCCGCTTCGCCACCCAAGGCCTGGCTATAAGCCCCGAGCACCACGGCTGGCGGGTAGTCACGCGTGCGTCTTAGTGCCGCAAGCGGCACGCCGTGCCTTTGCACAGCGATTTGCAAGTATAGCTGGCCACACGACGTCTGTCGAGGTCGAGTCTGCCGAGGTTCACGAATTGACCAAGCTTTGGCGCGTCGTTCAGCGGGTCGAAGGGGCTGAGGGCCATGGTTGGCCCCTGAGGGCGGCGGAGGGTCATGTCCTCGGGTGGGCGCGACGCGCGGCCTCCTTGAGGCGCTCGACCGAGAGATGGGTGTAGATCTGCGTCGTCGCAAGGCTCTCGTGGCCAAGAAGCTCCTGGACGCTCCTTAGGTCGGCCCCGCCGCCGAGGAGCTCCGTAGCAAAGGTGTGTCGCATGGCGTGCGGCGTGAGGGAGGGGTCGAGCCCCGCCTCGGCAACCCTTCGCTCAAAGCGCGTCCTGAGTGCGTCCGCCGACATGGGGTTTCCTCGCGTGGAGAGGAAGAGCGCCTCGGTGGGACGGTCGTCGCGTGAGAGGGCGGGCCTCCCCGCCTCCAGGTACGCGCCAACGCTCCCGAGGGCGGAGGCATACACGGGGACGATGCGCTCCTTGGACCCCTTTCCGAAGAGGCGCACCTGAGAGCTCGAGAAGTCCACGTCACCGAGGGACAGGCCGGCGACCTCGCCGATGCGTGCCCCGGTAGCGTAGAGCAGCTCGAGAAAGGCCCGGTCCCTCAACTGAACCGGGTCCTCCCCCTCACAGGTGGAGAGCAGCGTGCGGACCTCCCCGTCAGACATGGTGCTAGGAAGGCAGCGCGAGAGCTTGGGGTTGGCGACCGCCGCGACCGTTGCCGTGGGGCAGAGGCCCTCCCTGAGAAGCCACCGGTAGAGACCGCGCAGCGCGGAGAGGCGGCGAGAGACCGTGCGGACGGAGTAGCCCGCGCGCGAGAGCTCCGAGAGGTAGCCTCGAAGCTCGCGATGCCTGAGGCGGAGTGGAGAGACTCCCTCCCTCTGGGCCCATGCGAGAAAGGAGAGGTAGTCCTCCCGATACCCACGAACCGTGTTTGGGGACATCCCGCGCACATCAGAAAGGTAGGAGCAGTATCGGTCGGCTCCGGCCTGAAAGACGCCCTGCTCGCCCTCTCGAATCTTGGCCTCAGGAGTCATCCGCGTCCGTCCCAGCGCAGAGGAGCTCGGGACGTGAGGAGAGATACTCCCGAAGGTCGCCCCTCGCCCGGTCGACAAAAGCGCGCCGCCGCGCCTCCTTGTTTCGCGGAGGGTTCTCGAGCGGCGGAAAGAGGCCAAAGTTCACATGCATGGGCTGGTAGTTCTGAGTCTCGGGGTCGGTTGCGTAGGCAACGAGCGAGCCAAGGGAGCCCGTGACGGGAAGGACCACCGACGGCAGGCCGCTCAGCTCGGCATAGACGTTGAGCGCGGCAAGAAGACCCGAGGCTATGGCCTCGACATATCCCTCGGTGCCCGTGATCTGCCCCGCGAGACGAGCCCTCGTGCCGGGGATGGCGAAGGTGGGATCCAGCGCATGGGGTGAGTCGACGAAGCTGTTGCGGTGCATCACGCCATAGCGGAGGAACTCGGCCCCCTCGAGGCCCGGAATCATTCGGAAGACGCGCCGCTGCTCCCCCCAGGTGAGGTTGGTCTGGAAACCGACGAGGTTGTACGCCGTATGGGCAGAGTTCTCGGCCCTAAGCTGAACGGCGGCCCAGGGGCGCCTCCCCGTCCTTGGGTCGACGAGTCCCACGGGCTTCATGGCCCCAAACCTCAGCGAGTCCCTTCCCGTTCGGGCGACCTCCTCAGCGGGCTGGCAGGCACAGAACAGCTCGCGCTGCTCGAAGTCCTTCGAGCACACGCGGTCGGCCGAGACGAGGGCCTCGACGAACGCCTCGTACTCCTCGCGTTCGAGCGGGCAGTTGAGGTAGTCACCGCTCCCCTGCTCGGCGTAGCGAGACTGCGAGAAGACGACGGAGCGATCGATGGTCTCGGCGTCCACGATGGGGGCGGCGGCATCGTAGAAGCTCAGTCGGTCACCTCCGACGCGCTCGGCAATGGCTCCGAAGAGCGCGTCGGCGCAGAGCGGGCCCGCAGCAATGACGCAGGGTCCCTCAGGAAGCTCGTCGACGCGCTCTCTGACGAGCTCGATGTTCTCACTCGAGAGCACCCGCTCGGTGACGGCGCGGGAGAACGCCTTCCTGTCGACGGCAAGCGCCCCGCCGGCGGGGACCGACGTCATCCGGGCGCACTCGAGAAGCACGCTTCCCATGAGGGCCAGCTCCCACTTGAGCTGACCCGCGGCGCTGTCCTCCTTCGTCGACTTGAGGGAGTTGGAGCAGACGAGCTCGGCGAGCTCCCCCGTGTGATGGGCGGGGCTCTCGTGCTCGGGTCGCTGCTCGAAGAGCCTGACCCTCACCCCCCTGCGGGCAAGCTGCAGGGCGCACTCGCATCCTGCCAGACCGCCCCCGACAACGCTCACGTAGTCCTGCATGTTCCTCCCATCAGCTTTTCCTCCCCCCATTTTGCCCCAAGAAGAAGAATTGCGTCGGCGAGTACCTCCCGTCGGGAAGGCGCTCGACCAAGCCATGAGCCTCGTGGTCGGTGAGCGTCCTCATGATGGTGAGGACGCTCTCGTTGAGGCGCTCGGCAAGCTCGTCCGGGCGTGCGGGCGAGGCGACGAGCGCGGCGATGACGGGACCCGCCCTTCTCGTGACCCCAGACTGCCCCAGCCTCGCGAGCCCGTAGTCGAGAGATATGGCCGTCGAGAGCTCCCGCTCGTCAGCGATGACGCGTGCGCCCTCGGCGAGCAGTCGATTGGTCCCGCTTGAGTTGGGCGAGAAGATGGAGCCGGGGATCGCATAGACGACCCTTCCCAACTCGACGGCGACGTCCGCGGTGGACATGGTCCCCGACCTCCTCCCCGCCTCCGTGACGACGAGTACGCGCGAGAGCGCGGCGATGAGCCCGTTTCTCCTGGGAAACGACCAGCGCCTTGGTCCTGCGCCCCACGGCTCAGCGGAGATGACCGCGCCGCCCTGCAGCAGCGCGCCCTCGTAAACGTCAGTCGAGGACCTCGGGTAGACGAGGTCGGCCCCGCACCCTGAAACCACGACCGTCCTCCCCCCTGCGGCTATGGCAGCGGAGCCTGCGGCATGGTCACAGCCCATTGCCCCGCCCGAGACGACGGTGACGCCGCACTCGACGGAGATGCGCGCCGCCATCTCAGCGATTGACAGCCCGTAGGGCGTCGCCCTCCTGGCGCCCACGATCGAGATGCAGGGTCCGAGGAGGGATTCGGGGTCTCCTCTGCCGTAGATTCTTTCCGGGGGGTTGGAAAGCTCCTCGAAGGCGTCGGGCCATCCGAACTTGCCACGCTCGATAATCCAGCCGTCTGCGGGTGCGCCCATGTCGCTAGCCTTTCGCTCGAGATCGGAATCCGAGGGCCTCGACAACGTCCCCCTCCGATATTCGCTCGTGCTCAGAGAGGTCTGCGATCGTACGCGCGACGCGTGTCGCCCGTACGATCGCGCGTCCTCCCAGGGAAAGCCCACGCGCAAGCGACTCGAAGGCCCTCCTTGCCTCAGGGGCAAGGTCGGCCGAGGGCGGGCGAGGCCTTCCACCGCCATGGCCGCATCGACCCTCCCTCCATGCCCTGAACTCCAAGGCCTGGAGCACCGCTTCGCGCATCTGCTCGGAGGAGGTCTCCGAGCCCCCGTCGATGACCTTTGACGTCTCTGGCCGGGGCACGTCCACGACGATGTCTATGCGGTCCATGAGAGGTCCCCCGATGCGCGACTGATAGGCATGCACCTGCGCCGCAGAGCATGCGCAGTCGTGGCCTGGGTCCCCCAGGTGGCCGCAGGGACAGGGGTTCGACGCCGCCACGAGCTGAAAGTGACAGGGGAAGGTGTACGTCCCGTCGACTCGGGTTATCTGGACCTCCCGATCCTCGAGCGGCTGCCTGAGCGCCTGGAGCGCCGCCCTTCCGAACTCGGGGATCTCGTCAAGGAACAGCACGCCCTCGTGGGCGAGCGTGATCTCCCCGGGAAGCACGGGTCTCCCACCACCGACGAGACCGGCGATCGAAATCGAGTGGTGGGGTGCCCTGAAAGGGCGCTCCCCGAGCGCGATTCGACCGATCGGCTGCCCCGCTACGGAGTGAATGATCATGGCCTCAGCGGACTCCTCGCTCGTCATCCTGGGAAGAATGGTCGGGAGGCACCTGGCGAGCATCGTCTTTCCCGAACCGGGTGGCCCGATCATCAGGACTCCATGCCTGCCGGCAGCCGCAATCGTCATGGCCCTCTTCGGGAGCTCCTGATCGATGACGTCGGCAAAGTCGGGCTCCCCGGAGACCCCCGAAGCCTCACGTGCCTCGTGGAGGTCCAGGGGCGGCAGTCCCTCGACACCGCCCTTGAGTTGGGCGAGAGACCGAATCCCCTTCGCCTCGGACGCCATCGAGACGGCGAGCGAGCTCTCTGAGGACATGACGAGACCCAGCTCCCGTCGCTCGGCAAGGGAGGCGTAGGCGACTTCCCCACGTACGGGACAGACCGACCCGTCGAGCCCAAGCTCTCCGACAAAGAGCCTGCCCTCGGCAATGCGTGGGTCCAGCTGACGTGTTGCGATGAGTATGGCGACGGCGATGGGAAGGTCGAGGGAGGTTCCGCTCTTTCGAATCTCGCTTGGCCTGAGGTTGATCGTTACGTGCTCGCGGGGAAGCTCGAAGCCCGCGGAACGCATGGCGCAGCGAACCCTCGAGCGGGCCTCGAGAACGGCCGAGTCGGGCATGCCGACGATGTCGAGACCGGGAAGACCGCCCGACAGGCTCACCTCAACAGTGACCGACACCGTCTCCACGCCATGAAGGGAGGCGGCGAGAACCGAGGCCCTGCCCGCCATCAGTCTTCCATCCCAAAGGCCCTGTAAGACTGCCTGAGACGAGCGTGCCCGTCGGGGAAGACCGTAAGCGAGACGACGTCGAACCGCACGGTCTCCACCCAGCAGTGAAGCTGCAGGTAGTGATTGGCAGCGTTGCGATATCTCATTCGTTTGGGGAAGTCGACCGCCTCTTCGGGGAAGACGTCATTGTCGCTCGAGGCCCTCCTGGTCTTCACCTCGATAAAGGTGACCTGTGCCGGCGGGTCGGTCGGGTCGCGGGCTATGATGTCGATCTCTCCGTATGGGCTGGACCAATTCCTCTCGAGGATCTCCCATCCCCTTTCCCGCAGGTTGTCGCAGGCCCGAAGCTCCCCTCTTGCCCCGAGCTCGTGCGCCTCGATGTCACGCACGTCATTGACCACAGGCGCATAGGTCGTCTCCTCCAGCATGGCTCCTCCTTCTTTGGCGACAACAAGAGCATCGCAAGAAGGACTTGCACGAATTGACTCCCAGACTGCATGAAGCTGTCGCGAGACTGACCGACTGAGGCCAGGAGGAGTATTCGAGGGCTCGTTCTCGTAATTCACGGGTGGACGGAACGCGCCCGACACGCGGGTCGTTTAGAAAAGTCGAGGCGTCTCCATGAAGTTCCCACAGAAGGAGAGACGGTGGATGGGGCTCGGGCCGAGGTCGCGAATAGCGCGTATGTGCTCGGCGGAACCGTAGCCCTTGCAGCTTGCGAGATGATATCCGGGAAACTCGGCGTCATAGGAGACCATGAGCGCATCCCGGGCGACCTTGGCCACGATGGAGGCAGCGGAGATGCAGGCTACCCGAGCGTCCCCCTTAACGATGCAGACCTCCCTGGGGTGGGCTCCGACCGGATTGCCGTCAATGAGAACCGTGTCGGGCACCAGGCCCGTGTCCTCGACGGCGCTGGCCATGGCCATTCTCAGGCAGGCGGACATCCCGAGCCTATCGATGGTCCCGTTGTCCACATGGGCGATTCCGACTGACACGGCATGCTCCCAGATCGTGGCGCTGAGCCGCTCGCGCACAGGGGGATCAAGCTGCTTAGAGTCATTGAGACCCCAGATGACAGGGTCCCGACGCAGGCAGACGGCGGCGACGGTCAGCGGGCCCGCGAGGGCGCCGCGCCCGACCTCGTCAACTCCGACGACGATGCCGTCGCCACCGAGCTCAGTCTGAAGCGCGTACATGGCCCTTACGCGGTCACGCTCGCCCTCCTCGCGCACGACCCTTCTCCGGGCTACGTCAACGGCGTGCCGCACCTGCTTCCGCGGGTCCTCCCGATAGCGCTCGATGAGGACCCTTGCCTCGTCGAGCGAGGCGCTGGATAGCGTTGCGGCGATCTCGCGTGCCGTCGTGGGGCGACCGCCCGCATCTTCGTGCATCTCGTTCCTCCATAAGAATGGAGCCGCCCAGAGGGGCGGCTCCGCAGATCCAACTGAGCTGGATGTTAGTCGCGCTTCTCGCGAATGCGGGCGGCCTTGCCCACGCGGTCGCGGAGGTAGTAGAGCTTGGCGCGACGGACGTCACCGTGACGGACGACATCGAGCTTGGCGATCTTGGGGCTGTGCAGCGGGAAGGTGCGCTCGACGCCCACGGAGAAGCTGATCTTGCGAACGGTGAAGGTCTCACGGGCACCCTCGCCGCTCATGCGGATGACGTCACCCTCGAAGACCTGCTCACGGGTGCGCTCGCCCTCGACGATGCGATAGTGAACCTTCACGTGGTCGCCGACCTTGACCGCGGGGATGTCCTCGCGAATCTGCTGACGCTCGATGGCACGAATGTAATCCATGTTCTCTTTCCTGTCTCTAGAGGTGCCGACGCTCAGCGAACGACACATAGCTTTACACGCAAGGCGAAATTATAGGGCACTTTTCATCGGTGGACAAGAACAACACAACTCAGAGGCACAACCCAACGACGACGCCCGCCTCGGAGTCGGGATTTGCGATCGTGCAGGGGTAGCCGGAGCTCATGACCTGATAGAAGTAGGAGCTCTCGTAGTCGAGTCCGGACATCGGAAAGGCCGTGCGGTACCACCAGGAAGCGTCGGCGCCACCGTACTCGAGCGACAGCGCGTTGTTGGGGTCGGAGCTGCAGGTGACACCGCGCTCCTCGAAGTACTCGTACTGCTCCCCCTCTGCCGAGAGGACGGCATCATATGCGGTGTAGTCAAGGTAGTAGGTCTTGGACCTGATCTCGTCTCCGTACTCGTCGGTGAAGAGCGTGATGTCGCCGCAGACCTCGGCGAGCGAGAACGCCCAAAGGGTGTCGACCGTCTGGGAGACGCCCGAGGCATCACCAAGCAGGCCGACGTTGTTCGTGGTCTTCGTGACCGCCCTCGCACGTTCGACGAGCTCGTCAGGGAGCAGCGCTGCCCCCTGATCGGAGAGCCAGGCGCGAAGCTCGCTCCCCTCCCAACCGCCTTCGCAGGTTGCCTCGGAGTTCATCTTGTGAAGGGAGATCGGGGAGATCAAGAGGGTGAGACCCGCCTTGCCGGTGCCGTCCGCGAGCTCGTCGGCTCTGATGCCGACTACGGTGGCAGAGGCCGTGCGGCCGTCCGTGAGGCTCACCGAGCGCATGTCGCCGATCCCGATTCCCCAGAGCGAGGCGACCTCTCGGCCCTCCTCGTCAGAGGAGGCGGCGGAGATGAGCCTTGAGATGTCGGAGAGCTCCTCCCAGGAGTACTCCTCGAAGCTCTTGGGGCGAGAATCCTCCTCGGGCTGCTCCTCGACGACCGACTGCTGAGGCCGAAGCAACGGTGAGTCGGACATGATGAGATAGAGCAGAACGGCCCCGCCGACGAACACGACGAGCGAGGCGAAGACCGCAATGGCGGTGAGGCAGCCGCCTCCCCTGTTGTTTGAACTCATGAATCCCTCCCTACTCCGACACGGAGGACATGATATACAAGCCTCACCGCTTGCGCCAGGAGCGGGGCACCTTCAGCGTCTCGTAGACGTCGATCGCATAGCGGTCGGTCATGCCGGAGATGAAGTCGGCCACCTGCACCTCGGGAGAGCCCTCGTCATGAGCGAGGTACTCTCGGGGAACCTCGTCAAGATGCCCGACGAAGTGGTCAAAGAGCTCGCCGAGCATACCGTAGGCCTTTGGCTCCTCCCACTTCGCGTCACCACGGGAGTAGAGGTTGTCGAAGAGGTACGAGCGCATCTCCATCATCGCGTCCCAGACGGAGTCGGACATCGCGATGTCGCCGCAGCTCGAGCTGACGGCAACGACGTCATGAACCATCGTCTCTATTCTCTCGGAGGAGCTGGCGCCGAGGACGCGCCGCGCATCGGCGGGGAGAACCTCCTCGGAAAGAAGCCCCGCCCTCTCGGCGTCATCGATGTCATGACAGACGTAGGCGATCCTGTCCGCAAGGGAGACGACGCGTCCCTCGAGCGTCATGGGACGGACGCCTCCGGTATGGTGCTTGATTCCGTCAATCACCTCTCGACAGAGGTTGAGCCCTCTGCCGCCGCGCTCGAGGAATTCGACGATTCGGACGCCCTGCTCGTTATGGGAGAAGAACCGGTGGCCCCATGGGTCGTCATCCTCGCAGCTCCGGTATCGAGCGATGGCATGACTGATCGCGCGCTCCCCTACGTGGCCAAAGGGCGTGTGGCCGAGGTCATGGCCCAGTGCGATAGCCTCCGTCAGGTCTTCGTTGAGCCCGAGCGGGCGTGCGATCGACCGGGCAACCTGAGAGACCTCGAGGGTATGGATCAGCCTGGTGCGGTAGTGGTCGCCCTCGGGGGCGAGAAAGACCTGGGTCTTGTGAGCGAGACGACGAAAGCTCTTGCTATGGAGAATGCGGTCTCGGTCGCACTGGAAGCACGTCCTGAGAGGGTCTGGCTCCTCGGGAGCCTCGCGGCCGAGCGAGGCGTCGGAGAAGGTCGCGTCCGAGGAGAGACGCTCGTGCTCGTAGCGCTCCAGGTCGAGTCTCGTGTTCTCACGCATGGCTGCTCCAAAAGAAAGGAGGGGGCCAAGGCCCCCTCCTCCAACGATCAGGACGATGTCACCCTGTCCTACTTGGCAACCTTGGCGGCGCCACCGTTGGCCTCGATCTTGGCCTGGGCGGCCGCGAGGCGGGCGATGGGCACGCGGTACGGCGAGCAGGACACGTAGTCGAGACCGAGGTCGTAGTACATGTGGATGGACTCGGGGTCACCACCGGTCTCGCCGCAGACGCCGCAGACGATGTCCGGGTTGCCGGCGTGGCCACCCTCGACGCCCATCTTGACGAGCTTGGCAACGCCCTTGTCGAGCGTGGCGAAGGGGTTCGTCTTGCAGATCTTCTTGTCGAGGTAGAGCGGCATGAAGGCAGCCTCAACGTCGTCACGGGAGAAGCCAAGGCCCATCTGCGTGAGGTCGTTGGTGCCGAAGGAGAAGAAGTCGGCGTGCTTGGCGATGTCCTCGGAGGTGATGGCAGCGCGCGGGATCTCGATCATGGTGCCGACCGGGATGTCGAGCTCGACGCCGTACTCCTCGGCGACGGCCTTGATGTTCTCCTCGACGACCTCGCGGACGAGAGCGAGCTCCTCCTCGAAGGCCACGAGCGGGATCATGATCTCCGGCTTGGGGTTGAGGCCCTGCTTCTGGAGCTCGGCAGTGGCGGAGGCGATGGCCTTCACCTGCATGACGTTGAGCTCGGGGTAGACCAGGCCGAGGCGGCAGCCACGAAGGCCGAGCATCGGGTTGGCCTCCTGGAAGGAGTCGAGCTTGGCGAGAAGCGCCTTCTTCTCGGAGACGTCCTTGCCCTCGGCCTCCTCCTTGGCGATCTCGACGTCGAGGTCACGCGGATCCTCGAGGAACTCGTGCAGGGGCGGATCGAGCAGGCGCACGATGACGGGCATGCCGTCCATGGCCTTGAACATCTCGAGGAAGTCGCCCTTCTGGGCAGCGCCGAGCTTCTCGACGGCGTCAGCCTTGACGGCCTCGTCGTCGGCGAGGATGAAGTTCTGGATGAGCTGCTTGCGCTCACCGAGGAACATGTGCTCGGTACGGCAGAGGCCGATGCCGGAGGCGCCGTTGTCCTTGGAGAGCTGAGCGTCGGCGGGGTTGTCGGCGTTCGCGCGGACACCGATCACGCGGCCGCGCTCGGCGTCGTTGCGAACCTCGTCGGCCCAGTCGAGGATGGTCTGGAGGTCGCCACCGAGCTCCGGGCGGACGAGGGCAACCTCGCCGAGAATGACGTCACCGGTGGTGCCGTCGATGGAGATGACGTCGCCCTCGTGGAGGGTGATGTCGGTACCGGAGATGGTGCAGACCTTGTTGACCGCGTCGATCTGGAGGGCGTCGACGCCGCAGACGCAGGGCGCACCCATGCCACGGGCGATGACGGCCGCGTGGGAGGTCTTGCCACCGTGAGAGGTCAGGATGCCCTCGGCGGCAACCATGCCGTGCAGGTCGTCCGGGGTGGTCTCCCAGCGCACGAGGATGCAGGGCTTGCCGGCCTCGGCGTAAGCCTCGGCATCAGCGGAGGAGAACACGACGGCGCCGACGGCGGCACCCGGGGAGGCGTTGAGGCCCTTGGCGATGACCTTGTAGTCGGCCTTGGGGTCAAACTGCGGGTGGAGGAGCTGGTCGAGCTGCTCGGGAGCAACGCGCATGACCGCCTCCTCCTTGGAGATGCGGCCCTCCTCGTACATCTGAATGGCGACCTTGAGCGCGGAGAGAGCGGTGCGCTTGCCCACGCGGGTCTGGAGCATCCACAGCTTGCCCTGCTCGATGGTGAACTCGAGGTCCATCATGTCAGCGTAGTGGTCCTCGAGGATCTCGAAGACGTGGAAGAGCTCCTTGCCAGCCTCCTCGAGGCCCGGGACCTTGGGCAGGTCGGCGATCGGCTCGGTGTTGCGGATGCCGGCCACGACGTCCTCGCCCTGGGCGTTGACCAGGAAGTCGCCGTAGCGCTCGTTGGTGCCGTCGGCGGGGTTGCGCGTGAAGGCGACGCCGGTGGCGGAGGTGTTGCCCTTGTTGCCGAACGCCATCACCTGGACGTTGACGGCGGTGCCGAGCTCGTCAGGAATCTTGTTCTGCTTGCGGTAGAGGATGGCGCGGTCGGTGTTCCAGGAACCGAAGACGGCCTGCTCGGCGAGACGGAGCTGCACCAGCGGGTCGTGCGGGAACTCGATCTTGCCGTCCACGAGGACCTCGGGGTACTTCTCGGCGTCGACGTTCTCGGCGAAGATCTGCTTGAACGTGGCGACGAGGTCCTTGAGGTCGTCAGCGTCGAGCTCGGTGTCGAGCTTGACGCCCTTCTCGGCCTTCTTGGCGGCGATGGCGTCCTCGAAGAGCTGGCCGGAGACGCCCATGACGACGTCCGAGAACATCTGGACGAAACGACGGTAGGAGTCGTAGGCGAAGCGGGGGTTCTCGGTCTGCTTGATGAGGCCCTGGACGGAGTCATCGTTGAGGCCGAGGTTGAGAACGGTGTCCATCATGCCCGGCATGGAGAAGGGGGCGCCGGAGCGGACGGAGACGAGCAGCGGGTCCTCGGAGTCGCCGAGCTTCTTGCCCATGCGCTCCTCGAGGTCCTTGCGGTACTCGTCGATCTCGTCGAGGACGCCCTCAGGCCAGACGTTGCCGGCGCTGGAGTAGGCGACGCAGGTCTGGCAGGTGATCGTGAATCCAGGAGGGACGGGCAGGCCGATGTTGGCCATCTCGGCGAGGTTGGCTCCCTTGCCGCCCGTGATCCACTTGGCCTCGGCAACCGAGTCGCCAGCGACCTCGGTCACGTTGTTGCCGTTGGCGTCGAAGCCAAAGCGGTATACGTGCTTTTCTGCCATTTTTCTCCCTTGCTCTCTTTGTCCGAGCGCCCGCGGGCGCACTTACGACGACGCACAAACGTCCTCATGAAATCCTAGCAGCGGATGAAAAAAACTCAAGTTGGAATTCGGGATTCGGGAGCGAGGGACAGGCAAACGGAAGGCGGGGCCGACTTGCGCCGACCCCGCCACATATTCGATGTGAAGCGCCCTACTCGGAGACGGGCAAGTCGCTGTAGACCGCGCCGATCTCGTGCGTTGGCTCCTCGCCGGTGAGCGTCGAGATGACGGTGACGGCGGGGCCGAGAAGGTCGATCGAGGGGATCCCCCTCCGGTCGAGCTCGCGGCGAATCTCGCGACGGAGCGTCCCGTTTGCGAAGGTGTGGAAGACTGCGCAGGGACGCTCGGGGTCGTAGTGCTCGTCGAAGTAGGCGCGAACGGTCTCGACGTCCTTCACGTTGGAGAGTCGCTCGATGTCGACCGAGGAGTCGCCGAACTGGGCGGCAGCGGCCATTACGACGGTGTTCGCCGTCTCGCCGCGCGCGTCGGACAAAACGTAGATGAGAGGGACGACCTGTCCGAAGATGTCGTCATCAAGATCGAGCTTGGCCATCGTGCGTCCTCCTATCCCTGCCGGCTGTGCGAGCTTTCGCTCCCCGTGCCAGACTATACTACTTCTTCCTCGAGAGAGCCCCGATGTCGGCAACGCCCGCGAACACCTCTACGAAGCGGTTGAGAAGCCTCAGACGGTTCTCCCTTACCGCAGTATCCTCGTCCATGACAAGTACATCGTCGAAGAATCGGTCGATGGGTGCCCTGAGTTCGGCAAGGGCGCCGAGCGCGGCGGCGTAGTCGTCGCCGGCAAGGGCGCTCGTAACGGCAACGGACCCCTGCTCACAGGCATCGAGGAGGCTTCTCTCGGAGTCCCCGAGAAGCCCTGCGTCGACATCGGTGCCAAGAGTCGCGTCGCTCAGGTGAGCGGCACGGGCGTAGGCGGTCGCAAGGTCATCGAAGAGCTCGGGGCTCTGGGAGCGGGCATCCTCGAGCGCATGGGCGCGAGCCATGAACTCGATCGGGTCGATGACCCCGACCGCGGAGACGGCCTCGATCGTGTCGGGACGAAGCCCCTCGTCCTTGGCGATGGCCACAAGGCGCGCCTGGAAGAACCTCACGACGGCGGACGCGACCCCCTCGAGGTCGAACTCCAGCCCCTGCCCGAGGTAGGCGCCGAGGGAGAGGCCGATGAGCTGACGAAGGTCGCAGCCGGGAAGCGTGCGGAGCATCGCGATGACGCCGATGGTTGCGCGACGCACGGCGTAGGGGTCGGAGGATCCGGTGGGCGGCTCGTTGATGGCAAAGATGCCGCAGATGGTGTCGAGCTTGTCGGCAATGGCGACGCACCTGCCACAGACGCCGGAGGGCAGCTCGTCTCCGGCGAAGCGCGGGCGGTAGTGCTCGCGGATGGCGGAGCAGACCTCGGGGGCCTCGCCCGCCGCGGCGGCGTAGTAGCCTCCCATGACGCCCTGCTGGTTGGTGAACTCCACGACCGCCTGGGAGACGAGGTCCGCCTTGGCAAGGTGGGCCGCACGCGTGGCCGCGGCGACGCCGGCCGAGTCCTGACCCGCCTGGGTGGCGACGGCAGAGGCAAGCCCCTCCATGCGCTCGACCTTCTGGAGCATCGTTCCGAGGCGCTCCTGGAAGGTGACCGACCCGAGACGCTCGACGAGCTCCTCCATCGGGCGCTTGAGGTCCTCCTCGTAGAAGAACTTCGCGTCGTCGAGGCGGGCGCGGACGACCTTCTCGTTTCCTGAGACCACGGTCTCAGACACGGCGGGATCGGCGTTCGAGACAACGACGAACTCGCGGGTGAGGCTGCCGCTGGCGTCATAGATCGGGAAGTAGCGCTGGTTGGAGAGCATCGACTCGCAGATGATCTCATGGGGAACCTCGAGGAAGGACTCGTCAAAGGTCCCTACGAGAACCGTGGGCCACTCGCAGAGGTTCACGACCTCGTCAAAGATGCGCTTGGGGGTGTCCACGTGCGCCCCTCCGCGCTCGGCCTCGATCCTGGCGATGCCCGCACGGATGGCCTCGGCGCGACGCTCGGCCGAGAGCACGAACGCGCGCTCGAGCGTGGCCTCGTAGTCGGCCGGCGAGGAGACGACGTGCTCCCCCGGCGCCAGGACCCTGTGACCGCGGGTGGTGTTCCCCGAGGTCACGTCAGCATAGGTCACGGGAACCACGTCACCGCCGAGAAGGGCGCAGATCCAGCGAATGGGGCGGACGAACGTGGCATGCTCGGAACCCCAGCGCTGGCTGCGATAGTTGGGCCACTGAAGGTCGCCGATGACGGCGGCGGAGAGCTCGGAGAGGATGGGCGCGGCGGGCTTTGAGGGAACGCTCCTCTCGGCGAAGACGTACTCGTTGCCGTCGGTGTCGACGCGACGGACAAGCTCTGAGGCGTCGGCCCCGCACTTGCGGGCGAAGCCGAGGGCGGCCTTGGTCGGAGCCCCGCTCTCGTCGAATGCAATGGCGGCCTTGGGACCGCGCTTGACCTCGTGAATCTCGTCGGTCGCAACGGCGACGTCCGAGACTACCGCCGCGAGGCGACGAGGGGTGGAGACGACGCGGACCCCGCCATGTGCGAGCCCGGCGGCGTCAAGGCCCTTCTCCACGAGTCCGCCGAGCTGCTGGGCGGCGTTCATGAGCGGCGCGGAGGGCATCTCCTCCGTGCCGATCTCGAGCAGAAAGTCACGAGTCTCGGCCATTTAGGCCACCTCCCCCTTCTTCGGAGCGGCATCCGTCTTTCCGGCAACCTCCGCAAGGTAGGACTCGCAGCAGAGCTTGGCGATGGTTCGGACGCGCAGGATGTAGTTGGCACGCTCGGTGGCCGAGATGGCCCCGCGGGCGTCGAGCAGGTTGAACGCGTGAGAGCACTTCATGACGCAGTCATAGGCGGGAAGCGGAAGCTTGCGCTCCAGGCAGGAGTGGCACTCCGCCTCGTAGTCGTCGAACTTCTGACGCATCATCTCGACGTTGGCGACCTCGAAGTTGTAGGTCGAGAACTCGAACTCGTTCTCGTGGAAGACGTCCCCGTAGGTCATGGGCGTGCCGTCGGGAAGGTAGGACCACACGACGTCATAGACGGAGTCGACGCCCTGGATGTACATCGCGATGCGCTCGAGGCCATAGGTGATCTCAACGGGCACGGGATCGCACTCGATGCCGCCCACCTGCTGGAAGTAGGTGTACTGGGTGACCTCCATGCCGTCCATCCAGACCTCCCAGCCGAGACCCCAGGCGCCGAGCGTGGGGCTCTCCCAGTCATCCTCGACGAAGCGGACGTCGTGCTCGGCGGGATCGAGCCCGATGGCCTTGAGGGACCCGAGGTAGAGGTCCTGGGAGTCAACAGGGCACGGCTTGAGGATGACCTGGAACTGGTAGTAGTGCTGCATGCGGTTGGGGTTCTCGCCGTAGCGACCGTCCGCGGGGCGGCGGCAGGGCTGGGGATAGCACGTCCGCCAGGCGCCGGGCCCAAGAGAGCGCAGGGTCGTCGCCGTGTGGAAGGTTCCTGCCCCGACCTCGGAGTCGTACGGCTGCATGACCGTGCAACCCTGAGCCGCCCAGTAACGCTCCAGCTCGAGGATCATGTCCTGAAAGGTCAGCGGTGTCTTGCTCATGATGTTCCTCTCTTCCCCTCCCGACCTAGAGCAGGCCGATGTCGGAGAGCGGCCAGTACGTAAGAATCGCCCTCGATGTTACGTCATCGACGCTCACGGGGCCAAAGAATCGCGAGTCCTTCGAGTTGGTGCGATTGTCACCCATCACCCAGATGCAGTTCTCGGGCACGGTGTAGGGATAGCTTATCCCTGCGGACCCGCCAAGATCGGACAGGCTCTCGGTCCTCGCCTGGCTGCCCTCGTCATCTCGGATCACATACGGCTCGTCAAGGCGCTCGCCGTCAACATAGACGAAGCCGTCAACGAGGTCGATCGTCTGACCGGCCGTGGCAATGACGCGCTTGACGAGAGTCTCCCCCTCGTCAAGCGGGCTCGCGAAGGTAACGATGTCGCCCGCCTCGGGTCCGCCGAAGAAGAGCGTGACCCGCTCGCCGAGAATGAGGTCCCCCTCATGGATGGTCTCTCGCATGGAGCCCGAGGGCACATAATAGGCGCCTATCACAAAGACGCGGAGTGCGACCGCCAGAAGAACCCCCGCGGCGACCGTTCCCATGAGCCAGGACCCGCAACCGTGACGCGGCTCGGGTACGGCTTCCTCCCTGAAATGCTTGGCCATGCCTAGTCGCCCTCCCCTTCAAGCATCAGCTCGCGGGCGCGCGCCCGCTCGTTGGGATCCAGCCGTGCAGACTCGAGCAGGTCCGGACGCCACCGAGCGGTCCGTTCGATGGCGTTCTCTCTTCTCCACTGAGCAACGCGACCGTGGTCGCCGGACAGAAGGACCTCGGGCACGTCCATTCCCCGATAGCTCGATGGCCTCGTGTACTGGGCATACTCGAGCAGTCCGGAGTCTTGGGAGAACGACTCGTCGACCGAGGACGCCTCGTCCCCGAGTGCGCCGGGAAGCAGCCTGACCACGGAGTCGATGACGACGAGCGCCGCAAGCTCGCCTCCGGTAAGCACGTAGTCCCCGATCGAGAAGACGTCGTCGGCAAGCGTGTAGACGCGCTCGTCGATCCCCTCGTAGCGCCCGCATACGCACAGCACGCGCTCCTTGTCCGCAAGACGCTCGGCGGCACGCTGGTCAAAGCGGGTCCCACAGGGAGAGAAGAACACGACGTGCGGCCTCGGCCCCTTTGACCCGATATCATCGAGCGCCTCGAAGATGGGGGCTGGCTTCATGAGCATGCCGGGACCCCCACCGAAGGGGGCGTCGTCAACGGTCCTGTGCCGGTCGTGCGTCCAGTCCCTCAGGTCATACGCCCTGAACTCAAAGACTCCCGACCTCAGGGCCCTGCCCATGATGGATGTCTCGAGATAGGGCGAGAACACCTCCGGAATCACGGAGAGCGCCTCAAAGAGCATCTCCGACCCCCTCCCAGTCGAGACCCGCCGGAACGCGAACGGTGATGGGGCCATCCTCGGGAACCTCGCTCACGACCTCGTCGACGACGGGAATCAGCATCTCCCCCATTTCGCAGCGGAGAACCCAGACGTCGTTTGCCGGGCCGCACATGACCTCGTGAATCGTCGAGACGACGCCGCTGAAGGCATCGACGACCTGCCTTCCGACGAGGCGCTCACGGTCATGGAGCGGAAGATCGCCGGGAAGGTCGGAGACTCTCGCAAGGACATAGGAGCCCACGAGCCCCTCTGCATCACCCATCGAGTCGACTCCGGAGAGTGCCACGAGAGATCCGGAGCGCCCGTCAGAGGAGCACGATTCGACCTGACGCCAGCGTGACCCCTTGAGCCTCGGAGGTACGAGGGCGACCTCAAGTCCCTCGAAGACAAGAGGGGGAAGGCCGTGAACGGGAACCGTCACGACCTCCCCCCGTCTCCCGTGGGCCTTGGCCACACGGGCTATGCACCGGTAACGGTCTTGCATGTATGCCTAACCCACGACCTCGACCTCGACCGCGGTCCCAACGCGCTGGCCCAGGGCCCTCGCGAGGGTGCGAATAGCCTTGATCGTGCGGCCCTTGCGGCCGATCACGCGACCGGCATCCTCCTCGGAGCAGCTCACCTCGATGAGCGCACCCTCCTCACCGTCAGTCACGTCAAGCGAGACGGAGTCCTCGTCGTCGACGAGGCCGCAGACGATGTACTCGACAAGATCTGCGACGCGATCGGAGGGAAGCTCCTGGGTGGCGTCAGGGGCAAGGGATCCGTCAATGGTCCCCATGAAAGACACCTACTCGGCGTCCGACTCGGCCTCAGCGGCAGCAGCGGCGGCCTTGGCAGCGGCCTTCTTGGAGATCTTGGCCTTCTTCTCGACGGCAGGCTGACCATCGCGAGCGATGTCAATGAGGTGAGAGACGGCGTTGGTGGGCTGGGCGCCCTTGGCCATCCACTCGTCGACCTTCTCGAGGTTGATGTCGATGGTCTTGGGGTTGGTCAGCGGGTTGTAGCGGCCGACCTCCTCGATGTAGCGGCCGTCGCGGGGCATGCGGCCGTCAGCGACGACGACGCGGTAGTACGGACGCTTCTTGGCACCGTGACGGGCCAGGCGAATCTTGACTGCCAATGAACACTCCTCCATACGTGCGGTGCGCGGGGTTAGTTGGGTTGGCCGCACCGCTGGGCCACAAAACGACTTATCATCTTACGACTCTTTGCCCGACTGACAAGGTGCAGATTTTGTGAAAGGAGCTGAATCGCGCCATATTCACTGGTCAGGCTTCAGGGAGTTTTAAGCTCCTCTGGGTAGGATACCCCACGTGACGCGTGGCGAGAAGGTCGCGACGCACCCCAGAAGAAGGGCAGTCGACATGAACATCCTTATCGTCGAAGACGAGAGAAACCTTGCGGACGCCATCGTCCGCATCGTGAACGACGCCTCGTATAACGCCGAGGCGGTCTATGACGGTCGCTCCGGTCTCAGGGCCGCCCTCTCCGGAACCTACGATGCGATGATTCTCGACATCATGCTTCCCGGCATGGACGGTCGAGAGGTCGTTCGCGAGATGCGCCGCCACGGCGTCTCCATCCCCGTTCTGCTCCTGACCGCCAGGACCTCCACCGCAGCGAAGGTCGAGGGGCTCGACGCCGGCGCGGACGACTACATGACCAAGCCCTTCGAGGCCGACGAGCTTCTGGCCAGGCTCAGGGCGCTCACGAGGCGCCGCGGCGACGTGCTTCTCGAGCAGGCGACCTTTGCCGACATCACGCTCGACCTCTCGACCCACGACCTCAGCTGCAACGACGAGTCGGTGCATCTCTCGGGAAAGGAGTTCGAGGTCATGAGGATCCTGATGACCTCGAGCACTCGCGTCGTCTCGAAGCACGATCTCCTGGGTCGCGTCTGGGGAGACACCGATGCCTCGGAGAACTCCGTCGAGGCCTACGTCTCGTTCCTGCGCAAGAAGCTCTCGCACATCGGATCCAAGGTGCAGATCACGACGCTGAGAATGCTAGGCTATCGTCTCGAGGTCCTCGGCGAATAGAGGGGTAGGACGTGCTCGCCCGGCTGCGCAGGGAATTCATAGCTATCTCCATGCTTCTCGTGGGGCTCGTGCTCATTGGCGTGCTCGGCATGACGCTCTTCACAAACGCCATGACCCTGCGGTCCGTGACAACGAGGATCCTCTCGAAGGCGATTGCCGGAGACATAACCTCGGCGCAGATCGGCGACACGACGGGTGAGCAGAGCGCCGAGATGATGCTCGCCGTCGTCGTAGACGTACGCAGAGACGGGACGACCACCATCATCGGCGACTCTCCGTTGGAGATCTCCCCCGAGCGACTCGAGAGCGTCATCAATGAGGCGCTCTCCGCCTCGGCAGACACCGGTGAGTCCACCGAATACCCCATCTCCTGGGAGCGAGCCGAGAAGCCCTGGGGGATGCGCATCGCCCTCGTCGACACCTACTCGCGAGACGCGGCCCTCCGCTACCAGGCGTTCAACGGCACCGTTATCTTCTTCGTCTCGATGCTCGCCCTCTTCGCGGTCTCCTACGTACTCTCGGGATGGGCCCTCAAGCCTGTTGTGCGGGCGTGGACGCAGCAGCACCGCTTCGTCTCGGATGCCTCGCACGAACTCAAGACCCCGCTTACCGTGATTCTCGCCAATATGCAGATCCTCCAGAGGCAGAAGGGCGTCGACCAGGAGTCGAGAAGATGGGTGGAGAGCACGATCGACGAGGCGACGCACATGAAGGAGCTCGTCGAGGAGCTGCTCACGCTCGCCCAGGCTGACGAACGGGCCATCTCCGGGTCTGGAGCGCACGGCAACACCGAAGCAATTGACGTCTCGAGCGTCGTCGAGGGATGCTGTCTGGAATTTGACCCCGTCGCCTTCGAGCGTGGCTGCCTGCTTGACGAGCACATACTGCCCGGCGTAACCGCTCGCATCGAACGAGGGCCCTACCAGCGCGTCGTGAGGACCCTGCTCGACAACGCCACGAAGTACGCACCTGCGGGGTCTACCGTGAGCGTTCATCTGACGCGAGAGGGAAAGCGCTCCAAGCTCTCGATCCGAAACCAAGGTGACGTGATCGACCCCGAGGACCTCGAGCATCTCTTCGATCGCTTCTACAGGACCGATCGTGCGCGCGAGCGTCAGGGAGAGGGCGGCTTTGGCCTTGGGCTTGCGATAGCCAGGAGCATCGTCGTGTCCTACGGCGGGACCATCACCGCCACCTCGGAGGAGCGGGAGGGGACGACCTTCACGGTGACCCTCTAGGGGCACCTCAGGGAGACGCCGGGCCACCCTGTCAGAAATCCGCCTTGTTCATGGGTGCGGTTCCTGTCGTCCCGCCCTTCAACCGAAGCTCGTGTCCGTATCCCACGACGTCATCGCCGTAGCGCTCCCTCAGCGCATCAGTCACGCGGCCCAGCGCCGAGAGGTCCCTGCCGGACCCGTCGGCCACGTCCTCTCCCCCGAATAGCGGAAGCTGAACGTCACGCTCCCCGTCGAACGAGGAGACCCCCACACCCACGAGCCTGACCGACTCCCCGGGCTGCCAGACCTTCCGCAACAGGGCCCTTGCCTCGTGCCCGATGACACGCCCGTCATCCGTCTGGCAGGACATCGCGCATTGGGCGCTCTTCGCATGGCTGACGTCGAACTTGAGCCTGAGGGTGACGGTCCTCCCCTTGAGGCCCCTCCTCCTCAGTCTGCGTGCGACCATCTCGGAGATGCTGGAAATGGCAGCGAGAATGTCGCGCTCGTCGACGAGGTCCTCGGCAAACGTCCGCTCGTTCGAGACGGACTTGACCTCATCCTCTGCCGCGGCCTCGCTGACGCGGCTCCGCTCGAGCCCCGCAGCGCGCTCGGCCATGCGCGGACCGATTATGCCGAACTCGTGCTCGAGCTCGTCCTTGTCACTGCGAGCGAGGTCCCCGAGCGTGCGGACTCCCATGCGGCGCAGTCTCTCCTGGGTGGCTGGTCCGATTCCGCTCATGCAGCCAACGGGCAGGGGTGCCAGGAAGGCGCCCTCAGTGCCGGGAAGGACCACCGTGAGGCCACGCGGCTTCTCCCTCTCGGAGGCGATCTTCGCGACCGTCTTGTTTACCCCAAGGCCGATGGAGCAGGTGACTCCCAGTCGAGAGACGCGCTCCTGGACCCGACGACAGATGGCCACGGGGTTCTCATGGGAGAAGCGTCCCGGCGAGACGTCGAAGAAGGCCTCGTCGATCGAGACCTGTTCGACGAGGGGCGTCTCGTCAACGAGAATGCCCATTACGGCTGAGCTCAGTTCTTTGTAGCGATCGTAGTGGCCGCGCGTCCAGATGGCCTGAGGGCACAGCCTTCGCGCGGTCGCGGCGGGCATGGCCGAGTGGACCCCAAAGCGCCTCGCCTCATAGGAGGCGGTCGACACCACGCCACGGCGGTCCGCCGACCCTCCCACGATGACCGGCTTTCCACGCCATTCGGGGTGGTCGAGCTGCTCGACGGAGGCAAAGAAGGCGTCGAGGTCGAGCAGGCCGATCGCGGGGCCCTCCCAAACCGTCAGGGGGCCGTGTGACTCGTTGGAAGCCGCCGGGGCCACGGGACTAACCCTCGAGGTCGAGCTCCACGCGCGGAGCGTCTCCCCAGAGCGTCTCCAGACGGTAGAAGTCTCTCGTCTCCCGCTTGAAGACGTGAACGACAACGGAACCGTAGTCGAGAAGGACCCACGAGAGGCCCTCGCGGCCCTCGCAGGAGAGCGGTGAGAGCCCGCAGTTGGCGCTGACCTTCTCCCTGACCTCGTCCACAATGGCGTCGACCTGACGGGGGTTCTCGCCCGTGGCGATGAGGAAGTAGTCACAGACGTCGGTCTTGGTGGAGAGGTCGATGAGGACGATGTCGCTCGCCTTCTTGGAATCGGCGGCGTGCGCCGCAACCTTTGCGATCTCGAGTGGGGTGCAACCCATGTGGTCTCCTAGCCTTTCTTGCGGTTTCGACGTGCGGCGAGCGCGTTGTAGACCTCGATGGTCCTCGGGTACAGGTAGCGCCCGCCCTCGATAACATAGACGATGCCGCCCGAGAACGACTCCCAGAAGAGGTCGTCGAGCGACGCCCTTCCGACGAGCTTTCGAACTCTCTCGATGCCGGGACTGGAGGGCCTCAGCGGCTCGATGCCGTCGGCGACGAACAGGACCTCGTCAAGCGGGCTCATGTCGGCAGCGGCGGAGGTGTGGACGGCTATGGCATGCCACACGGCTGGCGGCAGCTCGGGATAGCGCGCGGGAAGGACCTTCGCGGCAACCCTGCCGTGCAGGAGGGAGTGGACGAGCTCCAACTCGACCCCCATGTCGATGCCAAGGTCCTTGGCGTGGGCAATCTGCTCGGAGACCGAGCAGGCCTTCTCCCAGTCGTGGAGCAGGCCCGCCGCACGCGCGAGAAACGGATCCACCCCATAGGCAACGGCCAGCCTCTCGGCGCAGCGTGCCACTGAGAGCGAGTGGGCGAGTCTCCGAGGCTTGGTCGTGAGGTGATCCGAGACGTCGCTCTTGATGCGCGCGAGAAGAACCTCCTGGTCGGCCGTGTAGGAGACCTTCGCCTTCTTCTTCCCCATCAGGCGACCACCTCCCCGGTCTGTCCGTACCGGCTTCTGGAGGCGCCATAGAGCCCGTGCTTGTGAAGATACCCGGTGACCTGGTCGGGCGTGAGATAGCGCAGGCTCTGTCCCGCCATGACGCGCTCTCGAAGGTAGCTCGAGGAAATGGCGAGCGCGGGAACGGAAAGATAGGTCACGTCGAAGTCGAGTCCTGACGCCGCAATGGCGTCCCAGGCACGATCGAGGTCATAGCCGGGCCGCGTGGCCGCAACGAGATGGGCGAGCCGCGCGATGTCGTCGGCATCCCTCCAGGAGACGATCTCCGTGATGGCGTCGGCACCGGTGATGAAGTAGAACTCAACGTTGTCTGGATACAACTCGCGGAGAAGACGGAGGGTGTCGGCCGTATAGGTCACGCCATCCCTGTCGATCTCAAAGCGGGAGGCGACGAAGTGGGGGTTGTCGGCAGTCGCGAGGAGCGTCATGGCAAAGCGCTCCTCCCCGGATGTGACTCGCTTGTCCTGCTTGAACGCGGGCCTGCCGGCTGGCATGAAAACCACGAGGTCAAGGCCGAGGTCGTCGAATGCCTGCTCCGCCGCCACGAGGTGTCCGTTGTGAATCGGGTCGAACGTGCCGCCCATGATCCCGAGGCGATACGTCCTCCCCTCATCGGTCCCGAGGACGGGAAGGTCGTGCTCACGCAGGAGCGAGACGTCGACCGTCATCGGACCTGCCCCTCCCCCCTCGCGAGATACTTCGTCGTGGTCAGTGCGGAGGCTCCCATCGGCCCACGGGCATGAAGCTTCTGGGTCGAGATCCCGATCTCGGCGCCAAGACCGAAGACGCCCCCGTCAGTGAAGCGCGTCGAGGCGTTCGCGTAGACGACGGCAGCGTCGACCCCCGCGAGGAAGCGCTCGCAGGCATCGTAGGAGTCGGCCACGATGGCCTCCGAGTGCCCCGTGCCGTACCGGTTGATGTGCTCGATGGCCTCGTCGACATCGGAGACGACGCGCACGCTCATCTCGAGCGCGAGGTACTCCCTGCCCCAATCGTCATCCGTCGCCTCGACGAGGTGGGAGCGGACGAGATCCGCCGAGTCGCCCTCGAGAAGCGCCGCAGCGGAGGCCGTCTCGGCGTCGACATGGAGAAGAACGCCCGCGGTTGCGAGCTCGACGAGCATCTCCGGGAGAAAGCGCTCGGCAACAGAGCGGTCGACGAGGAGCGACTCCGCGGCGTTGCAGACGCCGACGCGCTGGGTCTTTGCGTTCATGACGATGGAGCGCGCCTTGTCAAAGTCCGCCGAGGCATGGACGTAGACGTGGCAGTTCCCCGTGCCCGTCTCGATCACGGGGACCTTGGCCCCCTCTACGCAGGCGCGGATCAGCGAGGCCCCGCCGCGAGGGATGAGGACGTCGACCAGACCGGTCGCCCCAAGGAGCTCGGAGGTCTGCGTATGGCTGGCGTCGTCGTCCACATACTGCAGGGCGTCAACGGGCAGCCCCGCACCCTCGAGAGCGGCCCTGCAGGCGTCCACGATGGCAAGGCAGGACTCACGCGCCGCAGACCCTCCCTTGAGCACGCAGGCGTTGCCGGAGCGAACGCAGAGCCCGAAGGCGTCGGCGGTGACGTTGGGCCGGGCCTCGTAGATCATTGCGACGACGCCCAGAGGAACCGTCACCTGCTCGATTCTCAGACCACAGGAGATGGTCGTACCTCCCACGATGCGTCCCAGGGGATCCTCCTGGCGGGCGATGTCCTCGAGCGAGTCGGCTATGGCGCCGATCCTCTTCTCGTCCAGCATCAGCCTGTCCTGAAGCGGGAGGCTCATCCCCGCCTCTCTCGCCCTCTCGAGGTCACGCTCGTTGGCTGCGATGATGTCTCCGGCACAGGAGCGGATGTTCGATGCGGCGAGAAGGAGCGCGCGCTCGCGGTCCCCTCGATTCGCCCGCCCGATGATGGGGGCTGCGGCCTTGGCGAGCGACGCCTTGGTTCTTGCCTCAGACATGTCTCTCCTTCCTAGAAGACGAGAAGATCGTCACGGTGAACCGCGGGCTGAGCGCGGTCGGATCCGAGAAAACGAGCGATTACGTCGAGCTTGATGCCACGGACCTTGCCCATGTCCTCAGAGGAGTAGCGAGCGATGCCGCGGCCGATTATGTCGCCGCGGGACGTGCGCACGTTGACGACGTCCCCGGCCACGTAGTGCCCCATCGTCGAGACCACCCCCACGGGAAGGATGGAGGCGCCGCGCTCGAGCACAGCCTGAGAAGCTCCCTCGTCGAGCGTGATGGTGCCGCGCGGCACCTCGGCGAGACCGATCCAGAGCTTGCGGCCACCCTCGTGAGGCGAGCCCTCGGGAGCCTCGAACCGCGTGCCCACGGGCATGCCCCGAACGACGTCGAGAAGCACGCGCTCGCGACGGCCGCGACATATGACCGTGGGAATCCCGGCGGCGAGCATGGCGCGCGCCGCACGGAGCTTGGAGGACATTCCTCCCGTACCGAAGGACGTGCCGGCACCTCCCGCACGAGAGGTGAGGTCCTGATCGACCTCCTCGACGCGTTCGATGAGCGTCGCGGTCGGATCCTCCTGGGGGTTTGAGGTGTAGAGCCCCTCGACGTCGGAGCAGATGACGTAGAGGTCGGCGCCCACCAGAGCGGAAACGAGGGCGCCGAGCATGTCGTTGTCACCAAACGCGAACTCCGCCGTCGAGACGGTGTCGTTCTCGTTGACCACGGGAATGGCGCCCAGCTCGAGAAGCCTCGTGAGCGTAGTGCGCGCGTTGAGAAAGGCATCGCGGTCCATGACGTCGCGCCTGGTGAGAAGAACCTGGGCACAGGGAATGCCGGACAGGGCGAGCACGTCAGCATACGCCTGGGTAAGACGCGCCTGGCCCGCCGACGCGCATGCCTGAAGCGTTCCCATGTCCGAGGGTCGCCCCGATATGCCGAGCACGTCCCTACCTGCCGCGACGGCGCCGGAAGAGACGATGACGACCTTCGTCCCGCTGGAAACAAGGGAGGAGACTTGCGAGCAGAGCGAGGCGATGAACCCACCGTCGAGGGACCCACGCTCGTCGACGAGCGTGGAGGACCCGATCTTGACGACGATCAGACGAGGGGCGCCCACCTAGTTCTCGACCTCCCCCGCGACGACGAGGTCGTCATCGTTTGCATCGTCGACCTCGTCGAAATCATCCGCGTCATCGGTTCCCTGGAACGTGAAGGTGAGGTCGAGGATGCGAACCTCGTCGCCGTTGACCGCACCTGCCTTGGCGAGCGCGGCATCGAGGCCGCAGCGATCGAAGCGATGCTGGAGATAGGCGACGGCCTCGTCGTTCTCCCAGTCCGTCTGGATGACCATGCGCTCCACCTGGACGCCGCGGACGCGCCATGCATGCCGCTCCTCCCGGGAGACCTCGATGCGACGCTCGCGACGCTGTCGCTCCCTCTCCCACTCACCGCTCTGGTCACAGGCGTCCTCCTGAGAGGACGCTGCCTCGGAACGGAGGCGCGCGACCTCGGCGGCGCATGCGGAGACGAGGGCGTCGAGGCCCAGGCCGGTTGCCGCGGATACCGCGAAGAACTGGTGCCCGTCTGCCTCGGCGACGGAGCGGAGGCGATCGACGGCCTCTTCCGTACCCAGAAGGTCGCACTTGTTTGCCACGACGATCTGAGGTCTCACGGCAAGCTCGGAGGCATGGGCAGCAAGCTCGGCGTTGATCGTGCGATAGTCGTCGACGACGTCCCTGCCCTCATAGCCTCCCGTGACGTCGACCACATGGAGAATGAGCGCCGTGCGCTCGATGTGCCTCAGGAACTGATGGCCAAGGCCCTTACCCTCGCTCGCGCCCTCAATGAGACCGGGCACGTCGGCAACGACGAACGACTGGCCGCTCGCGGCGCGGGCAACGCCCAGGTTGGGAATGAGCGTGGTAAAGGGATAGTCGGCTATCTTGGGGCGCGCAGCGCTGATTCGGGCGATGATCGAGCTCTTGCCGACGGAGGGCATGCCAACGAGCGCCGCGTCCGCCATGAGCTTCATTTCGAGCTCTATCCAGTGCTCTCGGGCAGGCTCGCCCTTCTCGGCAAATGCCGGCGCACGCCGGACGGAGGTCACGAAGTGAATGTTGCCACGACCGCCCGCGCCACCGGGTGCAACGACGACGCGCTCGCCCGGGTGCGTGAGGTCGGCGATGTCGTAGACCGGAGTCTGCGTCGCAGCGTCCAGCTCGCGTACAACGGTGCCCACGGGCACGCGCAGCACCATGTCCTCGCCATCCCGGCCGTGCCTCCTCGCACCCTGGCCGTGCGTCCCGCGCTCGGCCCGGAAGTGGTGCTTGTAGCGATAGTCGATCAGCGACGAGAGCTGGGGGTCAGCCTCAATCACGACGTCTCCGCCGCGGCCGCCGTCGCCGCCGTCAGGCCCGCCCTTGGGAACGAAGGCCTCGCGCCTGAACGACATGCAGCCGGCACCGCCGTCGCCGCCCTTTACGTTGATGTGGGAAAGATCGGTAAACGTGTTCTCCACGTGGTTCTCCTTTGTCCGAACTCAATGGTACGGCAACGGGGCCAACGCGTCCAACGCAGCTTATTGAGGGCCATCCCGCATCGTCCGCCATGTGTCTGGATGAGCGATGCGAGATGACTCTCGTCTCAGCCAAGCGAGCAGGAGAGCTTGATGAATCGGGGCTCGTCTCAGCCCAAAGCTCTTCTCGCTTGACAAAATCAGGCTCGTCTCAGCCGAGCGACCGCTTGGGCTTGACGAAATCGGGCTCGTCTCAGCCTTAGCAGCAAATGCAACTGAGACGAGCCCCGTTTCGTCAAGAATATGGGCGCCAAAGCTGAGACGAGCCTCGTTTCGTCAAGATTATGGGCGCCAAAGCTGAGACGAGCCCAGTTTCGTCAAGCCACAACCCCACCGAGGCTGAGGCGAGGCCGGGCTCGGACAGTCGCGCCCCAAAAGAAAACCCCGCGCCCAGGAACGCGGGGTCGAGACGAGCTATGGGGTTGCGCCCTACGCCTCGCGAACGTGCACGCGGTGCTTGACGCCCTTGGTGAACTCAACGGTGCCGGCGGTGAGGGCGAACAGGGTGTCGTCCTTGCCGATGCCGACGTTGTCACCGGGGTGGATGTGCGTGCCACGCTGACGGACGAGAATCTCGCCAGCCTTTACGAACTGGCCGCCGTAGCGCTTGGTGCCCAGACGCTGGGCGTTGGAATCGCGGCCGTTACGGGACGAGCCGAGACCTTTCTTGTGAGCCATGGTATGACCTGCCTTCTCTAGAGCGAGGGACGAGAGTTACGCGGGAATCTCAACGACCTTGATCTTGGTGAGGTTCTGACGGTGGCCGTTGGCGCGGTGATAGCGCTTGCGCTTCTTGAGCTTGAAGACGAGAACCTTCTCGCCCTTGAACTGCTCGACGACCTCAGCGGTGACGGTCTTGCCCTCGAGGGGAGCGGAGCCAACGATGGTCTTGGTGCCGTCGTTCACGAGGAGGACGGGGAGCTCGACCTTGTCGCCAGGCTGCGCGTCGAGCTTCTCAACGTCGATGACGTCGCCCTTGGCAACCTTATACTGCTTGCCCCCAGTTGCTACGATTGCGTACATGTGCGAAACCCTTCATTGCTGGCTGAATGCAACAGTTGCTTATATTACTAGCAGCGTCTCGGCTCGTCAACGAATAGTTGGCTGGCTGGCCACTCCGTAAGGGAAAAGACGGTGAGGTTCGCCGCGTCAAGACGATGCGCCTTGCTCAGAATAATGGTGCCGCAACGCTCTGGCAAAACGGACCGAGAGGCTCCACAAGACGCCCATCTTCTTCGTGGCTCTGGCCGATGCGCCTCACCCGAACGAAAGAGGGCCTCTCGATCCCGGCGCGTTGCAGGGCGGCGTCGATCAGGACGCCCGGCCTGAGAAAGGCCCCGCTCCCCGACCTCGTCTCGAGCGTGACGACCACATCGCCTCCCGGGGCATCTTCGACCGAGGCGTCGACGAGACACCGGTCGAGGTTGATCGTTTTCTCTCGGTCGCCACGAAGGTATGTGAGCGAGCCCTCGTCGCGCACCGCCGCGATACCCTCGAGCACGGCGCTCGACCTCATGCCCTCCCCCGCGATCTCCACGCTCCACGTCGCGCGATCGAGCCAGGCCTCGAGGGCTGGAAGCGTTCCCGGAACGTAGCCCGCGCGAAGCGGCGCAAGGGCGGCAGGGGTGGCGGCCGCGAGCATCGCGAGCGCCTCGCCCTCGTCTACCCGCTCGGTGAGCCTCACGTCAAAGTACTCGCAGCACGAGCTCGCCCCCACCGGAAGCGCCCCGGAAAACTGGAGGCGCATCCTCCTCGCGAACCCGTTTCCTATGGAGAAGGGAAGGCCGGAGCGCCTGACACAGCGCTCTATGGTCGCAATGAGGTCGAGGTGCCCGAGATAGGAGAGCCTCCTGTCCTTGGCGTACTCCACGCGAAGACGGTCAAGCTCGGCCTTTGTGGGCAGATCCTGCGGTCGACCGGAGTATGGCTGCATCAGCCCCTCACCCCCCAGATGACGTTCTTGACGCCCAGGCTCGGGCAGACGCCACAGCCGGTGCAGGACGCACGCGTGCAGTCGGGCGTTGTGACGCCCTCCACGGCACGAAGCCACTCGCGCTGCAGATACCCCTTGGAGACGCCGGGCGAGGTGTGGTCCCACGGAAGCCGAGCGGAGAGGGGGAACTCCTCGCAGGCAACGTCAGCGAGGTCCAAGCCGCACTCCTCGGCCGCCTCGGTCCAGAGGTCAAAGCGAAACTCGCTCGTCCAAGCGTCGAAGCGACACCCCTTGCGCCATGCCGACCGCACGAGGTCAAAGCCGGCGCGGCCCATCTTAGAGAGGGCACCCTCAACGAGCGAGACGTCGGCGTCATGGTAGGAGATGCGAATGGCCCGGTCGCGCACCTCATGGAGCAGGAGCTGCTGGCGCCTCTTCACCTCGTCGGGATCGAGCTGCGGGGCCCACTGGAAGGGCGTGTGCGCCTTGGGAACGAGAACCGCAACGGATATGGAGACGGACACGCCGCTCTTCCGACCCTTCCCCACGACCTCGCGCCCAATCTCGAGAACGCGCTCGGCGAGACGCGCAATGCCGACGACGTCCTCGTCCGTCTCGGTGGGAAGGCCCATCATGAAATAGAGCTTCATGCGTCGCCATCCGGCCTCATAGGCGTTTCTGGCGGCCCGCTCGAGGTCCTCCTCGGTGACGTTCTTGTTGATGACGTCCCTCAGGCGCTGGGTTCCCGCCTCGGGGGCGAAGGTGAGCCCTCCCCTCCTGCCCCCTGCGACGGCGGCAGCCATGTCGACGCCAAAGGAGTCGAGTCGCTGGGAGGGAATGGAGACGCGGACGCCCTTCCCCTCGAGCTCCCCGTTGAAGCCGGCGAGGATCTCCTCGCACTGAGAGTGGTCCGTCGTAGACAGCGACGAGAGCGAGATCTCGTTGTGTCCGCTGGCGAGAAGCGCCTCAACGCCACACGAGACCACCTGGTCCGCCGGCCTCTCGCGCACAGGCCGGTAGGTCATGCCGGCCTGGCAGAACCTGCAACCGCGGGCACAGCCCCGGAGGACCTCGAGGGAGAGGCGATCCTGGACGATGCCCATGTAGGGAACGATCTTCTGGGCAACGGCCGGGGTCTCGGAAAGGTCGGCGATCGCCCGCTTCATGACGACGTCAGGAGCGTCCTCGCCGGCACGAGGGACCGCATGGCCCCACCTCGTCGAGGACTCGTCGATGACGACGTCGTAGAGCGAGGGAACGTAGGTACCCGGCACCCCGGCGAGCCTGCGGAGGATCGCGGAGCGCGTGCAACCCTCCGCTCGAGCGTCTCGGATGCAGGCGCACGTCTCGACGATGGAATCCTCGCCGTCGCCGAGAAGAACCGCGTCGAAGACGGGCGCCAGCGGCTCGCAGTTCCACGCGGACGGCCCGCCCGCGAGGATGATGGGGTCGTCCTCGTCTCGGTCGGAGGACTCCAGGGGAATGCCCGCGAGGTCAAGCGTCTCCAGAACGTTGGTGGCGATGAGCTCGTGAGCGAGCGTGAAGCCTATCGCGTCAAAGGAGGCGAGAGGGGCAGCGCCCTCGAGCGAGAGAAGCGGAATGCCCTTCTCGCGCATGAGGGCGGAGAGGTCCTTCCAGGGCAGGAAGCATCGTTCGCAGCTCATGCCCTCCTGAGCGTTGATCCTGTTGTAGAGGATGGCGACGCCGAGGTTTGGCTGCCCAACCTCGTAGACGTCAGCGTAGACCATGCAGAGGTGAAAGGGCCCCTCCTGGTCTTCGCAGGCACCCCACTCGTGATCGAGGTAGCGCGCGGGATGCTCCACGTTGGCGAGCAGAGGCTCGATGAGATGGAAGAGATTCTCTCTCGGCACCCTCATGAAGCGTTACCTCCAATGGTCACATAACCCTCCGCATCCGCCGAGGAAACCGCGGGGAGCGGCTCTCCCCCACGAGAGGCCACGGGCGACGACTCCCCGCGTGAGAAGGGCCGAAGCTGCGGGGCGTCAAACCAGAGCCGCAACGCCTCACCGGTGAGCAGGGTGCCCCCGAGCGCGACACCGGCGCGAGCGACCAGACCGAGGCCCGGCAGAACGGCGACGAGTCGTCGGGAGACCATCCTCCACGCGAGGGCGAGCCCCAGTACGCCGGAAAGCTCCAGGGCCCGGGAAGGCTCGAGCCCCTTTCCGTATGCAGCCGAGACGTCGAGGGCCAGCCTCATCTGGTTGGCCGTCATGACGGGAAAGTCCGAGCCAGAGACGAGGGGCAGCGCCGTCACGCCGGCGTTCTGGAGGGCGCAGCGCCTCACCATGCCGTCAACGACAACGTCGCGGCAGAAGGGGAAGTTCGCCGCCAGGGCGATCTCCTTGTCGATAACGGAGCAGAGCCAGCGAGAGAGCTTGTCGAGAAGGGCCTCGCGACTCGAGCCCGCGACGACGGAAACATTGGCGAGGGACTGCTCGTCCTCGGAGAAGGCGGGGGCGTCAAGGGCACCCTCCGCCACAAGGGCGACGGGGATGCCGCGGCGAGCATATGCGAGAGGCACCTCGACCGAGGACCGCTCGCCGACGAGCATGATCGCGGCGTCCACATCTCGGGGGTCGTGAGGGGCCCTCCGAAAGTCGTAGACGAGCACCTCGCCGCCCGGTCGCTGCGGCATGAGCGCATCCCTCACCGCGCAGCCGATCCAATGCGGACAGGCAGAGTCGACAAGGACATGCAGGAGAAGACGCTCGTCCCTTCTCCTCGCTGACGCCCTGGCAAACCCGGCGACCTCAGCGGTTTTTCCCACGGACCAAGATCTACCCGACACGAGACTCCCTCACAGAAAACGCGAAGGCCTAGGCGGCCTTCTGGCGATGTCTCCACACGCTCTGGACGATACCCACGGCAACGAGCTGCACGACCATCGAGGAGGACCCGTAGCTCACAAAGGGCAGGGGAATTCCCGTGATCGGCATGATGCCGAGGCACATCCCGACGTTCTCAAGGACCTGGAACGTCCACATTGCCACACAGCCCACGAGGACGAGCCTCATATAGAGGGACTCCGTCCTCATGGCAAGAAGTATGGTCGTTACGATCATGCAGGCAAACAGCGCGAGAAGCACGACTGAACCGACGAAGCCAAACTGCTCGGCGAAGAGGGAGAACACGAAGTCGGTCTGGGCCTCGGGAACAAAGCCGTTGAGCGCCTGGGTCGCATTGCCAAAGCCCTTGCCGAAGAAACCGCCGGAGCCAACGGCGATCATGGCCTGGGTGAGGTTGTACCCGTTGTTTGTGGGGTCAACGTCGGGGTCGACGAAGACGATGAGACGGTTGAGCTGATACTCCTTGAGGATATGAGGTATTCCCTCGATCATCGACGTTATGATCACGAGCGCCGCGACACCGACGATGAGGGCGATCGTGAGGAGGACCCAGGTGCGCGGGGCACCGCTCACGATGATGATGGTGGCGCCGATGAAGAAGATGACGAGACCCGTCCCGAGGTCGAGGGACATGATGAGGAGAAGCGGGACGAGCAGCGTGCCGCAGAGCTTCGCGTAGTCCCTGAACGTCTCTATCTTGCCGTTATACTGCGCCGCGGCAGAGGCCATCAGGAAGATGACGACGATCTTGGAGGGCTCGGAGGGCTGGAATCTCACGGGTCCGAGCCTGACCCAGCCCATCATGCCGTTCACCTCGTAACCGAGGCCCGGGATGCGAGGGAGAACCATGAGCACGCAAGCCAGGATGAAGAGCGCCGTGGTCATGCTCGAGAGCGCCCTCGTGTCGTAGTGCCACACGGCTACGGCCGCCGCGAGTCCGATGGCTATGCCGGCGAGGTGGCTCGCGAAGTTTGCCTCGGGAATGGAGAGGGAGGCGGAGAGTATCGTCACCACGCCGATGACGACGAGCAGCAGGGCCGGGATGAGCTGAGAGAGATACAGGTCCCTCAACGGGCCGCCAGCACCGGAGGCGCGTGAGGAGGGCCTCACGTGACGTCCGGAGCCCTTGGTGCCAAGGGTCAGGGTCTCCTTCATTTCTCGTGCCATCTCGCCTCCCCTAGTCACCCGCCGCATACACGGCCTCAGAGTTGTCGGGCTCGCCGTAGATCGCCCCTAGCGTGTCGCGGACGACGAGCATGGCGGTAGTCGCGCCCCAGTCGCCGCCGTCGACGTTGGAGAAGACCACGTACTTGGGATCCTCGGACGGGGCAAAGCAGCCAAACCAGCAAATGTTCCTTCCCGGGCCTATCTGCTCGCCCGTGCCCGTCTTTGAGGAGACGGAAATGCTCATATTCGTCCAATGGGACGCCTGTGACTCCGACTCCTCATAGGTGACGCCCCACATGCCGCGCTCGATGAGGTCGCGGAAGCTGTCGCTCTCCTCGATGGAAAAGACCTCCTCGGGGCGATACTCGCTCACGAAGCTCTCGCCGACCTTCGCGCGGACGCCCATGAGCACATGAGGCTTCCATGCGGGTCCCCTGTTGGCGATGCTGCAGTAGGACTGCGCCATCTGCAGGCAGGTAACCTGGACGTCGCCCTGACCGATGGAGATGTTGCAGTTGTCTCCGCCCTTCCAGGTGCTGTCCTCGTCGGAGTACCCCAGGGCCTTGTAATGCTCGCGCTTCCAGGCAGCATCCGGGATGACGCCAGCCTCCTCGCCATTGAGGTCGATGCCGGTCTTGGAACCAAGGCCGTAGGCGCGGAAGGTCTCCTGCATGCCCTCGGGGTTCTCGGAGTTGTAGAACCCCTTGCCGATCTCGTAGAAGACGACGTCGCACGAATAGGTGATGCCCGAGGAGAGGCCGATGGCCCCGTGACCGGACTCCTGCCAGCACTTCATGATCGTGTCCCCCTGGGACCTTCCCGACCATGACCACCAGCCCGAGCAGTACCAGGAGGAGTCGGGGGTGGCGATCCCGTAGTTGAGGGCGGCGAACGACGTGAGGGGCTTGATGACGGAGCCGGCTGGATACTGTCCGGAGATGGCGCGATTGAGCAGAGGATAGTGAGAGTCCTCGGCAGAGAGCGCGTCCCAGTCGGACTGGGCGATGCCACCGGTGAAGACGTTCGGCGAGAAGGTCGGGTAGCTTGCCATGGCTATGACCTCGCCATTGGTGCAGTCAAGGGCAACAACGCTACCACCGGGACAGTCCGCCCCGGCCGCGCGCCGCTGCTCGACGATCCGCGCGAGCGACTCCTCAGCCGCCTTCTGGATGTCGATGTCGAGCGTGAGGACGACGTCAGAACCGGGGACGGGATCGATGCTCGTGGAGTAGCCGAGCACGTCTCCATGCGCATCGACGAAAACCGTCTGCTCGCCGCGAACCCCGGCGAGCACGCTCTCGTAGCTCAGCTCGACACCGGACTGCCCGACGATGTCTCCGGAGCGATACTCGGGAAGGCCGTCCTCGCCGTTCTCGCTTGCCTCGAGCTGCTCCTGGGTGACCGTGCCCACATATCCAACGACGTGCGCGGCAAGCGTGCCGTGAGGATACGAGCGCTGGGTTCTCTCCTGAATGCTCACGCCGGGAAAGACGTCAGGGTGCTCCCCGATGAAGGCCACGACGCGCCTCGAGACGTCGACTGAGATCATGCGCGGGCTCTGGTAGCCCTCGGTCGTGTCCTGCAGCCTCCTTCGGACAGCCTGGGCAGGCATGCCGATGAGGTTGCCGAGCAGCTGGACCTCGATCTGGTCGTCGACGACGGACCCATCGGCAACAACGGTCAGGCTCGCACGGTTGGTAACGATCTCACGACCATTTCGGTCGAGAATCCTCCCTCGGGGAGCCTGGGTGTAAATCGTGCTCCTGCGGTTTCTCTCAGCCTGCTCGGCATACTCGTCCGACGAGACGAGCTGCATGGACCACAGCCTCGCTGCAAGGACGGCGAACACGGCCCCAACACCAACGAGCAGCCCCGTGAGGCGATTTGAGGCGGTCTTCTCAGTCGAGGAGTCCGAGCCACCGGCCGCCTTGGGGGCCGCACCGCCAATGTCCATCGTGAAATTGGCCTCCGACCTACCAAAGACGAGGTAGACAACGACGAGGCCAATCGCAAGGACGAGACAGACGGCAACGATGATGAGCGAGAGGTCCATGTAAGCCCTAGAGCCCCCTTCTCGAGAGGCGGCCGCCCCCGCCAACCCCAGAGCCGAGGTTGGGTCCAGAGGTTCTCACACGCGAGAAAAAGAAGACGAAGGGAAGCAGGAAGAGGAACGTGAGGAGGGCGGTCGGGAGAGCCCTGAGGAAGATGACGTCAAAGAAGGACCCGCCCTGACCAACGAGCAGCATCGCGAGATGGTAGACGAGCGAGACGCCAAGGTCGGCGATCGCGCCTCGGGCGACCGCAAGGCCAAACTCACCCGGAACGCGCTCGCGACCCTCGTAGGAAAGCGCGTAAGCGGCCACGCTGAGGCAGAATGCCATGAGGCCGATGGGCGCGGTCGAGGAGAGGTCGAAGAGAAGCCCCGAGACGAACCCTGCCACAGCCGCAGTGCCGGGGCTGAGCATCGGAGCGCTCGAGACGACGAACACGAGAGCAAAGTTCGCGTGACCATTGCCGATGGAGACGTTGGGGGCAAGGGCCAGCTGGAGAACGAGGCATATGATGGAGAGAACGACGATCGTGCGAGCGTTCCTGTTCTTGTCGGCGACCTGCATCAGCACCTCCTACTCGACACCATCGTCATCGGACTGCGCGGCGTCGTCCGCCCGTTCCCCGCCGCCCCTCTCCTGAGAGTCGGCCTCGGCGATGTCCTCGGAGGTCGCGCGCTGCTCCTCGGTGAGCGAGGTAATGACGAGCACCTCCTCGGATGAGCCCGTGTCGGCATAGAGCTCGACGACGATGTCGAGATAGAGCTCACCGGGGTTGTTGGTGACGCTGACGACCTCGCCGATGGGAAGCCCCTTCGGAAAGACCCCGCCCAGGCCACTGGTGACGATGGAGTCCCCAACTTGGACGTCCTGGTTGGACGAGACGAGCTCGAGCTTGACCTCGCCGGTGGCCGATCCCGTCAGCATGCCATGGGACCGAGTCGACTGCACGAGGGCGGAGATGGACGACCCCTCGTCGCTCAGAAGCCGCACGGTGGAACTCGAGGGACCGCACGAGACGACCTGACCGATGACGCCGGCGGAGGTCATGACGGGCATGCCGGAAGTGACGCCCGACGCGCTCCCCCGGTCGATGGTAACCGTCGAGCTCCATGAGTCGTTGGAGCCGGAGACGATGGTGCCGCTGACAGACTGCAGGTCGTAGCTGCTGCGAAGGTCAAGCAGCTCCTGAAGCCTCTCCGCGGAGCCAGCCTGCTCCTCAAGCTCGGCGTTGCGAGCTCTCAGCTGCTCGACCTCCTCCTGGAGCTCAGAGAGGGTCGCCTGGTCGGCGGTGAGGTTGGAGAAGATGTTCCCAAGGCCCCTAAACGGCGCGGTAACAGCAAGACCAGCATATCTGACGGGCATCGTCGCGGTCTGAAAGAAGCCGCGCACGGTCTCCAGGGGCCCCTCGCCGCCAGACTGGCAGCTGAGGGTGAAGAGAACGAGAGACACGACGACGCAGGCGATGAGCCTGCGCGCACCGCTCGACTTTCTCGCTGTACCCAAGGTCGGGGCATTCTGACGCCCCCTTGAGGAAAGCGGCACCCTACTGACCCGTGCTCTGGACGTAGCCGCCCGAGAGGGCGTTCGCCTCGAGGACCTTAGCACAGCCGTTGACCACGTTCTCGAGAGCCGTGGGGCTCACGTTCACGGGAACGCCCGTCTCCTCCCTGAGTCGATGGTCGAGGCCGCGCAGGAGGCCGCCGCCACCAGTGAGGAGAATGCCGTAGTACATGAGGTCGGACGCAAGATCGGGAGGCGTCACGTCAAGGGCGTCCTTGACGGCCTTGGTGACCTCGTCAAGCGGGCGGTCGAGGGCGCGGCGGATCTCCTCGCTCTCGATGCGCACGGTCTTGGGAAGGCCACTCATGACGTCGCGCCCGTTCACCTCGACGTCAAGCTCTTCGGCAAGCGGCGCCGCGGAGCCGACCTTGATCTTGATGTCCTCGGCCGTACGCTCGCCGATGGAAAGGTTGTAGGCGTCGCGGACATGCTGGAGGATCGTCTGGTCGAACTCGTCGCCCGCGGTGCGGATGGACTGCGAGACGACGATGCCGCCCATGGAGATGACGGCAACCTCGGTGGTGCCGCCACCGATGTCGACGACCATGGAACCCGTCGGGTCCTCGATCGGAAGGTCGGCGCCGATGGCGGCAGCCATGGGCTCCTCGATCAGATACGCCTGGCGAGCGCCAGCCTGGATGGTCGCCTCGAAGACGGCGCGCTTCTCGACGGAGGTCACGCCAGAGGGGACGCAGACAACGACGCGAGGCCTCGGGGACCAGGGATAGCGACGGGCTCGGGCCTTCTCGATGAAGTAGCGGAGCATGACCTCGGTGACGTCAAAGTCAGCGATGACGCCATCCTTGAGGGGGCGCTCGGCGATGATGGAGCCGGGGGTGCGGCCGATCATGCGCTTGGCATCGGCACCGACGGCAAGCACGCGGCTCTCGCTCTTGTCAATGGCGACCACGGAGGGCTCGTTGATGACGATGCCCTGTCCGCGAACGGCAACGAGCGTGTTGGCCGTACCAAGGTCGATGGCGAGGTCTCCGCCGTATTCTCCGAAGAGTGAGTCAAAGATTGACATCGGGTGCACCTACTCGTTCTCGCCCTCGGGGGAGCTGGTGTTCTGAGCGCCCTGGTCGGCGGTGTCGGCAGCGTCGCTGCTGTCAGAAGAGCCAGCGGTATCGCTCGCGTCGGCTCCCTCGGTGACATCAGAGGAATCAGAATCGGGGTCAGACGTATCGATGGAATCAGTCATGCCAGTGGTGCCGTCGACATCCGTGGAGAGATCGCCCTCGTCGGACGTGAGGGTCTCGTCCACGGTCAGCCCGGAGTCAGAGTCGTCGACCACGGAGCGATACTCGGCCTCGACGTCGGAGACCTTCCAGCCAAGCCCGTCGCGGACCATCTTGATGGTGTAGTCCTGGTCGACGCCAGATCCGAGCGTGGCCGTGACGGTGACGGTGGAGTCGGTCATCGAGCGGTCGATGCCCGTAACCTCGATGGAGGCGCCGGAAAGCAGGAGGTCGGAGCACTCCTGGACCTGAGACTCGGAGGCGCCGTCAACGAACAGGTCGGAAATGTCCGTTCCCTGGGTCTTGGCGTCAAAGAGCTGCTCGACGACGCTCTGCTGGGTGGGCCAGCCATAGCCCCTCACATAGGCAAAGACGCCGGCGCCGACAATGAGGGCGAGCAGGACGATGATGACGATGAAGACCTTGAGACCGGTGTGACGATGCTTGCGCCTCACCTTGCGGTCGATCTTGTCCTGCCTGACGAGGTCCTCCTCGGAAACCGAGAAGAAGCCCGTGTCCTCAGGCGAGGGCATGAGCTCGCCGGAGGCGCCGGCGGGGTCGAGGGGGTCGTAGGAGGTGGCGTACCCCGCAGCCGCGAGAAACGCGTCGGTCTCGGAGGGCTTCCTCGAACCGATGGAGGCAACGGCCCTGCGGGCGGCGTCATAGGAGGCCTGGGCCTCGGGGCTGAGGGTATAGGTACCGTCGGCCGTAGCGTGGGTGAAGGCGTCGACGGCCTCGCTCATGCGGTTGGCGGCAACATAGGCGAGGGCGAGGTCGCACCAGATCTTGTTCTGGTCCTCGAGCGGGTTGGTGAAGTCAAGGGCGGTGCGGTACGCCTCGACGGCGTCCACCGCGCGGTTGAGCCTCATGAAGCAGCTCCCGAGGTTGGTGAGAGCCACGGCCGGGGCGGGGTTGGTCTCGTCGATCGCGGCGCTGCGGTAGGCGATCCCGGCGTTGCGAACGTCACCGATCTGCTCGTAGGCGTTGCCAAGGGCAAGATAGGCCTTGTACGGGGTGGCGTAGGCAGAGTCGGAGACGGCGGAGGTGAGGGCACCGACCGCATCCTGGGGACGACCGGCGGCCAGAAGGGCGCGACCGAGGTTGCACTGGAGCGCGCCGCGCTTCCCGTAGGCGGCGTCGGCAAGCGCCGCCTCATACGCTGCGGCGGCAAGGTCGAACTGACCGAGCTTCATGTAAGCGTTGCCGCGCAGGTGATCGATCTCGCCAAAGGCCTCTCCCGGGTCCTTGGCGTCGTCGAGAAGGGTGATCGCGCGGAGCCAGTCGCCCTGCTGATAGGCGCGCTTACCAGATTCATATGCCTGCTGATTCACGATTGTCCTCCTGTATGCTCTTGGCGGCTACGCGCCCAGATGCTCGATGCGGACCGAATTGATGACGTCGCCGGCGCGAAGCTCGCGAATGACCTCCGCACCCTCGATGGTCTTCCCGAAGACGGTGTACCCGGAGTCAAGGCCATGCTGGGGCCCGAGGCAGAAGTAGAACTGGGATCCGGCGGAGTTGGGGTCAGACGAGCGCGCCATGGCGAGCGCGGCGTCCTCGTGGGAGTTCCTCGGATTTGTGGTGAACTCCTCCTTGATCCTGTAGCCGGGACCGCCCGTGCCGGGCATGCCCGTGGGACCCACCTCTCCGCGAGCCACCTGATCCGAGGTCATCTCCCTCGTGTTGGGGCATCCGCCCTGGATGACGAAGCCTGGAACGTAGCGATGGAACTTGAGGTCGTCGTAGAAGCCGCTCGTCGCGAGCTCGCAGAAGTTGGCGGCATGAATGGGGGCACCCTCGCCGTCGAGGGAAACCCTGATGGTGCCACGACTCGTGTCGAACACGGCAACCTCGTCGCCAGCGAGCTCGTAGGTTGGCGTGTAGAGCGGGTCCTGAATGAATCCCATCGTTGCCTCCACAGGCGCATGAAGCGCCGATAGCCAGTATTCAACTCCTTGATTCTATCAGGATGTACTCGATTTCACATATTCGGCAGACGAAAGCACCTACTTGACGAATCGCGTTCCCCAGGCGCAAAGCCGACGGGGCAGTCGCCCCCTACTCGTCCGACTCTGCGGGAGCCCAGGAGTCGTAGCTCTCCGAGAAGAGCCTCCCGTAGTCCCTCGACGCGTCGAGCAAGGAGTCGATCGAGCCCTCGACCGAGGAGATGTCGCTCGCTCCCTCCGCAAGCTCCCAGGCACGCGTGAGGGAGTCACAGCGGTTTCTCAGCCAGCTCCCGAGCGTCTTGAGGTTACTGATGTCCTCGTCGTGAGAGCCCCCGGCAAAGCCCCCCTCTTCAAGCCCGGCTATCGCGTTGGAGACCGAGATGGAGATCGCCCCAGCCCTCTCGAGCCCGGTCTCAGCGTCAACGGAACCCGAGCCGTCAATGAGGTCGCGAAGGTCCCCCTCGCTCGAGTCGATCTGCTCAGACAGCTCGCCAAGCTCCTCATGGGTTTCCGTGAGCACCTCCAGGGTGCTTTGTGAAGAGGAGTTCGGGGTCTCCTCTCTGTCATGGTCCTGCCCCGAGAGCGACTCCACGAAGCCGGGAAACCCGGACATGGAGGTATCCGCGGGCTCCTTGGCCTTTGTCTGCGTCGCCTGCGGGTCCCACGGGTGGGTGATCAGCAGCGTCGTTCCGCCAACGACCACGAGGGCGAGAAGGGCGGCAAAGGCGAACGCGCGCGGTCGCGGCATGCGATCACGAATCGCCCCGGGCGAGGCCTCGGGGTCGTTACCCGGAATGGCGCTCTCGATTCGCGCGTGATTGTCGGAGGCGTCTCCCCCTCCCGGCTCGTCCTCGGAATCCCCCTCCCCTGCCGACTCGATCTCGGGGAGGTTCATGGCCATTCTTCTGCGCGAGCGCGAGAGCCCGGTCTCATGCCCACATTTGGGGCATGAGTCGAGACCCTCGGGTATGAGCGCACCGCACTCGGAGCACCACAGGACGTTGTCGAGAGAGATTCTCTGCGTCACGTCGAGCGGCTCCTGGCAGTGGGGACACACGAGGTCGTCGCCAGCAAGGATGTGGCCGCAATGCGGACAGGTCCTGGTCAATCGAAAACCTCCCCCGCCTAGGCGATCGAATCGAGAACGTAGGGAAGGATGCCGCCACGCGAGAGGAAGAGGCCCTCCATGGGGGTGTCGACCCTGACCGTGCAGGAGAACTCGAGATGGCGCCCATCGGGGCCATCCGCGCAGACGCGCACCTCGCGAGGCGAGGGAAGCCCGGACGAGAGGTCGACCGCCTCAACGGTGAAGGTCTCGTCTCCGAGAATCCCGAGAGACTCGGCCGAGTCGCCCTCGGCGAACTGCAGGGGCAGCACCCCCATCTGAACCAGGTTGGAACGGTGAATCCTCTCAAAGCTCTCCGCGATGACCGCCCGAACGCCGAGCAGGAGCGGGCCCTTGCCTGCCCAGTCACGGCTCGAACCGGAGCCGTAGAGCTTTCCGGCAACGACGATGAGGGGTGTGCCCGCCTCTCGATAGCGCTCGGAGGCGTCGAAGATCGACACGATCTCGCCCGTGAGGAGGTCCTTCGTCCAGCCGCCCTGCCGTCCCTCGGCGAGGATGTTCCTGAGCTTGACGTTCGCAAAGGTTCCACGGGCCATGACCTCATGGTTTCCGCGACGCGCGCCGTAGGTGTTGAAGTCCTCGGGCGAGACCCCCCTCTCCACGAGATAGCGAGCCGCCGGAGAGTCCTTGGCGATCGAGCCTGCGGGAGAGATGTGGTCGGTGGTCACGAAGTCGCCGAGATACGCAAGGACGCGGGCGCCACGCACCTCGACGACGTCCTGCGCGCGAGCGATGTCGAAGTACGGCGCGCGGCGGACATAGGTGGAGTCCTCAGCCCAGGGGAAGGTTGCGGATTCCGAGGACTCGATCGAGCGCCACACGGCCGAGCCCTCGGCCACGTTCCTGGCGCTCTCCTCAAACAGCGAGGAGTCGAGGTGGGCGTCGAGAGCCGCGGACACCTCCTCGTCGGTGGGCATGATGTCCGAGAGCATGACGGCGGTGCCGTCGGCGGAGAAGCCGACGGGCTCGGTGGTGAGGTCGACGTCCATCGTACCCACCAGAGAGTACGCGACCACGAGGGCGGGCGCGCACAGATAGTTCTGGCTCACGTCCGGGGAGATGCGCCCCTCGAAGTTGCGATTGCCGGAGAGCACGCTCGTGAGCTCCATGTCGTCGGCGTGGGCCTTGAGGCAGGGCTTGATCTCACCGGAGTTGCCGATGCAGCTCATGCAGCCAAAGCCGCAGGTGTAGAACCCGAGTCTCCTAAGCGGCTCGGAGAGGCCGCAGCGCTCGAGCAGGAGCTCCGTAGCGTGACTGCCGGGGGCGAGCACCTTCTTGACCCAAGGCTTGGGCTCGAGCCCGCGCTCGGCCGCGTGGCGAGCGAGAAGACCGGCCGCAACCATCATCGCGGGATCGGTCGCGGTCGTGCAGCTGGTGATGGCGGCGATGGCGATCGCGCCATGGGAGAGCCTCCCCACTCCCTCGACCTCGAAGCTCTCTCCGAGATCCCTGCCCGCCTCGAGCGCGGCGGCCTCGAAGCGCCCCTTCAGCCCGGAGACGGAGACGCGGTCATGGGGACGAGAGGGACCGGCGAGCGAGGGCTCCACCTGAGAGAGGTCGAGCTCGAGGCTGCAAGCGTAGACGCGGTCGGCGCAGGAGCCGAAGACGCCCTGCTCCCCCAGGTAGCCGCGAGCGAACGCAAGGTCCTCCTCGCGCCTGCCGGCGAGGCGGAGATAGTCAAAGGTCGCGTCGTCAGCGGGGAAGAGCGTGGCGGTGGCGCCGTACTCGGGTGTCATGTTTGAGACGCAGGCACGCTGCGTGGCGGTGAGGGAGGCGACCCCATCGCCCGTGACCTCGACGATGGAGCCCACGACGCCCGCAGACCTCAGGAGCTGGGCAACGGAGAGCGCGACGTCCATGCCGGAGACCGCGGGCTGGAGCGACCCCGAGAGCCTGAGCTCGACGACGGGCGGAACGAGCATGGAGACCGGCTGCCCGAGCGCGGCCGCCTCTGCCTCGATGCCTCCGACGCCCCATCCGAGGACGCCGACGCCGTTGGCGGTCGTGGTGTGAGAGTCGGTTCCGACGAGCGTGTCAAAGCAGGCCACGCTCCCTTCGCTGAGGGCGTCGGTCGTCACGACGTCGCAGAATCGCTCGATGTTCAGCTGGTGGCATATTCCCTCGCCGGGGGGCACGATCTGAACGTTGGAGAAGGAACGGCTCGCCCACTTGAGGAAGGAGAAGCGCTCTCGGTTGCGGCTCGCCTCCATCTGCTGGTTCTTCTCGACGGCGCAGGGGCACTCCGCCTCGTCGGCGATCACCGAGTGGTCCACCACGAGCGTGCAGGGAATCCTGGGGTTGACGAGCATCGGATCGCCGCCGCGCTCAACCATGGCGTCGCGCATGGCGGCAAAGTCAACGAATACGGGGACGCCCGTGAAGTCCTGGAAGAGCACGCGCGCGGGCATGAAATCGATCTCGTCTCCGGCGCGCCCCTCGAGGCCGGCCTCCACGATCGCCCGAGCCATGCGAACGGCGTCCTCGTCTGAGGCGGCGCGACGGACGACGTTCTCCAGAAGGACCACCAGGGCGCGCGGAAGTCGCTCCGAGCCAGGAATGCGAGAGACCAGGTGGGCGTCACGCTCGACCCCGCAGAAGCACAGCCTCGTCGGGCGGCGCGCAGCGAGGACCCCCTCGTTGAACTCAACCGAATCAGTCATTGTTGCCCTCCACCTTTCTTACGAGCGCGACAAAGCGCTCGCTCTTGTTGAGCCTGGTCGTCGACAGGTTGTACAGAACGTCGAAGAAGACCGCTGAAACGACCCCCGCGACGACGATCACGACACCCATGCTACCGGTAAGGTCGACTATCTCGAAGAACGAGGCGAAGACCGTACACCCAAGCGCAACAATTGCGACTATGACAAGGAGCAGCGCGACGCGCAGGGACGTCAGGGGCTGCGAGATCTTCCAGATGAGCGCGATGCCCACGATGGCCACGAGGACGGTGCACACCGACGAGATCTCGCCGTAGGAGTGACCGATGGCACGGCCAACGAGGAGCTCCGCGAGAAGGGCGCACACTATGGCAATGGAGGCCGGGAGCGAGCGCACGAGGACGTTGGCGAGGAAGTTGCCCCTTACGAGCTCGTGGTTGGGCTCGAGGGCGAGGACGAACGACGGGATGCCGATGATCGCGGTGGAGAGCAGCGACATCTGAATGGGGATGAAGGGATAGGGCGGCATCACGATGCATATGAGCGCGAGAAGCGCCGTGAAGACCGTCTTGACGAGGAAGAGCGACGCAGACCGCTGGAGGTTGTTGATGGAGCGTCGCCCCTCCGAGACGACCTCGGGCATGTGCGAGAAGTCGTTGTCGGCGAGCACGATCTCGGAGACGTTGCGCGCCGCGGCGGAGCCCGAGGCCATGGCGACCGAGCAGTCAGCCTCGCGAAGGGCGAGCACGTCGTTCACGCCGTCGCCGGTCATGGCGACCGTGCGACCGCGCCTGTGGAGCGCTCGCACGAGCTCGCGCTTCTGCTGGGGCGTCACGCGGCCGAAGACGCGCGCCTCGTCAACAGCGGCGTCCAGGAGCTCCGGGGTGCCAAGCGTCGTCGCGTCAACGTAGCGCTCGGCGAGCGGGATGCCCGCGCGCTGCGCGATCGCGGAAACCGTCCTGGGGTCATCCCCGGAAATCACGCGGAGCTCCACGCCCTGGTCGAGGAAGTAGCTCATGGTCTCACCGGCCGTGGGGCGAATCTCGTCCCTTATGGCGACGCAGCCGAGAAGGCGCACTCCCCCCTGGAGGGAGTCGTCGCCGTCAAAGCCCCCCGCCTCCCCCACCACGAGCACGCGCTCCGTGGCGTCAAAGGCGGTTGCGAGGGCATCCGCCTCTGACACGCGGTCGGGACCGAGCACAAACGCGGCGGCTCCCATCACGAGCGCGCGGCCGGCATCCGTCACGCATCCCGAGTACTTTCGGGCCGATGAGAAGGGGACGACGCGGCGGCAGCCCTCCGACCCCAGGCTCTTCTCGTTCGCATACTTGAGAATCGCTCGAGCGGTCTCGTTCGCATCCGCCTCGTTGGCGGAGACGATCGTGGCGAGCGCCCGTGCGACCTCGCCCTCGGGGACGCCCGCGGCCCCGACGACGCTTGCGACCTCCATCTCACCGGTCGTGATCGTCCCCGTCTTGTCCAGACAGAGCGTGTCCACGCGCGCGAGGGTCTCGACGCAGTATGCCTGCTGGACGAGAACCATGCGCCTGCCAAGACGGAAGGTGGCTATGGCGAGAACGGAGGAGGTGAGCAGGACGAGCCCCTGGGGAATCATGCCGATGACCGCAGCAACAGAGGTGAGGATGGCGTCATTGAGGCTGCCGTGGTCCATGAGCCAGGTGCGGAGAAAGAGGCCGAGACCGAGGGGGACGAGGATGATGGTCCCGAGCTTGATGATCGCTCGCAGCGTGCTCTGGATCTCCGAGTGAACCGCCTTCACGTACTTGGCCTCGGCGTTGATGCGGGCAGCATAGCCCTCCGCCCCGACGCGCGTCACGCGGGCGACGAGGCTTCCGGCATCGACGAAGCTTCCCGAGAGAAGCTCGTCTCCGGGCCCCTTTGAGACCGGCTTCGCCTCACCGGTGAGCAGGCTCTCGTTCATGGAGACAAAACCCTCGACGATCGTCGCGTCTGCCGGAACCTGGTCTCCGTGCGAGAGCCTCATGAGGTCGTCGGCGACGAGCTCGGACGGGGGCATCTCGCGCTCCCCCGTCGCACGAATGACCGTGACCTCCTTCTGGGTGAGGATGGTCAGCTTGTCAACCATGCGCTTGGCACGAATCTCCTGAGTGACGCCAATGATGAGGTTCGCGGCGACCACGCACATGAAGAGCATGTTCCGGTACTGGCCCGTGACGAGCACGAGCGCGGCAAGGACGAGGTTGACGGCGTTGAACAGGGTGAAGGCATGCTCGGCAAGAATCTGTCCGACGCTCTTGGTCTTCACGTCAGTGTTGGCGTTCGTGCGGCCCTGGGCCACACGCTCGGCGACCTCCTCGTCGGTGAGGCCCCTTTGAAGAGCGCTCTTATCGTCCAGCGCGATCTCCCCCTCTCGTTACGAGCGTCCATTGTGCCACGGCCGTGGGCCGGTTATCCAAACCTTACGAAAAAGAGAGAAAGCCCGAACATGGGGCGCCGGGAGCTGCCCAGGGAAGCAGCGGGCGAGGTTCTGGGTCAACGCCGGGAAAAGAGAGAGGCCAGACGCCAAGGTGGCATCTGGCCTGCAAGTCAGCTGGTGCGCCCAGGGGGATTCGAACCCACGACCTTCTGCTCCGGAGGCAGACGCTCTAATCCACTGAGCTATGGGCGCGTGCGAGGGAAAGTATAGCCAAACGAGCGGAGCTTTGCTGGGGTCGCAGCCAGGCTCCGTCAGCGGGGCGGACGATGCGCGCCCGGCTCCATGAGAGGGTCGCGAGTGGGGCACGCGGGCCGTGGGCCCGTAACCGAGCGGTCACAACCACGTGGTATCATCGCGCCGCATCTCAACGAACCCATGAGGAGACCCCATGATTGCAGTAGTCAGGGAAAGCGCCACCCCCGAGCAGCTCGACCACCTCGTCAGCTGGATCGAGGACCGAGGCTTCAGGACCAACGTCTCGCAGGGCGCGAGCGAGACCATCATCGGCATCATCGGCGACACCACGCGCATCGACCCCTTCATCCTCGAGAGCATGGACATCGTCGACCGGGTCCAGCGCGTCTCGGAGCCCTACAAGCTCGCCAACCGCAAGTTCCACCCCGAGGACACCGTCGTCGACTGCGGACACGGCGTGCTCGTGGGCGGCGGGAGCTTCCAGGTCATCGCGGGCCCATGCTCCGTCGAGGGAGACAACCTCATCAAGATAGCCCGCGCCGTCAAGGCGGCGGGCGCCACCATGCTGCGCGGCGGGGCCTTCAAGCCCCGCACCTCACCCTACACGTCTCAGGGCATGGGCGCAGAGGGGCTCGACCTTCTCATGGAGGCGGGCGAGGAGCTTGGGATGCCCGTCGTGACCGAGGTCATGGACCCGCGAGACGTCCAGCTCTTCCTCGACAAGGGCGTCAATGTCATGCAGATCGGCGCCCGCAACGCCCAGAACTTCTCGCTCCTGCGCGAGGTGGGCAAGACCAACGTGCCCGTCCTTCTCAAGCGCGGCATGTCGGAGACCATAGACGAGCTGCTCATGGGCGCTGAGTACGTGATGAGCGAGGGCAACGCCAACGTCATGCTCTGCGAGCGGGGCATCCGCACCTTCGAGACGCGCACGAGAAACACCTTCGACGTGAACGCGATCCCCGTCCTGCACCACCTCACGCATCTTCCCGTCATCGGCGACCCGAGCCATGCCACCGGCTATACGCGCTACGTCAGAAGCGCGGCCTATGCCGCCGTCGCCGCGGGTGCCGACGCCCTCGAGATCGAGGTGCACGACTGCCCGGCCAAGGCATGGTCCGACGGTGCCCAGGCGCTCACCCCCGAGCAGTTCTCCGACGCCATGCGCCGCATAGCGCTCATCCGGGAGGCCGTCGTCGCATCTGTTGAGGAGGCCTAGGTGTCAGACGAGAAGAACGCGTCCCCGACCTTCGTTGCCGGCCGCTGCGGCGTGGTGAGCCTCGGGCTCATGGGCGGCTCGTTCGCAAAGGCCTTTGCCGCTGCCGGAGTCGAGGTCTTCGCCTGGAACCGCACCCGCTCCACGCTCGATCTTGCCATGATCGAGACCATTGACGGCGAGCTGGACGAGGCTACGATCCCCACCTGCGAGCTCATCGTGCTCGCGGGATACCCCGCCTCTGCGATCGAGTGGCTGGAGAGCTACGCCCCGCTCGTCTCCCCCGGCGCCATCGTCATCGACACGGTTGGCGTCAAGCGCGTCATCTGCGAGCGCTGCGAGAAGATCTGCGAGCCCCACGCCTTCACCTTCGTTGGCTGTCACCCCATGGCGGGCACCCAGTACTCGGGGTTCGCCCGCGCCCGAGCCACGATGTTCAAGGGTGCGCCCATGGTCGTGGTGCCACCGGCCATGGACGACCTGGAGCGCGCAACCGTCCTCGAGCGTCTGAAGGAGCTTCTCGCCCCGTGCCAGTTCGGGAGCTTCACGCTTGCGACCGCCGACGAGCACGACCGCAACATCGCGTTCACCTCGCAGCTTGCCCACGTGGTGTCCAACGCCTACGTCAAGAGCCCGACGGCACGAGACCACCGGGGCTTCTCCGCGGGAAGCTACAAGGACCTCACCCGCGTTGCGCGCCTGAACGCGCCCATGTGGACCGAGCTCTTCCTGGACAACGCCGACCATCTAGGCCACGAGCTTGACGTCATCATCGACAACCTCACGGCCTACCGCGACACCCTCGCGGCGGGCGACGCAGACGAGCTCGAGGCCCTTCTCGCCGAGGGGGACCGCATCAAGCGAGAGATTGAGGGCAGGTAGCATGGAGAGAATCGAGGTGAGCGCCTCCTCGCGCTCCTACGAGGTACTCGTCGGAGCCGGGCTGCTCGGTGAGGTCGGCGGGCTCGTCCGATCGGCCACCGGCTGCGACCGCTGCTGCGTCATCACCGAGACGAACGTCGGCCCGCTCTACGCAGACGCCGTTGAACGGGCGCTCTCCTCTGTGGGAATAGAGGTTGCCCCGCGCGTGGTCTTCCCCGCCGGGGAGCCTTCGAAGACGCTCGCCACCCTCGGATCGATCCTCGAGGAACTCGCGGATCGCGAGCTTACCAGAGACGACGTCGTCATCGCCCTTGGCGGTGGCGTGACGGGCGACATGGGAGGGCTCGCCGCGGCACTCTACCTGCGAGGCGTTCGCGTGGTCCAGGTCCCCACGTCGCTGCTAGCGATGGTCGACTCCTCGGTCGGCGGCAAGACCGCCGTGGACCTCGGGGCGGGAAAGAACCTCGTCGGAGCCTTCTGGCAGCCGAGCCTCGTCGTTGCTGACGTGCTCACGCTCGCAACCGTTCCAGACGAGCTCTTCCGTGACTCGTGCGGCGAGGTGATCAAGCATGCCGTCCTCGCCGACGCCACGCTTCTCGACGAGCTTGAGACATGCCCCCTCTCCGTTGGCGACGAGCCTGAGCGCCTCTCCTCTGTCGTAGCGCGAAACGTTGCCATCAAACGCGACGTGGTGAATGCCGACGAGCGAGAGCGGGGCCTGAGGCAGACGCTCAACCTCGGACACACCGTCGGTCACGCCATCGAGGCCGCGAGCGACTTCACCCTTGGTCACGGCTCGTGCGTCGCCGCGGGCCTCTGCATCATCTCCCGTGCCGCGGCGCGACGCGGGTGGTGCTCGAAGCGACTCCCCGACCGCATAGAGCGCTGCGTGGCCGCCCACGGGCTCCCCACGGGAACCGACATAGACTCAAAGACGCTCATGCACTACGCAACTCACGACAAGAAGCGCCACGGAGACGGGGTCAACATCGTGGTCCCGCTCGAGGTCGGTCGCTGCGAGGTTCGCCGCGTCAGCATGGACGAGCTGCGCGCACTGATTGACCTTGGTCACTGACGACCCGGGGGCCTTCTCGCCGCCCTTCTCGCCGCTTTGCTCCGACACGGGTCGCACAGCCCACTTCTGGCCGCACTCACCACTGACGGCAGTGCGCAGTGGCACCGGCCATGCGCACTGCCGACGATTATGTGCAGCGGCGTCGGTTGTGCGCAGTGCTGACAGCTGTGCGAACGCAGCGTGAATATGAAACCGTAGCTAAATGAAGTGACGAGAAACTCCTCTTCTCGCAGCGCAGCGCATAACCGTCAGGACAGCGCATAACCGACGTCGCTACGCACGATAACCGTCCCATCGCCAGCGAGGCTGCGGCCTCAAGCCAAGGGCTCCACCCGCAGATGGACAGCGCGCCGCGAGCCACACGCCACGAGAACTTTCCATAATCCGACCAAATACGTCTTACTGAGGCTCGGACGTGGGTCAAAACCGCACGCTTCGCACACCCAGAGCCGCTCGCCGCGCAAACCCCGCCATTTACGAAATGGCCAGCCTTGTGAAATCCCCCGTGCTCAGGCGCTCCACCAGCGGAAAGTGTGCCTCTGGCAGATTGCGTCAGTCTCATGCAGCCAACCGTCAGATGCAAGATCGCTCCCTCTCGTATAGTGGTCGCACCATGATCACCGTTGATGACATATCCGCGCTCTCGCGCTGGGCGGATCCCGCTCTCGCAGCGCGACTCGCCCCCGTCGAGAAGCCCGTCTTCTGGTCAACCTCCTCGGAGAGCGTCAGGGACCAGGCCGTCCTTCGTGCTGCGAGGCTCGAGGCAACGACCGAGAGACCGCTTCACGTGCTTGTCCCCTCAGCCGGAGAGCGAGTGCGCTGCCAGGGGGTCGTCTCTCACGTCTGGTCCACGCCGTTGCCTGACAACGCCCTCTATCACCTGACGCCCGAGGTTATTCTCGCCTCCCCACAATTCTGTCTTCAGGGAATCTCCGCTCGAGGCAGTCTCGTCAAGGCAGTTGTCACGGCAATGGAAATCTGCGGGGACTACGGAAGGACCCCGCACGCAAATGGCGGCTTTTTCAAACGGTCCCCTCTAGCTCGACTTCCCGAGCTTCGCGAGCACTTCGATCGCAATCACGGATACGGAGCAAAGAAGGCGAGAAGGGCGCTGAGGCACGTCGTCGAGGGCTCGCGCTCACCGATGGAGACAGTCGTCATCCTGCTCTTCACCCTGCCAGTCGAGATGGGCGGATGTGGCCTTCCTGACCCCGAGGTCAACGTGAGAATCGAGATACCCCCCGATCTACGGGCGGCCCTGGGGAAACCGTATGTTGTCGTCGACCTCTGCTGGAGGGGCGTTCGCATCATTCTTGAGTATGACAGCTACCTCTGGCACTCCACGGCGGCTGCCGTCGACTCTGACAGTACGAGAAACGAGGGGCTGCGCGACCTTGGCTGGATGGTTCGGTCCGTGACCGTAGGCATGCTGACAAACGACAGGATGCGACGGCATCTGGTGTCCAAGGTAATGGAGCGTTTTGGGAGGAAGCTCCCAGCAACGCCCCAGTTTGACCAGCTTCAACATGACCTAATCCAGGAGCTGCTGACCTGCTAGGCGGTCGCCTCGACGCAACGATTGCAGGAGGTGATGACGCTTATGCGCGGTTGCGACGGCTGTGCACATCAAAGACGGTTGTGCACACCCCTAACGGGAGGCACGACAACGCGACGGTTGTGCGCTGCGCGAAAGGGTATGCGCAATGCCGCCGGTTGTGCGCATAGCACACATTCATAGATCCGCAGGTAGACGAATTGGCGAGAAGAACCTCTCCTCGGGAAACTTCGCACAACCGCTCAGACCGCGCACAACCGAAGCCGTTGCGCACAGCCGTCACCGTTGCGCACAGCCGTCACCGTTGCGCACCACCGCTTCCGTTGCGCACCACCGCTTCCGTTGCGCACAGCCGTCACCGTTGCGCATACCCGTCAGAAACGCGCTCAACCGCAGCCGTGCCGCGCAGCCTTCGCCAACACGCATGGCCGTCGAGGGGCAGCGCGGCACCGGCTCGCGCGGTCGAGCGGAATGGGAATGGGTTTCTCGGTTGTGACGTGTCCTTGAATTGCGGCGACCCGCTCGTTGACTCGCGCTAGCATAGTGAGGCATTTGTCACTCCCGAACACGTTGGAGCGCCCCTTGAACGCAGTCGTCAAGCCCGTACCGCTTACCGGAGAGATCAGCGCACCGTCATCCAAGTCAGAGGCCCATCGAGCCCTCATCTGCGCCGCGTTCGCACCCGGAACGACTGACATCGACTGCTCGTCCACGTCTGACGACATCGACGCAACGGTGGAGTGCCTCGAGGCCCTTGGGGCAAGGATCGTGCGCACGGAGCGCGGATTCCGCGTCCGACCCGTAAGCGGCACCTCAGCCAGCGACAACGTTCCCGAGCCAACCCGCGGGGCGCTGCTCGACTGTCATGAGTCCGGCTCCACCCTCAGGTTCATGCTGCCCGTGGTCTGCGCGCTCGGCTGCGAGGCATCGCTCACCGGGCGCGGCCGCCTCCCGGAAAGACCCCTCTCGCCTCTCTACGAGCAGCTCGTTGAGCATGGAGCCGTCCTCTCCGAACAGGGCGTGGTTCCCCTGAGGACGTCCGGCAAGCTCACGCCCGGCAGGTTCAGGCTTCCCGGCAACGTGTCATCCCAGTACGTGAGCGGCCTTCTCCTCGCTGCGCCCCTGCTCAGGGCACCTCTGGAGGTCGTGGTAACCGAGCCCGTTGAATCCCGGCCCTATCTTGACATCACGACGCACATCATGGCCGCCTTTGGCGTGGAGGTCTCGTGCTCGAGGGAGCAGGACGCGGATGGCTCCCGCATCATGGTCTTCGACGTCAGCTCTGCCGACGGCTACCGCAGCCCCGGCTCGCTCTCGATCGGAGGGGACTGGTCGAACGCCGCCTTCTGGCTCGCCGCAGGCGCCATCGGGCGGCGCGGCGTCGCCGTTCGCGGCCTCGACGTCTCGAGTCCCCAGGGAGACCGCCAGATCCTGGCGGCGCTCTCCCTCCTCGGCGGGCACGTGCTGAGAAACCCGGAGGGAGCCGCCATGCGCCCCGCAGAGCTGCAGCCGGCCACGCTCAACGTCTCGAGCTGCCCCGACCTCGTTCCGCCCCTCGCCGCCGTCGCCGCCTTCGCCGAAGGCACGACGAGAGTCGTAGGCGCCGCCCGGCTTCGCCTCAAGGAGTCGGACCGCCTCGAGACCGTGGCCGCGGCCATCAACGCCCTCGGCGGATCCTGCACGATCCATGACGACGGCCTGTGGATCACAGGCTCTCCCGTCCTTGCCGGCGGCGTCGTCGACGCGGCCGGCGACCACCGCATAGCCATGATGGCCGCGGTCATGGCAACACGCTGCACGGGCGAGACGACCATCGTTGGAGCCGAGTGCGTAAACAAGTCCTACCCCAACTTCTTCAGAGACTTCTCCTCGCTCGGCGGAGTCGTGGAAATGGAGGCATGATGCCCTCGACCCTTGGAAGCACCCTGACCGTGACCGTGTTCGGGCAGTCGCACTCCCCCGCCGTGGGCTGCGTCATCGAGGGGCTCCCCGCCGGGTTTCGCGTTGACCTCGAGGCCCTCTCCGCCTTCGTGGCTCGGCGCGCCCCTGGGTCAGACCCCTGGAGCACCCCCCGAAAGGAGCCTGACGCCCCTCGCATCGTCTCTGGCCTCAACCAACGCGGCGAGACGTGCGGGGCGCCCCTTGCGGCCGTCATAGAGAACACCAACACGCGCTCCGGCGACTATGACAACATCCTCGACGTTCCCCGCCCGGGGCACGCCGACTTTGGCGCATGGGCAAAGTGGCACGGAGCCCAGGACGTCCCCGGCGGCGGCCACTTCTCGGGAAGGCTCACGGCCCCCCTCTGCGTTGCCGGAGGCATCGCCCTGCAGTGGCTCGCGGATCGGGACATCTCCGTTCGAGCGCATGTCGCCGAGCTCGGCGGAATCGAGGACACGCCCTTCTCCGCACTGGACAACTCACCAGAAGCAAGCAAGCTGCTCGCCGATCAGATGTCCTCCCTTGCGGACGGCCGCCGCGTCCCCACCATCGACCAAGAGGCGGGCGCGCGAATGGTGGAGGCCGTCCTGGAGGCCCGTTCCCAGAAGGATACCCTCGGAGGGATAGTCGAGTGCGTCGCCACCGGTCTTCCCGCCGGTGCCGGCTCCCCCATGTTCGACGGCATCGAGAACGTCCTTGCCCGAGACCTCTTTGGCATACCCTCCGTAAAGGGAGTCGAGTTCGGACGCGGCTTTGCCGCGGCACGCCTGCGCGGAAGCGAGAACAACGACCCCTACGAGGTCCGAGCGGGAACGTGCGTCCCCTCGACCAACAATGCCGGGGGAATCCTCGGTGGCATCACCACCGGAGCGCCGATCGTCGTTCGGTGCGCCTTCAAGCCGATATCGAGCGTCATGCTCGACCAGGCTTCCGTGGACCTTTCGACTATGGAGCCGGCGACGCTCAAGGTTCACGGTCGCCACGACACCACCGCCGTCCTGCGCGCGGTTCCCGTCGTCGAGGCGGTCTGCGCGCTTGGCCTGGCGGACGCCCTCCTCTCCTGGCCGGCGGAGTAGGCTCACGCTTCTCGCACGGACCCGTCAGACGCGGGTCCGTCGCAGGTCCTTGCCGGGAGCTCTTCTCGGCAGGCTTCTTGAGTTCCGGATCCCGTCGGCCAGATCCGCACGCGAGCACGTTGACCGCACGATGGAAAGGCAGCACATGGCAGAGCTCTCTGACCTCAGGCAGCAGATAGACGCTATCGACTCACAGATCTTCGAGCTCTTCTCGGAGCGCACGGACGTGGCCGAGAAGGTCGCGGCCTATAAGCGCGAGAACGGAATGAGGATCTTCGACCCCACCCGGGAGCGCGCGAAGGTTGCCGATGCCGCCGAGCGCGTGCCCGAGGACCTCTCCACCTACGCCCAGGTCCTGATGGAGCTCCTCATGGAGGCGTCCCGTGCCCGTCAGCACGAGCTGCTCGACGACGCCTCCGACGACCCCGTGCTCGCAAGGATCGACGAGGCACGCAGGAACACGCCCGAGCTCTTTCCCGCTTCCGCGCGCGTGTCCTGCCAAGGCGTCGAGGGCGCCTACTCTCAGATCGCGGCCGAGAAGATCTTCCGCCGGCCGCTCATCTCCTACTCGCCCACATTCGACGGCGTGTTTCGCACCGTCGAGCAGGGTCTTGCTCAGTACGGGGTGCTCCCGCTCGAGAACTCGACCGCCGGCTCCGTCAACCAGATGTTCGACCTCATGATGGAGCACTCGTTCCACATCGTGCGGACCACCCGCGTGAAGGTCGACCACAACCTGCTCGCCAACCCCGGGGCGACCCTCGAGGGCATCAGGGACGTCTACAGCCACGAGCAGGCCATCAACCAGTGCTCCGAGTTCCTCTCGGGTCTTCCCGACGTTCGCGTTCACGTGTGCGAGAACACTGCGGTCGCGGCGCAGCGCGTCGCGGATTCCGGTCGCACCGACGCAGCGGCGCTCTCATCGCTTCCCTGCGCGGGGCTCTACGGGCTCGACGTGCTCTCGTCCTCCGTCCAGGATCGCGACAACAACTACACGCGCTTCGCCTGCATCTCAAAGAGCCTCGAGATATACCCGGGCGCCAACCGGACGTCCCTCATGATCGTGCTCCCGCACGTTCCCGGCGCCCTGTACAAGCTTCTCGCCAAGTTCTATGCGCTCGACATCAACCTCCTCAAGCTCGAGAGCAGGCCCATCCCGGAGCGAGACTTCGAGTTCATGTTCTACTTCGACATCGAGTGCCCCGCCGCGGCGCCCGAGTTCCGCTCCCTCATGTCGACCCTCGATGGTCTCTGCCAGCAATGCCGCTACCTCGGAAGCTATGCGGAGGTGCTCTAGGATGCCCATGACGACGGCAGCCGCTCGCGGGGAGGCGCCCTACGGGCTCGTTGGGCACCCGCTCGGGCACAGCTGGTCACCGATGATCCACGAGAGCCTCGGCTCGGCCCCCTACGTGCTTCACGACCTCGGCCCCGACGAGGTGGAGGCGTTCCTGAGGGAGGGCGCGTGGCGCGGACTCAACGTGACCATCCCCTACAAGCGACTCGCCGCCCGGGTGGCCGACGTCCGCACGCCAGTCGTCGAGCTCCTCGACGCCGCGAACACGCTCACGCGTGACGGTAAGGGGCGCATCGTCGCAGACAACACCGACGTCTTTGGCTTTGAGTGGATGCTCACCCGCTTCTGCGAGACCAGCCTCGGGAGCAGCCTCCGCGATGCCCTCGCCGGAAGGAAGGTCATCGTACTGGGGAGCGGCGGGGCGAGCCGGGCGGTGAACCACGTCCTCGGGACCATCGCCGGAGCGCGACCCGTCACGATCTCGCGGACCGGGGACGAGACCTACGCCACCCTCGTCGAGCGCCACTCCGACGCCGTCCTTCTCGTCAACGCGACGCCCGTCGGAATGTATCCCGACTGCCCCGCGACCCCGGTTTCCGAGCGCGAGCTCGCGGCGCTCCCCAAGCTGAGGGGCGTTGTCGACGTCATCTACAACCCCGAGAGAACGGGGCTCTGCCTTGCGGCGGAGAGGCTCGGCATCCCCGCGGAGTCCGGTCTCTCCATGCTCGTCGCCCAGGCGTTTCGTGCCAGCGAGCTCTTCCAGGGAAGAGGGCTCGACGACTCCCTCATTGGCAAGATCGAGGGACAGATCAGGTCCCAGACGCAGAACGTCGTTCTGATCGGCATGCCGGGGGCCGGAAAGTCAAGCTGCGGTCGGGCGCTCTCGCGCCTCATGGGAAGGCCGTTCGTCGACATCGACGGCGCCATTGAGGCGGCATGCGGGAGGTCGCCGGCGCAGATCATCACCGAGGACGGCGAGGACGCGTTTCGCTCGATAGAGACCGATGCGACGAGGACCTACGGAGCAAGGTCGGGCCTTGTCATCGCCTGCGGCGGCGGCGTCGTGACGAGACCGGAGAACTACGCCTCGCTTCACCAGAACGGCACCATCGTCTTTCTCGACCGAAGGATCGAGGAGCTGAGCACGAGCGGCAGGCCGCTCTCGCAGAGCCGAGGGGTGGAAGACGTCGCTCGCGAGCGCATGCGGCTGTATGAGACGTGGTCAGACATCAGGCTCGAGTGCACGGGCTCTGCCGGAGGAGACGCGCGAGCGATCATCGAGATGCTCGGCTGAGCGACTTTTCCGGGTCGTGCCGATGACAGATGAGCGAGCCCCCGTCACGCTCATCCGCCCAAAGGGGTCGGTCGCCAAAGAATCCCGCCGTCTGCGATACCGCTCGGCGGAATGGGAGCCCCTCTCACCGCATCACCCCTATACTTCACTGAGATTAATTTGACCGATGAGTGCGGAGACGGGGCTCCTTACTCGCGATTCAAAGGGAAAGGGTCGCGACGTGGACAGAGAGCAGATTGCGCGAGAGGTCCTTGCCGCCGTCGGTGGCAAGGAGAATGTCGTCGCGAACGATATCTGCATGACCCGCCTGAGAATCCTCACCGAGGACCCCACTCTCGTGGACACCGACAAGCTCTCCTCCGCACGAGGCGTCCTAGGCTTTGTGAGACGCGGAACCAACGGGATCGAGGTCGTCTTCAGCCCCGGAAAGGTCGAGGCGGTGCACGAGGCCATCGTTCGCCTCACGGGCATCGAGGGTGACGAGGACGTGTTCGCCGAGATTGGCTCAAAGCCGACGGCAAATAAGATTCATGTCCACATCTCCCAGAATCCCCTCCTCGACGCCGCTCGCATCCAGAGCGACCGCGAGGCGGAGGAATCGGGGTCCACGGGCTCCGTTGAAGATCTCGTAAGCCTGCTCGACACGATCGCCGACAACGATTCCGGTTCAGAGCGTCTCGACTTTGAGGACGAGCCGGCAGACGAGCAGTCCGCCCCTCAGGCGTCGTCCGGGCGCGTGCTCGTCATCAACGGACCCAACATCAACCTTCTGGGCATTCGCGAGCCTGACATCTACGGAGCGGACTCGTATCGCGCGCTGCTCAAGCTCTGCCATGACGCCGCCGAGGAGGCAGGCTTCATCGAGTGCACGTGCTTCCAGTCAAACCACGAGGGCGACCTCATTGACGCCATTCAGGATGCCTACGGCAGCTATGACGGAATCGTCTTCAACCCGGGTGCCTACACCCACACCTCCATCGCGATTCTCGACGCGGCAAAGGCCGTCGGGCTGCCGATGGTCGAGGTCCACATCTCAAAGGTGGACGAGCGCGAGGACTTCAGACAGGTGTCCTACATTCGCGCGGCATGCTTCGAGACGATCGCCGGCCTGGGCATCGAGGGATATCGCAAGGCGATTCACGACCTCGCGGAACACCTCGGGATGTAGACGGCCTGTCACCGATAGCGCATCGGGAAACGGGTGGATCCCAACTCCGCTCGCGGTCGCGTGAGACTAGCGCCCCCGACAGCTCCAGACGCCAAACTCGGTGGCAATGAAGTCGACGGGCACGTCGCCCCTCTCCACGGGAAGCGGGTTGGACGAGATCATGCCCGTCCGAGCCAGACCGATCTTGTCGCCAGGGTAAAACGCGAGGAAACGATCGTAGTAGCCTCCGCCATAGCCAACGCGGTGGCCGGCGCCGTCAAAGACGAGCCCGGGGACAAGGCACACCGAGCCAACGAGCTGAGCGGGCTCGGTGAGTGCGGGAGCGTCGTCCGTGGGCTCGAGGATGCCCTTCGTCCCAGGCACAAGCTCGTCGAGCGAGGCAATCTCGTGGAAGGTCATGGTGCGAGCGGCGACGTCGATGCGCGGAACGCCAACGCGCCTGCCCTCGGCAAGCACGCGCTCGATGACGGCACGGGTACCGACCTCCGCGGAAAGGGAGACGTATGAGAGCACGAGAGGGGCGTCGGCAAAGAGCGGAAAGGCCCAGAGGGCGCTCTGGATGGAGGAGTCGCTCTCCACGCGCGTACGAACCGGGATGTTCTTGCGAACCTCGAGGTAGTTGCTCCTCAGAGAGCTCTTGTCGGCATCCGTCCCATATGAGCTAGCCAAGACGCTCCCCTTCTCGCGAACTACAACAATCACATTCTATCAGTGTTGCGACTCTCGAATTAGCACATCTCGATAGTTTGCCGTACCATGGGTGGTCGAGAAAACCCGCGGGCGCACAGCCCGCAAAGCAGACGGGAGACACCATGCCCAACGAGGGTAGCTACGAGGCCGCAAAGCGCAAGAGCGACGAGGTCCACGCCGACCTTCTCGTCCATCCCGAGAACTACACGATGCTCACGGGCGACCGCCCGACGGGGCGCCTCCACCTCGGGCACTACTTCGGTACGCTCGTCGATCGCGTCCGCCTGCAGGACATGGGCGTGCGCACCAACGTCATCATCGCGGACTACCAGGTCATCACCGACCGCGACACCACCGAGCACATCCGCGACAACGTCTACAACATGGTCATCGACTACCTCGCGTGCGGTCTTGACCCCGCCAAGACCATGATCTTCACGCACTCCGCGGTGCCCGAGCTCAACCAGCTCATGCTCCCCTTCCTCTCCCTCGTGACCGAGGCGGAGATGGAGCGCAACCCCACCGTCAAGGCCGAGCAGGAGGCGTCGGGCCACGCGCTCACGGGGCTTCTCCTGACCTATCCCGTGCACCAGGCCTGCGACATCCTCTTCTGCAAGGGCAACATCGTGCCCGTGGGCCGCGACCAGCTGCCGCACATCGAGATCACCTCAAAGATCGCCCGGCGCTTCAACGAGCGCTACGGCCGCGTGTTCCCGGACGTGACGGGTCTCCTCACCTCGACGCCGCTGCTCCCCGGTCTCGACGGGCGCAAGATGAGCAAGTCCTACGGCAACGCCATCTCCATCTCCATGACCGCCGAGGAGACGGCCAAGCTCATCAAGAAGTCCAAGAGCGACTCCGAGCGCATGATCACCTTTGACCCCGAGAACCGTCCCGAGATCTCCGGCCTGCTCACCACGGCGGGCATCTGCACCGGTCGTGACCCGCGCGAGATCGCGGAGGAGATCGGCATGGGCGGCGCGGGCCAGCTCAAGCGCGTGGTGACCGAGGCCGTCAACGGCTACTTCGCCCCCATCCGCGAGCGCCGCGCGGAGATCGAGAAGGACATGGGCTTCGTCGCCGACGTCCTGCACGAGGGCAACCGCCGCGCCCGCGAGATCGCGGCTGCGACCCTCGACGAGGTCCGCGAGGCCATGGGCATGGTCTACTAGGCACACGCCCTTCTCTTGGCGCATGCCCTTCCAACCGAGGTGTACCAGGCACACGCCCTTCTCGCCTATAGAGTTCTTCTCGCCCCTTCCAAGTATCTCGTCGAGTGCGCGCTCTCTTCCGTTGTGAAGCGCGCACTCGACGCGTTTTGTATCCAAGTAGACAAGAATCGCGTCGAATGTGATCTATACAGCGCGCATTCGACGCGATTCATGGCGTCGCTGCCACCCGTCAGTTGCATCACTCGCCCCACCGTGACCGCGGCGGAAGCAACTGGCCGAGAAGAACCCTGCGCGCGGCACGAACGTCTGGATCGTTCAGAATGCGCGCCGCCTTTCGCTGGAAGGCAGGCCCTTCAGAAGAGGCGATGATTCGAAACAGCTGGGCCAGGAGCTCACACACCGTTCCTTCGTTTCGAGCATCCCGTTTCGTGAGCGGAAGGTAACGTATGCCACAGAGCTCGTAGTCACGGGCACGCCTGCTGTCCTCCGCGAGGGCCGCCTCTCCCGCGTGGTCACGCCCCTGATGCTCGCAGGCCGTCTCGTACTGAGGCCAATAGAAATCAGGCCGCATGCGTTCGTGCGAAACGATGTCAATGACATCCGACGTCCACTCAAGCGGCGTATTCTGCAGAGGCCTTGCCAAGCTCGAGCCACCGAGACGAGGCGGAAGACAGAAGACGCAGTACCAGAAGGTCTCCATGACGGAACCAGAGCCATCATTCGCGTACGCGAGCGCCCGTCGCGCAAGCGAAACCCCCCTTCTGCCTCTCAGCTCTTCCAGAAGCTCAACGGATGCTCCAACCGAGGTAATCGGATCAAGGTCGTGCGTCACGGGACCAACGAGCGGCATGCTAGGGTCACGGGCGTAGATGCCGCAGAGCTCCATCGCAAGCCCGACAAGGCGAACGAACGCCGAATCCCGAGAGAGCTGCCCACGGGAGACGAGTCCACAGAGCTCGTTTGCCGCACCAGCCAAAGCAAGCCCGGGCGCCTCGACCAGCACATGCTCAACGAAGTCGCCCTTGACGAAGAACGGATCGCCCCCAATCGTGAGGACCTCAAGATAGCTTGCGTTGGGCAACATTTCGAGCGACGAGCATGGGCGCACGAGCGAGCAGCGACTGCGTGAGGCAGCGTCATCAAAGCGCAGCTCAACGGGTCGATCAGCAGGCTGATATACGTCGTCGGGAAGCACGGACAATATGGTCCCTACGTCAACGGAGCCCTCGGTTTCACGCAGGACGCGATCGCTTGCAGGCGCGACCATGAGTGCTGGATCCGTCCGGGCAAGCCTCAGCATCTTGAGCGAGTCGGCGTGGGCTAGGCAGATGCGCCCCTCTCTCATAAGGCCCTCCTTACTACGGTGAGGAGAGCGTACCAGGCGTTACGTTCACAAAGCTGACGCCAAACTGCCTGAAATTGACATCAATCTTTCAGACGGCGTCCGTCACGTCCGCTACCTGTAAGAGTGAGAAGAACCTTGCGAAGCCTGGTTCCGGTGCGTTTTTTTGAGATTCTTGGTCTCCGCAAAACGTCCACGCCGGCGGCTCTTGTCGCCGACGCTGTCGACCCATGTCGTCAGCACCATCGGCTCTTGCCGTCGAAACTGCCACCCCTTGATGACAACACTGCGGGCCCCTGTTGCAGATACCAAGTATCTCGTCGAGTGCGCGCTCTCTTCCGTTGCGGAGCGCGCACTCGACGCGTTTTGTATCCAAGTAGACAAGAATCGCGTCGAATGCGATCTATACAGCGCGCATTCGACGCGATTTCTGCCCAGATGGACGCAAAATACGTCGAGTGCGCTCCCACACACATCTTTGGGCGCGCACTCGACGCAATGCTTGAACAGACAGCGAGAAGACCCGCGAATGGCGCGCCGTCCGCGCACTACTTGAGCGTGGCGTACATCACCGCCTTGATGCTGTGGAGACGGTTCTCGGCCTCTTCAAAAACGCGGCTGCGCGGACCCTCGAATACGTCATCGGTGACCTCGAGCTCCGCCAGTCCGAACTTCTGGAAGACCTCCTCGCCGATCGTGGTCTTGCGATCGTGAAAGCTCGGCAGGCAGTGCATGAAGATCGCGTCATCCTCCGCCTTGGCCATGAGCTCGGCGTTCACCTGGTAGGGCGAGAGAAGACGGATGCGCTCGCCCCAGAGGTCGGAGGACTCCCCCATGGAGACCCAGATGTCCGTGTAGATGACGCTCGCGCCGCGCGCGCCCTCGTCAACGTCTGCCGTGAGGGTGATCGTGGAGCCGGACTCCGCGGCAATCGCACGACACGTCTCAACGAGCTCCGCGGAGGGCATCTGCTCGACAGGCCCGCACGCGCAGAAGTCGATTCCCAACTTGGCACACACGACCATGAGTGAGTTGCCCACGTTGTTGCCCGCGTCGCCCATGAAGGTCACCTTGCGCCCGCGCATACCGTCGCGCTCAAACTCCTCCTCCATCGTGAGCACGTCCGCAATCATCTGTGTGGGGTGGAACTCCGTGGTGAGGCCGTTCCAGACGGGAACGCCCGCGTACTCGGCGAGCTCCTCCACGCGCTCCTGGCCAAACCCGCGGTACTCGATGCCGTCGAACATCCGGCCAAGCACGCGTGCCGTATCCGCAATGGACTCCTTCTTGCCGATCTGGCTCGCGGAAGGATCGAGGTAGACAGCGTGCATGCCGAGGTCGGCAGCACCTACCTCGAAGGCGCAGCGCGTGCGCGTGGAGGTCTTCTCAAAGATGAGGGCAACGTTCCTGCCCTCGAGGTAGCGATGCGGCTCGTGGGCGCGCTTCTTGGCCTTGAGCTCGGCAGAGAGGTCCAGAAGGTAACGAATCTCCTCGGCGCTGAAGTCAAGGAGCTTGAGGAAGTGACGTCCAGAGAGGCTAACGGACATGAAGTTCTCCTTTCGGGGGCGGCGTTGGGCCATTCGAGATGCCTTGCACAACGCTAACGGTTCAATGGCGCACCAAACGTTCGACTTGGAGCTATTATCAGGGATGGAAATGTCAGGCCCGTTACACGATGCGGAAGGACCAAGATGGCAAAGGACGCGGCCGAGAAGGCGGAGAAAGTCGAGAAGGTCGAGACCTCCGAGAAGAGCGACAAGGCCGAGAAGAACGGCAAGACGGAGAAGAGCGACAAGACCGAGAAGAGCGGCAAGTCGGAGAAAGCCGAGAAGACGGAGAAGAGCGACAAGGCCACGAAGCCCGACAAGGGCGAGAGGCCTGAGAAGGGGAAGGCCGCGAAGGCAGAGCAGGACGAGGAGGGCGAGCGCGACTTCTCCTATACCCAGAACCGCGAGATCAGCTGGCTTCGCTTTGACGACCGCATCCTGGACGAGGCCTATGACGAGACGGTCCCCGCCTTCGAGCGGCTCAAGTTCTGCGAGATCGTCGAGTCCAACCTCGACGAGTGGTTCATGATTCGCGTGGGCGGCCTCTCCGACCTCGCCTCGCTCAAGAACCAGCCCAAGGACAACAAGTCCAACCTGACCCCTGACGAGCAGCTCGCTGCCATCTTCAAGGCCCTGCCCCCGCTCGTCGAGCGTCACGAGAAGGGTCTTGCCGAGGTCGAGGCCGCACTCGCCGAGAAGGGACTCGTGCGCGTCTCCCCCGCCGAGTACACGGAGGAGGACCGCGCCGCGGTTCAGCGCCACTACGAGCGACGCCTCGCCCCGATCATCTCCCCCCTCATCGTGGACCCGCGCCACCCCTTCCCCAACCTCCGCAACGGGCGCCTCTTCGTCGCCTGCTCCCTTGACGGGGAGGAGGAGTCCGGCCTTCTCGGAATCATCGAGGTCCCGCGCACCGAGGCACGCGTCGTCGCCCTCCCCTCCTCGCCCAAGGCCTGGCGCTACACGCTCCTCGAGGATGTCCTCGAGACCTGCCTCGACCAGTGCTTCGGCGACTACGTCCCCAAGCGCTCGGCTGTGATCCGCGTCACGAGAAACGCCGACATCGACCCCGACGGCGAGGGTGTGGAGGAAGAGGAGGACTATCGTCAGCACATGAAGAAGGTGCTGAAGCTCCGTCAGCGCCTGCAGCCCGTGCGCCTTGAGATTCGAGGGAAGCTCGGCAAGAAGCTCGAGGACCTGATCGCAAGCGAGCTCTCCCTCGAGCCGCGACGCGTCTTCCGACTCAACCGCCCGATCGATCTCGGCTACGTCTACGGACTCGAGTCGCGCATCCCCGATCACGAGCACACCGCGTGCGTCTATCGCCCCTTCGAGCCTCAGATCTCCCCGATGGTCGACCTGAGCCTCCCCATGCGCGGCCAGGTGGAGGACCACGACGTCCTGCTCACCTACCCCTATGAGTCCATGACGCCGCTGCTGCGCCTCGTGCGCGAGGCCTCCGCCGACGACGCCTGCATCTCCATCAAGATCACGCTCTACCGCGTGGCCAAGTCCAGCCACCTCTGCGAGAGCCTCATCAGCGCGGCGGAGGCCGGCAAGGACGTGACCGTGCTCATGGAGCTGCGCGCCCGCTTTGACGAGGCCAACAACATCGCCTGGGCGGAGCGTCTCGAGGATGCCGGCTGCACGGTCATCTATGGCTCGGAGGGCTTCAAGTGCCACTCCAAGATCTGCCAGATCACCTATCACGACCGCGACGGCATCAGCCGCATCACCTGCCTCGGCACGGGCAACTTCAACGAGAAGACCGCCACGCTCTACTCCGACTTCATGCTCCTCACGGCCGACGAGGGCATCGGCGCCGACGGCAACACCTTCTTCCGCAATCTCTCGCTCGGAAACCTCCGCGGCTCGTACAAGCACCTCGGCGTTGCGCCGGTGGGCCTCAAGCCGCTCGTCATGCGAGGCCTCGACCGAGAGATCTCCCGTGCCCGCGAGGGAGCGCCCGCCAAGGTCTTCCTCAAGATGAACTCGCTCACCGACCGTGACGTCATCGACAAGATCTCCGAGGCCTGCGAGGCCGGCGTGAACGTCGTGATGATCGTACGCGGCATCTGCTGCATCAAGGCCGGCGTCCCCGGAAAGACCGACGGCCTCGTCGTCCGCCAGATCGCCGGGCGCTTCCTCGAGCACGCTCGCATCTACGCCTTCGGCGAGTACATGGACACCATCTATCTCTCGAGTGCCGACATGATGACGAGAAACACCGAGCGCCGCGTCGAGATCGCCTACCCGGTGCGTGACCCCGCATGCTCGGAGATCGTCCGTCACTTCATCGAGCTGCAGCTTGCCGACAACGTCAAGGCCCGCCAGCTCACGTCCGAGGGAACCTGGGAGCACGTTCACAGCGAGCCTGACGAGCCGCACGTGATCTGCCAGGAGGAGCTCATCAAGGAAGCCTACGCAAAGGCCAAGAAGGCCGTCAGTGAGCGCGCCGCCGCAAAGAAGGCCGAGCGCGTCACCCCCGAGCCCGAAGCTGGCCCCGACCTCGAGACGCCGAGCCAGGCCAACGATGCGACCGCAGAGGACGAGGCATCCGTGCCCGCGCAGGCCGAGCCCGTCGAGGCGCCTCAGGCCGCGTTCACCCCGTCCGCACCCGCCGCCAAGGCGCCCCAGAGGAAGGGCCGCGTGTCTCGAGCCCTCTCCCTCTTCGGTCAGGCCTTCGGAACCCTCTTCGGCGGGGGTGACGAGTGAGCGAGCTTGAGCTTACCTGCGAAAAGATGACCTACGGACCAGACGCCGTCGCCCATGATGCCGACGGTCGGGCGGTCTTCGTTTCCGGAGCCGTCGTCGGCGACCACGTCCGCGCCGTCGTGGACCGGGAGGAGCAGCGCTGGGCGCACGCAACCGTGCTCGAGGTGCTTGAGCCCTCTCCCCACCGAACTGCCCCCGCCTGCCCCTACGCAGGGGTCTGCGGGGGATGTCCCTGGGCCCATCTCTCCTACGAGGCGCAGGCCGTCGCAAAGCGCTCGGGCGTCGTCGACGCCGTCGCGCGCATCGGCCGCTTCGGGGATGAGCGAGCCGAGGAGCTCGTCTCCCCCATCGTCTCACCCGGAGACCCCTGGGGCTACCGAAACAAGGTCGAGCTCGACGTGTCGTCGGAAGGCGGCCACGTCACGCTCGGCATGCACGGGCGCTCCGAGGGGGACGTGATACGCGTCAAGGAGTGCAAGCTCCTCGACAAGCATGGCTCCAAGGCGGTCAAGGCCGTCTCGGGCGCGCTCTCCTACCTCGCCGGGTCTCATGACCTCGCCCTCGAGCGGGTGGGCATTCGCGTTTCGAGAAGGACAAAGGAGATCGAGGTCGCCCTCTGGGGCCGACCCGGCCCCTTCCCGAGACCACAGGTCGCCAAGGTCTTCGCAGACGCACTGCACCCCACGTCCGTCGTCAGGGTCATGCAGAAGGGTCCGGCCAAGGCGCGGCGCATCGCCGGCGTGGAGTGCCTCTCTGGAGCGGGATCCTGGACCGAGGTCGTTGGCGACGAGCGCATGCGCGTCTCCGCGCCGTCGTTCTTCCAGGTGAACACCAGGGGCGCCGAGAAGCTCGTCGAGCTCGTCCTCGAGGCGCTCGACCCCCGTGAGGACGAGGAGGCCATGGACCTCTACTGCGGTGCCGGCACCTTCACCCTGCCGCTCGCCAGGAGGGCCGGCTTCGTCTCGGCCGTCGAGTCCTACGGACCCGCCGTCCGCGACCTCAGGCGAAACCTCGAGAGGGCGGGCCTCGCCAACGTTGACCCGATCGGGGGCGACGCCGGGCGCGAGTTCCCCGACACGGACGCGGACGTCATCGTCGTCGACCCTCCCCGGGCCGGTCTCGCGCCAGACGTTGTGGAGCAGCTCTCGGACCAGCCTGCAAGGGCCGTCGCCTACGTCTCGTGCGACCCCGCGACGCTCGCGCGAGACCTTGCTCGCTTCGTCGACGCCGGCACCTTCGTGCCAAGGAAGATTACCCCGGTCGACCTCTTCCCGCAGACCTACCACGTCGAGACGGTCACGCTTCTCGAACGCGCCTAAGGGAATGACCGAATCCTTTCGGTGGTCGAGAATAGTGGGATCGGGCGGCGCCGCATCTCGTGGCGTCGCCCGTCTTCTTGCTCAGGCTCTGCCGCGAACGTCAACCGAACCTGGCGCCGGAACCACGGCGGCCTCCGGGCACCTGCTCTCGCAATCGCGGCCCGTCTCCACCCTCTGGCGTCGCCGTGCTAATTCCACCAATACGGTAGGAATAAAAGCCAGCTCATTACCACTGGCCGCCATTTTTCCCTCTATGGAGGAAACGGTTGCGCACGGGAGCGGAAACGTGTACAAAAAGAGGGAACCTGGGCAGGGGGCCCAGGCAAGAGAGAGGATCCAAACATGAAGGCTACGGTCAACGAGGATTGCATCGGCTGCGGACTCTGCGAGGGCACCTGCCCCGACGTCTTCTCCATCTCTGACGACGGCGTCGCCGTTGCCATCGAGGAGGACGTTCCCGAGGAGGCCGAGGACGCTGCTCAGGAGGCTGCCGACAACTGCCCCGTCTCCGCCATCGTCGTCGAGTAACTCGACACGCGTCATTCTGACGTACCGCGGGGGCCGCATGACGGTCCCCGCATTTTTGTATGCGCATGAGTGGACCACGCCCCCCATTCGCACTGTACGGACCAACCGAAAGGCCTCGCATGATCCTTGCTTCACAGTCCCCCCGTCGATACGAGCTGCTCTCAGACGCGGGCTTCTCGCTGGAGGTCGTCCCCGCGGACATCGACGAGACCCGCCTTCCGGGCGAGAAGCCCGTGGACCTCGTGCTTCGCCTGGCGGCGGAGAAGGCCGAGGCCGTTCGCTCGCAGCTCTCGAGACGTCCCGATGACGGCCTGCTCGTTGCCGCGGACACGATCGTGTGGATGGGCGGCGAGGCCCTCGGCAAGCCTCGTGACGCAGAGGACGCTCGACGGATGCTCGAAGAGCTGTCCGGCAGAACCCATTGCGTCTCGACCGGCGTATGCGCAATGGCGCTCGCCGCCGACGGGTCATGTGCGACCCAGGCGCAATTCGTCGAGACCACCGAGGTGACGTTCTGGGACCTCTCGAAGGAGGAGGTCGACGCCTACGTCGCCACCGGAGAGCCGCTGGACAAGGCGGGCGCCTACGGCATCCAGGGAGCCGGCCGACTTCTCGTGAGGGGAATCTCCGGTGACTACTCCAACGTGGTCGGGCTCCCCATCGCAAGACTCGTGCGCGAGCTCGCATCGCTCGCCCCGAAAGCCCGTGACCTCGTTGCCGACGCCATCACGATCGGAGGGCCTCATGCCTAGCGAGAAGTGCATCACCAGTGTGACCCAGATACCCGGGGTCTTCGTCGGTCACTCCACCAACGCTGACGCCGCAACGGGATGCACCGTCATCCTCTGCCCCTTGGGGTCAACGGGCGGCGTGGACGTGCGGGGAGGTGCTCCCGCGACGAGAGAGACCGACCTGCTGCGCCCTGAGGAGACCGTAGACGTGCTCCATGCCGTCGTCCTGTCCGGGGGCAGCGCCTTTGGCCTCTCGGCGGCATGTGGCGTGGCAGAGGAGCTCGAGCGGAGAGGGTACGGGCTCGATGTGGGTGTGGCGCGCGTTCCGATCGTCTCGGGCGCCTGCCTCTTCGACCTTGCCTGCGGGGACCCGTCCGTCAGGCCGTCCGTCGAGGACGGCAGGGCCGCCTGCGTCGCAGCGCTGGAATCCGAGCCGCAGCCCCTTGAGCGCGGCAACGTCGGTGCCGGAACGGGCTGTACCGTCGGAAAGCTCGCGGGACCAGAGCGCGCAATGAAGTCTGGCCTGGGAGAGGACGTCGAGTGCGCCGGAGAGCTCGTCTGCGGGGCAGTCGCCGCCGTCAACGCATGCGGAGACGTGCGCGACCCAGACACGGGCGAGAAAATCGCAGGCGTTAGGACCGAGGACGGAACCGCGCTCGCCGACACCGTCGAGGTCCTTCTCGGTGGCTTTGCCCGGATGCCGCTCGCACGGACGAACACCACCATATCCTGCGTGGTGACCAACGCCCGCCTCACCAAGGCGCAGGCCACGAAGGTCGCGCAGATGTCGGCCGACGCCTACGCGCACGCCATCTCCCCCACCCACACCACCAATGACGGCGACACGGTCTTCGTGATGGCAACGGGCGAGGTCGAAGCCCCCGTGGACGTCGTGGGCGCCCTGGCAACGCGCGCGCTCGGCCGGGCCATAGCCGACGGCGCCCGTCAGGCAGCGTCCGCCCACGGCTACCCCGCCGCCCGCAACCTCTAGCAACCCAATTTCCCGGTGTGAGACACCGTACGTGACTGGGAGCCCCGCCGCCCTTCTCGTAAGAAGTTTCGCGAAGCGCACTTCTGGAGAGAAGGACGGCGGGGCTCCCCGCAGTCCGTGCGTTAGTTGAACTTTACGAGCTTCTGGGCGGCACGATAGCCCGCGAGCGTGAGCGCCCGACCCACGGTGCCGGGAAGGTTCGTCGCCATGCCGATGATCCCGTGCCGGGCGCGACGATACATCCTCCGGTCGTAGGCCTTGAGCTCGTCCCAGAGGGCCTTGAGCTCGTCGCTCGCGTCGGCTCGGTCGCTCTTCTTGGAGAAGACGGAGCAGATCGCCATGATGATTGTGAAGTAGTTCATCATGTAGCCCCGCAGCTTCACGGAGGGCACGTCGCGGTACACATGGTAGGCGTGCATCATCACGCGAGCGACGCGCCAGTAGTGGTCCACGCGGCTCGTGAGGACGCTGTCGTTCACCGACTGGTCGTCACGACCGATGAAGTAGCGATAGACGTCAACGTCAAGGTAGTACAGGCTCCTGCAGACGGGGAAGGGAACGTACGCGTAGATGTTGTCAACGTAGAAGGTGTGCGGGGGCAGCTTGAGCCCCGCCTCGCGAAGAACGTCAACGCGGTAGGTGAGCGCATGCATCAGCAGGTACTGCCACGGCTTGAAGCGCCCCATGTCGTTCCACGTGAAGATCTTGCCCACCGGAAGAACGCGGCGGTAGTTCACAAAGTTCTGAGTGTCATCCTCGACGTGCTCGTAGACGTAGTTGGTGATGACGAGGTCGACATGCTCGCCAAGGCGGATGAAGTTGCGAAGCTGGCCGAGAAGCGCCATCACCGCGCTGGCATCCACCCAGTCGTCGGAGTCGATGTTCTTGAAGTAGACGCCCCGCGCGTTTGAGACCGCCTTCATCACCGCGGCGCCATGGCCGCCGTTCTCCTGGTGGATCGCACGTATGATCGAGGGGTGGCGCCGAGCCCAGTCGTCGGCCTTCTGGGGCGTGTCATCTTTCGCGGAGCCGTCGTCGACGATGATGATCTCGACGTCCTCGGCGTACTCCGTGCCCTCGAGAATGGACTCGATGCAATGGTCCATGTAAGCGGAGGAGTTGTAGCACGGAATCCCAAAGGTGATGGTCTTGTCCATTTTGTCCCCTTCCGCCCGAGGCGTCACGTATCGTCTTAGCTGTGCTGCGAGATGATCTCGTCCGAGAGGTCAAGCGCGGAGGCGACGACGCCGTCCATGTCGTAGTAGCGGTACTCCGCGAGGCGACCGACGCAGTGGAAGTTGACGACGTCCTCCACGCGCGCACGGTAGCGCCGGTAGAGCTCGAGGTTCTCGTCCTCGAGGATGGCATAGTAGGGCGTCTCGCCGCTTCCGGGCGTATAGGCCTTGGAGTACTCGCGCATGATGGTGGTCTTGCCCGGGACCACCTGGCCGGTCATGTTCTTGAACTCGGTGATGCGCGTGAAGTCCTCGCTCGTGGTGTAGTTGACGGTGCCCACGGGCTGGAACCGGTCCATGTCGAGGGTCTCGAACTCCATGTCCAGCGTACGGTACGGCAGCGCGCCGAGGTCGAGGTCAAAGAGCTCGTCCAGCGGGCCGGTGTAGATGACCTCGCCGCCATAGGGCCTGCCGCAGACGCTCACGCCGCCATCCCCCACCTTCAGGACGTCGCGGGCGTCGACGTCGAGGAACACGTCGATGCAGTCGTGGTCGAGCATGCGCTCGAAGAGGGCGGTGTAGCCCTCCGCCGGCATGCCCTGGAACGGGGCTCCGGGGAAGTAGCGGTCGTCGTCGCCGACGAACACCGGAACGCGGCCGGTGATCGAGGGGTCGATCTGGTCGGGGGTCTGCCCCCACTGCTTCATCGTGTAGTGGAGGAAGACGTTCTCAAAGACGTAGTCCGCAACCTCTGCGAGCTCGGGGTCGTTCTTCTCCCTCAGCTCCATGATGGGGACCTTCCTGTTCTCTCCGAAGGTCTCCACGAGCTTCTGATAGAGGCGCTCGCCCTTCTCCTCGCCAAAGGCGAGCTTCAGGGAGCGGTGGTTGAAGGGCACGGGCATGAGCGTCCCGTGGATGTTGGCAAGGACCTTATGCTGGTAGTTGGTCCACTCGGTGAAGCGGGAGAGGAACTCGTTCACGCGCTCGTTGGTGGTGTGGTAGATGTGCGGACCGTACTTGTGAACCAGGATGCCCGCCTCGTCCTCGTAGTCGTAGGCGTTGCCTGCGATGTGGTCGCGACGCTCGAGGATGCAGACCTTGAAGCCACAGGACTCAACGAGCCTGCGGGCGCAGACCGCACCGGCGTATCCGGCACCGACGACGACGGCGTCATAGGAGTCAGGAGTAAAACCGACGGGCAAACCCTTTGAGATAGCCATGAAAATCCTCTCTGAGCGAACAATGCGAAGAGCGAACGACTAGCGTACGCTCACCCAATCGTCTGCCTGATTCTATCACCTCGAACCTATAATGGACCCGTGCACACGCCCCAGCCCACCCTACGTGCGAAAGTCATGTGCGCAAACGGCAAGTAAACGTGAAGTGAAGGAGTTTCGATGAGCGATTTTCTCGCCCGCATGAAGGCCGCGGCCAAGGCCTACAAGAAGACGATCGTCCTGCCCGAGGGCGAGGACCCGCGCACCCTCGAGGCTGCGCGCAAGATCGTGGCTGAGGACCTGGCCAACCTCGTGATCCTGGGCGACCCCGCGAAGATCGACGTCGACGGCGTGACCGTCATCGACCCGACCTCCCCCACGGCCCCCAAGCACGAGGCCTACGCCCAGAAGTTCGCCGAGCTGCGCGCCAAGAAGGGCGTCACGATCGAGCAGGCCCGCGCCCAGATGATGGACGCCACCTACTACGGCACCATGATGGTCAAGATGGGCGACGCCGACGGCCTCGTCTCCGGCGCCTGCCACTCCACGGCCAACACGCTGCGCCCGGCGCTCCAGATCCTGAAGACCGCCCCGGGCACCAAGCTCGTCTCCGCCTTCATGGTCATGTGCACCAAGACCCCGGAGTTCGGCGCCGACGGCACGCTCGTCTTCGCTGACTGCGGCCTGAACATCGACCCGACCTCCGACGAGCTCTCCGAGATCGCCATCGCCTCCGCCAACTCCTTCGCCACCTTCATGGACGACGTGGAGCCGCGCGTGGCCATGCTCTCCTACTCCACGATGGGCTCGGCCGGCGGCGACACGGCGAAGAAGGTCCAGGAGGCGACCAAGTTTGCCAAGGAGAAGGCCCCCGAGCTCGCCATCGATGGCGACCTACAGCTCGATGCCGCCATCGTGCCCGAGGTTGCCGCCCTCAAGGCTCCGGAGAGCAAGGTCGCGGGCCACGCCAACGTGCTTGTCTTCCCCAACCTCGAGACCGGCAACATCGGCTACAAGCTCGTCCAGCGCTTTGGCCAGGCCGAGGCCTACGGCCCCATCCTTCAGGGCATCGCCAAGCCCGTGAACGACCTCTCGCGCGGCTGCGTGGCCGACGACATCGTGGGCGTCGTGGCCATCACCGCCGTCCAGGCGCAGATGGCGGAGATGCACTAACCCAAAGCCAAAGATAGGCGCTTGTCCAGCGGCCCGGCAGCCTCGAGGCTGTCGGGCCGCTTTTCGTATCCGCGCTCCCGGACGTCAAATCGCGCCGCGAGTTGTCGCATGGGCATCCAGTCCGGCGATTAACACGCACAGTTTGCAATGCGTGTTAATTATATCTGCGGATATGCGCAGTTTAAACAAACCGTGCGTGTTAATCACAAAGGGTGGCTTAAAAAAACGGGGCCGAGAAGAACCTCGACCCCGCGAAGAAGTGCTCTGCAGGAAGCCAGACTAGCGGCCGATGGGCTTGGGGCCGGCGGCGCGGACCTCGGGGGCCATCGTGGTGAGGCGCTTGTCGGCGTTGTCAACGAACATCTGGGCGAGCTTCTCGGCCATCTCGTCGTAGGCGGCGCGATCCTCCCAGGTGTTGCGGGCGTTGAGCAGCTCGCTGGGGACACCGGGGCAGGACGTGGGAACGTCGAGGTTGAAGCGCTCGTCGTGGACGAACTCGGAGTCGTCGATGATGCCGGACTGGGCCGCCTCGACCATCTTGCGGGTGTAGGCGAGCTTCATGCGCTTGCCCACGCCGTAGGGGCCACCGGTCCAGCCGGTGTTGATGAGGTAGACGCGGACGCCGCCCTTGTCGATCTTCTCGCCGAGCATCTGGGCGTAGACGTTGGGGTCGAGCGGCATGAACGGCTCGCCAAACAGCGAGGAGAACGTGGGCTGCGGCTCCTTGATGCCGCGCTCGGTGCCGGCGACCTTGGAGGTGAAGCCGGTCATGAAGTGATACATGGCGGCGTTGCGGTCGAGCTTGGCGATCGGGGGCAGTACGCCGAAGGCGTCGGCGGTGAGGAAGATCACGACGTCGGGGGTGCGCTTGGCGCGACCCTTGGCCACGGCGCCGGGGACGAACTCGACCGGGTAGGCAACGCGCCCGTTCTCGGTGAGGGAGGTGTCGAAGTAGTCCGCCACGCGCGTCTCGTCGTCGATCACGACGTTCTCGCACATGGAGCCAAAGCGAATGGCGTTCCAGATCTGCGGCTCGGTCTCGGGCGTGATGTCGATGGTCTTGGCGTAGCAGCCGCCCTCGATGTTGAAGACGCGGTCCTCGGCCCAGCCGTGCTCGTCATCGCCGATGAGGAGACGGTCCTCGGCGGCGGAGAGGGTGGTCTTGCCGGTGCCGGAGAGGCCAAAGAAGACCGTGGTGCCGTGGGAGCGCGGGTTCATGTTGCAGGAGCAGTGCATCGTGAGCACGTTGTCCTCAACGGGGAGCAGGTAGTTCATGACCGAGAAGATCGACTTCTTGATCTCACCGGAGTACTGGGTTCCCACGACGAGGATCATGCGCTCCTGGAAGTTGATGAGGACGGCGGCCTCGGAGTGGGTGCCGTGGATCTCGGGGTCGAGCTTGAGGGTGGGAGCGGCCATGACGACGAAGTCGGCCTCGCCGAAGTTGCGAAGCTCGTCGTCGGTGGGGCGCACGAGCATCTGGTGCACGAAGAGCGCCTGGCTCGCGAGCTCGCAGATCGCGCAGATCTTGCGGGAGTAGCGGCGCTCGGCGCCCGCGAGGCCGTGCACGACGAAGAGGCGGCGCTCGGAGAGGTGGCCGATGACCTCGCTCTTAATCTTCTGGTAGTTCTCCTCGGAGAGCGGGACGTTGACGTTGCCCCAGGCGATCTTGTCGTGGACGTCGGGGGTGTCAACGATGAAGCGGTCCTTGGGCGAGCGGCCGGTGTACTGGCCCGTGATGACGGAGAGGGAGCCGGTGCTCGTGAGCTCGCCCTCGCCGCGCTCGACGGCGGTCTCGATCAGCACGGCGGGAGAGGCGTCGATGACGGTCTTCTCCTCCGTGTGGGCGATCCCGTAGCGCTGAAGTTCCTCGATGATCATGCGTGCCTCCTTATGGCGGGCGGACGAGCCGCCGACTGTTGACGCATCGAAGGTGCCAAAATTCCAAGGGCACCGGTTGGATATTATGGCACATCTTCCCGTTCGCGGCCCCATAAGCCCCATTCAGCTAACCAAGCGAACGATATGCACATCTTGGGAATAGAGTTTTGAGAGATAGGGACGAGGAGAGGACCATCATGGCAACGCTCACCACCATCACCGACGGCAAACTGTCCGCAACCATTGACTCGGCCGGCGCCCAGCTCATGAGCGTGAGGCTCGGCGAGGCCGAGTACCTCTGGCAGGGTGACGAGCGCTACTGGGCGCGTCGTGCGCCGGTGCTCTTCCCCATCGTTGGCTGCCTGCGCGGAGGTCACGCCGTCTCCGCACAGGGAGACGTCACGCTGGGGCGTCATGGCATCGCGCGCCTCTACGACCACGCCGTCGTGGATCAGACCGCCTCGAGCGTCACCTACGAGCTCGCCTCGACGGACGAGACGCGCGCCTCCTACCCCTTCGACTTCCGGTTCAACATGACGTATGCCGTTGCCGACGGGCGCCTCACGCAAACCTTTGCCGTCACCAACACGGGTGAGGCGGACCTCCCCTTCACGCTCGGCGGCCATCCCGCCTTCAACGTTCCGGTGCCCGGCGAGGAGGGTGCTTCCTTCTCCGACTACGAGCTCGTCTTCCCGGAGCGCTGGACCGCCGAGGTTCCCACGATCGACCCCCAGGGCCTCCAGGACTTCTCGACGATGCACGAGCTGTTCCGTGACGCCGACCGCATGCGCCTCAGCCACGAGCTCATCGATGAGCTTCTCACCGTGGTCTTCGTCGACGTCCCCGGAAGCTCGGTCAAGCTCGTCGGCCCCGCCGGTCATGGCGTGGAGCTCGACTTTGAGGGCTTTGGCTTCCTCGGCGTCTGGACGGCAACGAGTGACTCCCCGTTCGTCGCCATCGAGCCCTGGGTTGGCTGCGCCACGGCCTACGACGAGTCCGACGTATTTGAGGAGAAGCGCGGCACGATAACGCTCGCCCCGGGCGAGACCTGCGAGCGGTCCTTCTCGATAAGGCCCTTCTAGTCATGGGCCAGATTCGGCACGCGACCGCGCGCGACCTCGAGACCGTCTGCGCCATCTACGCTGCCGCGCGCTCCTTCATGCGCACGCACGGCAACCCCACACAGTGGCCCGACGACTACCCCGACCTGAGAGACGCCGAGAAGGACCTCGAAGCAGACGCCCTCTGGGTGCTCGACGAGGGCGCGGGGCCCGTCGCCGTCATGAGCGTCCTGCCCGGCCCCGACCCCACCTATGCGCGAATCGAGGGCGATCCCTGGCTGAACGACGAGCCCTACTGGGTCATGCACCGCCTCGCGGTCGCCGCGAGCGGTTGCGGCGCCGGCACGCGCATGCTCGAGTGGCTCTGCGCGCGGCATGACAACGTCCGCGCCGACACCCACGCCGACAACCTCCCCATGAAGCGAGCGCTCGAGAAGTGCGGCTTCGTCCGCCGAGGCACGATCTGGGTCGAGGACGGCACCCCGAGAATCGCATACCACTTCGTGCGGCATCAGTAGCTCATCGCGGACAATCAAAGCTTCCCGAGACGCGCACGTCTCAGTTTGCGCTGTTTTCACGTTGCGACAAGGGCCTCGTCTCAGGATGCGGGGGCCTGTCGCTCGACGATTTGGGCCTCGTCTCAGGATGCGGGGGCCTGTCGCTTGACGATTTGGGCCTCGTCTCAGTATGCGGGAGCCTGTCGCTTGACGATTTGGGCCTCGTCTCAGGGCAAACCGCTGTTTTGGCTGAGACGAGCCTGTTTTCGTCAAGCGAGAAGCCCGACAGGCTGAGACGAGCCTCGTTTCGTCAAGCTTATGCGGCGGAAGGCTGAGACGAGCCTCTTCTCACAAAGGGTCGCCACACGCGAGCGAGCGCTCGAGCCAACCTTCTAGCGGCACGCGTCGACGAAGCTCTTCCACAGAGCGAAGTCCGTCTCCACCTCACGCCACGTGTACTCGGGGTGCCACTGCACGCCAACGCAGAAGCGCCTGTCAGGGACCTCAATTCCCTCGGGAACGCCATCGGTCGCGTGCGCCACGAGCCGCACGCCTTCGCCGAGACGATCGACACAGCAGTGGTGGGCGGAGTTGGCCTGGACGAGCGTGACGCCGCCAAGGGCGCGTGAGAGCAGCGACCCCTCCTCGACCTCCACCGGGTGGCAGACGCCGTTCAGGATGCCGGTGTGACGCCACTGGACCATGCCCTCTCTGGCGCCGAGGCTCGGGACGTCCATGCAGAGCGTGCCACCAAGCGCCACGTTCAGGAGCTGCGTGCCTCGGCAGGTGGTGAGGAGCGGCTTGTCCGCAGCCACGGCGGCGCGCAGGAGCGGCAGCTCGAAGGCATCGCGCTGGGGGCAGAGGAGCGCCGGGTCGTAGGGACGCTCGTCCCCCCAGAGCACGGGACTCACGTCAGGCCCGCCCGGAACGGCGATGCCGTCCGCACGCTCAACGTACTCCGCGATGACTTCCACATCCTCGGTGAGCGCCATCATGAGCGGCAGGCCGCCAGCGGCAAGAATCGCATCGACAAAGCAGTCGGCGATCGCCTCCTGAGGGGCAATCGTCTCCGACCCCTCAACAACGGACGCCTCCCAGCGTGGGGCGACAAGAACGACCGGTCTTCTCGACATGCTAGTGCCCCTTGATCGAGTCGAGGAAGTCGCGGGCGCGCTGGGTCTTGGGGTGATCGAAGAACTCGTCGGGTGTCCCCTCCTCGACGATCTGACCGTCCGCCATGAAGACCACGCGGTCGGCGACGCGTCGCGCGAAGTTCATCTCGTGCGTGACCACGACCATCGTCATGCCGCCGCGCGCGAGCTCGACCATGACGTCGAGAACCTCGTTGATCATCTCGGGGTCGAGCGCGCTCGTGGGCTCGTCGAACATCATCGCCTTGGGGCGCATGGCGAGCGAGCGCGCGATGGCGGCTCGCTGCTGCTGGCCACCGGAGAGCTGCGCGGGAACCTTGTGGGCCTGCGAGGCAACGCCGACGCGCTCCAGGAGCTCCATGGCGTACTTCTCTGCCTCCTCCTTGCTCTGACCCAGCACCTCGCGAGGACCGAGGGTCACGTTCTCCAGAATCGTCTTATGAGCGAAGAGGTTGAACTGCTGGAACACCATGCCGAGCTCCGAGCGCATGCGAGCGAGCTCGCGACCCTCCTGCGGCAGAGGCTCGCCCTCGATGAGGATCTCACCGGAGTCGATGGTCTCGAGTCGGTTGATGGTGCGACACATCGTGGACTTGCCGGAACCGGAGGGCCCGATGACGACGAGCACCTCCCCCCGGGCGACGGAGAGGCTCACGTCCCGAAGGACATGGAGGTCCCCGTAGTGCTTGTCCACGTGACGGAGCTCTATCACCGGAACGTTCTTGTCTGCTGTGCTTTCCTGGGCCATTGCTCCCGCTCCTAGCGAATGATCTTGACGCCCGTGCGCCGGGCAACGTAGACGGACGCCTTGTTGATGGCAAAGTTGATCAGGATGTAGATGACCGACACGACGAGGTACATCGAGAGCAGCGCGTCGTAGTTGGTGATGAGCACGCGCGCGTTCTGCATGAGGTCGGGATAGCTCACCACGTAGGCGACGGTGGTGTCCTTGACCACGACGACGAGCTGGGCGATGAGCGAGGGGATGACGTAGCGGATGGCCTGGGGCAGCACGATCAGCCTCATCGTCTTCCAGCGACTGAGCCCGATCGAGTAAGCCGCCTCCACCTGACCCTTGGGAACGGCGTTGACGCCAGCGCGAAAGACCTCGGCGAGAACCCCGGAGGCGGCGAGCGCCACCGGGAGCGTGAGCATCCAGAAGGCGGGCATTCTTATGCCGTACTGCGGAACCACGAGGAAGAAGAAGTAGATGAGCAGGAGGCTGGGAACGCCGCGGAAGAAGTCGGTGACGACGCGACAGACGGCAGAGAGGGGTCGAACCCCGCTCGTCCTGCCGAGCATGAGCGCCAGGCCGAGGACGAGCGCGATGGCCCCTGCGGTAAGCGCCACCTCGACCGTTCCCACAAAGCCCTGCAGAAGGAACCGCCATATGGGCCATTCCGCAAAGAAGGACCAGTAGCGCGGCGCCAGCTGACCCGTTACGTAGAACTGGCGAACGACCAGAGCAAGAAGCGCGCAAACGAGAAGGGCCGAGACGGTGGTCCCAACGGCGATCAGGCGCCTCGTCCTGGGCCCCGGGGCCTCGTAGAGCGCGTCTCTCACGCTCGGTGCGCCATGGGAGCGAAGGCTCATCTCAGCACCCTCACCCTCTTGTCGAGGCGGTTCCCGAGGAAGGAGATCGCGATGGCAGTGAGCGCGTACCCGAGCGCGGAGATCAGGAAGGCGAGGATGCCGCCCGTGGCGCGCGTGTTGACGTACGAGACCACGCCCGTGAGCTCCTGGGGCGTCATGGGAACCTGAGACCCGAGCGCGGTGGAGAGCATGACGGCAATGAGGAGGTTGGTCATGGGAAGCACCGTGGTCCTCAGGGCCTGGGGGATGACGATGTGGCGCAGGATCTGCGTGAAGGTGAGGCCGATCGAGCGAGCCGCCTCGATCTGCCCGACACCAATCGTGTTGATGCCGCTCATGAAGTTCTCCGACCCAAAGGCCGAGCCGAGAAGAACCACGGTCACGATGACACAGGTCCTCCACGGAAGCACGACGCGAAGCTGCGGGAGCGCGTACGCCACGAGGATCAGAAGGGCCACGCCGGGGATGTTTCGAAACACCTGCACGTAGAGCTCCCCGAGGCCCCTCAGCGGGGCCACGGGGCTCACGCGGGCGACCGTGACGAGCACGGCGAGCACCATGACGAAGACGAACGAGACCGCCGACATCGACCACGTGGCAAGAAGACCGTCGAGATAGTTCTGACCGTATGTCCCAAGCAGCTCAGCGAGCCCCATCGCACCTCCTCACGTGATTCAAAAGGGGACAGTCCCCTTTTGAATCATCTCTACGCACCGATCTCGGGCGGCTCGGGCGCATCGTCGATGCCTGCGCGGTCGCCGATGCAGAGCTGCCAGAGCTCCGTCCAGAGGCCCTCGTCCTGCAGGCGCTGGAGCCAGGCGTTCACGAAGGCCACGCCGTCGGAGTCGAGGGGAAGCCCTATGCCATAGGCATCAACGGGGCCGAACTCGTCTCCGGCGAGGCGATAGCGGCCGGGGTTGCGCGTCATGTTGCCCATCTGCATGGCGGTGTCGATGACGTAGGCGTCGACGCGACCCTGGGAGAGCGCCGTGCGAGCCTCCTCGTCGGTCTTGAACTCCTGGATGCTGGCGTCCGGAGCGTACTCCTCGAGGATGCCGGGGCCAGTCGAGCCGGACTGTGCGGCAACGTTCTTCCCGGCGAGGTCGTCGAGCGAGTTGATGCTGTCGTTGTCGGCCATCACGAGGATCGACTGCTGCGTGGTGTAGTACGGGCCGGCGAAGGAGATGACCTTCTTGCGGTCGTCGTTGATGGAATAGGTGGCAAAGACGACGTCCACCTGATCGTTCTGGAGGACCGACTCTCGCGTGTCGGAGGTCACCTGCGTGATCTCCTGCTTGGACTCGTCGCCAAGGATGTAGCGCGTGAGAAGCTGCGAAAGGCCCGCATCAAAGCCGCGGGTCTTGCCGTCCTGCTCGTTCAGGGACGAGAAGAGCAGCGAGGTCTGAACGCCTCCCACGCGCAGCGTGCCAGCCTCCTTGACCTTGCTCGCCCACTGTGACGCGGCGACCTCGTCGTCGCTGGCAACGAAGCCGGATCCAATGAGCTCGTCATAGGCGGCGGCATCGAGTTTGGTCTCCTCGGTGGCCTCCTCGCCGGCGGGAGCGGGCGCCTCGCCGCCGCAGGCACCCAGGCCGAGAAGGGCGAGCGTGGCGGCACCGAGGCCGAGGGCGGAGCGACGGGTGACAGAAATGTTGCTGAGGGACATGAGGGTTCCTTTCCCCTGGGTTTCCCATCCATGGTTTCTAATTGTACCCAGATCACTAGGAATTAAGCCGCGAGGACCGCTTTACCGACACCTCCCCGTAACCTCGAGGCGAGAGACGGCTGGCGGCAGGGACCTTCCCGTCGCGAGTTTCTCGAAGAAGGGCCCCGACCGTTACGGTCGGGGCCCTTAGAGAGCACTCGCAGAGGGAAGGTCCCCGCCGCTAGCCCAGCAGCTCCTCGACGTCGAGCGCGATCATGTACTCCTCGTTGGTGGGAACCACCATCACGGTGATGGCGGAATCCGGCGTGGAGATCACGCGCGGCTCGTCGGAGCGCGGCGCGTTCTTCTCGGCATCGATCTTGACGCCCATCCAGCCGAGCAGCTCGCAGATGCCGGCGCGGATCTCGGGGGCGTTCTCGCCGATGCCAGCGGTGAAGACCATCGTGTCCACACCCTGCATGGAGGCGGCCATCTCGGCAAAGAGCTGGGAGACGCGATAGTTGAACATGTCGAGGGCCATCTGGCACTTCTCGTCGCCGTTGGCGGCGCCGGCCTCGATGTCACGGGAGTCCGAGGAGACCTCGGAGACGGCGAGAAGGCCGGACTTCTTGTTCATCATGGTGTCGATCTCGTCGACGCTCATGTGCGCCTCGCGGCTCAGATAGAACACCGTGGCGGGGTCGAGCGTGCCGCAGCGCGTCCCCATGATCAGGCCGTCGAGCGGGGTGAGGCCCATCGTGGTGTCCATGCACTTGCCGTCCTGGATGGCGCACAGGGAGGCACCGGAGCCGAGGTGGCAGCTCACGAGCTTGTGGGTCTTGTCGCCCATCATCTCGTGCACGGTGCGCCAGATGAAGCGGTGGCTCGTGCCGTGGGCGCCGTACTTGCGGACATGGTACTTGTCCACGACGTCGCGCGGGAGGGCGTAGCGCCACGCGTGCTCGGGCATGTGGTAGTGGAAGGCGGTGTCCGGTACGATGACGTTGCCGAGCTCGGGGAACATGTCACGGCAGATCTCGATGACGTCCGCCTCGGCGTAGTTGTGCAGCGGCGCGAGCGGGGCGACCTCACGAACCTGGGCGAGCGTCTCGTCGGTCACGACGGCAGACTCGGGGAAGTACCAACCGCCCTGGACCACGCGGTGACCGATGCCACCGATGGGCTTGTCGATGGTCTTGAGGATGTCAAAGACGTACTTGATGGCGGTCTTGTGGTCGGGAAGCGCTACCTCGAGCTTCTGCTTCTCTCCGCCCATCTCCTCGTGACCGACGAAGGAGCCGTCGATGCCGATGCGCTCGCAGTTGCCCTTGGCGTAGACCTCGCGCGTGTCGACGTCAAGAAGCTGGTACTTGAGCGACGAGCTGCCGGCATTGATTACGAGAACGTTCATGACTCTCCTCCCGCGGGGTCTCCCCCACTCGGCGATACAACACAACACTCACATCATACGCCCGAAGAAGGCCGAAGTTCGTCTCACGTCGCTGAACGGGCCGGGCGTGGATCTCTCCGGGAAGTGCGCTACGCGGAACTTCCCTCCGAGAACCACGCCCGGCCCTGGGCAACGACAGGCGGTCGGGTCTTCCGGAGGAAAGTTTCGCGAAGCGTACTTCCTGTAGGAACACCCGACCGCCGGCCAGCCACGTCTGGGGGCTAGGGAATGAGGCCCTCACCGAGGGGCTTGCCGCCGAGGACGTGCATGTGGAGGTGCATGACGGTCTGGCCCGCCGCGGCGCCCGTGTTCATGATGCAACGGAACCCCGTCTCGGCGATGCCGCACTTCTCGGCTACCGCCTTGACGGCGCGCTCCATCGAGGCGAGCGTCTCGGCCGGCACGTCATCGACGAAGTTGTCATGGTGGGCCTTGGGCACAACGAGAACGTGCACGGGCGCCTGGGGGTTGAGGTCGTTGAAGGCCACGACGTTCTCGTCCTCGTAGAGGAACTCGCTCGGAATCTCGCCGTTGGCAATCTTGCAGAAGATGCAGTCAGACATGGTGATGACCTTTCGTGAGGCTATTCGTTGAGGTAGGCGGTGCTCGGGGCGGAGGCGGTGTCCGTCGTCGAGGCGTTCTCGTCCGTGGCATCGAGAAGGACGCGCACCTTCTGCTCGGCACTCGAGAGACGCGCGCGCAGGCTCTTCAGAAGCTCGACCCCGCGGCTGTAGCGCTCCAGAGAATCCTCCAGCTCGAGGTCGCCCGACTCGAGCGCGCGAACGATCTGCTCGAGCTCGATGGATGCCTCCTTGAACGTCATGTCCTCGATTCTCCTGGGTTCGTCTGCCATTTCCATCCCCTTTCCGGGCTTTCACCCGTCCTTAGTTAACCTTGGTGACCGTCGCGTCAAACGACCCGTCGCCGAGAAGCACGCTGACCTCGTCTCCCGGTGCAAGAGCCACGGCATCCTTCAGCACGCTCCCCCTGGCATCGCGCGCGATCGCATAGCCTCGCGCAAGGACCGAGAGCGGCGAGAGCGCGTCAAGCGAAGCGGCCAGACGCGCAAGCGTTGCCTCGGCGGGCCTGAGCATGCTTCCGGCAAGGCCGTCGAGCCTGGTTGCCAGCTGCCTGCAGCGCTCCGCAGACAATGAGAGCGAGCGGGGGATCGCGTCATGAAGCCGCTGCTCGGTCTGCATGAGATCGACCTCGCGGTCGCGAAGCGCGGCAACCGGATCGGAGAGGGCGCGTCTCGCCCCAAGGGCGTCGAGCGCCACGCGGCGACGCGAGAGGTCGCCCTCGACGCTGCCGGCCATCAGGCGGGCGGCGGAGTCCAGTCGCTGACGCCTCAGGCCCAGGGTGGCGGACATCGCCCGCCCGAGACGAACCTGACGCTGGAGCATCTGGCGCTCGACCTCGTCGATGGCGGGCGCAACCGACTCGGCGGCGGCGGTCGGGGTGGAGGCGCGCCGGTCCGCGACCATATCGGCGATCGTCGTGTCGGGCTCGTGCCCGATGCCCGTCACCACGGGAACGGGGCATGCCGCGATGGCCCGAGCGAGGCCCTCGTCGTTGAAGCACATGAGGTCCTCGAAGGAGCCGCCTCCCCTGACGAGCAGCACCGCGTCAGGCCGTGACGCCGCCGCCACGGCCAGGGCCCGAACGATGGTGGCGGGGGCGTCGGCACCCTGAACGGAGCATCCCACGACGTCGATCTCGACGAGGGGGTTCCTCCGCGCGAGCGTGCGCTTCACGTCTTCGATGACGCTGCCCGAGAGCGAGGTGACCACGCAGACGCGCGAGCAGAACGCGGGTACATGGCGCTTGCGCGAAGGGTCCATGAGGCCCTCGCGCTCGAGCGCACGGGCGAGCTCCGCGACCTGCTGACGCAAGAGACCCTCACCCGCGGCCTCCACCTTGCTCGCGACGAACGAGAGCTTTCCGGAGGCCTTGTACACGTCGAACTTTCCCGTGAGCTGCACCGCGAGACCGTCACGGAGCTGAAAGCCCATCTTGGCCGCGGTCCCCCGCCACACGATGACGCTCATCGAGGCGCCGTCATCCTTGACCTCAAAGTAGCAGTGTCCCGAGCGCGCGTTGGGCCCGCGGAACCCGGACACCTCCCCGTTGACCACGAGCGTGGGCCATGAGGAGACGGCGCCCTTGGCGAGGGCGACGGCATCGGAGACGGAGACGGCCTGGGTGGCGGGCATCACTCGTCCCCCCTGCCGCCATAGCGCCCGACAAGGTAGAGGAGCTGAACGAGCGAGGCGAGCGCGGCGGCGACGTAGGTGAGCGCGGCCGCAGTGAGGACGGCACGCGCGCCCTTCTCGTCTAGCCCGGAACCAAAGGAGCCAAGGTAGGCCACGGCCCTGCGGGAGGCGTCGATCTCGACGGGAAGCGTCACGAGCTGGAAGACAACAGAGACGGCGAACAGGACAATGGCGAGCCTCACGAGCCCGGCGGCGCTCATCATGATCCCCAGGAGCAGCACGATCAGCCATCCCTGCTGCGCGATGTTGACAACGGGGACGAGCGAGGTCCTGAGCCGATAGAACCCGTACCCCTGGGCAGCCTGAATGGCATGGCCCGCCTCATGGCACGCAACCGCAACCGAGGCAACGGAGGCACCGCGGTAGTTGTCGTCGGAGAGGTGAAGCATGTTGTCGCGCGGGTCGTAGTAATCAGTGAGGGACCCGGGGACCCGCGTGATGCCGACGCCGGGCGCGCCGCCCGTCAGAAGCATCTGTCGGGCCACGTCGGCCCCGGTACCCTGGATGCCGGCGCTCACCTTGGACCACTTGCGATAGGTGCTCCTGATGTAGGCCTGGGCCCCCAGGCCCAGGGCAAGGCCGACGAGGGCAACGAGGTAGTACATGGGGTCAACGCCATACCCGTAATAGAACGGCATATCGTCCTCCAATCGTTATGGAGATGATTCTACCCAACGGGCCGGACGATAATGCCCCCGGGCGTCAGAGTAGCTCGAGGCGACCCTCCCTGACCGTGAGCCCGACCTCGCCCTCGAGCAGCCTGGAGAGGGTCGCGCCGGCGAGCTCCCAGCGCCATCCCGAGGCAAGCGCGGAATCCTTGCGATCCTGGACGAACTCGAGGAGGTCGTCTCGCGTGGCAATCAGCTGCGTCGCGACGCCGCTCTGCTCAGACACGAGCCTCAGCACGGCGTACATGAGGTCGATCACGCTCTCGGTGTCGGCGGACGGCCGCGCGTGCCGCGTGATCTTGGGACACTGGTCGGCGGGACACGCGCCGCCTCGAGCCACCGCCTCGAGGAGAGACCGTCCGTCTCGCTCGGAGATCTGGTCGGTGCCGCGAATCTTCCTGAGGCGCTCGAGCGTCGTGGGCGTGCGCTTGCAGATCTCGACCATGACCTCGTCGGAAGCGACCCACTTTCTCGGGAGGTCACGCCGCGCGGCAACCTCCTCGCGCCAAGCGCACGCCTCCCGCGCGACGGCAAGCTGCCTGCGCGTGAGCGAGCCAGCCCGCCTGAGCCTCAGGTACGCATCCCTCGGGTCCCGCTTGAGGCGCTCAGGGTCGCAGAGACGCTCCATCTCCGGGGCAACCCAGGAGAGACGGTCCTTCTCGACGAGCTCCCCCATCATTCGCTCGTAGATCCCCGGGAGGTAGCGGACGTCGTCCTCGGCATAGGTGAGCTGTTCCGGATCAAGCGGCCTGCGCGACCAGTCGGTGAGCGACTCGGCCTTGGGAAGGCGGACCCCGCAGTACGCCTCCACGAGCGAGGCATAGCTGATCTGCTGCCTCAGCCCCAGAAAGGCTGCGGCGAGCTGAGTGTCAAAAACGGGCGAGCAGCTCACGCCCAAGCCATCGAGAAGGACCTCGAGGTCCTGCCCGCAGGCGTGAAAGACCTTCGTGACCGTCTTGTCTGCGAGAAGCGAAACGAGCGGGGAAAGGTCGTCGATGAGGATGGGGTCGATGGCCGCGATGTCTCCAGCGGCTGAGATCTGAACGAGGCAGAGCTTGGGAAAGAAGGTTCTCTCCCGGAGAAACTCGGTGTCTACCGCAATGACTTTGGCAGAGGCGGCGCGCTCGCAGAACTCGGCGAGCTCGCTTGAAGTGGAAAGGTACAAGTCGCTCGATTCTCCCCGTCTGAGTGTTTGGGGTTACACTAGAGACGAAACGTCGTTTGCAGGGCCTTCCCATGATACCCAATCGCGCCCGCGCCCCGGAGAGGAGATTCGTGCGAACTCTCGTCATTCACAACCCGCACTCAGGGTTTGGCTCTGACGCCATCTTCCAGTTCGAGAGGTCCCTCCTTCACGAGGGGGACGAATGCGTGACGAGGGTCCTCAGGGAGGACTTCGAGGCCTCGGACGTCTGCTCCGACGTCGACGACTTTGACTGCGTCGTTCTCTCGGGCGGAGACGGGACGATATCCTCGCTCCTCTACGAGCTCAGGGGAAGATCGGTTCCCTGCTGCGTCTTTCCCTCGGGAACGGCAAACCTCCTCTGCGCCAACATCGGAAACGCTCCCGAGCCCTCCGCCCTCGCGCGCGCCTGCCGCATCGGGAAGACCGCTCGTCTCGACCTGGGGGAGATCTCCTGGACCGCCGAGGACGGGACGCCACGACGCCGCGGCTTCGCCCTCATGTCCGGCACGGGCTTCGACGCCCAGATCATGCAGGCGGCACTGCCAAACAAGGCCGTCATGGGCCAGGCGGCGTACTTTGCCGCCGCCCTTGCCAATCCCCGGCCAAAGGTCGAGCACTTCACCATCACCGTCGACGGGGTCGTCTACGAGCGGGACGGAATCACCTGCCTCGTTGCCAACAACGCGATGATCCAGGGCGAGATTCAGATCGTCCCCGACTGTCGCATGGACGACGGGCTCCTTGACGTCATCGTCGTGGAGACCTCCGATGCCACGCAGCTCCTCAAGCCCCTCGCCTTCGGGCTCGTCGACAAGAGCGGAAGCTCCATAGGAAGGCCGCACATCGAGTCGTTCCGAGGCTCGTCCATCAAAATCGAGTCCTCTGAACCGGCACCGCTCGAGATCGACGGCGAGGTCGTTGCGGGAATCGTCCGCAGCTACGAGGCGCGCGTCCTGCCCCGTGCGGCCAGCATCGTGGTGGACCCGATGAGCCCGTACGGGTCGGCCGACGACGGAACCTCCCGCTTTGGCGGATCCGACGTCATCGCCTACCCACAATAGTCGCCCGAAGCCCTACAAGACGAGGGCGAGAAGCGCATAGGCACCCATGCCCACGAGCGCGCACCAGATGAGGGACCTCGTCCTTACCGCAACGAGCAGAACCGCGACCGAGGCGACGATCGGCTCCCATGCGAGGGGGACGGACGGGTCAAAGAGGTCGTTTGCCACGAGGGCGGCAAAGGCGGCAGGAGGGATCAGGCCGAGGGCGTCGCTCACGCGCGGCGAGAGCTCCCTGCCCTTGAGAAACAGCAGGGGCACGCACCGACAGACGAGTATCACGGCGAGCACGGACCCATAGAAGACGAGAAAGTCACCGGTACTCACGCCTCCCTCCCCTCGCGGGAGCCCCCGACGACCATTCCCACGATGATGCCAACGAGCGCTGCGGGGAGGATGGACATCGAGCCGAGCCCAAGGCCCTTGAGCAAAATGACGGAGACCACCGAGGCGGCGGCACAGCAGACCGTTCTTCTCGTCCTTCCCTGAGTGGCGAGAAGACAGATGAAGATCGAGGTCATGGCGAAGGACATGACCGCCGTTGGTATGGCAAGGACGGGGCCGACGAGCGCCCCGAGGGCATTGGCCGCGGCCCAGCTGAGCATGCTCGCCAGGTTCACCATCGTCGCCCGGACGGCGTCCCAGCTCCCGTTGCCCGCGAACCGCTCAAGGTTGACCCCGAAGCTCTCGTCGGTGACCGTGGCGGCAAAGAGGGTTGCGAGCGGACGCGAGGCACCGGCGAGATAGGGGGCGAGCGCGGCGGAATAGAGGAGCTGACGCGTGCTCACCAGGGAGACGCTCGCCACCATCGAGGCAACCGGGGTGCCGACGAGGGCGAGCGAGGACATCATGAACTGACCGGCACCAGAGTAGAAGGTCGCCGAGAGCAGGAAGGCCATGAGGGGCGTGAGCCCGACCTCCGCCTCCATGACGCCGCAGGGGATGCCGATGGTGACGTAGCCGAGCATGACGGGCAGGGCCGCCGAGAGAGCCTGACGAACGGCAGGGTGCGCGCGCATCGGCTACCCCTGATCCGCTGGAAAGCGCACGCCGATCTGACGCCTGACCTCATCCATCACGGCAAGCGACTCGAGGGTAATGCGCTCGAATCGATCCCTGGCAAGCAGCGCCTCGCCCTCGCCCCGCACGGCGGAAACGAAGTCGAGAACCTCGCACGCCATGTCCCGCTCCGGCACGGGCACCGCGACGGGCGTCGTCGAGGCGCCCTCGACCCTGAACACCATCCCGCGGTCCTCGTGCTCGTGCAGGCGCAGGTTGTCGGGACAGGAGACCTGGTCCCACACCAGGGTCCCGCGCTCCCCCTCCACCTGCGAGGAGACGACGTCGTCGCAGATCTTCCCAAAGGAGATGCTGACGACCTTGTCGCCATAGCCGAGAAGCGCCTCGCCGGCAAGGTCGACGAGACCATAGGGGTCGCCTGGCGCGTGAGCGGGGGCAGGCACGGTCACGGCGAGGGCGCGAACCTCGCGAGGAGGCCCGAACAGGGCGACGGCAGGCTCCACGCAGTACACCCCGATGTCCATGAGCGCGCCGCCCGAGAGCTCGGGGTCAAAGACGTTGACGGACTCCCCCGCCCTGAGCCGGGCGATGCGCGAGGTCACCTTGGAGAAGCGAAACGTAGCGAGACGGACCTGACCAAGGTCCTCGCGGACGATTCTCTCGATCTCCGCGAAGGCGGGGACGTGAAGACTTCTCGTCGCCTCCAGGGCGACGACGCCCCGCGACCTCGCCGCGTCGAAGACATCGTGGGCCTCGGCCTCGTTCGAGGCGAACGGCTTCTCCACGAGCACGTGCTTCCCGGCCTCTATCATCGCGAGCGCCTGCCTGGCATGGAGTCCATTCGGGCTGGCGATGTAGACGGCGTCCACGTCCTCGCAACGGGCGAGCGCCCCAAGGTCGTCGAAGTGCCTGATCGCGCCGAAGCGCGTGGCAAAGTCTCGGGCGCGGCTCTCGTCGCGCGAGTAGGCAGCCACGAACTCGGCACCCTCCACCTCTTCGAGGGCGAGCAGGAACTGCTCCGCGATGCCGCTCGTGCCGATGGTCGCAAATCTCACGTTGTCCACGATATCCCCTCCTCGCGACGATGATACCCCCCGCTCCTCGCGTCAGAGGGCTTGGGATGCTATGGTTCTTCTCGTGGAAACGTCGGACGGAGGGCTATGTACGCCTTTGATGGAAGGATTCGCTACAGCGAGTGCGATGACACGGGACGGCTCTCGATCGTCTCGATGGTCAACTATCTTCAGGACGGCTCCACGTTCCAGTCCGAGGACCTCGGGCACGGATTTGCCACGCTCGCCCCACGCGGCATCGCCTGGATCCTTGCCAATTGGAGGATCGAGATCAGGGAGCTGCCGACGCTTGGCACCCGAGTGCGCGTCAGGACCTGGTGCTACGAGATGACGCGCTCCCATGCCCTCAGATGCTTCGCCATCGAGGACGAGGCGGGCAGGGAGCTCGTCGTGGCGGACTCACAGTGGTTCGTCTTCGACCGCTCCACGGGCCATGTCGGCCGTGTCCCGGAAGATCAGCGCGTCTACCTCTCCGATGAGCCCCGGGCGGACGTCCCCCCGCTCGACAGGAGGCTGATTCCCAGCGGCGAGGGAACGCCGACGCCGGGTCTCGTCATTCGGCGCCACCACCTCGACACCAACCACCATACCAACAACGCCCACTACATCCGTTTTGCCGTCGAGGCCCTGAGGGACCTCGGGCACGAAGAGGAGATTTCCGGGCTCAGCGTCCAATACAAGCAGATGGCGCTTCTCGGTGACAGAATAGTCCCGTACGTACATCGCGGCGACGAGGGCTACGACGTGCGCATCACGGACGGCAGCGAGCGCACGTTTGCCATCGTCAGGCTGCGAACGAGATAGGGGGAATCGATGGACGTCCATGTTTCCGCGGCTCTCATCTGCCGCGACGGAAAGCTGCTCGCCGCAAGGCGCTCCGACGAGGCACAGGAGGGTCTCTGGGAGCTCCCGGGCGGAAAGGTCGAGGATGACGAGACCGCCGTCGAGGCCCTGCAGCGCGAGCTGCGCGAGGAGCTCGGCTGCTCAGCCGGCCCGATGTGGCCCTTCGACACGGTGGAGTTTGACTATCCGGAGTTTCACCTCGTCATGGACTGCCTCGTCTGCTCGCTTCCCAAAGACCAGACGCCCACCGCGCGCGAGGGCGTGCACAGCGAGCTGCGCTGGCTGCCTCGTGAGGAGCTCTTCGACGTCGAGTGGCTTCCCGCGGACCGGGAGTTCATGCAAAAGCTCAGCTACTACTGGGACGAGGCCTTCTCGGACCAGCTTCTCTAACCGCCCGACGCCATTGCCAGCCTGATAAGATTGACGTGAACGGGAGGGACGACATGACAGAAGACTATGGTGACAACACCAGGATGCCGGTCCCCACGGCGCCGATCATCGAATCCGCGAGCGGGACGACCGACCCCGACAACGCCAACTCAGGGTCGGGGGCATACGTTGCCTTCGCCGCCGTTGCCATCATCATTCTCATGCTCACCCTCTTCCTCACGAACTTCGTTGGCGCCATCGGCGACAGCTTTGTGACGGACATGGAGGGCAGCGAGGCGCTGACGCGCGACCTCGATGACATGGACGACCTCCTTCTTGACCTGTTCGACAACGGGTACGTCGAGTACGAATCCACGCTGGCCGCCTGACGCCAAATCCAACCGAGAGGAGCCCTCGTGAGCAAAGCGGACGACATCTTCATCTCCATGTGCTCCGACATCATCGAACATGGCACCACCACCGAGGGCCAGAAGGTCCGGCCTCGCTGGGAGGACGGCACGCCCGCCTACACCATCAAGCGCTTTGGCGTCTGCAACCGCTACGACCTGCGCGAGGAGTTCCCGGCACTCACGCTGCGCCGAACCGCCCTCAAATCGGCGATGGACGAGGTTCTGTGGATCTACCAGCGAAAGTCGAACAACATCCACGACCTCAAGCCCCACATCTGGGACGAGTGGGCGGACGAGACGGGCTCGATCGGCAAGGCCTACGGCTACCAGGTGGGCGTGAGGTCCCACTATCCCGACGGCGACTACGACCAGATGGACCGCGTCCTCAAGGACCTGCGCGAGAACCCCTACTCTCGCCGCATCATGACGAACCTCTACACCTTTGCCGACCTCTCGGAGATGAACCTCTACCCCTGCGCGTTCAACGCGATCTATAACGTCACGCAGGAGCCTGGCGACGACCGACCCACGCTCAACATGGTGCTCGTCCAGCGAAGCCAGGACGTTCTCGCGGCAAACAACTGGAACGTGTGCCAATACGCGATCCTGCTCATGATGGTGGCCCAGGTCTCGAACATGAATGCCGGCGAGCTCGTGCACATGATCGCCGACGCCCACATCTACGACCGACACGTGGACGTCGTACGAGAGCTCATCTCGCGCCCCACGTTCCCCGCCCCCACCGTGCGCCTGAACCCCAACGTCACGGACTTCTACGACTTCACGACCGACGACCTGATCGTCGAGAACTACGAGCACGGCCCGCAGGTGAAGAACATCCCGATTGCCGTCTAACCCACCGGCGAGAAGGACGTGTCGCCCCGTGCTCAAACAGGTCCTCTTCGCACGGAGGCGACATTAAGTCGCCTCCGGCTCATGCGGAACTCCGCGCGGGACGACACGTCCTTCTCGCCTGTTCGTCAACACTCGCGAGGCTCGGCGCTTTGTCCCGCCGCGAGTTCTTGCCGCGTCCTTTGCGGCAAGCTGTCTGAGCGCCGGGGCAATGCGCCGAGCCCCGGCCGTGCGTCACAGAAAGGAACTGATGATGGCCTGCAAGCTGTGTGCGATCGTGGCGGTGTGCGACGACTGGGGAATCGGGCTCGACGGCGGGATGGTCGTCGAGAACCGCGAGGACATGCGGCACTTCGTCGCCTGCACGACCGGGCACCCGGTTATCATGGGCAGAAAGACCCTCGAGAGCTTTCCGGGCGGACGGCCCCTCAAGAACCGTCGCAACATCGTGCTCACGCGGGACCGGTCCTTCTCGCCTGAGGGGGTTGAGGTCGTGCACTCCGTCGATGACGCGCTCGCAGCCGTTTCCAACGAGGAGGAGGCATGGGTCATCGGCGGCGGCCAGATCTATGAGCTGCTCCTCCCCCGCTGTGAGAAGGCCGTCGTGACGCGCAACCACTGCGTGCGCGAGAGCGACACCTTCTTCCCCAACCTCGGCACGCTCCCCGACTGGGCGCTCACCGAGGTCCGCGAGGGCGGCGTCACGCCCGAGGGCGTGCCGTTCGACTTCGCGACCTACGTTCGCAAGAAGACGTCACCTACTGACTAGGCAAACGAGATTCCCCGAAAAAGAAATTCGGCACAGAATTCCCTCCCTCAGAGGGCCTTTCTGTGTCGAATTTCTGTTTCGAGGGAGTGAAGACAACGACAACACTAACGAGCGAAGCGAGAAGGGCCCGCCAGCCGGAAGGCTGACGGGCCCAAGTCGTGCGATGCGACGAGCGCTAGTCGATGTCGAGAGCGGCGTCGACCTGACCGCGGAGGAACTCCTCGGAGTCCTTGCGGCCGCGGGAGAGCTCGGCGGCGGCCATGACGGGCACCCAGTAGTGCACCTTCTGCTTGGCGACATCGGCCTTCTTGGAGAAGAGCTCGAGGTAGGCCTCGGCGTGAGCCTCGTGATACATCTTGAAGAGGATGTAGGTCATCGCGGCGTCGGCCTCGGGCAGGCCACGGGTGACGTGGGTCCAGTCGCAGGCGTAGAGTGTGCCGTCCTCGGTGACGATGACGTTCGAGGGGTTGAAGTCGCAGTGGCAGATGGCACGGCCAGAGCCCATGCGATCGGCACGCATCTGAAGGTCATAGCGGACGGACGGGTCAAGCTCCTTGACCTTGCCCACCATGCCGGCGATCTTGGTCTTCTGATCCTTCAGCAGCTCGGGAGCAGGGGTGTTCTGGATCTCGATCTGGAAGTCCACGAACTGCTCGAGGAGCTTGTCGTACTCGGGGGTACCCTCGGCGGCATCCATCAGGGAGCGCATGGTAACGCCCTCGACGTACTCGGTGGCCAGGGCCCAGGAGCCGTCGGCGACCTGGGAGACCTCGAGGATCTTGGGGACGCGAACGCCAGCCTCGATGACACGGGCGATGTTGAGCGCCTCGTTGAAGATGTCGGAAGCGGGCTTCGTCGCCTTGAAGACCTTGATGATGCGGTCGCCATCAACATAGACGGCCTTGTTGTGGCGCTCGACGATGACCTGCTTGCTGTCAGAAAGTTCCATTGCTGCCTCCTTCTGGGCAACGAGAAGAACGTTTGCGGACTAGTCCTCGTAGGAGCTGGGCTCGCGGCCGTAGAAGGCGTCGAGGTAGAGCTCCTTGATCTCGGACACGAGCGGGTAGCGCGGGTTGGCGCCGGTGCACTGGTCGTTGAACGCGTTCTCGGACATCTCGTCGAGCGTGGCGAGGAAGTCCTCCTCGGTGACGCCAAAGCCGGCGATCGTCTCGGGCACGCCCACGTGAGCCTTGAGCTCCTCGATGCGCTTTACGAAGTTCTCGAAGACCTCACGGTCATCCTTGCCCTGGATGCCGCAGAAGCGGCCGGCCTCGGCGTAGCGAGCGAGGGTCTTGGGGTGATCGTACTGCGGGAAGGTGCCCATCTTCACCGGGCGCTCGGCGGCGTTGTAGCGCATGACGCGGGTGAGGATGACGGCGTTGGCCAGGCCGTGGGCGATGTGGTGGTAGGCACCGAGCTTGTGGGCCATGGAGTGGTTCACGCCGAGGAAGGCGTTGGCGAAGGCCATGCCGGCGAGGCAGGACGCGTTGGCCATGTGGTCACGGGCCTCGACGTCGGTGCCGTCGTCATAGGCGCGCTCGAGGTAGTTGAGCACGAGCTTCATGGCGCGAAGGGCAAGGCCGTCGGTGTAGTCGGACGCCATGATGGAGACGTAGGCCTCGAGGGCGTGGGTGAGGACGTCGACGCCGGAGGCGGCGGTCAGGCCCTTGGGCTGGGTCATCATGTTGTCGGTGTCGACGATGGCCATGTTGGGCAGGAGCTGGTAGTCAGCGATCGGCCACTTGGTGCCGGTGTTGGCGTCGGTGATGATCGAGAACGGGGTCACCTCGGAGCCGGTACCGGAGGAGGTGGGGATGGCCACGAAGAAGGCCTTCTGACCCATCTCGGGGAAGGTGTAGACACGCTTGCGGATGTCCATGAAGTCCATGGCCATGTCCTCGAACTTGGCCTCGGGGTGCTCGTACATCATCCACATGATCTTGCCGGCGTCCATCGCGGAGCCGCCGCCGATGGCGATGATGCAGTCGGGCTCGAAGGCCTTGACCTGCTCGAGGCCGCGCTCGCAGTCCTGGAGCTTGGGGTCAGGCGAGATGGACCAGAAGCTCGAGTAGACGATGCCCTGCTCGTCGAGGGACGCCTCGATCTTCTTGGTGAAGCCGGACTTGTAGAGGAAGGAGTCGGTGACGATGAAGGCGCGCTTCTTGCCGTAGACCTCGGAGAGCTCGCGCAGGGCCACGGGCATGCAGCCCTTCTTGAAGAAGACCTTCTCGGGGACACGGAACCACAGCATGTTCTCACGCCTCTCTGCGACGGACTTGATGTTGAGCAGGTGCTGGGGGCCAACGTTGCCGGAGACGGAGTTGCCGCCCCAGGAGCCGCAGCCGAGGGTAAGCGAAGGCGGCATCTTGAAGTTGTAGATGTCACCGATGCCGCCCTGAGCAGCCGGGGTGTTGATGAGGATGCGGCAGGTCTTCATGCGCTTGGCGTGCTCGGCCATCTTCTCGGTCTCGCGCGTGTCGATGAACAGCGAGCTCGTGTGACCGTAGCCACCGTCGGCGATGAGACGCTCGGCCTTGGAGAGGGCGTCCTCCCAGTCGGAGGCGCGATACATGCCGAGGATGGTGGTCAGCTTCTCGTGCGCCCACGGCTCGGAGGGCTCGACGGACTCGACCTCGCCGATGAGCACCTTGGTGCTCTCGGGGACGGTCACGCCGGCGGTCGCGGCGATCTTGGGGGCGGGCTGGCCGACCATCTTGGCGTTGACGCCGCCGTTGACGATGACGGTGTTGCCGACCTTGGCGATCTCGTCGCCCTGCAGGAAGTAGCAGCCGCGCTTCTGGAACTCGGCCTTCACCTTGTCGTAGATGCCGTCGAGAACGATGACGTTCTGCTCGGTGGCGCAGATCATGCCGTTGTCGAAGGTCTTGGAGTGGATGATGGAGTTGACGGAGAGCTCCACGTCGGCGGTGTCGTCGATGATGGCGGGGTTGTTGCCCGGGCCAACGCCGAGGGCGGGCTTGCCGGAGGAGTACGCGGCGTTGACCATGCCCGGGCCACCGGTGGCGAGGATGATGTCAGCGGAGCGCATGAGCTCGGCAGTCATGTCGAGGGACGGCACGTCGATCCAGTCGATGATGCCCTCGGGGGCGCCGGCCTTGACGGCGGCGTCACGCACGATGCGGGCGGCCTCGGCCGTGCACTCCTTGGCGCGCGGGTGCGGCGAGATGAGGATGGCGTTGCGGGTCTTCAGGCAGATGAGGCACTTGAAGATGGCCGTGGACGTGGGGTTGGTCGTCGGGATGACGGCGGCGACGAGGCCGAGCGGCTCCGCGACCTGCTTGTAGCCGAAGGCGGGGTCGTCAGAGATGACGTCGCACGTCTTCATGTCCTTGTACTTGTTGTAGATGTACTCGGAGGCATAGTGGTTCTTGATGACCTTGTCCTCCATGATGCCGTAGCCGGTCTCCGCGACGGCCATCTTGGCCAGCGGAATGCGGGCCTTGTTGGCTGCCATGGCGGCCTCATAGAAGATCTTGTCCACCTGCTCCTGGGTGAACTTAGCGAACTCGGCCTGCGCGGCGCGCATCTCCTTGATGCGTGCTTGCAGCGCCTCGACGCTGTCGATCGTGGTCGTAACGTTGTCTGCCATGCGTTCCTCCTATTACTCGGACCGTACGACGACGTTACTCGCCGGCCGGTCGTACAAAGGACAGTAGAAAGCGCGTTCGTTTTGGCCACATATGTGTGTTACGCATTCCAAGTGAGTATATCATTCCCCGCGCCCGCTCGAGTCATCACGGGCGAGCGCGGGGATTTTGCTAGCGAGCGCCTGAAAGGACGCTCACGACCCACTCGATGTCATCGGTGGTCTTCATCTTCTCCAGAACGGACTCGTCCTCGAGGATGCGACAGATGTTGGCGAGAACCTCGAGGTGCTCCTCGCCCTTACCGGCGATGCCAAAGACGAGGTTGGCCTTCTCGCCGTCGAAGTCGACGCCCTCGGGGTACTGCTGGAGGACGACGCCCGTCTTCTCGACCGCCTCCTTCGCCTCGTTGGTGCCGTGCGGGATGGCGATGCCCATGCCGATGTAGACGCTCGTGAGGCGGTCGCGCTCGACCATGGCGTCGACGTACGGCTCGCTCACGCAGCCGCGCTCGACGAGAAACGCCCCGGAGTCGCGGATGCACTGCTCGCGCCCGACGGGAGAGAGGCCGAGCTGGATGTCGCCCGCGGCGATGCTGAGGCTCGGTCGCTCCTCCTCCGGCTCGGGGGCGGGAGCGGGCGTGGGCTCGATGAGCTCGGAGGCGTGACCGATCTGCGTCAGCGCCTTGTAGAGGGAATCGAGCGCCGGGTCGTCCAGGAAGTTGTCGATGGTGACGATCTGCGCCGAGGGTGCGCTCTTGCGGGCGCGCTCGGAGAGCACGCGCTGGCAGACCACGATGTCCGCGTCACTGGGGACGGTGTCCACGCTCGAGTGCTCAACGGTGAGGTCGGGGCGCTCGGCCTTGATGCGGTTGCGGAAGCGCGTGGCTCCCATCGCGGAGGAGCCCATGCCGGCGTCGCAGGCAAAGACGATCTTGCCGCCCTGGGTGTCGGAGATGACGGCGGCCTCGGCCGTGCCCTTCATCTCGCGCATCTGCTCGCTCGCCTGGTCGATGTCGGCCGAGGCCATGGAGCGCACGAGAGGGGTGGCGATCAGGAACGAGACTCCCGCCGCGAGGATGACGCCGATGAGGTTGGTGACCACGCAGTCTGACGGTGACATCGAGAGGAAGGCGATGATCGAGCCGGGGGACGCGGCGGAGGTCAGTCCCGCGCCCGTGAGGCTGAACCAGGCGATGGCCGCCATGTTGCCCACGATGGGGGCGATGATGACCTTGGGGTTCATGAGAACGTAGGGGAAGTAGATCTCATGGATGCCGCCGAAGAAGTGGATGATCACGGCGCCGGGGGCGGACTGACGGGTCTTCTTGTCCTTGCAGAAGAAGCAGTACGCGAGAAGAACGCCGAGGCCGGGGCCAGGGTTGGCCTCGAGCATGTACATGATCGAGCGGCCGGTCTCCTCAGCCTGGGCGATGCCGATGGGCGTGAAGATGCCGTGGTTGATGGCGTTGTTGAGGAAGAGCACCTTGGCCGGCTCGATGAAGATGGCGAGCAGCGGCATCAGGGCGTACTGCATGAGGATCTGAACGCCGCCCATGAGCACCGCGAGGATGGCCGTCATGATCGGGCCGATCGCAAGGTAGCCGAGCATGGCGAGCAGCATGCCGAGGATGCCCACGGAGAAGTTGTCGATCAGCATCTCAAAGCCGGCCGGGGTGCGGCCCTCCATGAGGCGGTCAAAGGTCTTGATGACCCATCCCGCGAACGGACCCATGACCATGGCGCCCATGAGCATCGTCGTGTCGGGAGCGCCAGCGATGCATCCGATGACCGCGATGGCGCCGGCGATGCGACCGCGGTCGCCACCGGTGAGGTAACCGCCCTGCGCGGCGATGAGCACCGGGATGAGATAGCTGAGCATCGGGCCGGTGATGCTCGCGAACCCCTCGTTGGGGAGCCAGCCCGTCTCGATGAAGAGCGCGGTCAGAAAGCCCCAGGCGATAAATGCTCCGATGTTTGGCATGACCATGCTGCTGAGGAACTTGCCGAACTTAGAGAGACCTTCTCGCACAGACATTGGCCCCTCCTTTCTTATGGGCCCGCGCACGGGCCGACGTGTTGAACAGAGTGGCTTGCGCCGTGACTTTTGTTTCAACGCCTAACATTCTAGGCTTTTGTTTCAACGATTCTAGGGTTTCTTAAGATTCCGAGTTGAATGGTACGTATTTGCCGGTGAACGGTAGCGTTTTATCGATTTTTACTTTTGGATTGACAGATATATGACTGTTGTTATGATGACTCTTGACTTTTGTTTCGACAGTTCTGGTCATTGCTGCAAAAGGGAGAGGAGTTTCGAATGATCTATACCGTGACGCTCAACCCCGCGCTCGACAAGACGGTGACGATCCCTCGATTTGCCCTGGACTCCGTCAACCGCATCTCCGAGCTGAGGGAGGACCCGGGCGGAAAGGGAATCAACGTTTCCAAGGTCATCGCCAAGCTCGGGGGAACCAGCCGCGCCATCGCACTGCTCGGCGGGGCCGTCGGCGAGAAGATCGAGCTGGCACTCGAGGGGATGGGCATCGACGTCTGGGCGTTCGAGGCCAACGGAGAGACGCGCACCAACACGAAGATCGTCGACCCCGTGCTCGACACCCACACCGACGTCAACGAGCCGGGCCCCGAGGCAACGCTCGCGCTTCTCGACGGAATGCTCGCCTCGCTTGCCGATGCCATCCAGGACGGGGACATCGTCGTCCTCTCGGGAAGCCTTCCCAAGGGCGCGCCGGTCGCCACCTACGAGACCTGGTGCAGAACGTGCACCGCCGCCGGTGCAAAGGTCTTTCTCGACGCGGACGGGGACGCGCTCTCGCATGGGCTCAAGGCGCTCCCCCACCTCGCGAAGCCCAACGACGCCGAGCTCTCGCGCATCTGCGGAAGAAGGCTCGAGGGCGTGACCGAGATCGCAGGCGAGGCTCGCGCGATCGTCGAGCGGGGCGTCTCCCGCGTCGTGGTCTCCATGGGGGGAGCGGGGGCGCTGTTCGCGGAGAGCGGCAGGACGCTGCTCGCACACTCCCCCAAGGTGCCCGTCGGCTCGACCGTCGGCGCCGGGGACTCCGTCGTCGCGGCCCTCGCGTTTGCCGAGGAGCGAGGCATGTCCCTTGAGGACACGGCCCTTCTCGCCATGGCAACGGGGGCGGCAAACGTCATGCAGTCCGGAACGCAGGCGGCTGAGCGCGAGCTCGTCGACTCGCTCCTGGACCGGGTTTCTCTCGAAGAGCTCTAGAGACAGTTATCACAGAGAAGGGATTCAATCATGAAGGCTAAGGCAGTGCGTCTCCACGCGGCAAACGACCTGCGCATCGACGAGTTCGAGCTTCCCCAGATCAAGGACGACGAGGTGCTCGTCAAGGTCGTCTCGGACAGCATCTGCATGTCCACCTACAAGTGCGCCACCCTGGGCGTCGAGCACAAGCGCGTCCACGAGGACGTGGCCGAGCACCCCGCGATCATGGGCCACGAGTTCGCCGGCGACATCGTCGAGGTGGGCGCCAAGTGGGCAGACCGCTTTAAGCCCGGCATGAAGTTCACGATCCAGCCCGCCCTCAACTACAAGGGCACCATGTGGAGCCCGGGCTACTCCTACGAGTTCTGCGGCGGCGACGCCACCTACTGCATCCTCCCCGCCGAGGTCATGGAGTGCGACTGCCTGCTCGAGTACACCGGCGAGGCATACTACCAGGCTTCCCTCGCCGAGCCCATGAGCTGCTCGATCGGCGCGTTCCACGCGGCGTACCACACCCAGATGGGCGTCTACACGCACGAGATGGGCATCCGCGAGGGCGGCAAGCTCGCCATCGTGGCCGGCGCGGGCCCCATGGGCCTGGGCGCGCTCACCTACGCGCTGCACTGCGATCGTCGCCCGTCACTCGTGATGGTGGCCGACATCAACCAGGATCGCCTCGACCGCGCCGAGGAGCTCTTCCCGCCCGCGGAGGTCAAGGCCGAGACGGGCATCGACCTCGTCTTCATCAACAACGGGAACTTCGACGACCCCGTTGCCGCGCTCCGCGAGGTCTCGGGTGGCACCGGCTTCGACGACGTGCTCTGCTACGCACCGGTGGCCCCCGTCGTGACGCTCTCCGACGCCATCCTCGGCCGTGACGGCTGCCTCAACTTCTTTGCCGGTCCCACCGACAAGAACTTCAAGGCCGAGATGAACTTCTACGAGGTCCACTACGGCTCTCACCACGTAATGGGCACCACCGGCGGCAACACCGACGACGAGATCGAGTCCCTCGAGCTCACCGCCGCCGGGCGCATCGACCCCGCCGTCATGGTCACGCACGTGGGCGGCCTCGACGCCGCGGCGGAGACCACCCTCAACCTGCCCAAGATCCCCGGCGGCAAGAAGCTCATCTACACGCACGTCTCCATGCCGCTCGTCGCCCTCGAGGATCTGCGCTCCAAGGCAGCCGAGGACGAGCGCTACGCCGGCCTCGCGGACATCGTCGAGGCGAACAAGGGCCTCTGGTGCCCCGCCGCCGAGCGCTTCCTGCTCGAGCACTGGGCGGAGAACTAGGTAGGTCGCGGCCGATCCGGCCGAGCCTATAGGGGTCCCGCGCGCCGAATCCTCAACCAGGGCGGAGGAGGCGCGCGGGACCCGACGTTACCCCATGCGAAAAACGGGGCCCTTCGCGGGACAACGCGGGCCACGATTGGCTAAGATTCTGGCAGTCGACGAAGGCGAGGTCCACATGAGCAGCATGGTCGAGAGGCGCGACGCGATCGCGGCACTCGTCACTTCCGAGGGAAGCGTGACGTTCGGTCTTCTCAAGAAGGCCTTTCCGGACGTATCCGAGATGACGCTGAGGACGGACCTCAAGGCGCTCGACGAGGCGCGTCGCATCGTGCGCACGCACGGGGGCGCCCGCTCGGTCGAGTACGTCGTCGGCACCGACGACCTCCTCCTCAACAGGAACACGCGAAACGTCGAGGCCAAGATGACGATCGCCAGAAAGGCGAAGGAGCTCGTGAGGCCCGACAGCACGGTGTTTCTCGACTCCGGGTCTACGACGACGGCGCTCGCGCGCGAGCTGGACGACGTGAGGACCCTCGTCTTCACGAACAGCCTCACGTGCGCCGCCGAGCTCGCCCGTCTGGAGCACGCGCGCACCATCATGATCGGCGGAAGCCTCAATCGCTACAGTCTGAGCCTCAACGGCTCCAAGAGCATCGAGGACATCAACTCCCTCAACTTTGACCTGCTCTTTCTCGGCGTGACCTCGTTCCAGTCCTCGACCGGCTTTGCCTGTGGATCGGACGACGAGGCCGCGCTCAAACGCGCGCTCATCGCCCATGCGGAGAGGACCGCGGTGCTCATGGACTCCTCCAAGCTCGGGCAGAAGAGCACGTTCAAGATATGCGGCCTCGAGGACGTCGACTACGTCGTCTCCGACGGCAACCTCACGGAGCACTTCAAGAAGTACTGCGAGGAGGCCGAGGTCACGGTTCTCTAGGCCTCGCCCGAGAGCAGCGCGCCCCACGGCGACCACCCAGGAAGGAGTGGACATGTCCGATCTTTCCATTCCCAGCCGCAGGTACCTCGAGCTTCTCTCCGAGAAGTTCCCCACGGTACGCTCCGCCTATGCAGAGATCATCAACCTCGAGGCGATTCTCAACCTTCCCAAGGGTACCGAGCACTTCATCTCGGACGTCCACGGGGAGTACGACGCCTTCAAGCACATCCTCAACAACTGCTCGGGCGTCATCCGCGAGCGCGTTGCCGCGACCTTCCGCTTTGAGCTCACGGGGGCCGAGCAGGCAGACCTCTGCACGCTCATCTACTACCCGCACCGCAAGCTCCGCCGTCTCAAGTCCGCCGGCGTCGTCTCCGAGGAGTGGTACGCGATCACGCTCATGCGCCTCGTGAGGCTCGCTCGCTACCTCTCCGACTCATACACGCGCTCCAAGGTCCGCAAGGCGATGCCGCCCGAGTACGCCTACATCATCGACGAGCTGCTCCACGCCTCCCCCGGCGAGGGGGACGAGCGCCGGAGCTACCATCGTCGCATCATAGACACGATCGTCGACACCGGCTCTGCCGACGACTTCATCGTGAGTCTCGCGGCGCTCATCAAGCGCCTCGCGGTGGACCACCTCCACGTCGTCGGCGACGTCTTCGACCGCGGCGACCATGCCGACAAGATCCTCGACCGCCTCATGGAGTACCACTCGGTGGACCTTCAGTGGGGCAACCACGACATCGTCTGGATGGGCGCCGCGGCAGGTTCGGCCACGTGCCTGGCGGCCGTGATCCGCAACAACATCCGCTACGACTCCCTCAAGATCCTCGAGGGTGCCTACGGCATCTCCCTGCGCGAGCTCGCCCTCTTCGCCGAGGCCACCTATAGGGCAGAAGACTCCATGACGCCGCTCGAGAAGGCGATCTCGATGATCCTCTTCAAGCTCGAGGGCCAGACGATCCAGCGCCATCCCAACTGGCACATGGAGGACCGCCTGTTCCTGCATCGCATCGACGCCGGGCGAGGCGTGGTGCGCGTGGGCGAGAAGGACTACGAGCTCGTCACGAGCGACTTCCCCACCCTCGACGCATCAGATCCCTACGCGCTCTCCGACGATGAGATACGCGTGATGGACAACCTCCTCTCGGCCGTCCGCAGCTCCTACAAGCTCAACGCCCACGTGAACTTCCTCTATGAGCACGGAGCCGCCTACCTGGTGAACAACGACGACGTCCTCTATCACGCGTGCGTCCCGATGAACGAGGACGGAACCTTCCACCCCGTGAACCACCAGGGACAGCTCCTCGCAGGCAAGGCCTACTACGACTACGCCGACCGTCTCGCGCGCCGCGCCTGGCACGAGCACGACGAGGTCTCGCTCGACTGGATGTGGTATCTGTGGTGCGGTCGCTACTCCCCGCTCTCCGGGCGCGTGATGAAGACCTTCGAGCGCACGTACTTCTCGGACCGCTCGACCTGGGCGGAGCCGCGCGACCCCTACTATGCGCTCACCGATGACCCGGCGGTCTGCAGGCGAATCCTCGAGGAGTTCGGCGCAGACCCCGACCACGGCCACATCATCAACGGGCACACGCCGGTGCACGCATCCGAGGGCGAGAAGGCGGTGAGGGCCGGGGGCCGGCTCATCGTCATAGACGGAGGCTTCTGCCAGGCCTACCACAAGACGACCGGAATCGCGGGCTACACGCTCATCTCGGACCCCCGCGGCATGCGCATCAAGGCGCACAGACCCTTCGGGTCCATCGCGGACGTCCTTGACCTCAACGCGGACATCATGAGCGACGACGACCGCTTCGAGCTTGAGCCGATACCGCTCACGGTCGGAGACACCGACACCGGCGACGAGATCCGCGAGCAGATCCATGACCTCAGGACGCTGCTCGAGGCGTATCGGTCCGGCGACCTCGCAGAGCGCAGCGCATAACGCCGCAACCAAAAAATGATCCAAATGGGGACAGACCCCTTTTGGATCATTTTGGATCATCGGTCCCCTGGTCGCGCAATCGCGCCTCGAGGTCCACCACCTGGGCGCGGGCGTCGCGCTCGTCCGCCTCCCAGAGGCACCACTCCCCTGCCGAGCAGTATCGAACGAAGGGGCCAAAGCCACCCACCAGCGTGTTCGCGGCTCGGGGGAAGTCGGGGTCAGACTTGAGACCGGGATAGCGCACGGCCTCCACGCAGGGATGGCAAGCAAGGTAGCTGGCCACCACCTGCGCGGCGTCGGAGAGCGTACGCCAGCGCTCCCGCCCCAACTGGGACGAGAGCGCCAGCAGGAAGTCTATGTCGAGGCCCTTCTCGCCCACCGCGGCGCGTGCCTAGCGGCGCTCGGCGATCTCGGCGCAGACGTCGGCGATGAACTCGTCGAGGTCGCGGGTGACGGTCTCGTTGGAGCGGTCACGCACGGAGATGTTGGCGGCCTCCACCTCCTGCTCGCCGATGATGAGCATGTAGGGCGGGCGATCGATGTTGCGCGCCTCGCGGATCTTGTAGCCGATCTTCTCGTCGCGCTCGTCGAGCACGGCGCGAATGCCGGCCGCCTCGAGCTTCTCGGTGACCGAGCGCGCGTAGTCGCGGCTCTTCTCGGAGACGGGCAGGACCTTCACCTGGCACGGGGCGAGCCACGTGGGGAACTTGCCCGCAAAGTGCTCGATCAGGATGCCGATGAAGCGCTCGATGGAGCCAAAGCACACGCGGTGCAGCATGATCGGGCGCTTCTTGGAGCCGTCTGCGTCCGTGTACTCCAGATCGAAGTTGATCGGCATCTGGAAGTCCAGCTGCACCGTGCCGCACTGCCAGGTGCGGCCGAGCGAGTCCTCCAGGTGGAAGTCGATCTTGGGACCGTAGAAGGCGCCATCTCCCTCGTTGACCACGTAGTCCTTGCCGAGCTTCTCGAGGGCCACGCGAAGGGCCTCCTCGGCGCGCTCCCAGTCCTCGTCGGAGCCCATGGAGTCCTCGGGGCGCGTGGAGAGCTCGAGGTGGTAGGTGAAGCCGAACTTCTCGTACACCGAGTCGATGAGGTTCACGACGCCGACGATCTCGTCGGTGAGCTGGTCGGGGCGCACGAAGAGGTGGGCGTCGTCCTGGTTGAAGCAGCGCACGCGGAAGAGGCCGTGCAGGGCGCCGCGCATCTCGTGGCGGTGGACCAGGCCGATCTCACCGGCGCGGATGGGCAGCTCGCGGTAGCTGTGCGGCTTGGCGGAGTACACGAGCACGCCGCCGGGGCAGTTCATGGGCTTAACGCAGTACTCCTCGTCGTCGATGATCGTGGAGTACATGTTGTCCTTGTAGTGGTCCCAGTGGCCCGAGGTCTTCCAGAGCTCCTTGCTCATGATCATGGGCGTGGAGATCTCGACGTAGCCGGCCGCACGGTGGATCTCGCGCCAGTAGCTGAGCAGCTCGTTCTTGAGCGTCATGCCGTTGGGCAGGAAGAACGGGAAGCCGGGGGCCTCGTCGCGCATCATGAAGATGTCCATCTCGCGGCCGATCTTGCGGTGGTCGCGCTTCTTGGCCTCCTCGAGCAGGCGCAGGTGCTCGTCGAGCTCCTCCTTCGTGGCAAAGGCGGTGCCGTTGACGCGGGTGAGCATCTTGTTGTCCTTGTCGCCCTTCCAGTAGGCACCGGAGACGCCCGTGAGCTTGAAGGCCTTGAGCGCCTTGGTGTAGGTGAGGTGCGGGCCCACGCACATGTCGATGTACTCGCCCTGCTGATAGAAGGTGATGCGGGCGTCCTCGGCAAGGTCGCCGATGTGCTCGACCTTGTACTTCTCGCCACGCTCCTCCATGAGGGCGATGGCCTCGGCGCGCGGAAGCTCAAAGACGGTGAACTTGAGGTTCTCCTTCACGATCTTCTTCATCTCGGCCTCGATCGCCGGGAAGTCCTCCTCGGAGATCTTCTGACCCTCTGGGAGGTCGATGTCGTAGTAGAAGCCGTTGTCGGTGGCGGGGCCATAGGCGAAGTCGGCCTCGGGGTACAGGCGCTTCACCGCCTGCGCCATGATGTGGGCGGCGCTGTGACGCACGACGTGGGTGACCTCGTCGGCGGGGCACTCGTCGATGTGGCCGTCGTTATACAGGACCTTCATAGCTCTACCTCTCTCGGGAGTTGTCGATACAAGAAAAAAGCCCGCACACCAGGCGCTTGGTGTCGAGGGCTATGCGGCGCCTGTCCGCGGCTCGGCCGTGGTGAGGGACAGACGCCTAGATAGTCTGCGTCAGGATGATCTGTGCCAGAGCGCGCACGTCGGGCCTCTCGTTCGACTATTCGTACCCAGACATCATACCAGTTTTGGACAGCGCGATAATCAAACCAGAGGACATGGGGCCGGGGGCCTGCCAGGCCGTGAGCCGCGCACCCCGTTTTGGCCGCGACTTAGGATTCCACGCCATTGGAGGGCCTCGGGGAATCCGCGCTTAGGATTCCACGCCTTTGGAGGGCCCCCAGGAATCCGCGGTTAGGAATCCTCGCCATTGGAGGGCCCCCAGGAATCCGCGGTTAGGAATCCACGCCATTGGAGGGCCTCGGGGAATCCGCGGTTAGGAATCCACGCCATTGGAGGGCCCCCAGGAATCCGCGGTTAGGATTCCACGCCATTGGAGGGCGATGCGCAAACATTGCTTAGGATTCTCTTCCATTAGAGAGCGCTTCTCGCAATTCAACAAACCCGAGCCTCTTATCGAGCAAATCATTAAGCGCGTTACGATAAGAACTCTCCGACCGCGAGAAATCCTAAGCGTGAACAGTGTGGGGCCCTCCAACCACAAGGATTCCTAAGCCAGAAAAGTATGAGCCACTCCAACCGCGAGAAAACCTAAGCGTGAAAAGTGTGGGGCCCTCCAACCACAAGGATTCCTAAGCCAGAGAATTGAGAGCCTCTCCAATCGCGAGAAATCCTAAGCCAGAAAGATGAATACCCCTCCAAACGCGAGGATTCCTAAGCCAGAAAAGCGCGAAGGCCTCCAGTCGCGATGAATCCTAAGCACGAGAGACGCGAGACACTCAAATCCTGGAAGACACGGGCACATTACGTGTGCTTCCTCTCAGAAACAACGAAAAGCGGGAGGCAGGGGCGACAAGAACGTGGTCGCGAAAGCGACAGAAGCGAAAAGAACGCAATCGCGGGAGGCAGGGGCGACAAGAACGTGGTCGCGAAAGCGACAGAAGCGAAAAGAACGCAATCGCAGGAGACAGAGGCGACAAGAACGCGTTCGCCCAAGCAGCCGCCGCACCGTGAGCGCGCCCACACGCCGAGACACGGCCCAACTCGTAAAAGCACGAACGCCACCCAGGAATCCTCGTGACGAAAAAGGGAGCCCCGCACGGCGAGGCTCCCAAACCAAAGCTCTGTTCTTGCGAGCGCGCTACTGCTGGATGCGCGTACGGCAGTAGGGGCACACCTTCCAGTCGGCGTTGAGCGGACGGTGGCAGGTGGGGCACACGTTGCGAACCTGCGTGTTGCAGATCGGGCACACCACGAAGTCGCGGTCGATCGGCGCGCCGCACTTGGGGCAGATGCCGTAGTGAGAAAGCTGGTGCTCGCGCAGGGCGATGTCCAGATCCTGCTCCTCACGGTCGATCAGGTAGGAGCTGGGTCGCAGAATGACGTAGGCGAGCAGGCCCACGATCGGGATGACCGAGATGATGGCCCACATCCACCACGGCTCGGCACCGCGACGCTGAGCGTCACGAATGACGTAGACGATGGAGAGGATGTAGAGCATGACGACGCACACGACCATGAGGTAAAGAACCATCTTGACCTCGGGGGTCACAATCTGGTCGAAGAGTTCTTGCATTTCTGGGACTCCTTCGGACTTCTGGCGCGGCGATGCGCCGCCACATACAAGCGAGATTGTAGCAAAAGCTAACGCAAGAGACCCGCCAACTCCCCCGCAAGTGTGATAGAACCACAGGCAACGTAGGATTCTCCACACAATGCCAACGTTGCGGCCTCAACCGTCGGATACGTTGCGACCACATTGGCTCCCGCCTCGACGAAGATTCGGGCAAGGTCGTCTGCCGCGAGCGCACGGGGGCTGCTGGTCTGCGTCACCACCACGCGTGGGAACGAGTCGGCGAGAAGCGCGGCGATTCTCTCGACGTCCTTGTCCGCGAGAACGGCCGCAAGAAGCGTGGGGCGCGTCTCGCGCTCGGGAGCCACGTCGTCTAACGCCGAAAGAAACGCCTCGACCGACTGAGGGTTGTGGCATGCGTCGACCAGCACGGGGGGATCGGGCCTCAGAAGCTCGAAGCGACCGGGCGTGGGGCACTGAACGACGGAGGTGAAGAGGACCTCGCCATCGAGGGCCCGACCGAGGTACTCCTCACAGAGGGCGACCGCGCAGGCGATGTTACCAGCTTGGTACGCGGGCTTGAGTGCCGCGAGCTCGAGATACATGGCTCGGGAGGTGACGACGTCGAGCTCGAGATGCGCCCCGAGTCTGCGCGGGCGCCTCGTGACGCGATAGGTGCAGCGCGGAAGGTCGTCCGACTCGCTTCCAGAATCCACTGGGCGCACGAGCACGGGAGTCACGCCCGCCTCGCGTGCCTGCGAGAGAAAAACCTCCTCGACGCTGCTTGGCACCGCGGTACCGGCACCGAGGACGCACGTGCGGCCCGGCTTGATGATAGCCGCCTTCTCCCCCGCGATCTCCTCGAGGGTGTCACCGAGTATGCGCGTATGGTCGAGGCCGATCCCCGTCACGGCGACAGATCGGATGGACTTTGCCGCGGACGTGGCGTCCCAGCGACCCCCGAGCCCGCACTCAAGAACCGCCACGTCGATCCCCGCCTCGGCGAAGACGACCATCGCAGCAACGGTGAGCGTGTCAAACTCGGTGATGTCATAGGGCCTCTCCCCCGCCGCCGACCGACGGGCGTTGACGCGCTCCCCGGCGACCCGGGCGGCGGACACGCCGTGCGCGAACCGCTCCTCGGAGACAGGACGACCGCCCACTTCCATGCGCTCCGTGTAGCTCACGAGCTCAGGCGAGGTATAGAGGGCCGTGCGCAGCCCCTCTCCGGCGAGAATGGCGGCCGTGTAGCGAGCCGTCGACGTCTTGCCGTTGGTGCCGGCGATCTGGAGGCACTCGAAGGAGAGCTCGGGGTCCCCGAGCTCCCTCAGCATGTCCTCCACGGTCTCCAGCAGCGGGCAGATGCCAAAGCGAAGCGCCCCACGCACATGCGCAAGCGCCTCCCCATACGTCATCTCCGGCACATCAAACGGCAGCCTGTACACAGCAATCTCCCTTGTAACTCCCCGCCGGGGCATGGGCATACCCCGGCGCTCAGACAGCTTGCCGCAAAGGACGCGGCAAGAACTCGCGGCGGGATATGCCCATGCCCCACTGCAAGCTTATCGAGAACGTACGACATGCGGCGTGCCCATGGGCGGGGAACGTCCGCCGCGAGTTCCGCAGCCGCGTCCTTTGCGGCGAGGACTGTCCGAGCGCCGGATGTTCCCCGCCCACGGGCACGCAGGGTGACCTACAGCCCGATCAGACGGAGGGCCTCCTGACGGGTCTTGAGGTCGCGCAGGCAGCCACGCACGGCAGAGGTGGTGGTGAGCGCCCCCGCGGCGCGAATGCCGCGCATCGTCATGCAGGTGTGCTCGGCCTCGAGGACCACGAGGACGCCGAGCGGGTCGAGCTCCCGCACCATGGCGTCGGCGATCTGGCCGGTGAGGCGCTCCTGGACCTGTAGGCGACGAGCGTAACCCGAGACGCAGCGAGCGACCTTGGAGAGGCCCGTGATGCGCCCGTCGCGAGGGATGTAGCACACGTGAGCCCTTCCGGTGAACGGCAGCATGTGGTGCTCGCAGAGCGAGGAGAACGGGATGTCCTTTACGATCACCATCTCCTGGTTGCCAGGCTCATGGAACTGCTTGCGCAGGTGAATGCCGGGATCCTCCTGCATGCCGCCGAGGATCTCCTCGCAGGCGCGCGCCACGCGGTCGGGCGTCCCGAGAAGGCCCTCTCGGTCCGGGTTCTCGCCGATGGCAAGCAGGAGCTCACGAACGGCGGCCTCGACCCGGGGCCTGTCGATGGGGCGGAAGCCCTCGGTCAGAGGTTCGTCCCCCCTCTCGTTATCGCTGCTCATGAGCGTCCTTTCCCGCGCGGGAGCGGCCATAGACAAACCAGTACGAGCATCCCACGAGCACCACGCCGCCCACGAGGTTGCCCAGGGTCGCGGCGCTCAGGTTGTGGAGAACTCCCATGAGGTCGACGGTACCGGCAACGGTACCACTCGCCTGGAGCATGAGGGCGTACGGCAGAAAGAACATGTTGGCTACGCAGTGCTCGAAGCCGGCGGCCATGAAGGCCATGACGGGAAGGAGGGCCGAGAAGAACTTGTCGGTGACGGAGTTGGCGGAATGCCCGATCCAGACGGCCAGGCACACGAGCATGTTGCAGAGCACGCCCCGGGCGAAGGCCGTGCCCCAGTCGAGCGCCACCTTCCCCTCGGCAACGGCCACCGCCGCCTCACCGAGGGCGCCCCCGTTCGAGGACGCGACCCCGGCGGCAAGCAGCACCGCAGCGGCGAGCACGCTGCCAACGAGGTTGCCGAGGAGCACGATCCCCCAGTTGCCGAGAAGCTTCCCCCAGGAGAAGCGTCCCGCGAGAGGGCCCATCACCATGAGGCAGTTGCCCGTGAAGAGCTCGGCACCCGCCGCAAGGATAAGAAAGAGGCCGAGGGTGAAGGAGAAGCCGCCGAGCAGCTGCGTGGCGGCAAAGGGAAGGGAGGAGTCCGACTTCACGACGAGCATGAAGGTCGCTCCCATGGCGATGAAGGCGCCGGCGAGCACGGACAGGACAAGCGCGCTGGCGAGGTCCGTCCCCGCCTTCGTCTGGGCAACGCGCTCGTTCTTGAGCTCCATCGAGGCAGGGGTCATCGCCCCGCTGTAGGAGGAGGATGGCTTCTCGGTTACCTTCATGCAAAAGTCCTTTCGGCCGCCTCGACGACGTGTCGGGCAAGAATAGAGGTCGTGACAGATCCAACGCCGCCGGGCACGGGCGTGACGCCGCGAACTATGGGCTCGACCGCGTCAAAGTCCACGTCGCCCACAAGACGCCCCGCGCCTTCGTCCCAGTTGATGCCAACGTCGACGACGACCTGGCCCTCCCTGACGCACGAGGGACCAATCGTCGCGGCGCGTCCCACGGCAGCCACGACGATGTCCGCGCGTCGGCAGCACCCGGCAAGGTCGCGTGTGTGAGTATGACACACGGTGACGGTGGCGTTTCTCGAGAGCAGAAGGGCGCCGACCGGTCTCCCTATCACGAGCGAGCGGCCCACGACGCACGCCTCGGCACCGTCGATCCCCACGCCATAGTGGTCGAGAAGCGCGACGACCGCCTCGGCGGTGCAGGGAGCGAAGCCGTCGCCGCGACCCGCGAGCGTCGACAGGAGAGACCCCTCGGTGATGGCATCCACGTCCTTCGAGGGGTCAAGAGCGGCAGAGGCGGCCTCCTCGTCAAGCCCCTCGGGAAGGGGGCGGAAGAGGAGGCACCCATGGACGAGCGGGTCGCTCGAAACCCGTCGGAGGACGTCCTCGAGCTCCCGCTGGGAGCAACTCACGGGAAGCACGTGCTTCCTGACGTCAATCCCCAGGCCCCCGCAGCGCTTCTCCGCGGCCCGCTCGTAGGAGAGGTCGTCAGGGCGCTCGCCCACGCGCACGATGGCGAGCGTCGGGACGACCCCCGAGCCTCGAAGCATGGAGACGCGAGGGACAAGCGCCTCCTGAATGCCGGCCGCAACCGGGGCACCCCGAAGAATCTCTGCCATCACGCTCCCCCGCCTCGTATGCCGGAGACGATGTTCCGCGCAAGACGCTCGGCCCTGGCGACATACTCCTCCACAAGCTCCTCACAGGTGGAGTCAATCCGCTCCGCCTGGGCACGGTCGGAGAGCGAGGCGGTGTTCACGTACACGTTCACGCTCGCCGCCTCGATGGCAGCGCGCACCAGAAGGGCGCCGCAGGCGACGTCCGACACGAGCATCCTGGAGCACTTCTCGCCCATCTCCTCGAGAAGGACCACGGCCCGACAGCACTCGCCGACCATGCCGAGCGGGGCCATGGCGGCCGACACGGTGGCGGCCTCCAGGGTCTCGGGACGCGTCGGGTCGTCCTTGGGAAGGGCATAGGCCGCCATCAGGGGCTCGAAGCCGCTCGCATCCTCCTCGACGAGCTCGATGAGGCGATAGCGGATGGAGTCTGCCTCCTCCATGATCCTGGAGACGTCCTCCTCAACGTCCTGATAGCGCGCCTTGCCAACGGTGAAGGCCCCCGCCATGGAGCAGAGCGCCACTCCCAGGGCCCCCACGAGGGCAGAGGCGGCGCCCCCGCCGGGCACGCTCTCCCGCGCCGCCAGGCGTTCTGCGAACTCCTCGCAGCCAAGCTCGGTAAGCCTCTCTTCCACGGGGCGCCCCCTCTCAGGGTTGGCTAGAACAGACCGACGATCTTGCCGTCGGGCGTGACGTCGATCTTCTCGGCTGCCGGCACCTTGGGCAGGCCGGGCATGGTCATGATGTCGCCGGTGAGGGCCACGATGAAGCCGGCGCCCGCCGAGACGCGGAGGTTGCGGACCGTGATGCGGAAGCCCTCGGGCGCGCCGAGCTTGGTCTGGTCGTCGGTGAAGGAGTACTGGGTCTTGGCCATGCAGATGGGCAGGTTGCCATAGCCGAGCTCCTCGAGCTGGGCGAGCTGGCGCTTAGCGGGGGCGGTGAAGTCGACCCCGTCTGCGTGATAGACCTTGGTTGCGATGGCCTCGACCTTCTCGGCGATGCCTCCCTCAAGATCGTACGCGTAGCGGAAGTCGGACGGCTCCTCACAGAGACGGACGACCTCGTTGGCGAGCGCAACGCCGCCCTCGCCGCCCTTGGCCCAGACCTCGGAGAGCGCGACGTTGACGCCGAGCTCGTTGCAGCGACGCTCGACGAGGGAGAGCTCCGCCTCGGTGTCCGTGGGGAAGGCGTTGATGGCCACCACGACGGGCAGGCCCCAGACGTCCTTGATGTTGGAGACGTGACGCAGAAGGTTGGGCAGGCCGGCCTCGAGCGCCTCGAGGTTCTCCGTGGTGAGCTCGGCCTTGGGAACGCCGCCGTTGTACTTGAGGGCTCGGACCGTGGCAACAAGAACCACCGCTGAGGGCGCGACCCCCGTGGCGCGGCACTTGATGTCGAGGAACTTCTCGGCGCCCAGGTCCGCGCCGAAGCCGGCCTCGGTGACCACGTAGTCGGCGAGCTTGAGCGCCGTCATCGTGGCCTCGACGGAGTTGCAGCCGTGGGCGATGTTGGCGAAGGGGCCGCCGTGGACGAAAGCGGGGTTGCCCTCGAGCGTCTGAACGAGGTTGGGCTTGATGGCGTCCTTGAGAAGGGCCGTCATGGCACCCTCGGCGTGGATGTCGGAGACGGTGACGGGCCTCCTGTCGTAGGTGTAGGCGATCACCATGCGGCCGAGGCGCGCCTTGAGGTCGGCGAGGTCGGTGGCGAGGCAGAAGACGGCCATGACCTCGGAGGCAACCGTGATGTCGAACCCGTCCTGGCGCGGCATGCCGTCGGCGATGCCGCCGAGGCCGTCGACGACGTTGCGGAGCTGGCGGTCGTTCATGTCCACGCAGCGCTTCCACACGATGCGGCGCGGGTCGATGCCGAGTGCGTTGCCCTGCTTGATGTGGTTGTCGAGCATGGCGGCACAGAGGTTGTTGGCCGCACCGATGGCGTGGAAGTCGCCCGTGAAGTGGAGATTGATGTCCTCCATGGGGACCACCTGCGCGTATCCGCCGCCCGCGGCGCCGCCCTTGACGCCAAAGACAGGGCCGAGCGAGGGCTCGCGCAGGCAGAGCATGGTCTGGTGGCCCAGGCGGTTCATCGCGTCGGCGAGGCCGACGGACGTGGTCGTCTTGCCCTCGCCGGCGGGCGTGGGGTTGATTGCGGTCACCAGGACGAGCTTGCCCTTGTTCGGGAGACCGGCGAGCGAGTGGATGTCGACCTTGGCCTTGGTTCGGCCATAGGGCTCGAGCATGTCCTCGGTGAGGCCCGCGCGCGCGGCGACCTCGGCAATGGGCAGCATCTCTGCCTCTTGGGCGATTTCGATGTCAGACTTGTACTCCGCCATTTTCGCTTCCCCTCGAACGGCGCCATAGGAACCTCTACTATACCGCGGAGGCCGCCGGCGCGTATCGGACGGGAATCAGCGCGCGAGGCTTACGCTGTCGCGCTCGACGAGCACGGGAGCGATGCGAATCGTCGCGGGACGATACCCGGGCGCGGATCCGAGCAGCGCGTGCTCGACCGCGGTCCTGCCCCGCTCGAAGAGGTCAAAGCGAACGGTCGTCAGATGCACGTTGGGCATCATCCTGCTCAGCGAGTCGTCCACGCCCACGACGCTCACGTCCTCTGGAACGCGACTGCCGGCGTTCTCCAGGGCCGCGACGACGCCGATGGCCATCTGGTCGTTGGCGGCATAGACCGCCGTCACCCGCGGATCCAGGGCAAGCCGCTCCCCCGCCGCATAGCCGCTGTCAGCGGTCCAGTCGCCGCGCAGAGGCTCCGCGACATAGAGGCCGCGCCCCTCGAGGGACTCGCGCCAGCCCTTCTCGCGGAAGACGGAGTCGACCGAGTAGCCCGGGCCGCTCACGAACCTGATCTCCCGGTGACCGTGTTCAAAGAGGTGATCCATCAGAAGGGTCGAGCAGGCGTACTGGTCGGAGTCCACGGTCGTGCAGAGCGGGTGCTCGTACATCGAGAGGAGCACCGTCGAGAGCCCGGGCTGCGGGGAGAACTCCTCGAAGTCACGGGCCTTTATGCTCATGCTGATGATGAGGGCGTCTATGGGAAGCGCCATCATCCGGCGCGTTGCCTCCGAGAGCGAGAGCGGGACCCGATCGTCCATCTCAACGGTCGTGACGGCGTAACCCATGTCGCTCGCAGCGGAGAGGATGCCCTTGATCGTCGCGAGGTTCCCGAACTGGTCGACGTTGTAGAGGCAGAGCCCGAGCGAGTTGTACCGCCCGCTCCTCAAAGACTTGCCGGCAAAGTTGGGCCTGAAGCCAAGGTCCCTGATCGCGTCGAGCACGCGCCTCCTGGTCTGCTCGCTCACGTTGGGTCGCCCGTTGACCACGCGTGACACCGTCTGCTGGGAGACGCCGGCTGCACTCGCCACCTCGGCCATCGAGACGGGCCTCTGATCACGACAATCAACCAGCGGGTTGCCCATCTCACACCCCCGACCGTTCACAAGCAGATTGGACTCCGACGTCGAATAATCGCGTTTCCTGAAAGGGAAACGATATGTGTACGTTAACATCTGCGATAGGCTCGTATGCGAGCAGGCGGCGAACGGTCCCCTAATGGACCGTCTGCGAGAAGAAGGGGGCTCCCGTGATCGAGAAATCATCGTTCGGCCAGACGGGCGAGGGCATCGAGGCCAGCGCCTACACCCTCTCGTGCGATCGGGCGCACGTGCGCGTGAGCGACTTCGGCGCCACCCTGCTCGGAATCGAGTGCCCCGGGAGCGACGGCGCGACGGCGGACGTCGTCCTTGGTTACGAGTCGGTCCAGGGCTACGCCGGCACCAACGGCGCCTGCTACGGTGGAACGATCGGGCCGGTTGCCAACAGGACCGACAGGGCCGAGGTGCCCCTCGGGGATAAGGTGTACCACCTTCCCGGCAACGACGGACCGGACCACGCAAACAACCTTCACAGCGACCTCGAGCAGGGGCTTCACAAGAGGCTCTGGGAGACCGCGGTCGACGAGGGCTCCAACTCGGTGACCTTCTCGTGCGTGCTTGAGGACGGCGAGCTCGGACTGCCCGGAAACAAGACCTTCTCGGTGACCTACGCGCTTGAGGACGACGGGGACGACGCCGTCCTCACCCTCACGCAGAGCTGCACCACGGATGCCGCGACCTACGTGAACATGACCAACCACGCCTACTTCAACCTTGCCGGTCACGACGCGGGCACCGTTCTCGACCAGGAGGTCTCGGTCGACGCCGACGCCTTCCTGCCCGTCAGGGAGGACTCCGTCTCGGAGGGCGGGGTCCGGCCTGTGGAGGGGACGCCGTTTGACTTCAGAGATGCCAAGCCCCTGGGACGCGACATTTCCGAGAAGGACGTGCAGCTCGAGAGAGCCCGCGGCTACGACCACTGCTTCTGCGTGAGAGGGTACGTGCCGGGAGCAGATCCCCGTCATGCCCTGCGGGCCGTTGACCGAACGAGCGGGCGCGCGCTCGACATCTTCGTGACTACCCCGGGCGCCCACCTCTACACCGGCAACTGGCTCGATGACGCCTGCGGAGTTAAGGACGGCGCCGCGTACGCACCGCGCTCGGGATTTGCCTTCGAGCCCGAGTTCTATCCCGACTGCGTGCATCACCCCGAGTGGGACCAAAGCGTCTGCGAACCCGGCAGGCCCTATTCCTCCACGATCGTCTACCGCCTCTCCACAATCTAGGCCACGTCGAACGCTCGCTCTAGCATCGGGCGCCCGGGCAGAAATCTGCTCGGGCGCCTTTCTCGTGGGATGCGCGAGGAGCTCCGGATCAGAAAAGGGGGCCCGCCCGGGCAACGGGGTACCCGGGCGGGCGAAGAGAGCAATCCCTCCGTGGAGGACGCGCTACTTCTTCTGGATGTACTTCAGGCAGTCGAGGGTGACGGCGAGAAGGATGATGATGCCGGAGAAGACGAACTGGAGGTTCGTGTCAACGCCAAGGATCGTGAGCGAGTAGGTCAGCGCGGTGAAGATGAGAACGCCGATCGTGACGCCCGAGATCTTGCCGATGCCACCGGTGAAGGAGACGCCGCCGACGACGCAGGCAGCGATGGCGTCGGTCTCCCAGCCCTGGCCGTAGGCAGCGGCGCCGGAGCCGACCATGCGCATGCACTCGAGCCAGGAGCCAAAGCCGTAGAGGATGCCGGCCATGATGAAGGTGCAGAACATGACCTTGAAGACGCTGATGCCGGAGACGGCAGCGGCCTCGGGGTTGCCGCCGACGGCGTACATGTTCTTACCGAAGGTGGTCTTGTTCCAGATGAACCAGACGATGGCGATGGCAGCGACGGCCCAGAGGATGATCGTCGGGAAGGACCCGATCTTGGGGATCATCATGTTGGGGATGCTGGTCTCGATGGAGCCGAAGGAGACGCCCTTGGTCGCATAGGTGAGCAGGCCGAAGATGATCAGCATGTTGGCCATCGTGGAGATGAACCAGTGCATCTTGAACTTGGCCGTGAAGAATCCGGCGAACGCAGCGAATGCCGTGCACAGCACGATGCAGACGACGAGCGCGAGGATGATGCGGCCGACGACGGGCATCGTGGAGAAGTCGAAGGCAACGCCGAAGACGGTGCCGGTGTTGGGGCCGGCGTGCATGATGATCGTGGCGGCGGTCATGCCCATGCCGACCATACGGCCGATGGACAGGTCGGTACCGGTCTGAAGGATGAGGCCGGCGACGCCGAGCGCGAGGAACATGCGCGGGGAGGCCTGCTGCAGGATGTTGAGGACGTTGTTGGCCGTCAGCAGCTGCGTGCCACGGACGATGGGCGCGGCGATGCACAGCGCGATGAAGACGCAGAGGATCGCGATGTAGAGGCCGTTCTTGAGGAGGAACTGACGACGGTCGAACGTGTACTTGTAGTTCTCCCAGCGCTGGGCCTGAGACTCGCCGAAGGTGAACTTGGAGAGGCGCAGCATGTCGATCAGGTGATAGCGGTGCGAGAAGGCCTCGTGCCCGCGGTCCTTGATCATCTGGAGGTTCTTCTCGAAGTCGATCTTCGCGTCGAAGCGCCTGTTCTTGTAGACGTAGTTCTCGTCCTTGATCTCAGAGGCGTCCGAGAGCTTGGAGAGGTTGGCCTGGTGCTCCTTCTCGAGCTCGGCGAGGCGCTTCTCGTACTTCTGCTTGGCGACGACCTTCTCTGCCGCGCAGCTCTGCTTCACGGCGTCGAGATAGTCCTTGTCGTAGTGGGCGGAGAGATAGTCCACGGCGTCCTTGACGAGTGAGTCGACCTTGGACTTGTTGGCGCTCTCGACGGACTTGGCCTTCTCCAGATCCCTCTGGTAGGCAGAGATCGCGCGGTCGCGCTCGTCCTTGGTGAGGATCTTGTCGCGCTTGGTGTCCTCGATGGAGCCCTGGAGGGCCACTACCTTCGTGGTGCCGTCAGCGCGCAGGGCGTCGACCTTGGCCTGGATGCCTCCGACGTAGTCGTCGATGGGCTTGCGCAGGGCGAGCTCCGCCTCGGGCGTGAGAATTGCGTTTGCCATTGCTTGTCCCCCTTACAGATACTTGGCGCTGAGACGAAGGAGCTCCTCCTGGTTCGTCTCCTTGGTGTTGACGATGCCGGAGAGCCTGCCGTTGGACATGACTCCGATGCGGTTGGTGATGCCGAGAATCTCGGGCATCTCGGAGGAGACCACGATGATGGTCTTCCCCTCCTTGGCCATCTTGATGATGAGCTCGTAGATCTCGTACTTCGCGCCGACGTCGATGCCTCGGGTGGGCTCGTCCATCATGAAGACCTGGGGCGAGCGCTCGAGCCACTTGCCGAAGATGACCTTCTGCTGGTTGCCGCCGGAAAGCGAGGAGATGAGGTCATCGGGACCCATGCACTTGGTGTGCATGGTCTTGATCTCTTCGTTGGTGGCCGTGACCATCTTGGGCTTGGAGAGCGCGAGACCGGTCTTGTAGTGGTTGAGGTTGGCGATCGTGGTGTTGAACGTGAGGTCGCCCTTGAGGAAGAGGCCGTTGGCCTTGCGCTCCTCGGTGATGAGGGCAAAGCCGTAGTCCATGGCCTCCTGAGCGTTCGAGAAGTTCATGAGCTTGTCGCGGAAGTACACGCGACCAGAGGCGCGCGTGCGGATTCCGAAGATCGTCTCGAGCAGCTCGGTACGACCTGCGCCGACAAGGCCGTAGAGGCCAAAGATCTCTCCCTTGCGAACGTCGAAGGAGATGTCGGAGAGGTTGGGAGCGTACTTGGTGGAGAGGTGCTGGATCGAGAGGACCGGCTCGCCGGGCGTGTTGTCAACGGGCGGGAAGCGGTTGTCGAGGGAACGACCGACCATGGCGGCGATGAGCTCGTTCATGTTCGTGTCCTCGATGCGCTTGGTCATGACGAGCTCGCCGTCGCGCAGGACCGAGACGTCGTCGCAGATCGTGAAGATCTCGTCCATCTTGTGGGAGATGTAGATCAGCGAGATGCCCTGGCTCTTGAGCATGTTCATCATCTCGAAGAGCTTGTCGACCTCCTGGCTCATGAGCGAGGAGGTGGGCTCGTCGAGAACGATGACCTGGGCGTTGTACGAGATGGCCTTGGCGATCTCGCACATCTGGCGCTGGGACACGGACATGTTGCGCATCGGCGTGTTCAGGTTGACCGTGAGGCCGAGCTTGCGGAAGAGCTCAGCGGCCTCCTTGCGCATACGGCCCTCGTCGATCATGCCGAGGGCGTTCGTGGGATAGCGGCCGAGGAACAGGTTGTCCTTGACGTTGCGATCCAGGCACTGGTTGAGCTCCTGGTGGACCATCGCGATGCCGTTCTCAAGAGCGTCCTTGGGCCCAGAGAAGGCGACCTCGCGGCCATTGAGCAGGACGGTGCCCTCATCCTTCTGATAGGTGCCGAACAGGCAGTTCATCATCGTCGACTTGCCGGCGCCGTTCTCGCCCATGAGACCCATGACGGTACCGCGACGGACGTTGAGGTTGATGTGGTTCAGAACGCGGTTGCGACCGAACGACTTGCTCATGCCCTGGATCGAAAGGATGATGTCATCTTTCTTGTCAGCCAATATGTTTCACCCCTTACGTTGGTCGTGACGCATGTGCGTCTCCAGAGAAGCAACACTAAGCTAAATGCCTCTTACGCACGTGGAGGGAGGAGAAGCTCTCCTCCCTCCACTGAGACCTATCTAGCCTTATGACGCCATGAGAAGTCGATACTAGCCGAGCAGCGAGGTGTAGGAGGCACCGTTGTCGGTCTTGATCATGTTGATGGCGAAGGCGTCGTACTCGTCAGGGTTGCCGAGGCGGTTGGTGACGGAGGACTCGGACTGGCCGTCGCCGTCGACGTAGTCAACCGTGAGGTTGAGGAGGTCGTCATACTTCTCGAGGAGCGGCTTGTAGGTGGAGCCGAGGAAGTTGTCGGCCGCGTTGTAGGTGTTCAGCCAGACGCGCTTGTTGGGGCTGGAGGCCTCGTCGAGCTGGGTCTGAGCGGTCTCGTACACGGCGGTGGCGTCGAGGAAGTCCTCGTAGTTGTCGGCGGTGACGGCGAGGTTCATCGCGTAGTAGGAGCGGTGATCGGCGTCATAGGTGAAGTCCTCGGCAGCGATGACGTTGCCGGCCTCGTCCGCGGTGCCAATGCCGGTGTCGATGTCGACGCCGTCGAGGAGGTTGCGGATGAGACGGAGGGTGAGGTAGGCCTGGACGGCGGGGTTCTGGGAGATGGTGCCCGCATAGCCGTCGGCGATGGCCGCGACGGCGTCGGAGTTGGCGTCGTAGCCGAAGGTCGGGACGTTCTCGCCGCCGGACCAGGAGTTGAACATGGACATGCCCATGCCGTCGTTGTTGGAAACGACGACGTCGATCTGGTCACCGAAGGAGGAGGCCCAGGAGGTGAGGGTGTTGCCGGCGGTGGCGGCGTCCCAGGTGGCACCCGTCTGGTTCTTCATCTCCTGCGAGGCGAGCTCGCGGATGGTGTAGGTCGTGCCGTCGACGTCGAGGGTGGCGTCCTGGACGGTGGCGGAGGAGCCGTCGGTGTTCACGCCGACGGGATCGGACAGGATGTTGCCGTCCTGCTCGACACCGGTGCCGAGAGCGCGACGGACGCCGCGCGTACGGGCGATGGAGTCGTTGTGGCCGATGTCACCGATGGCGAGGACGTAGCCGATGACGCCGTCGCCGTTGCGGTCGAGCTCGGCAGCGTGGGCCTTGATGTAGTCGAGGACCATGGTGCCCTGGAGGTCGCCACCCTGCGTGGCGTCAAAGCCGACGTAGTAGGTGTTCTCGTTGTAGTTGAGCGTCTCCATGTCGAGCTCGCCCGTGGTGGAGTTGGACGGCTGACGGTTGTAGAAGATGACCGGCTTGGCGGTGCTGGCGTCACCCTCGTTTTGCGTGGTGTCATCCGCCGGCTGCTCCTCGCCACCGCAGCCCACGAGAGCGACGGTCCCGGCGCCGGCCAGACCGAGGCCGCAGACCTTGACGAAGTTGCGACGAGTCAGATCCATAACGATTCCTTTCCCCGTTTTCCCAGACACATGGGTATCCACGCGTCCATTTCTTGTGAGTACGTTAACACCCCAATCTGAAATCTCGCTTAGGTGTTGCGGCATTCATCGACCGACGGTCGTATGGCGGGCGTGAGCGGTTTACAAAACCTTCACATGTGAGAGGGCCAAAAAGAGCGGTTGAGGCGCATGGGTGCGTACGCCTCAACCGCTGTCTCTGACATGCGGAAATTTGAGTTTGAGTGCTACTCGTAGCGCTCGTCGAACACGCGCTTGGTCTTCTTCTCGCTCCTGGGCAGGACGCCGAGCTCGACCACCTTGACCAGCGGCGTAAAGCCGATGCGTCGCTTCACCTCCTGGGCGACGGCGTCCGCCGTGTCGAGGAAGTCCTGCGTGCCGTCCGTCTCGACGTAGACGCGCATGGTGTCGCGTCCCTCGAGGTGCGAGAGGCGGATCTGGTACTCGCTCGAGAGCGCCGGGAACGTCTGGAGGATCTCCTCGATCTGGCGCGGGAAGACGTTGACGCCGTGGATCTTGACCATGTCGTCGGAGCGTCCCTGCAGCGCGTCGATGCGCGGGAAGGGACAGCCGCAGGGGCAGGCGCCCGGAATGATGCGGCTGAGGTCGTGCGTGCGGAAGCGAATGAGCGGCGCGCCCTCCTTGACGAGCGTGGTGATGACGATCTCCCCCCACTCCCCGTCCGGGAGCGGCTCGCCCGTAACGGGATCGACGATCTCTATGTAGAGGTAGTCGTCCCAGTAGTGCATGCCGTCCTCGGCATCGCAGGAGATGCCGATGCCCGGGCCGTAGACCTCGGTGAGACCGTAGATGTCGTAGATGGAGATGCCGAGACCCGACTTCACGCGGTCGCGCATCTTCTTGCCCCAGCGCTCGGAGCCTATGACGCCCTTGGTGAGGGCGATCTGATCCTTCATGCCGCGCTTCTCGATCTCCTCGGCAAGCAGGAGCGCATAGCTCGAGGTGGCGCCGACGACCGTTGTCTGGAGGTCAACCATGAATTGCAGCTGCTTCTCCGTGTTGCCGGGACCCATGGGAACGACCATCGCGCCGAGCTTCTCCGCTCCCGCCTGGAAGCCGATGCCCGCGGTCCAGAGGCCGTAGCCGGGCGTGATCTGGATGCGGTCGTCGGCCGTGATGCCGGCGAGCTCGTAGCAGCGCTTGAACTGTTCCGCCCAGTCGTCTATGTCCTTGGCGGTGTAGGGAATGATGACCGGCGTGCCCGTGGTGCCCGAGCTCGAGTGGATGCGCACGATCTCCCGCTCGTCCACGGCGGAGACGCCGAGCGGGTAGCAGTTGCGGAGGTCCTCCTTCTCGGAGAACGGCAGCGCGAGGAAGTCCTCCTCGGTGAGGACCTCGGTGACGCCCGCCTCCTCGAGGCGCTGACCGAAGTAGTTGCCCGATGCCACGAGACGCTGAACCTGATTGTTGACGAGCTTGAGCTGTGACTCGCTGATCTTCATGCTTGACTCCTAAGTGAGGTGATTCAATTGGGGACAGACCCCTTTTGAATCATTGGCCCGATGATTCAAAAGGGGTCTGTCCCCAATTGAATCTCGCGATTGACAGGGCGGAGAGGTCGAGGTCGAGGAAGCGGGGGTTCACGAGGGAACGTACGGCAGAGGCGAGGTCGTCCACGGTGACGGGGCCGAGCGCGCCGGCACGGGCAGCGGCGCCGAGCAAAACGACGTTCAGCGCCTTCGCAGTGCCGAGCGCTTCCGTCGCCGCGGCGGCATCAACGACGACGAGGTTCTTCTCGCCAACGCGCTCACGCAGGTAGGACATGATGGCAGGCAGGTCGTACGCCGGACCGCCCGTGGCGGCAGAGACGGGGACGACGGGCGCGTCGCTCGTGACGACCATGCCGTCCGGACGAAGGAACGGCAGCTGGCGAACGGCCTCTGCGGGCTCGAAGGCAACGATCGCGTCAGCCCGGCCTCGACCGACGAGGGGCGAGTGCGCGCCCTCCCCCATCCGCACGTGGCTGAACACGGAACCGCCGCGCTGCGCCATGCCGATGGTCTCGGCGGTCTTGACGGGGAGGCCGCGATCCATTGCGGCACGGGCGAGGAGCTTTGAGGCCAGGACGGCGCCCTGCCCGCCCACGCCGGCGAGAATGACGTTGGTGCTCACAGGCGCTCACCTCCTGAAATGGCGTGCGTGGGACAGATCTGCTCGCAGAGCGTGCATCCCGTGCACTGCGTGGCGTCGATGCGCACCTTGCCCGTGGCGGCGTCGGGCACAAGGGCGGGGCACCCCAGCTCGCGCACGCAACGCTGGCAGCCAATGCACTTCTCGGCATCCACCGTGCTTCTCGTCTGCGGTTTGGCGAGAACCACGCACGGGCTCCGGAAGATGATCGCCTTGACACCCGGCTCGTCCGCGACGCGGCGCACGGTCTCGACGGCGGCCTCGTGGTCGAGCGGGTCGACGGTCTCCACGACCGTGAGGCCGATGGCGCGCAGCACCCGCTCGATCGAGACCCTCTCCACGACCTGCCCCATCATCGTGCGACCGGTGCCCGGGTGCGGCTGGTGACCGGTCATCGCCGTGGTGGAGTTGTCGAGCACGACGAGCGTCATGTTGGCCTGGTTGTAGAACGCGTTCACCACGCCGGTGATGCCCGAGGCAAAGAACGTTGAGTCACCCACGAACGCGAAGGCAGCGGTGTCCGGCTCCACGTGCGTCACGCCCTGCGCGATGTTGATACCCGCACCCATGCACAGGCAGGTGTCCACCATGTCGAGCGGCTTGGCGTTGCCGAGCGTGTAGCAGCCGATGTCGCCGCAGAAGAGCGTCTTGCGACCGCGCATGGCCTTCTTGACGGCGTAGAAGCTCGCACGATGCGGGCACCCGGCGCAGAGGACGGGCGGGCGGATGGGGAGCTGCGGGGGCGCTGGGAGGTCCTTCTCCGCGCTCAAACAGTCCTCTGCGCACGGACGAGCCACCGGCTCGTCCGGCTCATGCGGAACTGCGCACGGAGAAGGACCTCCCGGCACGAGCTCGTCAGCCACTTCCCTACCGAGGAAGCTATCGATGGCACGACCGACCGATTCGACGGTGTTCTCTCCCGACGGCTGGATGTCACCGGTGAGCTTGCCGCGAATCTTGACGTTTATGCCGCGACGGCCGCAGGTGGCGATGAGGGCGCGCTCGATCACGGGGTCGAGCTCCTCCACGCAGAGCACCTCATCGAGGCCCTCGAGGAAGTCGGCGGCAAGGTCCTCCGGGAACGGGTACGGGGTCGCCACGCGGAGCACTCGCACGTCGTCCTTCTCGCTCAGATTCTCGGCGACGTAGGTGGCGTTGATGCCGTGGGTGGCGATGCCGAGGCGCGGGCGGGCGGCAGGTCCCGCCGACTGTGTCACGGTGTTTCTCGCGTAGCCAGACAGGCGCTTGGCAAGCTCCGCATCGCGCCTCTCTATGGCGGCGTGGGCGCGTACGGAGAGCGCGGGGAAGATGACCCAGCGGGACGGGTCGCGCACGAAGCCCTCGGGCTCGTTGACGCGCCACTCCCCGGGGTCCGCCACCTCCACGTCCTCATAGCCGTGGTCCACGCGCGTGGTCGGGCGGACGATCACGGGGCAGCCCAGCTCCTCGGAGAGGGCGAAGGCCTCCCCCATCATCGCGTAGGCCTCGGACGGACTCGACGGATCAAAAATCGGCAGCTTGGCATAGGCGGCGAAGGTGCGCGTGTCCTGCTCGGTCTGAGAAGAGATGGGACCGGGGTCGTCGGCCACGAGCACCACCATGCCGCCCTTGACGCCGATGTAGGAGAGGCTCATGAGCGGGTCAGAAGCAACGTTGAGACCCACCTGCTTCATCGTCACGAGCGCGCGGGCGCCGGCGTAGGCGGCACCGGCGGCGACCTCGAGCGCGGCCTTCTCGTTGACCGACCACTCCACGTAGACGCCCTCGCCGCGGCGACGCGCAACGGCCTCCAGGACCTCGGTCGACGGCGTGCCCGGATAGCCGGCCACCACGTTTACTCCCGCCGCAAGCGCACCGACGGCCATGGCCTCGTTGCCCATCAGGAACTCTCTGTGCATGGAATCCCCCTCAGTCTTGATGGACGCAGTGTAGTCGAGGGGCGCACCGTTTGGCGGAAGCGTCGCAAACCGGTAACGTAGGACGAGCAAGGCGAGAAGAACGGGGAGGCACGTGGAAGAGACGGCAACGGACAGGTTGAGGCTCGTCATCGGTGACGAGGGGCTCGAGCGGCTCGCGGCGGCTCGCGTCGCCGTGATCGGCCTTGGCGGCGTCGGCTCAAGCTGCGCGGAGGCACTCGCCCGCGGAGGCGTGGGCGACCTCGTCCTTCTCGACCGTGACGTGGTGGCGCCGAGCAACATCAACCGCCAGGCGCTCGCGTTCCAGAGCACCATCGGTCGGCCCAAGGCAGAGGTCATGCGCGCTATGGTGCTCGACATCAACCCTGAGGCCAACGTCACCGCCGTGACCGCGTTTCTCGACAAGGACGCGCTCCCCCAGCAGATGGACGAGCTCGGGCATCTTGACTACGTTGTCGACGCCATCGACACCGTGGCGCAGAAGCTCCGCCTGGCGCAGTGGTGCCAGGAACGCGGCGTCCCCGAGCTCTCCGCGATGGGAGGCGCCAACAAGCTCGACCCGTGCCGCCTGCGCTTCGCGCGCATCGAGGACACCGTCAACTGCCCGCTCGCGCGCATCATGCGCAAGGAGTGCCGTCGTCGCGGCATCCACGGCCTGCGCGTGCTCTTCTCGGACGAGGAGCCCGTGCGCATGGAGGCCATCTCCGACGAGCAGTGGATGCGCGAAGGCTCGCTTCTGGGCACGATGAGCTACCTGCCGCCCATCATGGGCCAGATGCTCGCCAGCCGCGTGATCCGCGACCTTCTGGGGTGGGGGTAGCAAGCTCGCAGCGTCTCTTGACAAATCCCAGCACCCGAGACCTCACATGCTTCTACAGAAGCGTTCTCGCGAGAAGAACGTCGGCGAGAAGCGCGCACGCGAGTGCCGGCACGGGACCAAACAGTGACGCCACCCCCACGAGAAAGAACGCGACCACCGCACCGGCAAAGCCGGTCACGAGCACGGAGCCCAGCCGAACCGGCGCGGACGGGTCATCGAGCCCGCTGGACAGCGCAAGCAGCAGGTCCAAGGCGCTGGCGAGAAGCACGGCGAGAAGCGCGTCCGCCCCCAGCGCCGGGGCAGCAGCGGCCGTCACCGCAACCGAGGACGCAAGCGTCACCGCAAGTGCCGGCAGCGCGTCGAGCGCCAGAAGCTCGAGGCGACCAAACGGCAGAAGCGAGCGAACGAGGCGGTTTCTGCAGTCGTCCCGGAAAACGCGCCCCAGCTCAAGCGGGGTGCGCAGCGAGAAGCACGCGCAGACGAACCACGTGAGCAGCACGCCGACCCCCACGTTCGAGACCATGAGGAGCGCCCCCATGGGAACGAGCAGCGCACCCCACGAGAGCAGGCCGAGGACGGACGCGGGATGCCGGACGAGGCTCAGCAGCCCATGGGAGACGGCGGCGGCTCGCCCCGTGCCAAAACGCCAGGTCCTTCTTGACTGTCTGCCGCGACGGGCGCGACGGCGGCGACAGGCCTCCTTGTACGCACCGGAGTCAACTAGGGCCAGGAAGCGCATGGCGCTGCGCGCGGCGTACAGCTCGTTGTCATCGACGACAAAGGCCATGTTGACCTTTCCCGACCAGTTCAACGCTCCCGTGAGGAGAAACCCATTCGCGATGATCGCCACGCAGAACGCGTACGGCGTGAATAGCCGGGGCACAAGCGCGGCGAGAAACCCCGAGGCGGCGACGAGCCCAACTCCCAGGGCCACAACCGTGACTCCGGCGAGCATGGTGACAGCACGGCGGGCGTGCGGCTCTGCGGCGCTTCTCGGCAGCACGGCATCGAGCGCAAAGAGCCGCGCGGTGAGCAGCGCGAGCGGCGATGCCGTCACCCATACGGGCCAGGGCTCGCCGGCAAGGGCGGCGAGCAGCGTGCCGGCAAGCGCGCCCACAAAAACGATTCCCACGGCAGACCCCACAAGCTGCACCACGAAGAGCTCCTCCGGGCGCGCCACCCGCGCAAGCCAGGCGATGTCCGGGCCCGTGAGGCGAATCGGCGTCTCCCTGATGCCGGAAACGCCCCACGCAAGGAAGGCGACCGCTGGCGCGAGTATGAGCAGCGTGCACGCAAGCCACGAGGAGGTGCCCGCGCCGAGCGTCTCGCGCAGCCCCTCGATGATGTCGATCACCTGCGCCCACGAGAGCGCGAGCGATACGGCAAAGATGATGACAAGGTAGACCTGATAGGTCCGCTCGAGAAATCCGCGGTCCTCGTCGATGTCCGCACCAACCGCAAAGAGGAGGAAGCGCGCGTCGCTGCGAAGGTGACGGACGCGCAGCCGGGCAAGAAGCCCCAGGTGGCCGGCCATGCTAGCGCTCCTGAACCAGGGTGGCGTCGCGCAGCGAGAACATGACGTCCGGCGTGAGCCCGGGCACGTCGTGATGGCAGCTCAGGAGCACGGCCGTCCCCTCGCCCGCCACGGCGGCAAGCTCCTCGGAGAGAACGAGCGAGGCGTCGCGGTCGAGCGGGCCGTGCGGCTCGTCAAGCAGCAGCACGCGCGGGCGGAGCATGAGGGCGAGGGCGAGGGCAAGCTTCTCGCGCATGCCCCGCGAGTACGCGGAGGGCAGTAGGGTCTCGTGCCCGGTGAGGCCAAAGCGCTCGAGCAGGCGCTCCGCGCGCGGCCGGGCAGCCTCTGCCCTGTTGGCCGCCAGCACGAGCTCGACGTGTTCCGCGGCGGTGAGATCGTCATAGAAGCTGGGAACATCGGGCACAAAGGCAAGCGTCCCGGGCACGAGTCGAGAGCGCCCCGTGAAAGGCTTGCCGGCAAGCAGCACCTCGCCCTCGTCAGGCTCGAGCCAGCCCGCCAGACAGCGAAAGAGCGTCGACTTTCCGGCGCCGTTGGGCCCGGTCAGAAACGCCACCTGCCCCGGTGCCAACGAGAAGGACACGTCTTCCCACACCGGAACGTCCCCGTATCCAAAGCAGAGGTTGCGCACCTCGAGCGCCGCACCGGCCATACGAGCCCCCTTCCGTGATGTAAAGATGATAGCCGCCCGGCTGCCCGTTCTTCTCGTCTCTTCCAACCATCGCGTCCAAACGGACAAAAATGGCCGGAATTCGTAAGCAAACTGGTCGTTTTGACGCGATGGTTTGCAAGCAGCGACCACGCTCACACCCACCCCAGCCCGAGCGAGGATAGAAACAAAAAGGCCCGCCGGCACTTCTCGGCCAGCGACTTTTGGGCGAAGCCCAATGAGCTGGCGAGAAGTGCCGGCGGGCCGTCAGGTACGTGAGAGCCTACGCGAAGTCCGCAATCTGGGTCTTCAGCTGCTCGATCGTAGCCGTGAGCTCAGCTGCCTGCGCGCGCTTCTTCTCGATGACCGCAGGCGCCGCCTTGGCGACGAAGCCCTCGTTGGCGAGCGTGCGCTCCACGGCGGCGAGGTCCTTCTCGGCCTTGGCGAGCTCCTTGGAAAGGCGCGCGGACTCGGCAGCGAGGTCGACGAGGTCGCCCACGTGGACGAAGATCTCGAGCGAGCCGTCGGCAACGGAGACGCAGCCCTCCGGCTTCTGGGCGTCGTCGGCGGCGACAAACGCGCCCACGTGGCCCACGGAGCGCACGAAGCCCTCCTGGCCGGCGAGAACCGCCGCGTCCTCGGCGCCGCAGCGCACGCAGACGTCGAGCTCGGCACGCGGAGAGAGGCGGTAGCGGGCGCGCGTGGAGCGCACGCAGGAGATGACGCGCTTGGCGAGCTCGAAGTCCTTCTCGGCACGCTCGTTCACGAACTCGGCGAAGCGCTCGGGCTCCGGCCAAGCGGCCACCATGAGGAACTCGGCGGAGTGGTCGTCGAGGCCGGACGCGGGCAGAGCGTCCCACACGCTCTCGGTCACGAACGGCATCACGGGGTGCAGCAGCCTCATGCACGTGTCGAGAACAAAGACGAGGTTGCGCTGGACCTGCAGGCGCTCCTCGGGCGCACCGTCGAGCAGGCGGCTCTTGCAGAGCTCGATGTACCAGTCGCAGACGTCGCCCCAGAAGAAGCTCTGGATCTCGCGCGCATAGTCGCCGAAGGCGTAGGTCTCCAGCTGCTCGGTGGCGTGCGCGACGGCGCGCGCCAGGCGCGACAGCATCCACGCGTCCTCGGGCGTCACGGCGGCGGGCGCGCCCGGCTCGTAGCCCTCGAGGTTCATCTGGACGAAGCGGCTCGCGTTCCAGATCTTGGTCACGAAGCCGCGCGCCTGCTCGGTGCGCGGGCTGTCGATGAGCTGGTGCGTCTTCTTGTCGATGTTGGCGTCGAACTTGACGTCCTGGTTGTTGGTGATGAGCGTGAGGAGGTTGTAGCGCATGGCGTCCGCGCCGTACTTCTCCATGAGCTCCATCGGGTCCACGCCGTTGCCCTTGGACTTGGACATGCGGCTGCCGTCCTTGGCCAGGATTGTGGCGTAGATGTAGACGTCGTGGAAGGGCACCTCGTCGGTGAAGTAGAGCGAGCTCATGATCATGCGCGCCACCCAGAGGGCGATGATGTCGCGCGCGGTCACGAGGACCTTGGTGGGGTGGTGATCGGCGAGCTCGGAGGTGTCATCGGGCCAGCCCTGCGTGGCGAAGGTCCACAGCTGGCTCGAGAACCACGTGTCGAGCACGTCCTCGTCCTGATGGACGTGGCGCCCGCCGCACGTGGGGCAGACGTCAGCGTCCTCCATGAGGGCGTCCTCCCAGCCGCAGTCCTCGCAGTAGAAGACCGGGATGCGGTGGCCCCACCAGAGCTGACGAGAAATGCACCAGTCCTTGAGGTTGTCCATCCAGGTGAGGTAGGTCTGGGTCCAGCGCTCGGGGTGGAACTTGACCTCGCCGTCGCGCACGACCTGCGTCGCGCGCTCCTTGAGCTTGTCCACGGCGACGAACCACTGCTCGGAGAGCCAGGGCTCGAGCGCGGTGTTGCAGCGGTAGCAGTGCATGACGGAGTGGTCGAGCTCCTCGACCTTCTCGAGAAGGCCGTGCTCCTCAAACCACGCGACCACGGCCTCGCGGCACTGGTCGCGGTTCATGCCGGAGAACTCGCCGTAGCCGTCCACCACGACGGCGTGCTCGTCAAAGATGTTGATCTGCTCGAGGTCATGGGCCTGACCCATCGCATAGTCGTTGGGGTCGTGCGCGGGCGTGACCTTGACGAAGCCCGTGCCAAAGCCGGCGTCCACGTGCCAGTCGGAGAAGATCGGGATCTCGCGGTCCACGATGGGCAGGCGCACCGTCTTGCCCACGAGCTTGGCCTTCTCGGGGTCCTGCGGGGAGACGGCCACGCCCGTGTCGCCGAGCATGGTCTCGGGGCGCGTGGTGGCCACCGTGATGTGGTCGATGCCGTCGACGGGCTCCACGAGCGGGTACTGGAGGTACCACAGGTGGCCCTTCTCGTCCTGGTACTCGGCCTCGTCGTCGGAGATGGCGGTGCAGCAGCTCGGGCACCAGTTGACGATGCGCTTGCCGCGGTAGATGAGGCCGTCGTGATACCAGTCGCAGAAGACCTTGCGCACGGCGCGGCTGAACTCGGGGCTCATCGTGAACTTCTCGTCGGAGAAGTCGATCGAGCAGCCCATGCGCTTGATCTGGGAGACGATCGTGCCGCCGTACTCGCGCGTCCAGTCCCAGCAGGCGTCGAGGAACTTCTCGCGCCCGATCTCCAGACGGCTCACGCCCTCGCTCTTGAGCTTCTTGTCCACCTTGGTCTGCGTGGCGATGCCCGCGTGGTCGGTGCCCAGGATCCAGCGCGTGGAGCGACCGCGCATGCGGGCGTAGCGCACGTAGGTGTCCTGGATGGAGTCGTCCATCGCGTGACCCATGTGCAGGATGCCCGTCACGTTGGGCGGCGGGATGACGACGGTGCAGTCCCCCACTCCCTTGGAGCGCTGGTAGCAGCCAGCGCTCATCCAGCGCTCGATGAGCTCGGGCTCGGCGGTCTGGGGGTCGTAGTTCTTGGGCATCTCTTCGATATGTTCCATAAGCTCTCTTCTTATCTCTCAACTGGGGTTTTTCATTCTATCAGTCTCGCAAGCCTGTGTAAAAACAGAGATTGGGACTGTGTCGGGACTGACGATTCGCCGACAACTCGAAACCATCGCAAGTAACGTTAGGACAAAAGGATGCACAAGAAAAGGGCCGCGACCCGAAGGCCGTGGCCCTGCTCGGCGGGATGCCGAGGGAGTTGGTGAGACGATTGTACTACGCTGTGGCGCGCTCGCGCGCCGGGCGCCCCGGCCTCGGGCCGTGCTCCTTGCGGGCCTCGACGGAGACGCGGGACACCATCCTCTTGGTTCCGTCGCGCCACGAGTCGAGCAGACCCGCCTTGACGAGCTGCGCGACGCGCGCCGTGCTGACGCCGAGCTCGCGGGCGGCGTCGGCGGCGGTCATGGCCGGGATGTCACCGAGCTCGCGCGAGACGGCGACTGCGATGACGCGACCGCCGTGCTCCGGCACGTGACCGAAGCTCATGGGCGGCATGTCCTCGCCGCTCATCAGATGCTCGTCGACGACGCAGGCGAGCCAGTCTGCCGCGCTCTCAACCGCATCCTCCAAGCCATCACCGAACGTGCCCTCGCCGTCAAAAGTGAGTGGCACCGCATCGACGTAACCGCCCGAGTCAAAGAACTCGAACTCGCAGACGTACACCATGATTTCCTCCTTTTGTTCGCCGGTTTCATGGCGACCGGCATATGAGACGCCCCGAAGGGGGCGGGGCTACCTGAGCCCCGCCTGTTTGAGAATCCTCTTCGCTATCTGGTCTTCAATCTCCCGGTGCCTCTTGACCCTCACCGTGACGCCTCCGTTCGTGAAGGTCTCGTGCTTGGTGCCGCCCTTGGAGACGAAGCCCGCGTCGAGGAGGATTCTCACCAACTCCCGTCGTTGCATCTCACCTCCTTTCGACACGTATATATTAGCACATGCTTATAGTTAGAGATGCGAGAATCTTAGCGAATGTGAATATTTTTCTGAATCACGAAAAACGCCCCTCCCCCGCCCGAAGGCAGGAGAGGGGCCTCGTCCGTCACGGGGCGCATTGAGATATACGGGCTACTTGAACACGCCCCTGAAGAGGCCCTTGGCCGTGCCACGGCACGTCTTGGGACCGGCGTAGCTGTCGATCTCACCGTCATAGAGACCATGCTTCTTCAGCCACTCCTGATAGTGCGCCCAGAAGTTGACGCCGGCCCATCCGTCAACCGTGGCACCGGTCAGCCTCTGGAGGCTCTTGACCATCTCGGAGCCTTCGGCGATGTCGCCGCAGAAGTCCCACGACTCGCGCTCGCAGTTCACGCAGTACTTCTCGTTGGCATAAGGCTGTGCCGACACGACGCCGTCCACGGTCGTGCCGCGCTGCTTCTGCATGGCACGCGTGAACTTCGGGCCCCAGTACTCCGGGTCGCCGTATGCCGTGGACCAGTCCTGAGCCGGCTCCTGCATCACTGGCTCGGACGGTGCGCTGGACCCCTTTCGCGCCGGCCCGCAGTAGCGCAGGATGCCGTCCCACGGGTATCCGTAGTAGCCCTTGACGTTGGACTCGTAGCCGGTCTGGTCGCCGCGCGTGCCGTGCGTGGTGCCGCGCTCGGAGATTGAGAACTGCCCGAGTTTGCCGTCGCCGAGGTACACCGCAGCGTGATGGCTCTCGTTGAGCAGGATGTCTCCCCTGCGCCGCTGCGAGAGGTCCGTTATCCACTTGAAGTTGCCCGTGCCGACCATGCACTTGCACATGTTGCCCGTGTAGCTCGCGCCTCCGCAGTCCACACCGAGCGCGGCGTAGCATTCGATTGACGCGGACGAGCAGTCGCGGTCACCGTTGGAGATCTTCACCTTGGTGCCGTCGCTGAGCGTGATGGTCTCGTTCCCCGGCCCGCCCGTGCCCACACCCGCGCGGTTGGGCTGCGAGTAGCCGTGGCCGCCGCTGCCGTCGTGCGAGCACAGGTGCTCCATGATTTCGGCGGCGGCGTCTGCGTATGACAGTGCCATTTGTGCCTCCTTACGGCATGAAAAAGGGGCCCGCAGGCCCCTGGTCGTGCTCATGTGTTCCGATCGCTACTCGGCGTCCTCGTCGCCCTCGCCCGTGGCGTCCACGGTCCCGTCCTCGGGGTTGCCCGTGCGCATCATCGCCATGATTGGCGAGAGCACGCACATGATGGCGGCGGTGGCGATGGATGCCCACGTCGCGTCCTCGATGACGCCGCCGAGCACGAGCGGCACGGCGACGATGAGGACCGACAGCAGGCCCTGCACCACCGAGCGCGCGAGGCGCATCTCTGTCTTCTCGGATGTCAGAAAATCGTCGAGCATGTCTATCTCTCCTCTCTGCCGCCCACGTAGGCGGCCATCAGCTCGTAGTGTACGTGAGTCCCCGTGCCGTTACCACCGAGGGAGTGGTAGACGGCATAGACGCTGTCGGCCCGCTCCTTCTCGTCGTATGGCATCGGGCGCCCCTCCACGACGTACCTCGTGTGCATGTCGTAGAGCTCGCGGCGCATGATCTCGCGCATCCCCGCCATGAGGGCGGCGTGCTCGGCGTCGCGGCGGGCGTCGTGCTCCCGCTCTCTCCCCCGCGCCGCGCGCAGGCTCGCGCCGAGCCACGCTATGAGCGCGGTGGCCACCGGCCCGGCGATCCACCCGCACACCGTCACCCAGTCCATGCGACACCTCCTGGGTCTAGGCGAGTTCCAGGCATATGTACTCCGCGACCGCCGAGTGGGCGCTCGCGCCGGCGTTGAAGCACCCCGCGACAAACCCCGAGGCGGTCACGTCCGTCGCCTCCCGCGCCTCGACCCAGCCCGTCGAGACTGGGATCACGATCGGGGCCGACAGGCACCCTCGGTCGGATATGTCTACGGACGTCTCCGCGAAGGCGTTGGGCTGGACGGAGCCGAAGCTCACGCGCTTCGAAAAGACCTGACGTATCGATGCCAATCGGTCGAGGCTGTTCGCCATGACGCTCGTTACGATCGGGGCCCCGCGGAAGGTCTCGACGAGGACCGTGTCGCCGACGGAGACCCCGGAACACGCCGTCGTGCACCGCACCCCGACCGTCGGCGCGTCGTCGCCGTCGCAGAGCACGCTCAGACGTGCCTGGTCGGTGTCGACCGACCTTACCACCCCGGTCTTCCTGGTGACGGCTGCCACGGGTCGCTGTGAGAAGTTCCGCTTCAGCACGTCGCCGAAGCGATGGAGCGCGTCGCGCTCCTCCCTCGTGATGTCAGACAAAGTCCCTGACCTCCATGGTCTCGAGGCAGCCGGCGCCGAGCTCGGTCGTGATCTTCCTCACGGCGAAAGTCCCGGATATCCCCTGCGACGGGTACGAGAGCGTCGTGGTGTCGCCCACGTCGAGCGGGCAGTGGATGGTGCTCAGCAGGAGCTTCCTGACGGCCCTCTGCTCCTCGAGGAGCTGCCTCGCCTTCGCGTCCGCCTCCGACTGGGTCGCCGCCTGAGAGTAGTCGTAGCGCTTCGTGACGCGCCGCCCGAGCGCCGAGATGCCGTAGGCGCCGTCATGGTCCTCGGCGATGCCGACGGTGACGGACTCCCCGTCCGAGAAGACCGCCTTCACCACGTTCGCGACGCTCGAGGCGTCGACCTCGTCGGTGACCTCGCGCAGGAATCGCGATCCGCGGCCCTCGACGAGGCTCCACGAGGGGGCCCTCTCGCTCGGGGACCTGTAGCGCCTCAGCGTGACGACGCCGAGCGCGTCGGTCTCGGCCGACGAGAAGCCCGCGAGGTCGAGGAGCTGGTTGACGCACGCGAGCTTCGAGGGGTCCGAGCCGTCGTCGAAGGTCCACACGTCCGAGGTGACATAGCTGTCGTGCGAGTCGGCGCGGACGGGCAGCCCGACGCCGGAGACTATCTCTATCGCCGCCGCGACGGGGTCGGACCCGGCGGGCAGCGAGTACGTGCCCTCGAACTGGTCGTCGGCCAGCTCCTGAAGCCTCCCGGAGAGGCTCACGCTCCTCGGGGAGGCAACCCCGCCGACCTTCCTGCTCGTCACGGACGGGAGGTACGTCCCCAGCGCCTCGTTCACGATCGTGCCGTCCTCGAACCTGGCGCGCAGGTAGACCCTGAGCAGGTCCGGCCCGACGTCCAGGTCCTCCACGACGGACAGCGTCCCGGTGTCCTTTACGGACGTGTCCTGGTTGCGCTCGAGGGAGCCGCCGAGCTCGACGCCGTCGACGACGCCCAGCTCGTATCCCGTCTCGCGAGACACGCGCATCAGGTAGTAGGACGAGACGAAGCTCCGTGTCCAGTCAACCAACGCGGGCCTCCTCGAATGCGACCTCGGTCGTCGACACGCTCACGGACACGAGCCCGGGGGTCAAGTCGCCGGACAGGTCTATCTCTATCGCGGCGCGCTGCCGCGTCCCGAACGGGCTCCTGACCCACCCGACTACCGACATCCCCCTCGCGATCTCCCAAAGCTCGCGCGCCTTGTCGGGCTCGTCGAGCAGCGAGAAGGACTGGCTGCCCGAGCACGAGAGCACCTCGGCCTCGTACGCGACCGGCAGGCCCCCGTTCTCGCCGCCGTCCGCGAAGTCGTAGAGCTCGTACGAGCGCCTGGGCGAGGCACTCCACTTCTGGTCGTCCGAGAGCAGCACGCACCTGGACGCGTCGACCCCGAAGTTGTAGGCCCATCCCGTCGAGAGCACGGCCACCGAGACTCTGGTCTCGGACGTCGCGCCCGCCTCGGAGTGGGCGGTGACGACGTAGTCCGTGACCTCGTTGAGAGGGGGCAGCCGGTCTATGACCGTCTCTCCCCCCGCGAGCCCGTCGCCGACCGTCCACGTGGACCCGTCCGCGTTGACGCGCTGGACGGTGAGCGAGACCGTGGGCGGCACGCCGTCGGAGCCCTCGCCGGCGCTGACGGTCAGCTCGACGGACAGATCCTCCTCGCCCACCTCGTGGGCCACGACGGGCTCCGCTGGCGGCGTCCACTCGGTCGCGAAGTCGCGCTCCGCCGTCGTCTGGAGCGTGGAGCCGCCCGTGACGGTGAGCCGCAGCGAGTAGTCCGTGAGGTTGGAGAGCAGGTAGGTCGACGCGTCGAGGGTGTACGACCGCGCCGAGCCGTCGAGGCGGGCCGTGTGGAGCGTCAAGCCGTCGGCGTCGAGCAGCGCCAGCGCCTGCGACGCGACTCCCGTCTGGTCGTCGGCCACCCACGCCACGACGAGAGGCAGGTCCGTGACCGTCGAGCCGTCCGTGGCGGGCGACGTGATCGCGACCAGGGGCGGTTCCGCCACGGCGAGCGTGACGGGCTCGCTCCACGCGCCCCAGTCCTCGTCCGCGCCGTGCGTGCGCACGCGCACCGAGATGGTCGCGGGGCCTGACAGCGCGGCGTCCGGCAGCTCGTAGGAGGTCGCCGGGCCGCCCACGTCGACCGTGGTCGGCGAGCCGGTCCCGACGGCGTACTCCACCTGCGCCTGCGTCTGCGCGGAGCCGTCGGGGTGGCTCGGCACCCACGAGACCGTAACCTCCGCGAAGGTCGGCACGACGCCGGACGGCTCGAGCGTGACGGTCGGCGCGAGGGGCGGGCAGATGGTCGTGATCGTGGCGCTGGCCTTCCACGCGGAGGCCAGCGAGCCGCGCTTGGCGCGGGCGCGCACGGCGACGGTGCCGCCGCCGAGGTCCACGGTCTGGGGGAAGGTGCTATACGTGCCGACGGCCTGCCACTCGCCGCCGTTGAGCTGGCTCTGGACCTCCCACTCGGTGGCGTAGGGGGCGTTGGAGCCGTCCACGTCGACGGTGCAGGTCGTGCCCGTGGCCACGGCCACGCTCACCGACTTCGGCGCGGCGGGCGTGGTGTAGATGTAGCCTGAGGTCGCGTAGCCCGAGTAGCCGCCGCTTCCGTATGCGCGGACGCGGTAGCGGTAGCGGTGGTTCGCGCTGATGCCGTTGTCGGTGTACGACTTGACCGACGCGCCGACCGAGGCCACCTGCACCCACGAGCCGCCGTCCGTCTGGCGCTCGACCTTGGTTGAAGAGCGCGGGCGCGTGGTGGACGTGCTGCCGTTGGCCCACGTGATCTTGGCCTGTGTGTCGCTCGTGCGCGATGCGGAGCAGGAGCTTGGCGCGTTGGGCGCGTCGTAGTCGATGGCCGGGATGGTCACGCTGCCGCTGGCGGTCGAGCCCGTCGTGTAGGCGGAGACGCCCGTGGCCCACACCCTGCCGGAGACCTTTATCGACTTGGACGAGGAGCCGCGCGCCACCGTCCACGAGTGCGTGAGGACGGTCTTGGTCTGGTTGGTCGACCACCCGAAGCCGTCAGTGGAGTACGTCGAGTCGTTGACCGTGGCGCTCGCGTGGCCGGTCGTGTTGACGACGCCGAAGATGGACTGGACCTTGAGGGTGACGCTGACGGTGCACTGGGTGGCCGACGTGTTGGAGACGCTGACGTCGAGGACGGCGCGGAAGTCGTCCGTCGCGACCCAGGGGCCGTAGAAGGTTGCCATTCGCCCCTCCCTATCTCGCCCTCGACACTCGGTCGGTGTAGTCCGCGAGCTCCTCGATCAGGGTGACGAGGCGCCCGTCCGAGCTCACGGAGCGGCCGTCGATGTAGGTGTTGTAGGTGGTCGCCACGGAGGCCGTGCCGCGCCCCCCGCCACCGGTGGAGTAGGACAGGGGCGCCGACGGGGACAGCGCGACGCTCGCGGCGGTCCCCCGCGCGTCGAAGCGCATCGGGACCGACACGCCCGACGCGACGTCGGAGGCTATTGAGCCGGCCATTCCGGAGACCTCGGAGCGCACCTCGCGGAAGCCGTCGGTGAGGCCCCTGAGGAGGCCACCCATGATGGCCTCGCCCGCCGGGATGAGGAGCTTGCGGTCGTAGGGTATGGGGCCCTTGAGGCTGGCGATCGTGTCGGCAATGCCGCCCACCCACGAGAAGAGTCCCTCGGCGGCGCTCTTGAGGCCGCCGAGGAGGCCGTCGATGATCGAGGTGCCGGCGTCCCACAGGAGCGAGCCGACGTCGCCGAGGGCGCCGAGTATCCTGTCGGGGAGCCCGGTGAAGAAGTCGACGACGCCGTTGACGGCGCTCTCCAGGGCGTCGGTGATGCCGTTCCAGCAGTCCTCGAGGAAGCTCCCGATGGCGTCCCACGCGCTCTCCCATGCGGAGGAGATGGCGTCGAGCGTGTCGCTGATGATGTCGGAGACGAGATTGATTGCCGCCTCGACCACGCCCTGGATGCCCTCCCAGATGCTCTCGGCGACCTGCTGGATGCCCTCCCAGACCTCGCTCCAGTCCCCCTCGATGATGCCGAGGACGGTCGTGATGACGCCGTTGATCACCCCCATGACGGTCTCCACGACAGCCTGGATGGCTGGCCAGACGTAGTTCCAGACGGTCTGGATCACGTTGAGGGCAGCCTCCACGACCGACTGGATGATCGTCATCGCGTTGGTGACCGTCTCCTGGATCAGCGGCATGTTCGTCTGGATGAAAGAGACGATCTGTGTGACGATCGGTATGACCACGGCCGCAATCTGCGTCGCGATGTCAATGACCGTCGTTGCCACTGTCTGGATGATCGGGGCCATCGCGGTCATGACCGACATGACCTGCTGCAGGAGCGGGACGAGCAGCGGGGCGAGCTGCGTCGCGGCGTTTAGCACGGACGTGACGATCGCCGAGAGGACCGGTGCCATCGCCGACACGACCGTCATGAGCTGCGTAAGTAGCGGCATGAGTGACGGTCCAATCGTCTCGACGAGCGCCTGTACCGCAGGGCCCACAGTCGAGAACGCCGCCGTGAACGCATCTCCGACCGGGGCGAGGACGGACATGAGACCCTCGAATAGCGCCGGCAGCTGCGAGACACCAGCGGTAAGCTGCGTTAGGGTGCCAGTGATGAACGGGTTGAGCGCCGTAATGGCCTGCGATCCCACGCCGACGATAGCGGCGTTGAGATTGCCGAGCGCTCCCTCGATGGTCGTGGTCGAGGTCGCTGCCTGGACTGCCACGTCCTGCATGCCGAGCTTCATCACGGCGGCGTTGAACTCCTCCGCCGAGATCTGCCCCTTCTCCATCGCCTCGCGGAAGTTGCCCTCGAAGGCGCCCGCGTCCTTCATGGCCTGCTGCAGCGCGCCCGAGGCGCCGGGGATGGCGTCGGTGAGCTGATTCCAGTTCTCGGTGGTGAGCTTGCCGGCGCCCGCCGTCTGCGTCATGACCATCGCCACGGACTTGAAGGTGTCGGCGTTGCCTCCCGCCACGGCGTTGAGGTTGCCTGCCGCCTCGGCGAGCTGCGCGTAGTCGCTCACGCCGTTGGCGGCGAGCTGCGCGGTCGCGTTTCGGATGTCCGCGAGGTCGTAGACCGTGGCGTCGGCGTAGGCCTGCGTGCTCTTGGTGAGCTCGTCGATGGTCCCGGTGTCGATGCCCGCGAAGCTCAGCGTGCTCGCGAACTTCTGCGCACTGTCCGACGCCTCGACCATCTCGGAGCCGAGCGAGGCCACGTAGTCGATCGCCTTCCCCGCCAGGCTCGCGATGAGGCTGCCGGCGGCGACCGTGAGCGCCGAGACCTTCGAGGTGAAGGCAGATGCTCCGCTTGCGGCGGCCTTGCACCTGTCGCCGAAGCCCTTTATGCCGTTGCCGCCGCTCTGGGACTTCTTCCCGACCCCCTCGGCGTCGTCCCCGGCCTTCCTGCACTTGCTCTGGAATCCGGAGAGCGAGCTCTCGGCCTTGGAGACCCCGCTCGTGAAGCCGGAGACGTCGGCGTTGATGTCGGCGGAGAGCGTCATGTCGGCCACGGCGGCACCCCCCTATTCGGTTGTCAGGCCTAGCGCACCTTCAGCCGCTGCGCGGACTCCTCGATGCGCCTGAGCTTCTTCTTGCTGAGCTTCTTTTTCTTCTCGTCGGCCCTCCTGGGCCTCTTCCGGAAGAGCGGCTGGGGCTTCTTGCCCTTCTTCCTCATCGCGTTGGCCACCGCGTTCTGCACGGCGTCTCGCACGAGGTTCCCGAGCTCGACCGTGCGGCGCTCGTCCTCCCTGCGAAGGAGCGCGACCTGGGCGGGCGTGAGCGCGCGGAACTGGTCCGGCGTCCAGCCGAACCGCACCGCCGCCCACGCCCAGTCCCCGTCGGTCGCGTTCGGGCCTAGGTCCGGCCCCGGCTCCCCCGGTCGGAAGTACTCGTACTCGACGGCGACTAGCGGAATAAAAAACCGCAGTCGCGGTCGAGCGCCTCCGTGACCTCCTGGTAGGCGGTCATGAGGCCAGCCTCCTCGACGTGCGCCTCGGCGACGGCGAGCGCCTGCTTGGGGTTCATCCAGTTGGACTCCCCCTCTCGGCGCATGCCGCAGGCCATGACGCTCACGAGCTGGCGGATGGTCGGCATGGATCGGAACGTCTGGATCACGGAGCCGCCGATCATGGCCTCGGCGCTCTCGAGGCGCTTGCGGCCGTATGCGAGCTCGTAGGTGGTCCCGTCGTGGTCGAACATCTATGCCTCCCTAGGACTACTGAACGGCCGAGTTGCCGCGGTTGGACGGGACCGCGGTCGCGCTCGCGGCGGCGGTCGTGTCGATGTCGAACCACGTGAGCTTGCCGGTGCCGGTGAGCGAGATCGAGGCGGTCGCGACGTCGTCGGACGGGGCGCCCTGCTCGTAGGAGGTCACGTAGCACGAGCCGCCGCAGATGGGCGTGTAGTCGTCGTCGTCGTAGACCTGCTTCATGCAGAGCTTCGTGCCGTCCTCGAACGCCTGGCGGATGACCTTGTTGGACTCGGCGTCGCGGATGATCGCGGCGTCGAGGTCGAGCGACCACGACTTGGTGGACGGCTTGGCCTTCTGCCAGCCGCCCTTCTCGTCCTTCGTGGACACCTCGGAGGTCTCCGCCTCCATCGACAGGGTGGACTCCTGCTCGCCGTCGACGGCGAGGAGCTTGGTGCCGTCCGCCGAGAAGACGCAGGTGAGGATCTCGTTGCCCGCGACGGCCTCGACGCCGTCGGAGCCGGTGGCGCAGTACGCGCCGGAATCGAAGTCGGTATCGGCCATTGTCGGCCTCCATTTCTACTTGACCTTCAGCCCGTAGCTGACTCTGAACGTGTAGGCGGTGACGGCGTGCCACTCGCCGGTGGGGTCCCGCTTGACCCGCTGGATGCCGTCCTCGGTCTGGAGCACGAGGTGGAACGGCGCCGGAAGCGTCACGCCCGCCTCCATGGCCTCCTCCATCGAGGCGACCATCTCGAGGACCGCCTGCTGGCTCTCGCTCGGCACCGAGACCGCGTGGACGTAGCAGGTGAAGTCCTCCAGCCACATCGAGCGGCTCTTGGCTGGCCTGCTGCCGGCGAACTCGACGAAGTAGTAGGGGCTCTCCTCGACCTGCGGGCTCGTGCCGCAGGTCGTGCCCGTCCCGTCCTCGACGAGGCGCGCGGCGGCGCCCAGGAGGACGACCGGCGAGAGCCTGACGAGCTTCTTGCCCCTCATCGCGCCGCCCTCTCGATCGCCTGCTCGATCCTGCTTCTGAACCCATCCCGAGCCCGCTCGACGCACGGTCGGAAGAAGTTCTGGCCAGGTATGAACGGCTTCACGAGCCTGCGCCCGCTCCCGTCGTCTCCGAGGCCCTTGACGAACTGCCCGACGTTCTGACGGTGCCCGTACTCTACGTGCGGAGCGTAGTCGGCCGTGTAACCCACCGTGGCCGACGTGTCCCGAACCTCCACGCGCACGGAGTTGGCGAGCCCGCCGGTGTCGCGCGGGGCGGCCGACTTCGCGTCAGTCGCGAGCTTGTTCGCGGTCTCTATGACGACCCTGTTCATGTAGTTCGGGAGCTGCTGGAGAAGCTCCAGATGCTCGGTCACGGTGTCCTCGTCGATGCTGATGGAGAAGCCCCTACCCATCGCGCTCCCCCTTCTCGAGCTGGAGCGTGAGCACGCGCCAGCGACCGAGGTCGGCGCGTCCGGTCACCCGGTACGCCCTCCCGTCGAGCTCGGCCAGCGCCGCGCGGCGGACGGTCGCGATCGGCGCAGGCGTCACGAACGTCATGGGCGCGTCCTCGTAGGCGTTTCCGTCGCTGTCGGCGCGCTCCCCGCCGTAGGGCGTGTGACGCACCAGCGTCTCGCCGAGGCTCCTGCGCTCGCGGACGGGGTTGTTGAGCGCGTCGCGCGCCCCCGTGTCCGCCAGCTCGAAGAGCTCGGCCCTCACCCACCTCACAGGAACCTCACCGTCGGCACGGACGCGTCGGCGCCCTCGGCCGCGAGCATGTCGGCGATACCCGCGAGGTCCTCGTCGTACTCGGCGAGGACCTTCTCGAAGAAGGACGTCGTGACGCTGCCGGACTGCCCCTCGCTCTCGGAGCTGATGCCCTCGTAGAGCCTTCGGCGCACGACCTTCACGGCCGCGTCCACCACGACGCTCTCGGCGAGGTCGGGCAGCTCGCGGACGCGCAGGCGCATGCACACGCGGTCGGAGAGGCCGCGCACGATCTCGGAGAGCTCGGGGTCACCGGGCACCTCGGAGAGGTCCGTGAGGCGCACCTTCAGGCGCGACAGCGCCGTCTCGTCGGCCATTCGTCACTCCCCCTCGATGGCGGCGAGCATCTGGGCCTTGGTCGCCCTGGACGGCACGTCGATGCCGTGCTCCTCGGCGTAGGCGCGGATCTCCGCCGCCGTGTTGCTCATGGTTGGCGTCGCGGCAGGGGCGGCGCTGAGCGACGCCGCCCCCTCTGCGTGGCCGCTAGCCTCGGCTAGGAAGACTCCACGGTGGTCATCTGGATGGGCTGGCCGGTGATGGAGACCGGCTGAGCCGGCGCGGTGCCGGAGATGGTGCCCTTCAGGACGGCGTCGGTGATCTCCGGGAAGATCTTCCAGCCGCCCATGGCCAGCGTGTCGATGGAGGCGTTCGTGGAGACGACGTCGTGGGTCATGCCGATGAGGCCGGTGGCGTCGCCGGTGAGCCCGAAGGTCTCCGCGAGGTCGCCGCCGGTGGCGGGGACGTAGGCGATGTTGATGTTCTGCGCGGCGGTGCCGAAGATGGTGCCCTTGGTCACCTTGGCCGTGGTGAACGTGTTGCCCAGTCCGAGGAAGTTCTTGATGTAGGACATCCCGAAGGCGGTCTGGGTGGTGATGGACGCCTGCCCGAGGTACTCGGCGACGTCGAGCGGGTTCACGAAGAACACGAAGCGGCCGTCGGCCTGGTCGTCGTCGGGGTCGGCGAAGCCGTCGTAGTCCTCGAAGATCTGCGTGAGGGCGCCCCACATGTTGGCGAGCGCCGCCTGGAGGTTGAAGCCCGCGGCGGAGGTCTTGGTGGCGCCGGTGATGGCGGCAAGGAGGTCGCTCTTGACCTCGTTCTGGAGGGCGGCGATGAACCTGCCGTCGGTCTCGTTGATGGCGACGGCGCGGCCCTTGCTCTGGATGGCCTCGGCGGTGGTGTTGCGGCGCCACTTGCTGAGGGACAGCGTGTAGGTCTGGTCGACCGTCTTGGTGACCTTGGAGAGCGGGATGTACTCGCCCTCGGCCACGTTGCCGTCCTTGATGTCGGTCGTGTACTTGTAGGTCTTGATGGTGCCGCCGGACGCGACGGGCATGAGCGCGGTGACGCCGAGCAGCTTCTGCAGCTTCCTGATGCCGGTCGCGAAGCGGTTGGTGTAGTCGATGGTGATCTCGGGGGCGAGGTCCGCCGCCTTGGTCACGTTGGTCTCGGGGTAGGAGACGTTGGTGGATGCCATGTCTGGCCCTCCTTACTGTCTGAACTTCTTCATGTTCTCCTTGATGGCTCTCTGACGCTCCATGGGGTCCTTGATGGCGAGGATCTGCTCGGCGGTCATGCCCGACGCGTCGACGCCGGAGCGCGGCGCTCCTCCGGCGAGCCTGCGCTTGACCTCGGCCTCGACCGCGTCCCTGAACGCCGCGGCGAAGCCGTCGACGGCGGCCTTGGTGGCCTCCGCGTCCTCGCCGACGAGCATGGACACGACGTCGTCAGGCACGTCCACGCCGGCATCGCGCAGCTGCCTGCGGCTCTCGTCGGTCATCTGGCGCACTGCGTCGCGGCGCTCGTACTCGGCGAGCCTCTTGTTCGCCTGGTCGCGCTCGTACTCGAGCCTCTGCGTGGCGTTCATCTCGGCGAGCTTGGCGGCCTCGGCCACCTCCTGCTCCCGCTGCTTCCTCCAGCGGGCGAGCTTGCGCTCGACGATGGCGTCTACCTCCTCGTCGGTGTAGGTCCGGGCGCCCTTGGGCCTCTGGTCCTCGCCGCCCTGCTGGTCCTGATCGGCGTTCTTGAGCTGCTCGTCCTGCTGCGCCTGGGAGGCGCCCTCAGTCTCGGCCATTCGGCCCCCATTTCCCCGCTGTCACGGGCCAGCGGCCAGCCCTTTCCACGGTGCTTTTAGCGTCCTCACGGCTCGGACGTATCGGCTGCGTCGCCCAGGAGGGCGCGCGTCGCCTCCTCGCTCGGGTAGCCCCTGCACGTGACGCGCGGCCCGTCGCCCTCGGCGACGAGCGTCGGCAGGTACGCGATCCGCGCGTCGCGCGCGGCGCAGGGGTGGCGCTCGACGTCCATCAGGACGACCTCGCAGCCCTCCTCGCGCAGCTCGGGAACGACGTCGCGGATGACGGCCTCGCACGGGCCGCAGCCCCTGCGGTGCCACACGGTCACGGTGCGCACGGCTCACCTCGACATGAGAAAGGCCCCTTGCGGGGCCTCGGTTGTCACTTCAGTTTTTCGACCTGGTCTTAGGCGCCGAGCTGGCTCAGCACCATCATCTCCGCCGCCTTCACGCAGGCGGTCTTCACGACGCCCATCGTGGTCGAGCCGACGGCCTCGCGTATGGCGGCCTTGGCCCGCTCCCACACCCGGTCGTCGCGTATCGCGTCGAGATAGTCGCACCCGTCCCACGTGAGGCCGAGCACGACGGCGCTCGTCGCGCCCTTCGTCCTCGTCACCCTCGCGTCTACGAGGCCGTGGGCGTGGAGCAGCTCGATGTGGTACAGGACCTCGTCAAAGGTGCGGTCGTCTCCGACCAGCTCTCTCGCCCTGACGGGGCCGTCGGCGTCCTCGACCTCGCTGAGGATGTGTCTCACGAGGTCCATGTCGCGCCTCATCTGTCGAGCTCCCCGTAGACGCCAAGGCCGTCGGCGATGGCGATGGACCCGAGGATGATGTCTCCATACGTGAACGCGTCGTCGTGTTCGCTCGCGTAGTCGATGATGCGGACAAGCTCCTCCACCTGAGCGTCTGAGCTCAGCCTGTCGAGCACACTGAACACGAAGTCGTCGTTGTCGTAGTAGTCGCGGAGGACTGGCTCAAGTTCTGCCTTCAGCCCCGCATACTGCCTCGCGGCCATTACTCGAGCTCCTCCCTCCTGATGATTACGTAGTCATCGAACTCGCGGACGATAAACGTGTAGCGGTAGTTTCCTATCGCCCTTGTCGATACCCCGGCGTCAATCTCGCGCTGCGTTATGTTCGAGTTTATCTCACTGATCACATGGGCATATTCGTCTCTCTGAAGCCACACCTGACCGTATCCGCGCACCGACTCGTTTAGTCGGCGTCGCTCCAGATACTCGTCGCTGGTGAGCCTTCCGGTCTTAAAGTGGACGCCGAAGATTCTTCTGGGCTTCTTGCCGGAGGATTCCTCGGATTTCGGCATGAACCGCTTGGCGACCGTTTCGCGGGACTCGCCGCGCATCGCCGCTAGGTCCGCATCCAGCGCCTCGTTGACCCATGCGTCCCAGTCGACGGCAGGGTTCACCTCGCAGCGGCAGCGCGGGTGGATGGGCGGGTAGTTGGTGCCGACCTCCATCTCGTCAAAGCGGAACGGCGTCTCGTGGCTCTGGCGCCCGAGGCTCCGGCACTCCTCGCAGGTGCGCTTGTCGCCGAGCGGATCGATGTAGTACTCCTCGAAGCCCTCGCGCCGCATCTCGGCGCCCTGCGCCTGGCGCGCGACGTAGGTTCCCTCGGTCTGGATCACGCGCATGATGTTCGAGACGCTCTGGCCCTCGAACCTCCTCTGCATCTCGCGGCACAGCCTCTGGTAGCTCTCCCCTCGCACGAGAGCCTTCGCGAGGTCTCGCTCGACGTAGGAGGCGACCTTGCGCGCGTCGTCCCAGATGCTGTCGCTGTAGCTCTTGCCGTCGCTCCACGCGGTCCCGACGAACTGCCTCACGGCCTCGGAGTCCACCGAGTAGAACGACGAGCCGTAGCCCATCGTCTCGGCGACGGCGTTCATTGCGTCAGCCGCGTCCTGGGCGAAGTGCGCGTCGAGCCCGTCTGTCGCCTCGGCGGTCGCCTGGGCGAGGTGGTATCGGACCGAGACTCGCAGCCCCTCCAGGCGGTCGAGCTTGTAGATGCTCTTCCTGATCTCGACCATGTCGGCGAGCTCGGGGTGCTGTCGCGCGAACTCCTCGCAGTTCTCGATGAGCAGGCGCCTGTCGGCCTCGTCCATCGTCTGCAGCATGTCGCGGTAGCGAAGGACGCCGTCCACGCCGTATCGCTCGTAGTAGTCGGCTATCTCACGCTCGAGGTCGCGCAGCTGCCTCTCGTAGATGCGGCGGACTCGGCCCTCCATGGCCTTCTCGCGCTTGGCCATACGCTCGTCGGAGCGCCGCTGACGGCGCTGCCAGTAGGTGTCGGCCACTAGGCCTCCTCACCGCCCTCGTCGTCCGGCTTCGCCGTCTCGCGCGGGAACGTGACCGCGGACGCCGCGTCCTCGGCCTCCGAGGCCTTGCGCGCGATCTCGTCGGCGGGACTCTCCACGCACGAGAGCACGGAGAGCTGCGTCTCCTCGGAGACGATGCCGGAGAGCTGAGCGGCCACCTGGGCCTCCTCGACGAGGTTCGCCGGGAGGTTGCGCGTGAAGTGCGGCGTGACCGTGAGCCACGCGTCGTCCGGGACCGCCGTGTTCGCGGCGTATCCGCACAGGAGGCGCCAGCGCTCGCGCAGGCCGCGGCGGAACTTTCGCTCCTTGACGAGCGCGAGGTCGCTCATGGCCTGCAGGCGGTAGCGGATGGCGATGCCGGAGGCGGTCCCGAACTCGTCGTCGGAGATGTCGGCGACCATCGAGAGCGAGTAGATCAGACGCTCGAGGCGGCTCAGGAGGTTCTCCTGCGTGCCGTCCGCCTCGGGCTTGGAGAGGAACTGCACGAGCACCTTCTCCGCGTCGCTTCCGGCGAGGTTGATGATGCGGCTGTCGCGCAGCGCGGAGAGCGTCTCCTCGTCGAGCTTGGCACCGAGGACGGAGAGGTAGGCGTCGGCGTAGTAGTCGACGTCGTTGGCCTTCTCGCTGAGCGCGTCCTCGTATGCCTCGATGAGGCTCTCGACGCCCTCGAAGAGGCCGCGCCGCTCCTCGTTCTCGACGTACTCGACCACGGGTACGCCGGGAAACCCGTGTGGCGCCGGGTCTCCGAAGCGGATGCCGCCGCGGTCCTCGAAGGGAACCTCCTCGGTCGGCGTGTAGAGCGTGCCGCGAAGGCAGTCGGCCTCGCCGTCGAAGCGGTTGGTGTCCAGGAAGAAGCGGGCGGCGTACATCGGCCGGCGGGCGACCGTGTCGTCGAACACCATGAGGCAGCCCATGGGCGACGCAGCGCTCGACCTCGGCGTCGCGTCTGAGTCTCGCCACATCACCTCGTAGGCGCTGCCGTAGATGTCGCAGGTCTTGGACAGCTCCGCGTCGAGGTCGTCGGAGCCGACCACCGCGCCCCAGTCGTCGAGCCACGCGACGGCCGCGTCGGACCCCGGCGTGCCGTCGCCGCTGAGGCGGACCGGGACGCCAAGGAAGTAGCCGACCATGGTGTCGACGATCTGGCGCTGGAAGTTCGTCACGAGCCGGTTGTCGGGCTTGTACTTAGCCTTCGGGGGCTTCGCGAGGATCGGGTGGTTGCCCTCGTACGCGTCGCGGAGATCGTGGAGCCTGTCGAGCTGGCGGTTTCGGTAGTCCGCGAGGATCTCGCCGAGCAGCCGCGCGGTCATCTCCGTGCCCGCCGGGAGGCGGTAGCCGAGGTGCGGCTCGTAGTACTGCTGCATCAGATGCCCCCCTTGAAGAGACGGACGGTGACGCCGGAGCCTCGCATGCGGATCGCGCACGCGAGGCTGTCGGGCGCGTCGTCGTGCGGCGCGCCGCTCGTGTAGTCGCAGACCTCGTCCCAGTAGGCGCAGCACGCCCCGCTCGCGTCGTCGAGGCGACGGAGGAGCGGCCACGCGCCGCGGGCGTGGGTCGAGATCTTGATGTGCTTGTTCTGGTGCTCCTGGTAGGTCTCCACCGGCAGGCCGCGCGCCCGGAAGGCCTCGGCCAGGTAGCCCTTGTCGGCGTTGCGCTCCATGCGCAGCGTCCCGAGCCTGAGACGGTCGTGCAGCTCGCAGATGGCGTCCATGCAGCGGTCCACGTGCGTCTCGGGCCACAGCGACCCGTGCACGTACGGCACGTCGTCGTGCCACGCTATGCAGGTGACCGCGGTGCCGTCCTCGCCGCCGTAGGCCGCGTCGACGTGCATCTCGCCGTCCGCCAGAAGCGACGGGTCCGAGAAGGACTCGGGCTCGCCCTCGAAGATCGCGCCCTCGGCCGCGACGTGGCGCAGCTCGTAGTTCGCCGCGAAGAGCGAGCGCGTCATGGACCTCTGCAGCGACGAGACCTCGTCGGCGGACAGCAGGCCGGTGTCGCGCCACGTCCAGCGCTCGGGCTCGGGCATGAGGTCGAAGGCGTCGCCCCTGTGCCACGGCGTGCCGGTGTTGACGATGCGGCCGCCCGGGTTGCGGACGTTCTGCAGCTCCATGTAGACGCCGCGCGTGCGCTCGCGCTCGGCCCGGCTCGCCCGGTCGCGGATGGTGACGATGTCGTCGGTGTAGACGCGGTCGAAGTGCTTGCCGGTGAGCGAGCCGCCGATGCCGTAGCCGGATACCTGAGGCTCGCCCGAGACGTTGCACGCGAGGTCCGTGGAGACGCTCGTCGAGGTGGCCTCTGTGACGCGCGCGGCGCGCCCGTAGATCGTCTCGGAGACCATCGCCGAGACGTCGCTCTCGAGCATCGCCGAGACCGACTCCATGACGCTCTCGACGTCGTCGGAGGCCTTGCGCAGGAAGCCGCAGGTGACGGAGGGCTGCGTGAGCGCCACGAGCCACAGCGCGACCTTGAGACACGTCGTCTTGTACGAGCCTCGGTGCGCCTGCAGCGTCATGTCACCGCGCCCGAAGGCTAGCTCGCGGATCCATCGGTCGTGCAGGCCCTCGACGAGCCTGTCGTAGCCCATCTCGCGGGCCAGCCTCACGGGGTGGTTCCGGACGAGCGTGGCGAGAGCGCGGCGGTCGTCAGCCGTCGCCATCCGAGGCCTCGTCGCGGACCTCGTCGAGCATGGCCATGAACGCGTCGGCGGCCTCCCTCGTCGGGGCCTTGACCTCCACCGACTGGCTCGGCCGCTGGCCGCTCGTGTCACGCACGAATTCGGCGGCTCGCACGTCGCCTCCCATCGCGTCGCGGATCATCCGCATCGCGATCGCCTCGCCCACGGTCATGTTCTTGCCCTCGGCCCCCTCCAGGGTGCCGAAGCTCGTCATGCCGCCGGGCTTCAGGGGCATGTCGAGCAGCTCCCGGAGCGTCTCGCGCATGTCGCGCTTGGCGCGGCGCGCCCTGCCGGAGGCCTTGCCTCCCCTGCGGCCCTTGGCGCGCGCCTCCTCGGTGGTCCTGACGGGCCTCAGGTTGTCGGTTCCCGCCATCGCCCACCTCCCGGCACGGAAAAGGCCCCGACGTCTGCCGGGGCCTCATCGTCTCGCGCTCGTGCGCAGAATAGTCATATCACGCGGACCATGGGGTTTCATAGGGTCGGACGGGGTCGCGTGGGGTCGATTTCTCATCCCTCCGCGTCCCCCCTCCCCCCGATCACGTTCGCCCAGCCGAGGAAGTCGATGCAGTCGAAGCCCTGGTCGCAGAGCGCCCGCAGCGACTTCGCGCTGTCGGCCGAGTATCCGAGAGCGGCCGCGACCTCCGACCACGGGCGGGCGTCGACGTAGCGGAAGCTGATCGCGTCGGCCACGGCCGAGCCCATGAGCCGGTCCACTCCGCCCTTGCCCGACTCCTCGCCGTAGAGCACGCGGCACGCGAGGTCGATCAGCTCGTAGCCCTCCTCCATGCGCCGGCGCGCCCTCTCCTCGAAGTCCAGGCGGGCGTCCGTCGCGGCCGTGCGGTCTGAGACGGAGCCCGAGCGCCCCTGCGCCTCGTAGCCCTGGGCGCGGACGCCCTCGCGGGCCTCCATGCGCAGGAGCGCCTGGCGGGTGCGCTCGAGGTCCACGGAGACGCCGCGCACCGTCTCGAAGAAGCTGCGGGCGTCGGCGTAGGACGAGAGGTCCGTGAGCGACGGCGCGCGAGGCCCCCGTGGGGCGCCCTCGTCCGCTCTCGCGCCCTCTGTCGGCACATCGGCCACAGTTGCCCACTCGGCGCACGAGCGGGGCGCAGAATCGCCCTCAGGCCCTCGCTTCGCCCTCGCTTCGACCGTCACGACAGCGCCCCGGAGACGGCGTCGGCCATGACCCCAAGCGCCCAGGCGAGCGCCGCCACCGCAAGGGCGATGACGGCGGCGGTCAGGAGCGCGGCGATGACCTCGGCCATGAGCTGCTTCCAATCTCTCACGCGACCACCTCCACGCCGACGCGCACGACCGCTCCCACCGACGGGGCCTCGGCCTCCGGGCACACCCACGCGACCCCGCCCGGCCCGCCGGAGCGGTCGCACGAGACGAGCACGAGCCCCGTGTCCTCCCCGTCGGGGCCGTCCACCCGGCCGAGCGAGCAGACGCGGGAGATGAAGTCGTTCCTCAATCGGACCACCCCTAACCTCTCTTGTGAGTCAACCTTTCGGCCGTGGCGCGTGTGGCGTGTGGAACACGCCCCACGGCCTCAGTCTCTTTTTCTCTCTTCTCTTCTTATTGGTTGAGCACCCGTTTAGCTTTGCTAGAGCTGTGCTTTAGCTTTGCTAGAGCCTCCCTTTCTTCCTGCGACCCTCCTCCGACCGAATGCCTCGGCGTTCTCGTCCATCCGCCTCGACCTCAGCACGCCGTCTGAGCAGGAGACGAGTCCGACCTCCTCAAGGAACGAGACGAACTCGGCGGCGTCGGAGGCGCTCTCTGAGTCGATGATGGCCGCGAGGTTCTCCGCATCGTTGTCGGTCTCTAGCGGTATCCCGTGGCCCTGCTCCGACGCGAGAGCCTCGCAGAGCAGCCACCAGCGACCGTATCCGGCGACGCCGTACCTGCGAATCAGGCGCTTGCACTTCGGGTCGCCAGACGCGTCCGCATCGTGCGGAAAGTACCTGAGCGGCTTTGCCGCGAGCTCGGAGACCTCGTCCGCCATCCGATCACCTCCTCAACTGGGATGAACAGTCGAGGTCGCGGCAGAGGGCGCCGAGCGCCCCCGTGTCGGCCGTCTTGGACATCAGGGCGGCGAGGGCCCGCGCGGCCCCTCCCGGTGCCTGCGAGAGGCCCCTGCGGTCGCAGCCGAGGGCCGCGCACAGCACCTCGGTCGCGGTGGCGTCGGCCGGCAGGGCGCGGAGGCGCGAGGCCGCGTCACGGGCGCTCACTCCCCCGCCTCCAGCACCAGCAGGGGCGTCCCGTCGGCGTCGAGCAGCGGCGTGATGCCGTACTTGTACCGGTATAGGTACTGGGCCCCGGTGCTGTGGTCCACGATGACCTCCCAGTACGCGAGGTTGGTGCCGTGCGCCGAGAAGCGGCCCTGCCCGGTCTCGAGCGTCGAGAACTCGGCCGAATCGGGCCATCCGGCGGAGTCGGGCGCCGCGCACCCGGTCAGAGCCAGTACGAGCAGCCCGAAGGCGACGCCAAGGAGAAACGCCGCGACCATCGTCTTCGCGAGCTTCCTCATGATGCCTCCCCTCCCGTCTCCCCTATCGCATCCATGATCTCGTCTGCTATCTCCCGCGCGGCGCCGGCCGAGAGGACCTCGCGGTCGCCGAGCGAGCGCAGGCCGGACGCGACGGCTCGCAGCGCCTCGCGGTCCACGGGACGCGCGGTCCTCGCCGTCACGCGCTCGGGATGCCTGTACTCCTCGATGGCGGACATGATGGAGCAGTAGAGGAAGTCCTCCGCACCGTCCGCTCCCTCCAGGCGCTCGAAGCACCACTCGTGGATGGAGTCGATGCCGCGCTCGGTCGGGTCGGATGCGACAGCGTCGCGACAGTTATGCGACGTGTCGCCCGGGTCGATGAGGTCGGCGAGGCGGGAGAACAGGCGCCCACCCCCCACGCCGAGCACGCACATCAGCACCGTCAGCGACGGGCCGCTCTCCGCCCTCAGCGCCGCCGCCACGCGCCGTCTCTCGTCGTCAGTAGCCACTCTCGTCCTCCTCCACTCCCTGCCTCACGCAGTCGCACGCGAGGCGCCTCGCCTCCATCTCGGCGCGGTACAGCCAGCCCGCCGCCGAGTCCCAGTCCACGCCCGGCCTCGACAGCAGCCGCATCGCGCGGCGCAGGTCGGCGCGTATCTCGCCCACGCGGTCGCGGGCCTCGTCGGCGGTCAAACCCTCACCGCCTTCCCGATGTGCAGCCTCCTGCCGCAGCCCGGGCACGCCGGGCGCGGGCGGCTCTCGTCGGCACCGCAGCGCAGCAGCTCGGCGATGGTGAACGGCACCCTCGAGCCGCACTCCGGGCAGGTCGAGAACACCTTCTTGCTGTCCAGCTCGTCGTTTCCGACGGCGATGTACGGGACCTCGTCTTTCATGCGTCCTCCCTCTCGTAGCGCGCGCCGTACGACTCCTTCGCGATCCTCCATATGGCCTCGGCGGCCGCCATCTTGCGGCGCCAGCGGCACGACTCGGGCGGCTGCGGCACGGCCTCCACGAGCCGGCCCCAGGACGCGTCGGGGCAGAGGACGCCCGCGAAGCTCGGCGCCATGCCCTCGTCCCTGAGCTCGGCGAGCAGCTCGCGGGTGCACACCAGCCAGTTGACGTCCCCGACGAAGTTGAGCCCGTGGCCGCTGTCGAAGTCGGCCATGCAGCTCTTGACCTCCATGCACGTGAGAAGCCCGCGCTCGATTGAGGCGGCGTCAGGGCGCTCGCCGTAAGGGCTGAAGCCCATGAGGTCGACCCTTCCGCCCCCGGGGACCTCCACCTCGGGCGCCCACAGGCGGAATCGGCGGCGCATCCGCGTCTCGGCGAGGGCGGTTAGGGCCTCGGTGGTCTCGGACCTAGTCATCGGCCTCACGTCCCCTGCAGGACGCGAAGCACGCGCCCGGGTCGTAGTCGGGGCACCCGCCCTCGTCAAAGCGGTGATGGCCGATGCGCTCGTCCGGAACGAGGTCGGGGAACCTCTCGGGGTCGTACGGCTCAAGCATCTCGATGGCCGTCATGGCTGCCGTGCATCCATGCGTGTAGCACACGAAGCAGGCGTTCGTTTCGACGTTCACGCTCGCCACGCGACCGATCTCCGGGCTCTCGTAGCCCGGAGCGAACACCACCCAGTCTCCCCTCTTGAACTCGGCCATCACTTTCCCCTCTCGTCCGGGTACCTCTCCATGTACTCGCGGGTTATCGGGCCGACCATCGCGTCGGCCTCGGCCTCGCCGCGCTCGCGCGCCGCCCTGTTGCGGAGACGCCACGCCGTGCGGGCGAACCACCGCTCGAATCGCTCCATGACCCCCATCACTTCCCCCTCTCCGCCAGCTTGCGCCGACGTCTCGTCTCCGCATGGTGCGCCGCGTCGTAGCGCAGGTGACACGGAGCGCACAGCGCGCGCAGGTTCTCACGGCTGCAGTCCGACGGGTCGTGGTTGACATGCGACACGGTGAGCGTCCTCCTGTGCGTGTCGAACGGCTCGCCGGGTCTGCGGCACTGCTTGCCGCACTGCTCGCAGCGCCACCCGGCCTCGTCCTTGACCTCGCGGGCGATGCGCTCCCAGTCATCGGGGTACTTCCATCGCTCCATCGGCATCATCGGTCACGCTCCGCCAGCGCCCTCGCGCGGCGCACGAGGCTATCGAGCGCAGCGCCCAGCGTGTTCTCGCCGACGCACCCAGCGGCGGCCTCTTGGGCGTCGAAGAGGTCTTGATTCGAACGCCATGCCACCACCATCGCACTGATGTCCTCAGCCAATCGGTCTAGGCTGTCGGGGCGCTCGTGGGTGAGGTCGGACGGGCAGTAGTTGAAGATGACCGGCGTGCCGAAGGCCTCAGTGCCATCCGAGCAGCCGACAAGACCAACGACGCTCGTCACAAGATGCATGACTGTGAGCCTCTTTCCATTCGTCCTTTTCCACACCGTCTCCCCCTCGCGCAGCGGCAGGCCGTCCGCCGCGAGGACGGGTGCGCGGTGGGTGATCTGGTCTGGGCGGTAGTCGCACACTGCACCGCCACCGACAGTAACGAACCCATCTGAGACACTGGCGACCGACAGCGGCGTTCCGCAGCCGTCGACCTCGTACACCGTGTCCCCCACGCGAATCGCCACCCCGTCCGCGTCGAGCACCTTGGGCGCGGGGCGCTTGACGCGCTCGCCGTAGTCTGCCTTGAACTGCGGCTTCTCGTCGCAGAAGTCGTAGAGGCTGAAGTAGCACCCCATGAATCGAATCTGCTTGACGGTATAGGTCTTGCCGTCCTTGCCCATGAACTCGTCCCCGACACGCACAGGCTCGCCGTCCTCGAACCTCGGCCACTCCATGCCCTCGGGCATGAGGCGCGGGCGCATGTCGTCAATGGTCTTGCCCAGCTCCTCGATGGTCTCGCGACGCTCGGCACACTTGCGCTCAAGCTCCCACGCGTGCGCCTTAAGGCGGTCGCACCTCTGCTCGTGTCTGCTCTTTGCCTCTTCGAGCCACGCCGCGGGAACGTATCCCTTCCAGCGGCGCTTCACCGCGTCAAGCCCGCCATGCTCGCGCACCCACGCGATTGCGTCGCGCTCCTCCTGCGGCAGGAGGTCGTAGGCGCTCATGGAGACGTCGGCGGCTCGCTCGCCCATCCTGAAGCAGTCCTCGGCGTGCTCGCGCTCGATCTGGTCGGCGATGTCGTTGAGCACGTCTCGCATCCTCCCGCCTTTATTGTCTTTACTCAAGTCATGGCCCGTGCAATAGTGCGTGTCTGTACAGGCCCACACCGAGCAATTGACCCCGTTCGCCAGCTCGCGCAGGCGCTCGATTCCGGTCATCTCGCACCGCCCTTCGCGTAGAGTCCATTAGGGCTGAAGGCAAAACGCCTGTACTCGTCCACCTTCCCGCCCGTTGTCACGACCTCGCCCCTGAGCGCGCGACTGCGCCTCTGGCTCACGATCTCGGCCACGGTCGAGTCCTTCCTGCTCGCCGCGTATCCCAGGGTGACCCCCTCTTCCCTGGCGATTTGCTTGAGCTGCTTGAGCGTGAGCCCCATGAGGCGCTCGCGCATCTCGTCCCAGACTTCCTCGCTCATGTCTCCCCCCTCATCGCCCGGAGGCGCCTCGCGCACGCCTCCGGGCCGTCGTCTCGTCCCCGCCCGCGGCCCCGGGGCGCGGGGGCCGCGCGAGCGGCCCCTCCCTGCCCCTCAGGACCGACGCGGCCCAGCACTCTCGCTCCCACAGGCACCCCGCGCACTCGCCCTCGCGGTGCCAGCCGAGGCAGCGCGGCGCGTCACGCCCCGGCACGGGGACCGCCCCCATCCCCGCCCGCGTGGCGGCGGAGGTACCTGCGCACGGTCCTCTCGGTCAGCGAGAAGCGCATGGAGATCTCCTCCAGGCTCGCGCCGCGTCTGCGCATCATGAGCAGCTCGTCGACCTCCCAGTCGGAGAGGGCGGGCTTCGCCCCGGCGCCGGGCCTCCGCCCGCCGCGCCCCGCCGTCACGCCGCCCCCGTCCAGCAGTCCTCCCAGTCGTGCCACTGGTCGAGCGGCACGAGGCGGGGCTCGTCGCCCTCGTACGCGCAGATGCCGTACCCGGCGTCGAGCTCCTCGCGCAGGCGGTCGCCCGCCTCGTCGAAGCAGCCCTCGGCGCAGTGGGCGCACTCGCGGCACGTCCCGCCGCTCGGGTGGTCCTCGCCCTCCGCCATGTGCCGCTCGGCCGCCGCGAGGGTGCAGCCCTCGACGGCGAGGTCCACGGCCTCGTCGCTCTGCATGTCCGCTCGCCTCCCCGCTACCACGACTGGTCGGCCTCGTAGAGGTCGGGCTCGAGTCCCATGACCTCCCCGGTGTTCGGCTCGACAGTCGGGACGTCGCAGGTCTCCCCGTCGCCGCCCGCGGCGCCCATCTTGGAGTCGATCCACGCGGCGGCGCGGTCGGCCTGATCCTGCGTCATGGACTCCATGGACGCGGCCCCGACCTCATGGCAGATGACGGCCATGCCCTGCTGCGGCGTGAGGCGGTACAGGCTCGTGTAGGCCTTGAAGCGCGCCCGCACGGCGGACAGGTCTGCGGCGGGGGCCACCTTGGCCGCGACGGGCCGCGGCTCCGGCTGCGCGTACTGCGGCATGTCCTCGATGTCCTGGGTGAAGACGTCGCTCGCTGCGGTCGTGCTCTTCACGGCGTCGACGAATGCGCGCTTCTTCGCCATCTTGAGGCAGGTGTTCCACACGTCCGCGATGTCCGGGTTCTCGACGCGCCTGCGCTCGCGACCGTAGCCCTCCCAGCGGTAGCGGTACTTGCTCTCCATCGTGGAGCACTCGCCCACGCCGAAGCCCATGACCTCCCCGGTGTCCCGGCTGGTGAGCGTGCACTCGACGGCGTACTCGCGGTGCCCGTTGCCCAGGTGCTCCCGGTCGACCTTGTAGGACGGCACGAGCTTGAACATGTAGGCGATCTTCTCCGCGCCGGGCTGCAGGAGCGTCGGCTTGTCGCCGCAGCCCTTGATGGTGCCGTAGTGCGTCCCGTCCTGGAGGACGGACTTCATGAGGTACTGGATCTGGTTCACCTGCTCGCGGACCGCGAGCGCCGGCTCCTGGTCCTGCGGCGTTCCCTTCGCCAGCTGGTTGTCTGCCATTCCCTACTCCTTTCTCAGGAGGCGCCCGTGCGTCCCCAGCCGCTTCATCTCGACCAGGAACCTCGGCATGAGGCCCTCGGCCACCTTCACCTCGTACACGTAGACCGTCTCGCAGCCCTGAGGGCCCGCCTGCGCCGCCGGTGCGGCCTCGTCGGGCGTCGGCACCGGCTCGACCGCGACGGGGGCGGAGGCGGGCTCAGGCTCCGTCTCCGGTGCGCCCGCGGGCGGCCGCGTCTCGGCGTCCATCTCGAGGGCCGCCTGTCGCGCCCTCTGCTCGGCCTCCCACGCGGCGCGCTCCGCCTCGGCGCGCCTCAGGGCCTCGCGCTGCTCCACGCGCTGCTGCGTCATGCGCAGCGCCGACGCCATGTCCAGCGTGCGCAGGTACTCGGCGACGAGGTCGGTCCTGTCCTCCTCCGTGAGCGCCGTGCCGTTGACGTGGGTCTGCGCGCCGACGGTCGAGAGGTCCGCCGCGACGGACTCGCAGGCGTCCTCGACGCCCTTCCAGATCGCCGCCTCCTTGGTGCCGTAGTTGCCCGCCTTCCAGTCGGCGCCGAAGCGCTCCCTCAGGCGGTCGTAGGGCACCTGCGCCGCGAGGTCCGGGTACTCCTCGCGGTAGCGGGCCTCGACCCGGGCGTCGCGGTCGAGCACGACCTGGCGCTCCCAGCGGTCGATCTCGCTCTTGTACTGGACGTCCTCCTCGCGCAGGCCGTCGAGGATGCCGGAGACCTCGGAGTTGAAGCGGTTGAGCGTGTCGCGCAGCTGCGCGGTCATGCGCTTCTTGTCGCCGTCGACCTCCGCGATGAGCGCTCTCAGGGCCTTGCGCTGGGCCTTGGCGTCGCGGTACTGCTCGGGCGTGGTGATGTCGAAGGCCTCGAAGTCCGCAGCCCTCGCGGCGACCCTCTCGCGCTGCTCGGCGAGCCACCTGTCGGCCTCGGTGAGCGTGGCCGGGGCGTCGATGACCTCCGGCTCCACGTCGATTACCTTGTCCTCTGCCATGTCCGTCACTCCCCCCCGATCCCGAATACCTCGCACAGGAGCGCCCCGATGCCCTTTTCGAGGTCACCCGAGAGCCTCTCCTCGACGTCCTTGCGGGCGTCCTCTACGGCGTCGTCGGGGAGCTTGGCGAGGAGGGCCTCGCACAGCGCGATCATGTCGAGCGCCGAGCTCGCGAGGTTCCGCCTGAACTTCTCGCCCCTCTCGCTGACGACGCTCTTCTTGAGCGCCCCCTCGATGTCGAGGATCATGGCGTTGTCGGACAGCAGCGCCGCGACGTCGCGCAGCCTGCCGTGGAGACCGTACAGGCTGCGGTCCATGTACGCGTTCTTCTCGAAGTACCTTGCGTCTTTCATGTCTCTCCTCCTACTCGTCGATGAGGGCGCACAGCTCGGCGAGGGTCATGGAGACCCACGAGCCGTCCGCCTCCTCCATGAATCCGTCGTTCACCCTCAGCGGGCGCGAGAGCCTCGCGAGGTCTCGCAGCGTCACGTGCGCCACGGCGTCCGCCGCCGGGTGGTTGTAGCGCCACGTGACGAGGACCCCGACGCCCGCCCCGGCGTTCTCGCGCTCGGCGAGCGTCTGCCTCCTGTACTCGGCCACGAGCGACCTCGCGAGGTCGCGCTTGGCCTTGACCTCCACGACGCACTCGAAGCCGCGGGCCACGAGGCCCCTGAGGTCACCCTCGTCGCGGCTGCCGCGCAGGGGCTGCCGGTCTATGCCCGGCTGCCCGAGCGCCTCGCGCATGTAGTCGCGCACCTTGACCTCGACGGCGGTGCCGCGCTTCTTCGCCCTCGTGCTCACGAGACCACCTCGCCCCTGAGCCCCAGCCTCTGCATCGCGGCCTCGGCGACGGCGTCGGCCATCTCCGGGTCGTGGGTGTCCGCGAAGACCGCCACGGTGACCCCGGCGAGCATCGGGACGCCCGCGGCCGACTCCGGCGCGAGCCGGTAGCAGACGCGGATGGGCCTCACCGGGCTCGGCCTCGCCGCCGTCTCCGGCCGTCGCGCCGGCACCCTCACGCCCTCGTTGCCGGGGATGCGCCTCAGCTCCTCCAGCTCCTCGGGCGTCACCGAGCCCAGCCCGCTCGACACGGGGCGCGGGGCGCCCTGCGCCGCCACGCACGCCCGCATCGCGGCCTCGGCCCTCTCCATCAGCGACGTCCCGCTCATGCGACGCTCTCCTCCATCCATCTGTCCATCTCCTCGACGCGGATCACCGCGCCCCTCTCGGCGCCGCGCGGCGCCACGAAGTCGAGCCGCCCGGCCTCGTGCTCGGCGTAGAGCGCCGAGCGGCTCACCCCGGTGTAGCGGGCCGTCTCCGCGACCGTGTAGGCCATCTGGGGCGGCAGCCCCGCCTCCACTGCCATCGCGAGGCACCTGCTGCCCCCGCGCACCATGCGCGAGCCCGTGAGGCTCCGCTGCGCCTCGGCGGCGAGCTGCATCACGCCCGAGAAGAACGCGCTCAGAACGTCCGTCTCGGTCCCCTGCCCCGCCATCGCTACCACCACCCGTCGGCGGTGCTCACCGCGAGGGCGAGCAGCGCCATGAGCGCGAGCGCCGCCCAGTCGTGCTCCTCCGCGTACCCGGCGAGCGCGTCGAGCGCCTCGCCGATTCGTCGTACAATCACCTTGACCACCTCCGGATGGTCGTGGGCCCCGCCGCGATGCCGCGCGACGGGGCCGCTCTCTTTCGCTTCGTCTTGTCCATGGAACCGCCCCGCGACCGCCGCCGCCACGGGCCAGCCCGCCCGCCAGAAAGGAGGATGGCGTTGCTGGTGGCGCGTTGGTGGCGCCGTCATCGCGACGGGCTTGCTCCGCCTACCGCGGCGGCAGAAGGCGTCGAAGAGCGCCGTCTCGGCGGAGCCGTGGCGGCGGCGGTCGCGGGGCGGTCCCCCTCGTGACGGCCCCGAGCGACCATCCGCGCGCGGGCCTTCCACGCAGACCCCACGTCCGCACCCGCGCCCTTCAGGGCGGATGGCCGCCGGGGGCCGTCACGACGTCTCGCCTCTACGGGAAGAGCGCCATCTGCAGGCCTATCGCGAGCCCCTGAGTCAGCGCCTCGTCCTCGTATTCCTCGTTCCGCGCCAGCCCCGCGAGTATGGCGTGCACCAGCTCGTGGAGGTACGTCTGAGCCTCCTCCTCCGGGCACATGCCCTCCCTCAGGCGTATGGTTCTCGTCGACGGGCTACACGTCCCGTTCTCGTCCGGCTCGACCCCGCCGCGCTCGACCGTGTACGGCACGCCGAGCACGGTCACCCTGTCCGGAATGTTCATCAATGTCTCCTCCCTCTGTCAGAGAATCAGGCACAGTGAGACAATGACCGCATATGCCGCCCACACGAGCCCGAGCGCCGTGACCCCGACGTTCCCCGTCGCAGCGCCGAACGCCGAGAGGGCGAGCGACGCGACGGACGTGACGACGAGGAGAGTGCTCGTGAGCGAGAGCTTCGGAAGCTGGACGTGGGAGACCGAGGACATCGACCTGGACGACCGCGCCGACCTGTCGGACGACCCGGCCTTCATGGAGTCGCTCGCGGCGCTCCGCTCGTCCTCCGAGGCTGTGCGGGAGCAGCTCGCGGCATTCCGCGAGTACGTCTCGGCCTCTCGAGAGGCCGCGCGACACGACCGCCGCATGGCCGTCCTGTCCCTGTCCATCTCCCTCGTGTCTCTCTGCATCGCGCTCATCTCCCTTCTGAACCAGCTCGACGTCATCTGACTGCGCCCCCTTCGCGCACGGAGGGGGTCTTTCCACGGCTCGCGAGGTAGCACCCACGGGTGCCCCGCGTCCGGTCCGCCGCGTCCTCTTCTTGGGGTGTCGCGGCGGCTATTCGGTTGTCAAAGGACGCTTACGAATCGATGGCTAGAGGCTCTTGGCTACGGCGACACCGTTACGGTCGTCGGAAAGGCCGAACAGGTAATCAACCGAGCAGCCAAACATGAGAGCCATCTCACAAGCCTTTGAAGACGGGACTGAGCGCGCGTCCTTCTCCCAGTCACGAATCGTTCGAGAAACGACTCCAAGCCGCTCGGCGAGACCTTCCTGCGTAAGCCCGCTCTTGACGCGCTCCGATGCGATGTTGTTCATAACCACCTCCTAGTAACCACTTCGCGCTTACTAGCTCCATGGTAACCATTTAGCGGATACTTTCAACCCATTTTGAGAAAAAAGTATCCGGTCTGTGGTTATATGTGGTTACCGAAAGAAAGCGCGAGGTGGTTACCATGCCTACAAATCCAAGGACCCCGCAGAACAACATGGGAGAAATCCGACGCCAGGCCGGATACACACAGAAAGAGGCCGCCGAAGCGAGCGGAATACCCCTAGGCACGCTTAGACGTTGGGAGCAGGGACAAAACGACCCTGATATGGGTTCGCTTATGAAGCTCGCCGATCTCTATCACACGACACTCGACTCGATGCTCATCTCTAGACAAGTGATGCCGGGGAACGTCATCCCGATGCGCCGCTCCCCCTCCCACCCCATGCCGGTCGTGGGGCGCATCGCGGCGGGCACCCCGCGCGAGGCCATCTACCAGACCGGCGAGACGCACGAGGCGCCAGAGTCGCTCTGGGAGGCGCACCCCGACGGCTTCTGGCTGGAGGTCTCCGGCAACTCGATGAATCGCCTCTTCCCCGAGGGGACGCTCGTGCTCGTGGACCCCGACGAGGAGGTTCGCAACGGGGACGTGGGCGTGGTCTTCGTCAACGGCGAAGACGCGACGCTGAAGCGCGTCTACTACGACGGCGAGAGCGTGAGGCTGCACCCCGAGAGCCACGACCCCGAGTACCAGGACAGGGTGATAGACCGCGAGGACCCCGACGCGCCAGATGTGCGCGTTCTGGGCCGCGCGGTTGCGTACGCGTCGCCCGAGGGATGGAGGGCGTGATGGGGCTTTTCGACAAGGCGAAGCGTATGGCAAAGAACACCGCTCTCAACGTCGCCCAAAAGGCCGTGGAAGCCGCCGCGGACGCCATTGATCAGGCAAAAGGAGAAGTCCAGGCGACCGACTGGGTCGACTGGGCCAGAAAGCGTCGACAGGCCAGAAGATCCGGATCAGACCCCGACATCGTCTTACCTCCAGCAGAAGGTGACTCATTCCAGCCGTTTGGCGACGAGCAGACTCGCGCTCTTGAGGAGCGGTATCGTCGGGAGGCACGCGAAGCCATGTATCGCGATCTTATGCCCATGCGCTTGGAGATGCCCACTTATGACCTCTCTTGCGCGACATTCCCATTCGGACCCCGCGAGTATGTCACGCTGACGATCCCCCATCGCGACGAGACCACGCAGAAGGTCCTCTATGAGGAGAAGAGATACTTGGCCGATGACGAGGCGCTTGCTGAGACGTGTAAGGCCATCTCTCTTCTTGAGTTCATCTCCGAGCAGGCCCTCATCAGCGTCCAAGCCATTCCCGTTCTCAAGACGGACCTAAAGGCTCTGCAGCCAGTCACAGACTGCGAGGATATACCGCCGGGGCATTTCGTCTATATGACCGTTAACCCGCTTACTCCAACTGGCAGGCCTCCAAAGTACCCTATAAGCATTGCCTTTGACGCTTATGAAGGCGTTGAGTCCGGGTCACACGGGAGCATTGACTTCCTCCCAGACGGGACACCCGCGAAAGCGGACATCTCCTATTGGATCAACCGAAGCGGATACAAGGCGAGCTTTCGGCTTGAGAACGGAGGTCCCGTTTTGACCCTGCTGATGTCCCTTGGGTACACGAACACGGTTGTTTACAGGAGGCCAAAAGCCACAGTTTAGATCGGCACGGTCATCCGGCCCCAGGCGGACCACGACGGGTTCGATAGGTGGTAGGAAGCAAAGAGACGGAAACGAGCGAAGATTGGAGACAAAGCGATGGCAGGAAAGAAAACGGTGCAGAGCATTAACCTCAACCTCGATAGTGACCCAGTGACAAGGAAGGGCGTCATGGCTTCCATCGTCTTGGCGAGCACGGACGGAGGTGTGACCCGCCTAGATTTTGTAAACCCGGACATCCCCGAAGACGAAGGCTCGATGAGAGCCGTTCTCTCGTCCCGCGTGTACATGTCTAACGAGAACCTGCTCGCCCTTCGCGATATGCTCAACACCCACACTGCGACATGGAAGGTAGAAGCCCATGACGCGCAGGGAGAGTAGCAGCTCGCCGCAAATTGACCCGTTCGACATCGAGTGGGTTGTAGAGGACCCACTAAGCCGCGACGTCATAATGTCAAAAAGCATAATCAGGGCAAGAGAGTCGGCGGGAAAGCATCCATTTCCTCCGGAGCATCTAGACGTTTCTGACGTCAAAGAAGTCGTCTCCGATCCCGATTTCATAGAGCCTTCGATAAGCAAGCCCAAAAGGGACGTCTATTACAAGGTAATCTCAAGCGAGCCTCATCCGTTTTCGAGAGTGGTGGTTGATTTCTCAAAGGATGCAGGGCGCGGTATAGCTATATCATGGAGTCGTTACAAGCACTCCGCCCAATCAACGGGTAGGAAATGGGAGAAGGATGAGAAATGCTGACCGTGAAGGCCCTAAGGGCCGGATACGCGGACGTGGTTGACATCCTGTATGTCACGTGTTCCGAAGGCGCAGACCTCTCCGCTTGCTACAGGCTCGAAGACACTCCCTCCGGCATTACCGTCAACTATGACGATTCCGGAAGAGTGCTAGGTGCGGAGATCTCCGATTTCTCATCAAGCTATAAAGTCCCCGTGAAAATAGTGGTGGATGCCGAGACCCCGTTCATCCTTGACATAGACTCATCGGCTTTCGTTAGCGACTAAAGCGTGACAAAAAACGCGCCCCCACTCATCCGCCAAGACACCGTGAGGGCGCTTGCCTGCCAACCTTGTACAGGGGGCACCTCTCAGAGGTGACTCGATTGGAGGCTGCTCAATTATGCCACGAAGGAGCGCGTTCGGCTCGATCGAGGAGGTCGAGCGCGGGAAGAGGTATCGCGTGCGCTGGTGGGGCGACTCCCACGACGGTGGCGGCTACAGGCGCCACAGCAGGGTCATTCGCGGCACCCGCAGGGACGCCGAGGAGTTCCGCTCGCTGATGCACGTGAGGCACGGCGAGGACGTGCCCTGCCCCACCGTTGGCGAGGCGTGGGAGCTGTGGTACAGGCCGGACTGCGACCGGGCGCTGGCCGTCTGGGAGCGCGAGAGGCGCCCCGGAAAGCGCGGCGAGTCCATGAAGCCGCAGACGCACAGGCAGATCATGTCGACGTGGAGGACGCACGTTGGGCCGAGATGGGCCGACGTCCCGGTGTCCGGGGTGCGCTACAGCGACGTCCAGGACTGGCTGCTCACCATGAGCGAGTCCGCGGCGAAGAAGAGCATATCGCTCCTCCGCGCGATACTCAGGCTCTGCATGCTGAACGACCGGCTGGAGAAGAACGTCGCCGAGTACGAGTACCGCATCCCGTCTAGGGCGAGCAGGCGCGAGGACGGTATCTGGACCCTCGAGGAGCTTGACGAGTCGCTGTGGCCGGCCGTGTGGGGCCGCCCTTGCGAGCCGATGTTCCTGCTCTCCGCCTTCGGCTCCTGCAGGCTCGGGGAGTGCCTGGCCCCCATGCTGGAGGACATCGAGGCGATCGAGACGCCGGGGATGACGCTCGCCGCCGTGCCCATCATGAGGCAGGTCTACTGCTCCGGTGGCGTCTCGGACGAGGGCGACCTCAAGAACCAGTGGAGCCCGAGGACGGTGGTCATACCCGAGCCCTGGAGCCTACGGGTGCTGCAGCTGAGGGACGAGGGCCTCGCGAGGGGCGAGACGTGGCTGTCCGACGACGGCCTGGGCGAGCCCATATCACAGAAGGTCGCCAGGGACGACTTCTACAGGGCGCTGGAGGCGGCCGGCATACCGGCGATGCAGCCGCGCGCCCTGAGGCGGTCGTGGCGGTCCTGGACGGCCGTCACGGGAATCTCACGCGAGGTCCTCGAGAAGATGATGGGGCACGTCGGCGAGGGAACCACGGGAAGGCACTACCTGAGAATGGATGCGGAGCTTATATCTTCCGAGATATGCCGTGCGATGGGCGGGAGCAAGGTCTGCGTCAGTTGGGACTTTTTGGGACTCGGCCCGGAAGGACGCACCGGTTTACCTGCGGATACGTGAAAGGGCATATCCCTTGGGCATCTCTTCCACGGGGCATTCCTCTCCCGGTCGCGTGCATATCAGTCCAACAGGATAGCACGTAGGCGGTATCATCGCAGGAAGGGAAAGGAGCCACATGGACCAAAATGATGCGAAGGGACAGTCCCTTTGTCTCATCGATGCGCACTGTCACGTGGGCTGGTTCGCCGACCCCGTCGCCGTGTCGCGCGACGCGGCAAAGATGGGGCTCGGGCTTCTCGCCGCCACGGTGACCCCCCGGGAGTTCGTATCGCTTCGCGACGCACTGGGGGGCGAGAAGAACGTGGCGCTCGGCGCGGGGCTCCATCCCTGGTGGATTCGTAAGGCCGGTGACGCGGACGCCCTCTGTGAGCTGCTGCCCAACGCCCGCTGGGTCGGCGAGGTCGGGCTTGACGCCTCCGCCCGCCATGCCGCCACGTGGGACGCGCAGCTCTCGGCATTTGAGCGGATCTGTGACGCATGCGCGCGGACGAGCTCGCCAGACGCACCCAAGGCGCTTTCGATTCACGCAGTGAGGGCTGCCGGCCCCGCGCTCGACGTCCTCGACCGAACGGGTGCGGCAGCGAGCTGCCGCTGCGTGCTCCACTGGTTCTCCGGTTCCTCGGAGGAGCTCTGGCGGGCCGTGGACCTTGGCTGCCTCTTCTCGCTGGGCGAGCGCTCCCTTGGCACGCGCCGCGGTCGCGAGTACGCGCGCATCCTGCCTGCGGACCGCCTCCTCACGGAGACTGACCTGCCCGAGCGCGAGGGCTCTCCCGCCACTGCCGGCGATGTGGCTTCCTCGCTCGAACGCACGGTCTCGGCAATCGCGGCCGCGCGCGGAATCCCCGCGAACGAGGTCCGTCATCTCGTCACAATCAACTCCGCGGCCCTTCTCGCCCAAAGTGTCCACAACCCGCCCGCACCGTCATGGTAGAGTGGTCGGGTAGTGCAAACACGCGAACCGAGGTCCCATGAAGCCGCTGCGCAAGACCACCCATGCGAGAAACCCACTCTCGTCGACGATGCTGGCCAGCACGTCTGGAGATCTTGACCTGCCGCTGAACGACGTGGTCCTCGTCTTTGCATGCAGCGAGAACTTTGTTCCCTACCTCTCGGTCGCGATTCAGTCAATCATCGACAACGCCAGCCCTGATAGGCGCTACGACATCATCGTCCTCACGAGAGACATCTCTCCCACGAGCATGATCACGCTGACGCGCCAGACGAAGGAAGACAACGTCGGGATTGGCTTTTTGGACGTCGACGCCGCCCTCGGCGACATCGAGCTCCCCCATCACGGGCACTTTCGTCCGGAGACGTACTTCCGCCTCCTCGCCCCGCAGCTCCTGTCAAACGTCGACAAGGCCATATACCTCGACTCGGACCTCATCGTAGATGCCGACATCGCCGAGCTCTATGACGTTGACGTAACCGGCTACCCGCTTGCCGCGACCCGTGACGCAGATACCATCGGCCAGATCGACGGCTACGACACGACGGTTGGCCCCTACCTCAAGTACGAGCTCGGCATGACCGACCCTCACGACTACTTCCAGGCTGGCGTCATCCTCATGAACCTCGCCCAGCTTCGTGCGACGGTCACACCCGAGGAGTTTCTCGCCCTCTCGACGCAGCGCATGTGGAAGTGGCTCGACCAGGACGTTCTCAACAAGGTCGTGGACGGCAACTACGTCCGGGTCCACATGCGCTGGAACTACCTGATGGACTGGCAGCACCTCCGCAAGACGCACATCATCGCAAACGCCCCCGAGGACGTGCGCAGGGAGTACGACGAGGCGGCTGCGGACCCCGCGATCATCCACTTTGCCGGACCAGACAACCGTCCCTGGCTCTACCCCGACGCCGACCGTGCCGAGCTCTTCTGGCACTACGCCATGAGGTCGCCCTATCTCGACGAGATCCGAGGGCAGCTCGAGGAGTCTCGCGCGTCCGTTGCCGGTCTTGCCAAGCGCGTGCAGGTCATGGCGCTCTACAAGGGCATCATGCCGGCGTTCGACCGCCTCTGCCCTGCCGGGTCCAAGAGACGCGACGCGGTCATTCGCACCTACATGGGCCTGGGGGGTTCAAACCTCTAGGCTTTCGCTCCACTTTTGCACGAGCGCCCTTGCCCTTATTCTGCTTCCAGCATCTATATTCGCAGCTAAATGGAACGCACCGCCCCTCTCGTTTGTCGAGAAGGACGGTGCGCTCGTACAAAAGCCAGGCGATTTGAAAGCTAGGCCACCCGATGCTTCCCGTGCCCCTTTGAGACGAGCTTGGGACCCTCTCCGCCGCCGACGCTCTCCTTGGTGACGATGACCTTGGTGATGTCGAGGTCGCTCGGAAGGTCGAACATCGTGTCCTGGAGCGTGGCCTCGCAGATGGCGCGCAGGCCGCGGGCGCCCGTGCCGCGGGCGATGGCCTGGTGGGCGATCTCCGCGAGCGCGTCGTCCTCGAAGACGAGCTCCACACCCTCGAGCTCGAACATGCGACGGTACTGCTTGACGAGCGCGTTGCGCGGCTGGGTGAGGATGCTCACGAGGTCGTCCTCGGTGAGCTCGCGCGTGGCGGTGATAACCGGGATGCGGCCCAGGAACTCGGGAATCATGCCAAACTTGTGCAGGTCCTGCGGCATGACCTGGCCCATGAGGTAGTCCTCGTCCTTCTCGGCGCTCTGAGTGACCTCGGCGGCAAAACCGATGCCCTTCTTGCCGATGCGGTCGGCAACGATCTTGTCCAGGCCGACGAAGGCACCGCCGCAGATGAAGAGGATGTTGGTGGTGTCGATGCGAATGAGCTCCTGCTGAGGGTGCTTGCGGCCACCCTGCGGGGGCACGCTCGCCTCGGTGCCCTCGAGGATCTTGAGGAGCGCCTGCTGCACGCCCTCGCCGGAGACGTCGCGCGTGATGGAGAGGTTCTCCGCCTTGCGGGCGATCTTGTCGATCTCGTCCACGTAGACGATGCCCACCTGGGCGCGCTCCACGTCGCCGTCGGCAGCGGTGATGAGCTTGAGCAGGATGTTCTCGACGTCCTCGCCCACATAGCCGGCCTCGGTGAGGGTGGTGGCATCCGCAATCGCAAACGGTACCTCGAGGAAGCGCGCCAGCGTCTGCGCGAGCAGCGTCTTGCCCGTGCCGGTGGGTCCCAGGAGCAAGATGTTGCTCTTGGCGATCTCGACCTCCTCGGCACCCTCCTCCACCTCGTCGTTTCCGGAGAGGATGCGGCGGTAGTGGTTGTAGACGGCAACGCTCATGGCCCGCTTGGCCTGCTCCTGACCCATGACGTACTGGGAGAGCTCATCGTAGATCTCGTGCGGCGTGGGGAGGTTCTTGATGAGAGGCTCGTCCTCCTCGCCGTTGGCATCGTCGGCGGCAAGCTGGGCAAGCTCAACCTCGTCGATCATGTCGGAGCAGGCGTGCACGCACTCGTCGCAGATGTAGACGCCACCGGGGCCCGCGATCAGCTTGCTCACCTGGCTGCGAGTCTTCCCGCAGAAGGAGCAGCGCATCTCGGGGCCGGCGCCCTCAATGTCGTGGTCGTTGGTCGCCATGCGTTACTCCTGGCTCTGGTCGTTGCGGGAGCTGATGACCTTGTCGACAAGACCGTAGGCGCATGCCTCGGAGGCGCGCATGTAGTTGTCGCGCTCGGTGTCGGCGTTGACCTTCTCGATGGGCTGGCCCGTCGCCTCGGAGAGAATCTCGTTCAGGCGCTGGCGAATCCAGCGGGTCTCGTCTGCCACGATCTGGATGTCGGTCTGCTGACCGGAGACACCGGAGCTCGGCTGATGGATCAGCACCATCGAGTTGGGAAGAGCGAGGCGTTTCCCCTTGGCGCCACAGGCGAGGATGGCGGCGCCCATCGACGCAGCCATGCCCACGCAGATGGTGGAGACGTCGGGCTTGATGAAGTTCATCGTGTCGATGATGCCCAGACCAGCGTACACGTCGCCGCCCGGAGAGTCGATGTAGAGCGCGATGTCCTTGTCGGGATCCTGGCTCTCGAGATGAAGGAGCTGGGCGATCACGAGGTTGGCGGAGTCGCGCGTGACCTCCTCGCCGAGAAAGACGATGCGGTCGTTGAGAAGGCGCGAGTAGATGTCGTAACTGCGCTCGCCACGCGGAGTCTGCTCCACGACGTACGGGATGAGCGGGATGTTCGTAGGCTGGTGCATGTGGTCTCCGTTTCTTGGACAAACGCCCCGGGCGTGACGTCGCCCGGGGCGCATTGGGAGCCTAGGTGAGGCTACTCGGCGTCCGAGGCCTCGTTGGCACGCTCGGCAACCTCGTCGACGATGTTGACGTCGGCGTTCTCGACGAGCCACTCGAGGGCCTTGGTGCGACGGATGGAGTCACGGATGGCCGGAAGGCGACCCTCCTTCTTCCACTCCTCGTAGGAGGCGTCGACGTCCTCGACGCCGGCCTTCTCGAACTCGCCCCTGACGTCATCCTCGGTGACCTCGACGCCGAGCTTGGCGGCAAGGGAGTCGAGGGCGAGGGACTGACGGGCGCGCTCCTCGGCCTGGACGCGAAGGTCAGCGATGAAGTCGTCGGTCTTCACGCCGCGGGCGCGCAGGAACATGTCGAGGCTGACGTTCTGACGCTGAAGCTGCGCGAGGAACTCCTGCGCGAGCTCGTTGAAGACCTCGTTCTGATAGGCCTCGGGAACGGTCTCGAGCTTGAGGGCCTTGCCCAGGGCCTCGACGACGCGGTCCTCCTTGAGGTTGGGAAGGGTCGTCTTCTTGTCGGCCTCGATCTCCTCCTTGACGGCGGCGCGGAAGGCGGCAACGTCGTCGTAGCCGTACTTCTTGGCGACCTCGTCGTCGAGCTCGGGGGTGACGGCCTTCTTGATGGCGTTGAGGGTCACCTTGACGGAGAAGGTGTGGGAGTGCTCCTCGCCCTCGTGAACGTGGGTGTGGGTCCAGGCGATGGCCTTCTCCTCGCCCTTCTTCATCCCGACGATGCCCTCCTGGAGCTGCTCGGGAACCTGCTGGCCGTCGAGGGCGAGCAGACGGTTCTTGCCGGCGAGGTGACCGGCACCGTCGACGTTCTCGATGTCGACGGAGACGACGTCGCCGGGCTCGGCGCCGCGATCCTCCTCGACGTCCTCATAGGTGACCTGGTAGCTGAGGAGCTGGTTGATCTGCCAGTCAATCTCGGCCTCGGTGGCCTCCTCGGGCGGCATGTTGATCTTGGGAGCGTCATAGCTCTCGAGCTCGCAGGAGGGGCGAACGCCAATGACGGCGGTCACGACGTAGTCGGTGCCCTCGACGACGAGCTCGGGGTCGGAGTCCTCGACACCAAAGCTCACGCGGCCGACGGGGGTGACGTCAAGCTCCTCGAGCATCAGCGGCTCGGCGGCGTTGAGGAGGTCGTTGGTGGCCTGCGCGAGCACGGACTCGCGGCCGACGATGCCATCGATGACGGGACGCGGCGCGTGACCACGACGGAAGCCCTGGAAGTTGTACTTCTTGGCGATCTCCTTGTAGGCGCTCTTGACGGCGGCGTCGACCTCGGCGGCGGGGATGGTGAGCGTGGCGCCCATCTTCTCGTCGGTCGGCTTCTCAGCGGTGACGGTGATGTTCAACGTTCCTCCAGTGTCTCGTGCCCGGCGGGCCTGCCCCGCCATGGTTTTACGTTCGTGTGGTGCGGGCGAAAGGACTCGAACCTTCACGGGGTCTCCCCCACTGGAACCTAAATCCAGCGTGTCTACCAGTTCCACCACGCCCGCATTCTACACAGCCTTATGAATATACCAAACTTTTGTCTTATACCCAGCGCGGGAGGGACATTACCGTCTCTTCACGTTCTTCTCGCGGGACGCTCTGGCGGGCCCCTCTCCGGTACTGATATGTGCCGGCTGGCGGCAAGCCCCAGCCCGAGCTTCTCGATTGGCACCGAGAAGAACCCGGCACTCCTTGCCCGTGCTCGTCAAATTTGCCGGCACTCATAGGTGCCAGAATCGGCTACCGGTCGCAGACCCTTTGGTACACCTCTTCGAGCTTTTGGACGGCAGAGCCGCCACGTTCCTGGTACCAGGCTCCCTCGACCTGGAAGTAGCGAGCATGCGGCCCCTCGATCACGCAGACCTCGAGCTTGTCCCTCGTCGTTGTCTCGGCAGTAAAGACAGGCATGGTGCCGTCCATCTCGAGGGACTGGCTGTCAAGGCGGTCTCCGGCAAGTTCCGAGAACAGACCGGCAACGTACTCGCGGTCCTCGTCACCGAGCGTGACGTCGGTGAGTCCGTGGTTCTCCGTGAGATGTATGGACACGACCTCATCGGCGCGCAGGTCCTTGAGCGGGCGATGGGCCGGGAACGCAGCGTGCCAGACAAAGGACGCGAGCGCGGCCGCCCCGCAGAGCGCGACAACGACCACAACCATCCGGCGACGGCTCTTCGTCATCTCCATGACAGCCACCTCCTCCGAGGGACGTTCGTCTTAATGAGATTGTTTCCCAGGCGGGGGGGCAACCGCACGATTTCGGCCAGCGGCCAACTCGCAGACGCGAGTGAGGAAGACGTCAAGCACCTCTCGGCAAGCGAGCAGACAGTCACGTTGCCGGAGTCGTCACGCCTTCTCATCACCAAGGGAGTCGATAATCCAGCCCTTTACGCGAGGGTAGTCTTCAACGGCAGTCTTACATCCTTCCCCGCCGCCTGCGCCCAGCCGAGAAGGACACGCGTGAACTCCGTAGCGTATCCCTGACCCCATGCCCGTGGCGCAAGCACGCAGCCGATCTCAACCGGGGACTCATCGTAGTCGTGGTAGATGACGAAGCCAACGAAGCCACTGCCGTCCTCCACGGCGTAGGCGAGCGGAGGTTCCGGCAGCCCGGCTTCATCCAGAAACACACGCGACTGCTCCGACGAGAAGGGAGGCTCGAGATAGCGCATCACGCGCTCATCCGAGAGGAGCTTGGCCTGTGGCCCGAGATCCTTCTTGGTCATGCGACGAATGGTCAGACTCAAAGCAGTCCCTCCCGAATGTCGCCCGCGCGACTATGAGGCAACCGACCCGTTGTAGCTCCTGATGGCAAGCAGGATGACCAACGCCGGAAGCGCTATGCCCGCGGCGCCGATGGCAGCCTGGGCGCCGCTGGCCGCGCCCCCGCGAAATCGGCGAGGTGGGCCGAGGCAGTGAACGAGACGCCGATCATCAAGAGCGTCAGGCCTTGTACGAGAGATGACACGTTTGTCTTCCGTTATCGGCAAACTATCAGACGAGGAAGTATACTTATCTTTCACTTATTCTGCCGTTAACGGAGGGTGACGATGGCGTTTCTCACGGTTGCTGATGCTGCGCAACTCTGGGGCGTCTCTGAGCGCACGGTACGCAACTACTGTGCCGATGGGCGCATCCCCGGCGCCGAGCTCATCGGAAAGACGTGGGCCATCCCAGAAGACGCCGAGCGCCCAGGCCGCAGGCCGCGCACGCGGACGAAGCCTCGCGCGCTTCTCGACGTGCTGCGCGAGGAGAAGGCCGCAGGCACGTCCGGGGGCATCTACCATCACGTACAGGTTGAGTTTGCCTACAACTCCAACCATATTGAGGGGAGCCGGCTCACGCACGAGCAGACCCGGCTCATCTTCGAGACCAACACAATCGGCGTTACGGACGCAGCGCGCGTGGACGACATCCTGGAGACCGCCAACCACTTCCGCTGCGTCGACACGATCATCGACGTGGCTAACAGGCGCCTGACCGAGCGCCTCATAAAGGGACTGCACGCCCAGCTCAAGCAGGGTACGACCGACAGCCGCAAGGGCTGGTTCGCCGTCGGCGACTACAAGCGCCTCCCCAACGAAGTGGGCGGTCGCGAAACAACAGCCCCCGAGGAGGTCGCGGGCCGCATGGCGGAGCTCATAGAGAGGTACGAGGCGCTGCCGAGAAGGACGCTCGAGGATGTCGTGGCCTTTCACGCAGAGTTTGAGGCGATCCACCCCTTCCAAGACGGAAATGGCCGCGTGGGCAGGCTCGTCATGTTCAAGGAGTGCCTGCGCAACGGCATCACGCCCTTCATCATCACAGACGAGGTGAAGTTGTTCTACTATCGCGGACTCTCGCAGTGGCGCCGGGAGCGAGGCTACCTGCTCGACACATGTCACGCGACTCAGGACGCCTTTGCGGAGCTGCTTCTCCGCTTCCGTATCGAGGGGTAGGACACAAAACGTTTCCGCGGGCAAACCCCAGGTCCTCGTAAAGCGCGCGCATCAACGACGCCCTTCTCTGCCGCACTCCCCTTAGCTTGCGTTCATCATGAGTGGCGAACGAAGCGCGCCACGGCGACACCGGAGAAGAGCGTCGCCCAGACCATGAGGAAGGCAGCGCCGAAGAACCAGCCATAGGCCGTGTCCAAAAGCGTCGAAACGTCAGCAACTGTGTTGCCCCAGAGCACAGATGTGAGGCACAGCGCAAGGAAGAAATAACTCGCCGCAACAAGGCCCAGGGTGCGAGCGCAAGGCCGGACAGCCACAGCAATCACGGGCAGCACGAGCACGGGAACGCCGAGGACAAAGGGAAGCATGGCACTCCTTTCGGTCTGCAACCATCCTTTCGGTCTGCGAACACTATATCTCGAGCCGCGGACAAGCCACGGAAAAGAATGGCCGAGAAGAACATCGTCCCAGCTCACAGCCATGGCAAAACCTTTTCCATCCTCTCGCCGCCACGCAGTCGCCGCCGGTCGGACGGGCGGGTACACTTGCCTCAAAGGAGGCGTCATGGACGAGAAGGCAAGTGAGAGGGTCACTGACCAAGCGACCGCGCAACGGATCATCGGCGCACGCATCCGCGAGTTCCGAGAAGCCGCCGGGCTCTCCCAGACCGAGCTCGCGCGGCGCGTCTACGTCTCGCGGCAGACGGTCGGGAACTGGGAGTCGGGACGCACGCTGGCGGACGTGCAGAGCCTCGTCCTTCTCAGCCAGGTTTTTGGAACGACGGTAGACGCGCTCATCGGCGATAAGGGCGCGCGGGCCGTGCGGTCGACCGCAAACGAGCGCCACGAGCTCCTGCGGCTGCTCGCGCTCTGCGCCGCGCTGCTCGTCGTCTGCATCGCTCTTGTCTTCGTGCGCTATATGCTCTCGCCGCTGCGAAACACGAGCCCTGCGATCGAGTCCCTACGCGGCCTCATGCTATTGGCAATGGTTGCCTGCGTGGCTATCCTCGCACTCTGTGCCGTTCCCCGCCTCCGCGCGTTCATGCGAGAGCACGACCTCGCGGGCGCGGTCGCCGCGACGGCGTTTCTCGAGGGCCGCGACCCAACGGAGGAGGTTCCGCGTGACTTCCTGTTTTGCCGGTTCATCCCCTACTGGAAGCTCTGGATGGTCGCGATCGTTGCCGTAGCGCTGGTTGCCGCCGCGCTCTACGTGGGAGAGCTCCCGTAGGCCACGTGAGATACTTGTACCGTCGCCACTGCGCGCAGACCGGAGGCCGCCATGTACGCTATCGACTCAAAGCCCACGCCGGACGACCGGCACGTCTGCGTCATCTGGCTCTCGCGCGCGGGGTACGTGATGGGCGCGGACGGGCGCCCCGTCGAGGTCGAGCCCTCCCCCGCCTCCGTTGTGGCCGAGGTTGCCGAGAAGCACCTCACGGTGCGGCTCTTTCCTCCCGGGAGGCACTGCATGAGCCGCCTGGAGATCGCGAAGATCTGCTCGCTTCGGGAGGGTCTCAACACATGGCCGGACATGAAGAGCGTCATCCGGTATTACGAGTCCATCGTGCTCGCCACGCCTGTCTTTGACGGGCGCCTTCCAGGCATTGTCACCGAGGCGCTCACGAAAAATGGGCCATATGACCTCACGGGCATCACGGTGCTGCCCGTCATCACGCTTGCCGACACCACGGGCGAGCTCGGAGACGCTCTTCTTGCCGACCTGCGCGCCGCTCTTCACGGCGCCGCGCTCGCCGAGCCGCTCGCGCTTTTCGGCGAGACGCCCGAGGAGATCGCGCCCCAGCTCACGCCCCGTCTCAACGAGCTCGTAAAGTGATTCAAAAGGGGACAGTCCCCTTTTGAATCATGCGCGACGGAGGCGGACGGCGGTACCGGAGCAGCAGGTCATGATCATGCCCTCAAAGGTCTCATAGCCGATGGAGGCACCCACGATGGCGTCGGCCCCGAGCGCGTCCGCACGGGCCCGCATCTCTTCCAGCACCTCGTTGCGAGCGCTCTGGAGCTCCTCCTCGTAGCCGGCCGAGCGCCCGCCAAAGACGTTGCGAATCCCGGCGCCGAGGTCGCGGAACATGTTGATGCCGCTCACCGCCTCGCCGGTAACGATGCCCAGGTAGTCCGTGATCTGATAGCCCTCAACGGAGTTGGTGGTCGTGACGATCATCTCGTCTCCCTTCTCAATGTTACGAAGGGACTGTCCCTTCGTAACACTTTAGACGGCTCGTGCGACAAGGGTAACGACAAGCTCGGCTCCCTCGAGGTGGGCAGAGAGGTCCATACCCTGAGCGGCAGCGAGCTTGGCGGCAACGGAGAGACCAAGGCCCGAGCCCGCAGTCGAGCGGGAGGCGTCGGCCTGGTAGAAGCGCTCGAAGAGGCGGTCGGCATCGATGGCTGAAGGGTCGGCCACAGGGTTGGAGAACTCCACGATGACGCCGCACTTCTCGGCGTTCTTCTCGCCCGCGAGATGCACGCGCACTGTAAGCGGACCAGAGCCGTGCCGCAGCGCGTTGACCACGAGGTTCTCGACGATGCGCGTGAGCGCCTCGGCGTTTGCCTCGACGGACACGTCCTCGCAGTCCAGCGTGGGCTCCCAGCCGCGCTGCTCGAACTCAGGGTAATGGCCAAGAAGAACTTGCTCCAGCAGCGGTCTTACTGCAACGGGCCCAAGCTCAAGCGGGGTATCCGGGTCCGCCGCGCGGGCATACGAGAAGAGCTCGTTCAAAAGCCCGGACATCGCAGCCAGACGCGCGTCGGCTGCCGCAAGTTGCTCGTCCTTGCGCACCGGATCCGCCTCCTCGCGCGCAAGCTGCAGGTAGCCCCGCGCTCCGGTGAGCGGCGTGCGCACGTCGTGGCTAAGCGCGGAGAGCCCCCGGGAGAACTCGTCAGCCGCGCGCAGGGCCTCGACGCGCTCGGCGTCGGCGGCGTCGATCTCGGCGTTCACGGCATCAACCATGCCCACCATGCCCGGCAGGCGGCTCCCGCAGGTAAGCCGTGCGTTGCTCAGACGCTCGCGGCACCCGAGGAAGCGTACCTGGCGCCCAAGCTCGGTGGCGTAGCAGCCAATAACGAATACCGCACCCAGACCAAAGCCAAGCGCAAGAAGCGCCACGAGCAACAATCCTTCAACCATACGAAGCCCCTCGAAGAAACGAACCCACCCGTTCATGGTAGAGCTCTCGAGCAGCCAGTCGGCAACGGAGTACAGCCAACGGTAAAGCGGCTCGAGAAACGTGTCCGGGCTCATGCGACATCGCGCCTCGTGCCAACGAGAATGCCGAGCGCTCCGCATGCGAGACATATCGGGGCGCAGACCACGAGCGCACGGACGGCCGGGGCAAAGCCGGTAACGTCCACGGCGAGCATGTCCGCGGCGCCGTTGCCCACTGAGGCCGTGGTGACATAGGGTGCCCAGGCGAGGGCGGCCTCAAGCGCGGGACCCCAGTTCAGACCGAACACGTTGCTCACGAGCAGCAGGAAGGTGAAGAACCCCTGCTCCACGGCACCCGAGAGCAGCAGGAACGCGACGATAAAGGCAATGGCTCGGCTGCGCGTGAGCTGACCCGCAAGCAGCACGAGAAGCGCGTAGACGCATGCCGCGAGCCAGCCCTCGCCCGCCCACGCCACGACCTGCCAGAACGGCTCTACGTTGGTCACGGCACGCATGGTCACAAGGACGCCGAGCCCGCTGAACACGAGGTAGGCAAGCAGAATCGCGCCCGAGAGGAGCACCGTGAGCAGGTACTTCTCGGCAAAGTACGCGACGTGACCGCGCAGGGACGAGAGGAGCGTACGGTCAAAGCCGGCGTCGGAGTCCGCGCAGGAGAGGTGCGCGGCCACGAAGGGGGCGATGGTCGAGACGAGCACGATGGAGCTCCCGCGCCCGGCGAGGCGCAGCGCGCCAGCACGCCCGGTGAGGCCGTCGTAGACGATGCCGGGCTCGAGCGGCCACCAGACGGTGAGGACGGCGCTACCTAGGGTGACAAGCGCAACGAGGGCGAGCACCACCCACGGCCAGCGGGAGCGCAGCGTGCGGTAGAGGTCAGACCTGAGCAGATCGATCATGCGACATCCCTCCTCGAGACGAGCAGCGCGTCGGCGGCGACAGCCACCGCGGTAAGCGGCAGGCACACGACAAGCGCGCGCAACGCAGGCGCCATGCCCACGGCGTTCTCCACCGAGAGCATCGTGCGCACGCCGGCGCTCACCGCAGACGCGATCTCCGCGGGCATCCACGGGCCCACGGCAGCCGTCACCGTGAGGAACTCGCCGCCAAGAAGCGCGTACAGGAAGTCGACCCCGATGAGCAGGCCGCCCTCGAGCAGCCCCGAAGACGCCAGCACGGCAAAGCCAATAGTCACGCCCTCACCGCGCGTGAGATGTGCCACGAGCACCGTGAGCACGACGTAGGGCGCGGCGCAGAGCCACGCGCAGCCGAGCCACGCCGCCACCTGCCACGCGGGCTCCGGATTTGCCACCGGGACCCCGGAGACCAGAAGGCCGAGAAGCCCCACCGCAAACGTAAACGCGAGTAGGACGGCGGTAAGCGCCAGCGAGAAGACGCACTTCTCGGCAAACCAGACCTTACGGGCACGTTCGCCGAGGGACGAGAGAATCGAGCGGGTAAACCCAATGTCGGTTCGGTCGCAGCACACGATTGCCGCCATGACCGCGGCAAGCATCTGAATCCCGTTTATGGCGAGTGCGGAGCTCGTGAGGTCGTCGTAGTAGATGGGTCCCATGCTGGTCCAGCGCATCATGAGGGCCGGGGCAAGCATGAGAAACGTCACGATGGCGGCTGCGACCCAGATCCAGCGGGAGCGCAGAACGCGGTAGGCATCCGAGCGGAGCAGGGCAATCATCGGGCGTCACCGTCCTTCTCGCCGTCCGCGCCGCCCATGAGCTCGACGAAGTACTCCTCGATGTCGCGCTCTTGCTGCACGAGCTCGCGAACCTCGATGCCGGCAGAGAAGCACGCGGCGCTGACCTCGTCGAGCGCGGCTCCCGTGACCACGAGGGCGCCGTCGGGCTCCGCGCGGAAGGTCGCCTGCGGGAGCGCCTGCTCGAGCAGGGCGAGGCCGCGCTCCGGCTCGGCGAGACGCAGGCGCACGGAGCTGCCGCAGCGCTCGTGGAGCTCCTCGTCGGTGAACTCGGCCGTGAGGCGACCGTCCGCGATGACGCCAAAGCGCGTGGCGACACGGTCGAGCTGGTCGAGCACGTGGCTGGAAATCATGATTGTGACGCCGTGTTCGCGGTTGAGGCGCACGAGCGCAAGGCGCATGGCACGCGTGGCCTCGGGATCGAGGCCGTTGAACGGCTCATCGAGAAGCAACAGGTCGGGGCCGCCCACGAGCGCGAGCGCCAGGCCAAGGCGCTGCTTCATACCAAGCGAGTAGGCCTTCACGCGGCGGTGGTCGAGCGGGTCAAGTCCCACGAGGCCGAGCAGGTCGTCCGCCACGTCGCCCGCGTGCGTCATGCCGAGCGCGAGCGCCTTGGCAACGAGGTTGTCGCGCGCGGTGAGGCTCGCGAGCACGCCGGGGCTCTCGATGAGGGCCCCGATGCGCGAGAAGCCCTGCGGGGTCGCACCGCCGCGCTCGGGGTCGCCGAAGAGGACGACCTCGCCCGCCGTAGGACGCGCGAGTCCCGCGACCATCTTCATCGTGGTCGACTTGCCGGAGCCGTTCTTGCCCACGAAGCCGTAGATGTCGCCGGCGGCGACGGTCATGTCCAGGTTGTCCACGGCCAGCTTGCGACGGTAGCGCTTGGTAAGGCCGTGCGTCTCGATGACGTTCACGCGAGCTCCTTTCTAGAGGCTGCCTCCCAGTCTGGCAGGCAGACCTTTAGAAACCGTGAGCCAAGTCTAAAGAAAGCTTGAGGATCCAACTGGGGACAGACCCCTTTTGGATCATGCGAGCCAATGATTCAAAAGGGGTCTGTCCCCAATTGGATCATGCGAGCTTGAAACCCATGCCCCAGACGGTCTTGAGATAGTCGTCCGTACCGGTCTCGCGCAGCTTGGAGCGAATGTTGGAGACATGCACGGCGACCGTGGAGTCGTCTCCTGCAAAGGGCTCGCTCCACGCCAGCTCGAAGAGCTCGCTCTTTGAGAACACGCGGTTCGGGCGACGGACAAGCGCCTCCAGAATGTTGAACTCGATCTTGGTGAGCGAGACCGCACCGCCCTTCTCGCCAGCCTCTCCCGGGGCAACCGTGAGCGTGCGTGCATCCGGGTCGAGTGTCCAGCGATGCCAGCGCAGCGGCGCGCCGGAGGGAGCAGCGTCACCGCGATGGCGCAGCTGCACCTCAACGCGCGCGGCCAGCTCGTCAAGGTCAAAAGGCTTGGTGAGGTAATCGTCGGCGCCCAGACGCAGCAGGTCCACCTTGTCGGCGGCCGTCGTGCGCGCCGAAATCACGATCACGGGCATGGCGTCCTTGCGCTCGCGGATGAGCCCCACAAGCTCCTCGCCCGTCGAGCCGGGCAGCATGAGGTCGCTGATGACGAGGTCATACGCCGCGTCCTTCTCGCCCAGAAGAAGGCGCGCCTCGGAGCCTGAGAACGCCTGCGTCACCGCATGGCCATCGTGAGAAAGACGCGTGGCAACCACGTCATTTATCGCCGCGTCATCCTCAATCACCAGCACCCGCGCCATGTTCACCCCAAAATGATACGAAGGGACTGTCCCTTCGTATCATAGCGGCATGGACTCCCAAGTGCCGTCAGCACGCGGGACCTCGACCGAGCAATAGCCCACGCCCCATGCATGGGCGTAGGCCTCGCGGATGCCGTCGCACATGTCCGCGGGAGCGTGCGCGTCCGAGCCCACGGTGATGGGCACGCCAGCCTTGCAGAAGCGTTCGAGCAGGCCGCGCGAGGGGTAGTAGTCCCCCACCCCCTTGCGCCATCCTGCCGTGGAGAGCTCCACGCGACGCCCAGTGTCATGCGCACAGGCGACCATCTCGTCCCAGAGCGGGGCGAGGTCAATCGTGGCGGCAAAGCCCTCGTTGCGCATGCGCTCGGGCAGGTCAGGGTGCGCCATCGTGTCAAACGGAAGCGAGCTCTCGCAGGCGTGACACCAGGTCTCCACGTACGAACGCCAAACCTCGTCGGGACCAAGCTCGCGCCAGACGGTAAGGTCGGACACATCGTCGATCCACGCGCCCTCGTCAACGGTGCCGAGCCAGTGCACGCTACCGAGAAGCACCTGCGCCCCCGCGCTCCAGCGAAGGACATTCGCCTCGCAGCCGGGGTACCAGTCCGCCTCAAATCCGTAAATGAACTCCAGCTCAGGATGGTCGTCACGAGCTGCCTCCCACGCGGTGCGATGCGCGGCGAGTTCGGCTTCGACAACCTGGACCTCTCCCCCGGGGTCCATCGGACCGGACGGAAGCGTGAGGTGATCGGTGCTCACCAAAACGGCACAGCCCGCAGCGGCCGCGGCGCGCGCGTTCTCCTCGAACGTCCCCGAGCCGTCCGAGAAGCGCGTGTGCGTGTGCGTGTCTACGAGAGAGCCGGGAGCAAGCGGTTGCATCATGTGTCGTCCTCCCTACGAGAAGGGCCGCCGGGCAGAAAGCCCGACGGCCCGAATGATTCAAAAGGGGTCTGTCCCCTTTTGAATCACCTACAGGTCCTGGAGGGCGTAGACGTCGAGCGTGCCCTCGCGCAGCGCCGCGATGGCCTGCACCAGCGCGACCGCTCCGGACATGGTGGTGGCCATGTCGATGCCGCGGCTCACCGCCTCGCTTCTCATCTTGGTGCCGTCGCCGCGGGAGCTGTGACCCTTCGGCGTGTTGATGAGGAAGGAGATCGTGCCGTCGGCCATAAGGTCGAGGATGTTGGGCGAGCCCTCGGAGATGGGCTTCACGACCTCGCACGGGATGCCTGCGGCGCGCAGCGTCTTTGCCGTGCCGCGGGTGGCCAGCAGGTCGTAGCCGAGGTTCTTGAGCGAGAGGGCGACGGGGGCCACGGAGCGCTTGTCGCGGTCGCAGACCGAGATGAAGACGCTGCCGGACTGAGGCACCTCGTACTCGATGGCCTCGCGCGTCTTGGCGTAGGCCTTGGGGAACGTGACGTCGATGCCCATGACCTCGCCGGTGGACTTCATCTCCGGGCCGAGCGTGACGTCGGCGCCCGGGAAGCGGCTCCACGGCATGACGGCCTCCTTGACCGCGTAGTAGCCGAGGTCGCAGCCCTCCTCCGGAAGGTCGAGGTCGGCGATCTTCTCGCCGCTCATGATGCGCGCGGCGCACTTGGCCAGCGGCACGCCGGTGGCCTTGGACGAGAACGGCACGGTGCGGCTCGCGCGCGGGTTGAGCTCGATGACAAAGACCTGCTCGTCGCGGACGGCGTACTGCACGTTGAGGAGACCCTGGATGTGGCAGGAGAGCGCCAGGCGACGCGTGGTCTCGCGGACCTTCTCGACGATCTTGTCGGAGAGCGAGAAGGGCGGGAAGCAGCAGGCGGAGTCGCCGGAGTGGATGCCGCACTCCTCGATGTGCTCGAGCACCGCGCCCACGTAGCACTGCTCGGTATCGCAGAGGGCGTCCACGTCGAGCTCGATGGCGTCCTCGAGGAAGGCGTCGAGGTAGACGGGGTGGTCCGGGGAGACCTTGGTGGCCTCCTCCATGTAGCTCACGAGATCGTCGTCATCGTAGACGATGCCCATGCCACGGCCGCCCAGGACGTAGCTCGGGCGAACGAGCAGCGGGTAGCCCACGCGACGGGCGACCTTCTTGGCCTCGTCGACGGTCTCGGCCGTGCTCGAGGGCGGGTAGGCGATCTCGAGGCGGTCGAGCAGGCTCGCAAAGCGGTCGCGGTCCTCGGCGAGGTCGATGGCCTCGGGCTGGGTGCCCATGATGGGGACGCCGGCGGCCTTCAGACGCTTGGCGAGGTTGATCGGGGTCTGGCCGCCGAGGGTAACGATGACGCCAGCGGGCCTCTCGATCTCGATGACGTTCATGACGTCCTCGAAGGTGAGCGGCTCAAAGTAGAGGCGGTCGGAGGTGTCGTAGTCGGTAGAGACGGTCTCGGGGTTGCAGTTGACCATGACGGTCTCGTAGCCCTTGGCCGCGAGCGCGTAGGCAGCGTGCACGCAGCAGTAGTCAAACTCGATGCCCTGGCCGATGCGGTTGGGGCCGGCGGAGAGGATGACCACGCGCGGCTTCTCGGCCTCGTGGAACTCGGTCACGCCGCCCTTCTCGTAGGTCATGTAGTGGTAGCTCGTGCGGGCGGCGAACTCGCCGGCGCAGGTGTCGACGGTCTTGACGCACGGGCGCACGCCGAGGACCTCGCGCACGGCGCGCACGGTGTCCTCGCGCTGGCCGGTGAGGTGGGCGAGCTGGGCGTCAGAGAAGCCGAGCTGCTTGGCGGCCATCATCGTGTCCGCGTCGAGGCCGGCGAGGCCCTTTGCCGCAATGACACCCTCGGCGCGAACGATGTCGGCGATGCGGTTCAGGAACCAGTGGTCGATCTTGGTGAGCTCGAAGATGCGCTCGACCGTCCAGCCGCGACGCAGCGCCTCGGCAACGTAGAGGATGCGCTCAGGCGTGGGCGTGGTGACGTGCTCCTCGAAGTGCTCCTCGTCAAAGCTGTCGTTGCCGTCCGCCCCGAGTCCGGCGTGACCCTGCTCGAGGGAGCGCATGGCCTTCTGCATGGCCTCCTCGAAGGTGGCGCCGATGGACATGACCTCGCCCACGGCCTTCATGCGCGTGGTGAGCGTCTCGTCGGTCCCCTTGAACTTCTCGAAGGCAAAGCGCGGAACCTTGACCACGCAGTAGTCGATCGAGGGCTCGAAGCAGGCAGGCGTCTCGCGCGTAATGTCGTTCTCGATCTCGTCGAGGGTGTAGCCCACGGAGAGCAGGGCCGCCATCTTGGCGATCGGGAAGCCGGTGGCCTTGGAGGCAAGCGCGGAGGAGCGGGAGACGCGCGGGTTCATCTCGATGACGATGACCCGACCGTCGTTGGGGTTCACGGCAAACTGCACGTTGGAGCCGCCGCAGGCCACGCCGACGCGCTCGAGGATGGCGAGCGAGTAGTCGCGCAGGCGCTGGAGCTCGAAGTCGTTGAGCGTCTGGCACGGGGCCACGGTGATGGAGTCGCCGGTGTGGACGCCCATGGGGTCGAGGTTCTCGATGGAGCAGATGACGACGCCGTTGCCCGCGGAGTCGCGCATCACCTCCATCTCGATCTCCTTCCAGCCCTCGACGGACTGCTCGACGAGCACCTCGCTCTCGGGCGAGAGCGCGAGGCCCTGCTCGGCGATGTGCACGAGGTCGTCATGGTTGTAGGCCATGCCGCCGCCGGCGCCGCCGAGCGTGAAGGCCGGGCGCAGGACCACCGGGTAGCCGAGCTCGTCGGCGATCTTCTCGCACTCCTCGACGGTGTGCGCGATGCCGGACTTGGCGACCTCGAGGCCGATGTCGCGCATGGCGTTGGCAAAGAGCTCGCGGTCCTCGCCGGTCTCGATGGAGTCGACGTCGCAGCCGATGACCTCGACGCCGTACTTGTCGAGGATGCCCGCCTTGCCGAGGGCAACGGCGCAGTTGAGGCCCGTCTGGCCACCCATGTTGGGGAGAAGCGCGTCCGGGCGCTCCTTCTCGATGACCTTGGTCACGGACTCGACGGTGATCGGCTCGATGTAGGTGCGGTCGGCGGTCTCCGGGTCCGTCATGATGGTGGCCGGGTTGGAGTTCACGAGCACGACCTCGTAGCCCTCCGAGCGCAGGGCCTTGCAGGCCTGGGTGCCGGAGTAGTCGAACTCGCAGGCCTGGCCGATGACGATGGGGCCGGAGCCGATGATAAGGATCTTCTTGATGTCGGTGCGCTTGGGCATCTAGAAGCGCCTCCCCTCGCGGACGTCGATGGCGAGGTAGTCGTCCTCGCCGCGCATGAGCTTGGCGAACGCCGAGAAGGCGTACGTGGAGTCGTTGGGGCCGGGCTTGGCCTCGGGGTGGTACTGCATGGAGAAGGCCGGGATGTCCAGGAACTGGATGCCCTCGGGCGTGCCGTCGTTGAGGTTGACGTGCGTGAGGCGCACGCGGCCGTACTTCTCGGTCATGACGACGGGCGCCACGTGGCGGCGGGACCAGAAGCGCAGGTCCTCGTCGGCGGGGTGCTCGGTCACGCCGTCGGAGAGCTCGGGCACGAGCGGGCCGAAGGACGAGAAGACCGGGCCGTAGTTGTGGTTCTGCGCGGTGATCTCCACCTTGCCGGTGAGCAGGTTCATCACGGGCTCGTTGCCGCCGTGGTGGCCGTACGGGAGCTTCTCGATCTGAGCGCCGGCCGCCATGGAGATGACCTGGTTGCCGAGGCAGATGCCAAAGACCGGGAGCTTGCCGAGGCACGCGCGCACGGCGTCGACCACGGGCGGCACGGAGACGGGGTCGCCCGGGCCGTTGGAGAAGAACACGCCGTCGGGGTTCATCTCGAGGACCTTCTCGGCGGGCGTGTCCCACGGCACGACGGTCACCTCGCAGCCGGCGGCGGAGAGGCGCTTGCCGATCCCCTTCTTCTCGCCGCAGTCGTAGGCCACGACGTGCAGGCGCGGCTGGCCGTCGGCGTCCTGGCCGGGCACGACGTAGGACTTGGGCGTGGAGACGTCTGCCACGTAGTTGTGGTCGGCGATGGCAGGAGCAGCCTTGACGCGCGCGATGAGGCTCTCGGGGTCGAGGTCGGTGGTGGAGATGGCCGCCCTCATGGCACCGCCCTCGCGGATGGCGATGGTGAGGGCGCGGGTGTCCACGTCCTCGATGGCAACGACGCCGTTCTGTGCGAGGAAGTTCGGGAAGGTCTCCACGGACTGCCAGTTGCTCGGCGTGTAGCACATGTCGTGGACCACGAGGCCGGCCAGTTGGAGCGGGTCGCCCTGCATGTCCTTCTCGTTGATGCCGTAGTTGCCGATCTGGGGGTACGTGAGCGTGACGATCTGGCCCGCGTAGGACGGGTCGCTCACGATCTCCTGGTAGCCGACCATCGAGGTATTGAACACGATCTCGCCGAAGGTCTCTCCCTCGGCGCCGGCAGAGCGCCCAAAGAAGTACATCCCGTTCTCGAGCGCGAGAAGCGCCTTAGGATGCCTGCCGTCGTCAACCAATAGGTTCACAGCAACACCGCCCTTTCGTCGTGCGCCCAGGGGCAAACTCCCAGCTACAAAAAACGGAGCTACCGCCGCGCGGCGGAGACTCCGAATAAGGCAGCTGCGATTAGGTTGTGGACGCCTTTTCGGTCTCTCGTACCGTCTTAAAGGTCATGGGACAGTATAGCCGGAATCGCGTTCACCGTGTTGCGACATAACGCATTCGCAAAAATCGCAGTCGCGGAGGGCGGGGCGGGAGCGGTGACTCAGCGTTCCAGTACGCGGAGCGCCTCCGGGAAGGGCGCGAGGCTGCGGCGCAGGATGCCGTGCATGTGCGCGATGGCAACGCCGTAGTTGGTCAGGGGGATGTCCTGAGCTGCCGCCTCCTCCTGACGGCGTCGCATCTCACGAGCGGTAAGCGTGCAGCCCCCACAGTGGATGACGACGGCGAAGGGCGAAAGGTCTCTGGGGAAGTCCGCGCCGCTCGTGAATGAGAGCTCAAGCTCGGCTCCGGTATGCGCGGCGAGCCACGCGGGCATCTTGACGGTCCCGATGTCCTCGCATTGACGATGGTGCGTGCACCCCTCGCTTATGAGGACGCGGTCGCCGTCGCGCAGGCGGTCGAGGGCGGCCGCGCCGGCGACGGCGAGCGCCAGATCGGCCTTGTAGCGCAGCATGAGTATCGAGAAGGACGTGAGCGGCACCGCGTCTGGCACAACGCGCGAAACGGGGCCGAACACCTGCGAGTCCGTTACCACCAGGGCAGGGGGCGCGGCAAGGGACGCGAGCGCGCGCCCGAGCTCCCTCTCGCGGCAGACCACCGGCACGCATCCCGCATCGAGGAGGTCTCGAATTGCCATCTGCTGCGGAAGAATGAGGCGTCCCTTGGGCGCCGAGGCGTCGATCGGGCAGACGAGAACCACGACGCTCCCCGGCTCCACGAGGTCCGCGACGACGTGACGTGCCCGCCCTTCAGAGCGGGCAAGACGCGCGAGGCGCTCCTTGAGCTCGTCCACCCCCTTCCCCGTCAGGGCGCTTACCGCGACCGTGCGCCTGGCGAGCTCGGGATCCTTCTCGCGGAGCGCGGCGAGACCGTCTTTCGAGGAGGCGAGGTCGTGCTTGTTCCAAGCGATGACGTAGCCCATCTGACGCGCCTCGAACTGCCGAATGAGCTCGCGGTCAGCCGTGACGAGCCCACGCTCGCCGTCCACCACGAGCACCGCCGCGTCGCAGCTCGCGAGCATTCGCAGCGTGCGCTCCACGCGCTTGGCGCCGAGCGCCCCCTCGTCGTCGATGCCCGGCGTGTCCACGATCACCACGGGACCCAGCGGCAGGAGCTCCATAGCCTTCCTGACCGGGTCCGTGGTGGTTCCCCGGACGTCGGAGACCACGGAGAGCTCCTGACCCGTGACGGCGTTCACCACGCTCGACTTGCCCGCGTTGCGCACGCCAAAGAATCCGATGTGAACCCGCTCGCCCGACGGCGTCTCGTTAAGGCCCATGTCCCTCCCCTCGATTCTCGATGCGAGCGGCCCGAGTCGCCGAGCCGCCCGCACCGCCGGCGCTAGAAGCGGAAGTCGCGGCGGTTGGAGTTCCTGATGTCCGCGATGTGCCCGGTGGCGATGCCGCGCGTTCGCTCGTTGGGGATGCGAGCCAGCTCGCGCTCGACGAGCGGCCAGCCCACCGCGGAGGTCTCCGGAGAGGCGTAGTCCACGAGGTACTCCGCGAGCGTCATGAGGGCATTGGGATGGCAGCAGTTGAGAATCTGGCCGCTCTTGCACAGGCTCATGAAGCGGTCGCCCGTGCGCCCCTCACGGTAGCATGCGGTACAGAAGCTCGGGATGTGGTCGAGCTTCATGAGCCAGCGGACCACCTCGTCGAGCGAGCGCTGGTCAGAGACGTCAAATTGCTCTGAGTCGTGCGGCCGCACCTCCTCGTCGTAGCCGCCCACGCTCGTGCGAGACCCTCCGGAGATCTGCGAGATGCCGAGCTCGAGCGCACGCCCGCGCACTGCCTCGTTCTCGCGCGTGGAGATGATCATGCCCGTGTAGGGCACGGCGATGCGGATGCATGCGATGATCTTGGCAAAGGTGTCGTCGTCGATGCCGTTGTCAAACTGGTCCGGGTCTATGTCGTCGGCGCGCTTGAGGCGAGGAACCGAGATGGTGTGCGGACCCACGCCGTGCACGGCCTCGAGATGCTCGGCGTGCATGAGCAGGCCCGCGAACTCGTAGCGGTACTTCTCGAGGCCAAAGAGCACGCCCAGACCCACGTCGTCGATGCCCCCGTCCATGGCGCGGTCCATGGCCTCCGTGTGATAGTCGTAGTCGTGCTTGGGACCCGTGGGATGCAGCTCGAGATAGCTCTTCTTGTCGTAGGTCTCCTGGAAGAGGATGTAGGTTCCGATGCCGGCGTCCTTGAGCATGCGGTACTCCTCCACCGTGGTGGCGGCGATGTTCACGTTCACGCGGCGGATGGCACCGTTCTTGTGCTTGATCGAGTAGATGGTATGGATGCATTCGAGGATGTACTCGATGGGGTTCATCCGCGGGTCCTCGCCCGCCTCTATCGCCAGGCGCTTGTGCCCCATGTCCTGCAGGGCGATCACCTCGCGACGCACCTCGTCCTGCGTGAGCTTCTTGCGGGCTATATGCTTGTTCTTGGCGTGGTACGGGCAGTAGGTGCAGCCGTTCACGCAGTAGTTGGAGAGATAGAGGGGAGCAAAGAGCACGATGCGGTTGCCGTAGTAGGCGAGCTTGATCTGGCGTGCCAGCTCGAAGATCTTCTCGTTGAGCTCTGGCACCTCGCAGGCGAGCAGGACGCTCGCCTCCCGATGCGTGAGGCCCGCGCAGTGGTAACCATTGCCCTGCCGAACGGGCTTTGCCTTCTCGAGCAGGCTCTCAATGAGCGTAACGTCGCAGGCGTGCGCAGCGGCGTAATCGAGGGTCTCGCGAATCTCCTCATCGTTGATGAAGTCCTCGGCAGAGCGGGACCTCGGGTCATACTTCGCCATGTGTTCCTCCCCTTCGCGGTCAGGCCCCGGAATGTTCCGGGCCTTCCCCCTCAGCGTTTTGCGCGGCAGGCTCGGCGAGAAGCCCACGCGCCCCGACGCGCGGGATCCACCCCCGCGCTAGCGACGCCTCGCGTCGCCCCGGTCGACCACCACATGACAGCCGACCGACTCCATGCGTCGCCTCAGCTCGGCCAACCCCTCGGCCGCCTCGCCCCCGGCGTGCGCCTTATTATCGTAGAGCTCGTACTTCTCGCGCGCCTCCATCGGCGAAAGGTTGGGCATGACCACGTTTGCCCCAGCGAGCATGCCACGCTCGCAGCCGCGCGGATCGAGGGTGGCAAGCGCCGTCGTCGCAGGCAGGAGCAGGTACGGATTCAGCAGCCTCAGGAGTGACAGCAGATAGCACGTAAGCGCGACCGACCCCGCCGGTTCCTCGGCGAACGGCGTGGCATGATGCGGCGCAAAGGGCCCGATGCCGCACATCTCCGGGCGCAGCTCCTCGACGAGCCTGAGGTCCTTCGCGAGCGAGGCGGGCGTCTGGCCGGGCGACCCAACCATAAAGCCGCACCCAACTTGGTAGCCTATCTCCCGCAGGTCGCGCAGACACGCGAGGCGTCGCTCGAGCGTGAGCTCCGTCGGGTGGAGGCGCGCGTAGTGAGTGGGGTCGGCGGTCTCGTGGCGCAGCAGGTAGCGGTCCGCCCCCGCGTCAAAGAGGGCCTGGTAGCTCGCACGGCTCCGCTCGCCCAGCGAGAGCGTCACGGCGCAGTCGGGATGCGCGGACTTGATGGCAGAAACGACGTCGCACACGACGGCATCCGTGAGAGCCGGGTCTTCCCCGCCCTGCAGCACGAAGGTCCTGAAGCCCAGTTCATAGCCTCGCTCGCAGCAGGTCAGGATGGTCTCGGGCGTAAGGCGGTAGCGCTCGGCAGATCGATTGGAGCGACGCAGCCCACAGTAGAGACAGTCGTTCCTGCAAAAGCTGCTGATCTCGACGAGGCCGCGGATGAAGACGTCGTCGCCGTAGACCTCTCGGCGGGCCGCCACGGCACGCTCGGCGGCGTAGGCGGCGAGCGCTGGCGAGAAGCACCTCACGAGCTCCTCGTAGAGCTCGAGCGTGAGGGAGCGCTCGCGGGCGAGAAGGTCAACGAGCTTGCAGCCGCGCGACGTGTCGGCGTCAGGCATCCGAGCCGAGCTCCTCGGAGACCACGTTGGAGTAGAGCGTCTTCACGCTCACGCCCGGGAGCGCCCCAACCTTGCCGGCGAGCGCCGAGGTGACGTCCTGGGGCGCGTCGAGCGCCACGGAGATAACGCTCACCCCTCGCTCGCGGTACGGCACGCCCATGCGCCCGAAGATGTGGTCCCTGTACTCGTGCAGCAGCTCGTTCAGGGCCTCGACGGACCTCGGGTCCTCGACGATGATCCCCATGATGGCAACGCGCGTGGTAGCTGGCATGGCGTCCCTCTCTCTCCTGTTGACCGTGCGCCCATCATAGTTCTTCTCGGCAGCAGAATCTTCTCGCTGCCATCCATCGCGCTCAAACGGACACTTTGCCGCCAGTTTCAAACCAATTCTGGTCGTTTAGACGCGATGGATGCAACAGGCAGAAGGCGCCGACAAGAACACGGCACCTGCGCCGTCACCCTCACGCGCCTCACGGCAAAAGGAGCGACACATAAGAGGGGCGGCCTCCCGACCTGCCGAGCAGAGGTTTTGCGAAACGCACCCCTGCGTGCAGGCCGAAAGGCCGCCTACGACTCGAGTCGACTGAGGCGACTAGCAGACGCCCTGGGCCATCATGGCCTCGGCGACCTTGAGGAAGCCGGCGATGTTGGCGCCCATCACGAAGTTGCCCTCGTTGCCGTACTCGCGAGCGGTGTCGTCCACGTTGTGGAACATGCCGCGCATGAGGCTCTCGAGCTTGCCGTCGACCTCCTCGAACGTCCAGGAGAGGTGCTCGGCGTTCTGGCTCATCTCAAGGCCGGACACGAGCACGCCGCCGGCGTTGGCAGCCTTGCCAGGCATGAAGGCAACGCCGTTCTCCATGAGGTAGGTGGTGGCGTCCGGCGTGGTGGGCATGTTCGCACCCTCGCCCACGACCTTGCAGCCGTTTGCCACGAGCGCCTTGGCGTCCTCGAGGTGCAGGGTGTTCTCGCGGGCGCAGGGCAGCGCGATGTCGCAGGGGAGCTGCCAGACGCCGCGGCCGTCGCCCTCGTGCCAGACGGCGTTGGGACGCTCGTCGACGTACATCGCGAGGCTCACGCCCTTGTCGTTGCCGGAGCGCTTCTTGTTGTAGATGTGCTCGAGCACCTGGTAGTCGATGCCCTCGGGGTCCTCGACCCAGCCCTTGGTGTCGGAGGCGGCGATGACGGTGCCGCCGAGCTGGGAGACCTTCTGCGTGGCATAGATGGCCACGTTGCCGGAGCCGTGGACGACGACCTTCTTGCCCTCGAAGGAGTCGCCGTTGCTCTTGAGGTACTCGTCAACGAAGTAGACGAGGCCGTAGCCGGTGGCCTCGGTGCGGGCGAGCGAGCCGCCGAAGGTGAGACCCTTGCCCGTGAGGACGCCGGTCCACTCGTTCTTGAGGCGCTTGTACTGACCGAACATGTAGGCAACCTCACGGCCGCCAACGCCCAGGTCACCGGCGGGGACGTCGGTGTTGGGGCCGATGTGGCGGAAGAGCTCGGTCATGAAGGACTGGCAGAAGGCCATGACCTCACGGTTGGACTTGCCCTTGGGGTCGAAGTCGGCGCCGCCCTTGCCGCCGCCCATGGGCAGCGTGGTCAGGCTGTTCTTGAAGATCTGCTCGAAGCCCAGGAACTTGAGCATGCCCACGGTGACGGTGGGGTTGAAGCGCAGACCGCCCTTGTAGGGGCCGATGGCGGAGTTGAACTCAACGCGGTAGCCACGGTTGACCTGGACCTTGCCGTTGTCGTCGACCCACGGCACGCGGAACATGATCACGCGCTCGGGCTCGACGATGCGCTCGAGGAGGCTGGCCTCCTCATACTCGGGATGGGCGTCGAGGGCGGGCTGCAGGGTCTCGAGGACCTCCTTGGCCGCCTGGATGAACTCGAGCTGCTCGGGATAGCGAGCCTCGAGGTCGGCGATGACCCTCTCGGAATACGTCATGTGTCTCTCCCTTCACGAGCGGTCCAAGACCGCAACCGAAAGTCCGCTGACGAGAATACGTGTGGAAAACGCCTCGACGCAAATGCGCCCGAGAAGTGTAACGCCCTCGAACCTCGGGCGTAATCGTCCGTACACACGAAACACAGGGGCAATTCACACGCCAATTGCTCGAAAAGAAAAGCCCGGGCGCAGACCCGGGCATTGCTCTCATGGAGCGGGTGACGGGAATCGAACCCGCGTCATCAGCTTGGAAGGCTGAGGTTCTACCATTGAACCACACCCGCATGCGTTGGTCGGGGCGACTGGATTCGAACCAGCGACCCTCTGCTCCCAAAGCAGATGCGCTACCAAGCTGCGCCACGCCCCGGTCGCAGTAGTTGAGTATAGGCGAGCAGCGTCATTCAGACAAGCGTAGAATGTTTGCGCAGAGAAACGCCTCGACCACAACGAGAAGGACCACGCATGGCAAACTCCCCTCTCGGGCGCACGCTCCTTATCGCCAACCCGGCATCTCACAGCGGCAAGGGCGCCGCGGGGGCAGACTTTGCGCAGCGCTTCCTTTCGAGCTACTCCTCGATGATCGACGGTCTCGACACACGCCTCACCGCTGGCGTGGCGGACGCTACGAGAATCGCCTCCGAGGCCCAGGGCTATGACACCGTGCTCGTGCTGGGCGGAGACGGCGTCATACACGAGACGGTCTGTGGCCTCATGGAGAAGCCTCGAGACCAGCGTCCCACGCTCGGGATCATTCCCCTTGGCTCGGGAAACGATTACGCCCGCACCCTTGGCATGGCGAGAAACGACGTTGAGGGGGCAATCGCGCAGATTGTCCGGGGAAAGGCCCACGCCGTCGAGGTCGGCCTCGTGAACGGCGTTCCCTTCGTTGAGACCCTCTCGTTTGGCCTTGACGCTGCGATCGCCATAGACACGACCGACCGCCGAGCCGCCGACACGAGCCAAGAGGGCGAGACGCTCTTCATCACCTCCGGCCTCAAGATCCTGTCGAAGGCCAAGGGCGGATTTCCCTGCACCGCGTACCTCGATGACGACGCACCCGTCGAGCTCTCTCCCCACATCTTTGCGTTCCAGGTCGGACCGAGCTACGGCGGCGGCTTCCTCATCTGCCCGAAGGCGGACCCCACCGACGGGCGTCTCGACGTCTGCTACAACGTGAGGAAGCCCGCGCTCCCCCGCCTCATGGCGCTCTTTGGCCTGGCGCGCCTCGGTCGTCACGTTGGGTCAAGCGCAATTCGGACGCGCCGCATCCACCATGCGATTCTCGAGTTCGAGACGGAGCCGCCGTGTCAGGTCGACGGCGAGCAGCTTAGAGGCCTCCGTTTTGAGATCCAGGTCGCCCCCAACGCCCTTGACGTCATCTTCCCAACCGCGTAACAGCCAAAGCGGCCAAACCCTATCTTGCGACGACGCCGATCGTAGCGTCTCTTCTGGGCATGGTCCCCTGTCTCGCTGACATGGCCCAGTTTCGACGCGCGCCGCTGCCCGCATGCCAGGATCTGCGTTCCGGAACGGGTAGTATCGCGAACGGTATAAGCCCTCCGGGACAGTAATTTGCCCGAGCTGTGTCAGCGCGTGTTCTAAATCTCGACCTATGGCAAAATTCGCGTGCCATAGGTCGCGATTTTGAGCAGCCGGCGAGAATAACCGCAGGTCGCACTTTTCGCGGCGTGCCATAGGTCATGATTTCGCGCACGGGGCACCGGGTACGAAAACGTTTGACAAAGACGGGCTCGTCTCAGCCCTGGGCGCGGCAATGCTTGACGAAACAGGGCTCGTCTCAGTCCCGCAGCGACAAAGCTTGACGAAAGCGGGCTCGTCTCAGCCCTGGAGGCGTCAAAGCTTGACGAAACAGAGCTCGTCTCAGCCTGAAAGCCTATTTCGACTGAGACGAGCCCGCCTTCGTCAAGCGATAACCCCATCGCGCTGAGACGAGCCTCGCCCAGCGCGCAACCACTCAACAGAGCGTTCTCAGGTGGGACCAACCGCAAGAAAAAGCCGCCCGCCGGAACTCCGACGGGCGGCATAGCATCTTTCAGCGATAAGGGAGCTGACCCTCTGACTGCTACCGGGCTGCAGCCTGGAGCATCGCCTTGACCTCGGTCGCGGTCTTGAGCTTCATGACCTTCTCGGTGAGGGCGTCCGCCTCGGCCTTGGTCCACTCGGAGATGATGCGGCGCGTGCGCAGGATGGACGGGGCGCTCACGGAGAACTCGTTCAGGCCGAAGGAGAGCAGCACCGGGATGAGCAGCGGATCGGCCGCGGCCTCGCCGCACATGCCGACCATGATGCCAGCCTTGCGGCCCTCCTCGATGATGCGCTTGAGCGAGCGCAGGACGGCCGGCTGGTAGACGTCATAGAGGTAGGCGACGCGATCGTTGCCACGGTCGGCGCACATCGTGTAGCCGATGAGGTCGTTGGTGCCGATGGAGAAGAAGTCGCACTCGGCGGCAAGGTCGTCGGCGATCAGCGAGGCGGCGGGCGTCTCGATCATGGAGCCGACCTCGATCTCCTTGTTGTAGGCAACGCCGCGGGCGTCAAGATCGGCCTTGCACTCCTCGACGAGAGCCTTGACCTTGCGGACCTCGTCGATGTTGGTGACGAGCGGCACCATGATCTTGATGTCGCCGAAAGCGGAGGCGCGAAGGAGCGCCGTCAGCTGGACCTTGTACTGCTCCGGGTTGTTGAGGCAGTAGCGCACCGCACGGAAGCCCATGAAGGGGTTCTCCTCCTTGCGGAGGTTGAGGTACGGAATCTCCTTGTCGCCGCCCACGTCGAGCGTGCGGATGATGACCGGCTGGTTCTTCATGCGCAGCGCGACCTTCTGGTAGGCCACGAACTGCTCGTCCTCGCTCGGGAGCTCCTTGGCGTCCATGAACAGGAACTCGGAGCGGAAGAGGCCGACGCCCTCGCAGTCGTGCTCGGAGGCAACGTTGGCGTCGTCGGGGTTGCCGATGTTGGCAACGAGAAGGACCTTCTCGCCGTCGCCGGTCAGGGTCTCCTTGCCGCGATAGGCCTCGAGAGCGAGCTTCTCCTCAGCGTACTGCTTGGCCTTGGCGCGGTAGTGGGTGAGGTCGTTGTCGGCAGGGTTGACGAGCACGCGCCCGCGCGAGCCGTCGACGATGACCATGTCCCCGCTCTTGATGTTCTTGGTGACGTCAGCCACGGAGAGAACGGCGGGAATCTCGAGCGCGCGGGCGATGATCGCGGAGTGCGACGTGCGACCGCCGGTCTCGGTGACGATGGCGGCAACGTTGTCCTTGTCGATGTCTGCGGTCATGGACGGCGTGAGCTCGTGAACCACAACGACGGAGTTCTCGGGAAGCGTGGAGAGGTCCACGACCTCCTTGCCGAGAAGATCGGCGAGAAGCCCGGTCTTGACGTCGGCGACGTCGGCCGCGCGCTCGCGGAAGAGCTCGTCCTCCATGTTGGCGAACATGTTGTAGTACATGTCGTAGGCCTCGGAGACGGCCTGCTCGGCGCACATGCCGCTCTCGATGGAGCCGTTGACCATCTCGACGATGCCCTCGTCCTCGGCGAACTCGATGTGGGCCCCCATGATGGCGGCGGCCTCCTCGCCGACGGTCTCGGTCATGCGAGCGATCTGAGCGTTGGTCTGCTCGATGAACTTGGCAACGGCGGCAGCATAGCGCTGCTTCTCGTCGCCGGCGTCCTCCGGAGCGTGCGGCGTAAAGCTGAGGTCAGGCTCGACGGCGACACGCGCCACGCCGATGCCGATGCCATCGGATGCGTTGACTCCCTCGTACATGCTAACTACCCCCTATATTGCCTGGGCCGCTCAGCGGCCTTCACCCTAACTCCAACAAGCTCGCAAGAACGAGCCCCTGAGGCTACTTGTCCGCGTTCTGCTTCTCGGCAGCGGCGGCGCGGGCCTTGTTCTCCTCGATGTCGCGTGCGATGGTGCCCGGAATGGCGCGCCCCATCTTCTTGTAGAGCGCCGCAACAACGCGGTCGATCGTCGCGCGCTTAGCGATGCCCTTGCTCGCCGCCGTGGCGGTGCCGCAGGCGGAGGCAAAGGTAAGCGCGGTCTCGTAGTCAGCGCCGCGAGTGACCTGGGCGAGGAAGCCGCCGACCATGGAGTCGCCGGCGCCGGTGGCGTTGACGAGCTTGATCTTGGCGGTTGGCACCACATGCTCCGCGCCGTTCTCGTCGAGCAGCAGAGAGCCGTGACCACCACAGGAGATGATGACGTTGCGGGCGCCGGCCTCCTGGAGCTTGTGCGCATAGGGCATGCACTCCTCGGGCTCCTCGATCTCAACGCCGTAGATGCGGCCGACCTCGTGGTTGTTGGGCTTGATGAGGAACGGGTGAGACTCGAGGGACTCCATCAGGAGCTGGCCAGGAGCGTCAACCACGAACTGAATGCCGCGGCCGCCGAGGCGCCTCATGATCTGCATGTACATGTCCTCGGGCAGCGAGTTGGGAATGGAACCCGTGAGAACGAGGGTGTCCCCAGCGCCGACGACGTCCATCCGCTCGAGGAGCTCGTCGACCTTCTTCTCGGGGATCTTGGGGCCCATGCCGTTGACCATCGTCATGACGATGCCGTTGAGCTTGATGTTGATGCGGGTGTAGCCGCGGTCAAGAAGGACGAAGTTGCTGGCAACGCCCTTCTCCTGAAGGCGACGCAGAAGATAGTCGCCCGTGAAGCCGGCGGCGATGCCCATGGCGATGCTCGGAACGTCGAGCTCGTTGAGCAACGTGGAGATGTTGATGCCGTTGCCGCCGCAGTGGAGCTCCTCGGAGGAGGAACGGTTGGTGAAGCCCATATCGAGGGTGAGGGGGTGCATGACGTAATCGAGTGCCGGGTTCAACGTCATTGTGTAAATCAACGCGCGCTCCTTCCTTCGGGCAGTTCGCACTTGCTAAGTATGCCGCAACTCGTAACGTATTCGACAAGAATTTTGCCAACGCGTCACTCGCGGCCGCCAAAGGCACCAAAAGGCCGGACACCGTCAGGTGCCCGGCCCGAGCTTGCGATGGCGCGCCCTGAGGGATTCGAACCCCCGACCTTGGGATTAGAAGTCCCCTGCTCTATCCAGCTGAGCTAAGGGCGCCCGCCGCCGACGCGCGCGCCGGCGAGAAGAAACATTCTAGAGCAAACCAAAGACCTTGGCGGCGAGAATGCCGGAGACGGTCTTTGCGTCGTCGATCAGGCCCGCGCGGATGGCAGCGAGGGCGTCCTCGACCGGAACCCACACGACATTGAGGAACTCGCCTTCGTCGAGGGAGGCCTCGCCCTGCGTGAGACCATGGGCGAAGTAGACCGAGGTGTGCTCGTTGGTGAAGCCCGGAGCGCCGTAGGACTCGGTGAGAAGCTCGAGTCGCTCGGCGACAAGCCCCGTCTCCTCGGTGAGCTCTCGCGCGGCGCAGACGTCTCGCGGCTCGCTCGGGTCGACCTTGCCGGCGGGGATCTCGAGCGTCATTCGGCCGAGCGCGACGCGATACTGGCGCACGAGGCAGACGCGGCCGTCGATCGCGGCAACGACCCCCGCCCCACCGTGGTGCAGCACGACCTCGCGCCAGTCGAGCGATCCGTCGGAGAGCTCTACGCGCTGGTGCTCAACGGAGAAGATCTTGCCCTCCCACGCGGCATCCGCGCTCACGATTCGCTCGAAGAGCCCTGCATCGGGCTCGAGCGCGCGACGAATGGTCTCCATACCCTCGGACATGACTTCCCCTCCCCGTGACGGACGGCCAAGAGTCCCGTGTCAGAGCTCGCGGAACTCCCCCGTCGCATAGTCTATCTCGAATCCGTACGTCGCATTGAAGACCTCCACCTCGAGGTCCACCTCGCCGTCAGACGACCTCACGTCCACTATGACGCTTCGAGGCACGAGCTCGTCGCCCTCGTAGACGGGGGTCGCGGAGTAATACAGCGTCCCGTCGGGGTTCTCCCTCAGCCACCTTCGCGCGACCCCCTCGGTGTAGGCCATGCCGCCGTCCTGCCCGTGGTTGTCCCCCACGTTCTGGGTGCGCGTGCCCGTCACCATGTTCTCGGGGACCTCCTCGCCCCCCAGAGACTTGGCGATGAGGTGGCTGCGGTTGAAGAGCGCGCCATGATAGGTGTCCCCGTCGGGCATCACGATGTAGACCTGCTCGTTGTGTCCCCATCCGGAGGGGTGTATCCAGCTCATCTCCTCGCGCTCTCGCTCGCTCCCCTCCTCGGCCATCTCGGGCGTCACGCACGCGACGGCGCGACCCGTGCGGCCGAGTTCGTCGAGCCCCTCGTAGAGCAGCTCTCCTGGATCGAGCTCCACGTCAACGACGGCGTCCCCGACCACACGGTAGTACTCGGGATAGTCGTCGACGTTCCACTCGGTGTAGCCAACCTGCCGCTCGGAGAGCCCCTCCACGCTGCCGCCGCCCAGCTGGGGCAGGGAGAGCGCCCCGGATCCAAAGGCGGTGACGACGGCGACGAGAAGTGCCGCGAGGGCGGCGATCGGCCCGCGTCCCCTTACCGCTCCCGGAGCCTGTCGTGCCATGGGTCCTCCAATCCTCGTTTTCAGAAGCAGGGTATCACGCACGGCGCGTGGCGAGGAGCCCGCGAGGAGGGGTCAAACCCCTTTTCACACAGATCAACTGAGCGGTGAAAAAAGAGACCGGACGTCAGCTGACGCCCGGCCGAAGAAATCGTGGTGGATCGTCAGGGGTTCGAACCCTGGACCTTGGGATTAAGAGTCCCCTGCTCTACCAGCTGAGCTAACGATCCGAGTATGGTGGATCGTCAGGGGTTCGAACCCTGGACCTTGGGATTAAGAGTCCCCTGCTCTACCAGCTGAGCTAACGATCCATATGGGGTGGGCGAAGGGTCTCGAACCCTCGACCTACGGAGCCACAGTCCGTCGCTCTACCAACTGAGCTACGCCCACCATGTGTGCCGCCTCTAGAAGCAGCTCGACTATTATGCAAAACCCTGGCTCCCGATGCAAGGACAATTTTTACGTCCTCGGTTCTCCACAATAGGCATCAGGACAGGCGCCCATGGATCAGTCGAGCACGCCCTCCCAGGTGAGCATCGTCTCGGAGCGCAGGAAGCGCCTGAGCGGACCGAGGTCGCCCTCCAGATGGAAGACGTCAAGGGCCGCGTGATAGGCGGCGTGGTTCTGCGCGTGAATCACGATCGGCGGCATGCCCATGGCGAGAAGCACGCCGTTCATGAGCAGACGCGCCGTGCGACCGTTGCCATCGGCAAAGGGGTGGATGTCGAAGAGCTTGGCGTGAAGGTAGGCCGCGATGGTGAGCCTGCGGGCCCCCTCCTCCAGGTAGGTGTTCACGTCGTCGGCGAGAAGACCCACCGCACGCGGCACCTCCGCAGCCGGGATGCCCACGCTCGCCGGACCGCCAACGTAGTTCTCGAGCTTGAAGGTACCCGGACGCTCGCCGGCGAGCAGGCGCTTCTCGTCGTAGGTGCCCATCGTCACGAGACCCTGGGCCTCTTGGATCAGCTCCTCGGAGAGGCACGGGCTCTCGGCCAGCTTGACGCGCGCGAGGTCCCAGGAGAGCTTGAGGTTGTAGGTCTCTATGAGCAGCTGGACGTCGCCGGTGTAGCCCGTGACGGCGCCCGTCTCGACGATCTGCTTCACGGTGGAATACGAGAGCTCGGCGTTCTCGATCTTCTCGGAGTTGTAGACGTAGTCGGGCACAAACTCCGCGAGCAGCTCCTCGCGACGCTCGGGCGAGAGCGCGGACCACCTGGCAACGAGCTCGTCATACTGCGGCTTCAGGGAATCAGCCATGGGACACCTCCTGTCCTGCTCCTGTTGGCGGCATTGTAGCGCCCGCGGCCGCCGCGAGCGCCAACCCATCCGTCAGAGGCCCGCACGCCTCGGCAAGGGGAAGGGCGTGGCAGGTTCGCAGCCGTCGGCCGAGGACGCGAACATGCAGGACGCGTCGCAAGCACCCGAGAACAAAGGCGCGGGGCCGAGAAGGACCTCGACCCCGCGCCCGGCGCGTTCTTCTCGCCAAACCGCGCTTGTTAGACCAGGTGCTCCGCGATCTGCACCGCGTTGGTCGCCGCACCCTTGCGGATCTGGTCGCCGCAGCACCAGAACGTGAGTGAGCTCACGCCCTCGGGCGCGGAGAGGTCGCGGCGGATGCGACCAACGTAGATGAGGTCCTGGTCGGAGGTCTCGAGCGGCATGGGGTAGCGGCTCGCCGCGGGATCGTCCACGACCTTCACGCCCGGTGCGGCCTCGAGCGCGGCGCGCGCCTCCCCCACAGAGAGGGGCCGCTCGAACTCGGCCGTGATGGACTCGGAGTGCGAGCGCACCACCGGCACGCGCACGCACGTGCAGTTCACGCGCAGTGCGGGCAGATGCATGATCTTGCGGCCCTCGTTCAGCATCTTGAGCTCCTCGGAGGTGTATCCCTCGTCCTTGAAGCCGCCGATCTGCGGAATGAGGTTCTCCGCCAGCTGATACTGGAAGGGGGCCGTCTCCCCCACCGGCTCGCCCGCGGCCACGCAGCCGATCTCGCGCACGAGCTCGTCGAGGCCGGGCTTGCCGGCACCGGAGGCCGCCTGGTAGGTGGAGACGACGAGGCGCGTCACGCCCGCAAGCTGGTGAAGCGGCCAGACCGGCACGAGGCCGATGATCGTGGCGCAGTTGGGGTTGGCGATGATGCCGTGGTGGCTTGCGATGTCAGCCGCGTTGATCTCCGGCACGACGAGCGGCACGTCGGCGTCCATGCGGAAGGCGTGGGAGTTGTCCACGCACACGGCTCCGCGCTTCACGGCCTCGGGCATGAGAGCGCGGGCGGTTGCGTCGTCGGCGGCACCGAGGACGATGTCCACGCCCTCGAAGGCGTCCGGCTCGGCCAGGCGCACGGGCACGTCCTCGCCGGCGAAGCGCACGGTCTTGCCGGCGTCAACGGAGCGCTGGCTCGCCAGCGGCACGAGCCTGCCCACGGGGAAGCTACGCTCCTCGAGGCACTGGAGCATCTGCTGGCCCACCACACCGGTGGCGCCCAGGATGGCAACGGTCTTCTCGCTCATGGCGGTTCCTTTCTTGAGGGACGGAATGATCCAAAAGGGGTCTGTCCCCTTTTGGATCATGGTTCAATCAGCCGGCGGTGACCATCTCGTCACGGACGAAGCGGTTGTAGATCACCTGGATGGCACGGTCGAAGTCCTCGTTGTTCACGCCGAGGATGATCGAAATCTCCTGAGAGCTCTGCGTGATCATGCGGATGTTCACGCCCGCCTCGCCGAGCGCGCCAAAGACCTTGCCGGAGGTGCCGCTTCGCTTGGACATGTTGCGGCCGACGACGGAGATCAGCGCGAGCTTGTCCACCATCGTGATGTCATCGGGCTCGAGGTCACGGCGTATGTCGGAGACGATCGAGTAGATGGAGTCCTTCACGTCGGCACCGTTCACCACCACGGAGAAGGAGTCGACGCCGGTGGGGATGTGCTCGACCGAGACGCCGTAGCGCTCGAAGATCGAGAGGGCGCGGCGGACAAAGCCCACCTCGCCGGACATGTGCGCCTTCTTGACGTGCACGGAGATGAAGTCCTTCTTGCCGGCGATGCCCGTGATGAGGTGCTCGTCCTCGCCCGCGCGGGCACGCTCGCGGATGATCGTGCCCACGTCCTCGGGACGGTTGGTGTTCTTGATCTGGATCGGGATGTTGACCTCGCGCACCGGGAAGATGGCCTCCTCCTGCAGGACCGAGGCGCCCATGTAGGAGAGCTCGCGCATCTCGTCGAAGGTGATGCGGCGGATAGAGCGAGGGTTCTCCACGATGCGCGGGTCGGCGGAGAGGAACCCGGAGACGTCGGTCCAGTTCTCGTAGAGACCGGCGTCTATGCAGCGCGCGAGGATGGCGCCCGTGATGTCTCCGCCGCCGCGCTGGAAGAGCTTGATCTGCCCGTCGACCGTGGCGCCGTAGAAGCCCGGAAGCACGAAGGACCCCTGACGGGCCATGACGTCCTTGAGGCGCACCGCCGTGCGCTCCATGTCCACCTCGCCGTTGTGGTGGAAGACCACGACGTCGGCGGCATCGACGAACGGCATCTGCAGGTACTCGGCCATGAGGTGCGCGGTGAACCACTCGCCGCGGGAGACCACGTACTCGGGCGAGTGCTTCTTGATGTTCTTGGCAAAGAGCTCGAACTTCTCGTGCACCGGCCACTTGAGCCCGAGCTCGTCGGCGATGTCAACAAAGCGCTGCTCGATGTCGGCGAGAAGGGCGGTGCAGTCCACGTGGTACTGGATGTGCGCGTTTACCAGCAGCAGCAGGTCGGTGATCTTGTTGTCAGCCGAGTCGCGCTTGCCGGCGGCGGACACCACCACGAAGCGACGGTCAGGGTCCGACTCCACGATGCCCTTGACCTTGCGGAACTGTTCGGCGGACGCGACGGAGGAGCCGCCGAACTTTGCGATCTTGATCATGCTGAGAAACCTTGCCTTTCTGAGCCGTGATGAGCCGTGAGCCTACGCCGTGGGCAGCGCGGCCATGAACGTGGTGGGGTCTGCGGCGAGAGCCTCGTCGAGCAGGGCGCGTGCGGCCTCGGCGGTGAGGTCACGGACGAGAAGGGCGCCCGGCCCAAACTCCTCGGCGTCCCCGATCTGGGCGGTCGTTCGCAGCACGTAGTCGGAGCGCAGCAGCGTGGGGTCGTAGACGAGCGGCCGCGTGAAGTCGTAGACAGGGCGACGCGCGCCGCTCACGCAGTCGAGCACGTCCTGGACGATCGCGTTTCCGGTGGGCAGGCTCCCCGCCCCCTGGCCGTAGAACTTGAGCTCGCCGACCGTGGTGGCATCGAGCGTGAGCAGGTTGAAGTTGCCGGGAACGTTAGCCTCGAGCGAGTCGGCGAGAACCGCCACCGGCTCAACGGCGGCCGCGTAGCGCCCGTCGCTCGTCATGCCGTGGCCGAGCAGCTTCACCGTGCGCCCGTGGGCCGCAAAGAGCTCGAGGTCCGCCTTCGTGAGGTTTCGTATGCCGGACGCGGGGAGGCTCCTCTCGCACGCCACGTCAAAGGCCACGGAGGCCGAGATGATCGTCTTGTTGAGGACGTCGATTCCGTCTATGTCGGCGGAGGGGTCGCGCTCGGCAAAGCCCAGGCGCTGGGCCTCGGCGAGAACCACGTCGAACTCGGCGCCCTGCCTGCGCATGGCGTCGACGATGTAGTTGGTCGTGCCGTTCATGATGCCCGAGAAGGACGTGACCTCGTCCACGCGACGGGCCTTCTCGATGCCGGCGATCCAGGGCACGCCTCCGCCGACCGCGGCCTCCACGTAGAGGCCCGCACCTGAGGCCACGGACGCCGCTGCGAACTCGGCAAAATGCGCCGCGACCACGGCCTTGTTTGACGTGACCACGTGACGCCCGGACTCCAGGGCGCCCATGATGTAGGTCCTCGCCGGCTCCACGCCGCCCATGCACTCAACGACGAGCTCGATCTTCTCGTCGGCGAGGATGTCGTCAAAGCTTGCGGTCATGCGGGGGTCGCTCAGGCGGTCCGGCAGCTCGAGGATGCGTGCCACCTCGACGCCTTCCACGCGCTCGGCGATGATCTGGTCAACGCCGCGGCCGACCGTCCCGTAGCCGAGGAGGGCAATCTTCATGGGGTACCAATCTTTCTAGTCTGTGTCCGGCGGGCCGTGCCTCCCGCGGTGCAGGTATGATACTGGCAGCAAGGCCACCATCGCCTCGACGCAAGGAGCACCATGTCGTTCTATCACAGCACGCGCTCGGAAACGAATTCCGTAACAAGCAAGCAAGCAATCCTCACCGGAATCGCTCCGGACGGCGGCCTCTACGTCTCCGACGAGCTTGGATCGACCAGGCTCTCGCTCGAGACGGTGTGCTCGCAGAGCTACCACCAGACGGCCGCCCTCGTCTTGGGCACGCTTCTGAGTGACTATAGCGGCGAGGAGCTCACCCGCTGCGTCGACGCCGCCTACGGAAGCCAGTGGGACACCACGGCGGTCTGCCCCGTCACCCCGCTCGGCACGGACTGGCTGCTCGAGCTCTACCATGGCCCCACCTGTGCCTTCAAGGACGTTGCGCTCCAGATGCTCCCCCAGCTCATGGGCGTTGCTCGCGGAGCCAACGGCGAGAAGATCATGATCGTCACCGCCACCTCCGGAGACACCGGCAAGGCCGCGCTCGACGGCTTCGCGGGCGTGGATGGCATGGGCGTCACCGTGTTCTACCCCGCCGGCAAGGTCTCCGACATCCAGCGCCTCCAGATGGTGACCCAGCTTGGAGGCAACGTGGCCGTGTGCGCCGTCAACGGGACCTTCGACGACTGCCAGGGCCAGGTCAAGCGCGTCTTCGCGGACCGCGCGCTCGCCGAGCGCCTCTCCGAGCGCGGCGTGGTGCTCTCGAGCGCCAACTCCATCAACGTCGGCCGTCTCGCGCCTCAGGTCAGCTATTACTTTGACTCTTACGCGCAGCTCGTTCGCCGCGAGGCCATCCGTCCGGGGGACGAGGTCACCTTCTGCGTCCCCACCGGCAACTTCGGCGACGTCCTCGCCGGCTACTACGCCAAGCGCATGGGCCTGCCGGTGCGCCGCCTCATCGTTGCCTCCAACGCCAACGACGTCCTCACGGACTTCCTCACCACCGGCGTCTACGACCGCCGGCGCGACTTCCACAAGACCATCTCTCCCTCGATGGACATCCTCGTGTCCTCCAACCTCGAGCGCCTGCTCTACTTCGCCTCAAACGGCGATTGCGAGCTCGTCTCATCCCTCATGGGCGACCTCGCCGAGAAGGGCGTCTACACCGTGCCCGAGAGCGTCATGGAAGAGATTCGCTCGGTCTTCTCCTGTGGCCGCGCCGACGACGCCGCGACCCGCGAGACGATCCTCAACACCTGGCGCGAGCTCGACGTCCTCATCGACCCGCACACCGCGGTCGCCAAGCACGTGCTCGACGCCACGCCGAACGACGGCACCGAGCGCATCTGCCTCTCCACGGCGAGCCCCTACAAGTTCTGCGCCGACGTCCTCTCTGCCCTGGGCGAGGTCACCGACGGCATGAACGGCTTCGCCTGCATGGACGCCCTCGAGAAGCTCACGGGCACCGTGGCGCCCCCGCAGCTCTCTGGCCTGCGCGCCGGCACGGTGCTTCACGACGACGTCTGCGACCCCGAGCGCGTGGGGGCCTTCGTCGAATCCGCCTGCGCGCGGGTGTTCCTGTGATCGGGGCCGACGGCCGTGAGCGCCCCGTCGCGATCGTCCGCGTCCCCGCGACGAGCGCCAACGTCGGCGTTGGCTTCGACTGCCTGGGCATCGCGCTCGACCTCACGGCCACGTTTCTCATGACGCCTTCCGAGCGGCTCGAGATCGTGGGCTGCGAGGAGCGCTTCCGCGGCGAGGACAACCTCGTCTGGCAGAGCTACCTCGACGCCTGCGCGCGCCTCGGCGTGGAGCCCACGCCGCTTCACATCACGATCCTCTCCCCCATCCCGCTCTCGGGCGGTCTGGGCTCGAGCTCGGCCTGCGTGATCGCAGGCATCGCGGGCGCCATGGCCCTCTCGGCGGGGGGCTTTGACCGCGAGCGGGCCCTCGAGCTCGCCTGTGCAGACGAGGGACACCCAGACAACGTGGCGCCCGCTCTTCTCGGTGGGCTCGTGAGCTCCTTCGTGGACGGCGACAAGACCACCTCCACGCGCATGGACGTCGCGGGAAACCTCCGCTTTGTCGCCATCGCCCCTCCCTACGAGGTGCGCACGGCAGACGCTCGACGCGTCCTGCCCACCGAGGTCTCCCGTGACACGGCGGTCTGGCAGATGGGCAGGCTCGTCGCCATGGTGCGCGCCCTCGAGCTGGGGGACGCCGAGCTGCTCGGCAAGGCATGCCACGACCGGCTTCACGAGCCCTACCGAGCCAAGCTCATCCCGGACTACGAGGGCCTGCGCGTCGCCGCCCTGGGCGCCGGCGCCTGCGGGTTCATGATCTCCGGCTCCGGCTCCACGATGATCGCCGTGGCCGACGGCGACGAGGCAGCGGCGCGCGTGGCGGACGCCCTCTCCCAAACCTGCCCCGGGTACTGGCTGCGCACCCTCCCGGCAAACACCATCGGAACAACCGTCGAGGTCCACTAGGCACACTCTCCCGACTGACCGAGGGCGTCGCCATCGTCAAGAAGGCCGTCCGTCCCACGTGCGGCAGGCCCACCCGCGTCGGCCACGACGTCGACGACAAGGGCAACAAGGTCCGCGTGTGCAAGAAGTGCGGCGCCAAGTTCTAAGAGCCTGACCTGAGTTCCATCCGGGAGGCCCCCGGTTCATCTTCGAGAAGTGCGCTTCGCGA
>CASEHX010000019.1 GCA_949287905.1 uncultured Olsenella sp.
ACGTGGCCGTGAGCCAGGGCGTGGAGCTCGTGCGCTCGGTCGCGCCGCGGGCGGCCGGCCTCGCCAACGCCGTGCTGCGCCGCGTTGCCGAGAAGGACGCGGCGCTCGTGGCGGACGCTCGGGCCCGCGTGGAGTCGGGTGCGTTTGACGCCCGCGACCTCGCGCTCGTCGGCGCCCTGCCGGAGTGGCTGGCCGAGCGCGCGCTCCTCTCGCTCGACGCCGACCGCGCCGCAGCCTGGGCCCTTGCCGCCCTCGCCCCCGCCGCCCCCTGGGTCGCCACAGTATTCAAAAGGGGACAGACCCCTTTTGAATCATTCGTCGTCCTCGAGGAGGCGGGATGCGAGCCGGAGGAGGGCCCGCTGCCGGGGTCGTGTCGGCTGGGGGCTCCCTCGCGCCTCGCGCCCTCCGGCCTCGTGGAGCGCGTGGAGGTCATCCCGTGCGACCTTGCCGCCCAGGAGGTCGCGCTCGCCTGCGCCCCCGCGCCCGGCGAGCGCGTGCTCGAGGTCGGTCAGGGGCGCGGCACCAAGACGCTGCTGCTCCAGAACGCGGCGCTCGCTGCCGGCGGCCCGTGCGAGGTCACTGCCGTCGAGGTCTCTCCGCGCAAGTCCAGGCTCGCCGCGCGCCGCATGGAGGTCGCGGGCGTCGCGGGACACGTGCGCTGCGTCTGTGTCGACGGTCGCGCGCTTCCCGATGATATTGGCGCCTTTGACCTCGTGTTTCTCGACGCGCCCTGCACGGGCACCGGCACGCTCTCGCGCCACCCTGAGATAGCCTGGTCACTCGAGCCATCCGCCCCCGCGGAGCTCTCGGCGCTCCAGGCGGAGCTGCTCGCATCGGCCGCCGCGCACGTGGCGCCCGGCGGCAGGCTCGTCTACGCCACCTGCTCGATCCTCGCCGAGGAGAACGACGCCGTCATCACGGCGTTTCTCGCCAGTCCCGCGGGCGCCGGCTTCACGCTCGAGCGCTCCGGCCTCACCGAGGTCCCCGGCGGCTCGGACACCCACTTCCACGCGCGCCTCCGGCGTCCCGCCCAAGCAACGTGAATTCGCGCTGAAGGCGAGAAGAGCGGCGTATCTTCCAGCGCGTTTTGGGTAACGTAAACAACGTTTGCCACACGTTCGAACGCCGCACGGCCGCGCCCCGCACGTCACGTGACGTCACGCTGCGCCCCGCGCGCCGCACGCACCCCGCGGCCGCGTCCCCGCGCACGCCGACCGCCGCGCCCCGCACCCGCACGCCCCCGGAAGGACCCGATCCGCCATGCTCGAGCTCAAGGACATCTGCAAGCGCTACGTCACGACCGGCTTCACGCAGGTCGCGCTCGACCACGTCTCCGTCGCCTTCCGCGACAACGAGTTCGTGGCGGTTCTCGGCCCCTCCGGCTCCGGCAAGACCACGATGCTCAACATCGTGGGCGGCCTGGACCACTTTGACGACGGCGACCTCGTGATCGACGGCATCTCCACCCGCGAGTACCGCGACCGCGACTGGGACGCCTACCGCAACAACCGCATCGGCTTCGTGTTCCAGAGCTACAACCTCATCCCCCACCAGACGATCCTCGCCAACGTGGAGCTCGCGCTCACGCTCTCGGGCGTGGGTCGTGCCGAGCGCCGCCGCCGCGCGCTGGACGCCCTCGCTCGCGTGGGCCTCGCGGACCACGTGAACAAGCGCCCGAGCCAGCTCTCCGGCGGCCAGATGCAGCGCGTGGCCATCGCTCGCGCCCTCATCAACGACCCGGAGATCCTGCTCGCCGACGAGCCCACGGGCGCCCTGGACTCCGTCACGTCCGTGCAGGTCATGGACCTCCTCAAGGAGGTCGCGCAGGACCGCCTGGTCATCATGGTCACGCACAACCCCGAGCTCGCGCATCAGTACGCCACGCGCATCGTGGAGCTTGCTGACGGCCGCATCACCTCGGACTCGCGGCCCTTCGACCCCGCCACGGCGCCCCGGCGCGACGCCAAGCCCTCCCGCCGCACGTCCATGAGCTTCCTCACGGCGCTCGGCCTCTCGTTCAACAACCTCATGACCAAGAAGGGCCGCACCATCATGACGGCCTTCGCGGGCTCCATCGGCATCATCGGCATCGCGGCCATCCTCGCCCTGGCAAACGGCGTCAACGAGTACATCGCGCGCGTGGAGGAGGACACCCTCTCCAGCTACCCGCTCTCCATCACCAAGCAGAGCATGGACATCTCCGGGCTGCTCTCGGAGGACAGCGGCATGCTGGGCGGCTCGGGTGCCGGCGACGGCTCGGGATCGGGCTCCGCCTCCGCTGACGCCGCCCAAGACGGCGAGAAGGACGCCGGCTCGCAGCAGATCCCCGAGTTCATGATGCTCACGGACATGTTTGCCTCCGTGGGCTCCAACGACCTCTCCGGCCTCAAGGCCTACCTCGAGACGAACCCCGACGACCTTGACTCCTACGTCAACGCCATCCAGTACGACTACGGCCTCACGCCGCTCGTCTACAAGGCGGACACCTCTGACGGCGCGGTGCAGCTCAACCCCAACGCCCTCTCCACCACGATGACCGGCGGAGCGTCCGGTGCCGCCACGGCCGGCATGACCGGCGGCGGGATGTCCGTCTTCAACGAGATGATCGACGACCAGGAGCTCCTCGAGTCCCAGTACGACGTCGTCGCCGGCCGCTGGGCCGCCGCGGCGGACGAGTGCGTGCTCGTGCTCACCCAGAGCGGCCGCATCAGCGACTACACGCTCTACGGCATCGGCGTGCTCGACCCGGCGGACCTCACGACCATGGTGAGCAGCGCCATGAGCGGGACGGCGGGGGAGACCACGATCGAGCAGGGCGAGGTGGACTTCACCTACGACGACGCGCTTGGCCTCTCCTTCAAGGTGATCTCTCCCAGCGACGAGTACCGCAAAAACGCCGAGACGGGCGGCTGGACGGACATGTCCTCGGACGAGAAGTTCATGACCGAGGCGGTGAGCAACGGCCTTGACCTGCACGTGGTTGGCGTCGTGCGCCCCAACGAGTCCTCGGACGCCAAGGCGCTCTCCGCGGGCATAGCCTACACGCCGGGCCTCACCGAGGAGCTCATGACCCGTGCGGCCGGCTCCGCGATCGTCAAGCAGCAGCTCGCCGACCCCGAGGTCGACGTCTTCACCGGCAAGAGCTTCTCCACCCTCCAGGAGGAGGCGCGCCAGGGCGTGGACCTCGGCAGCCTCTTCTCGGTGGACGAGGACGCGCTCTCCTCGGCCTTCTCGTTCGACACGAGCGGCCTCGAGGGCGCCTTCGACCCCTCGGGCATCGACCTCAGCGGCATCGACATAGACCTCTCCGGCGTCGCCGACTCGATCGACGTGGACTCGCTCGTCGCCGGCGTGCCCGCCCCGGACTTCTCGTCCATCCTGGACCAGGAGCTCGCCGACCCGGCGCTCACGACCGAGCAGCTCGAGGAGGTCACGCGCCTCGGCGGCGAGCTCGCGCGCGACTTCGTTGCCTGGTGGGGCGCCAACGCCGGCGCCCTGGACCCGGAGGACCCCGCCTTCGCGCAGGAGGTCTCCGACCACTTTGAGCGCTACCTCGCCACCGAGAACGCGCAGGCCCTTCTCGCCCAGATCGACGCCGCGGCGGGCCCCGCGGTCCGCGAGCGCGTCCAGGAGATCGTGAGCGCCTACGTCTCCGACCAGCTCGCGCCCTACCTGCAGGGCTTCCTGAGCAGCATGTCCCAGCAGGTCTCCTCCGTCGTGTCCTCGCAGATCCAGGAGGCGGTGGCGCAGGTGCTCGCGAGCTACGCGAGCCAGGTCGCCGGCGGGGTGTCCCAGCTCCAGGGCGCCTTCTCCGTTGACGGGGAAGCCCTTGCCGCCGCCATCCACTTCAACATGGACGCCGAGGACCTGACCTCCCTCATGGAGAGCTACGCCAACGCGAGCCAGCTCACGTACGACAACAACCTCCAGACGCTCGGCTACGCCACGCCGGACGACCCGGCCGCCATCCAGATCTACCCCCGGGACTTCGAGGCCAAGGAGCGCGTGGTGGACGTCATCGACGCCTACAACGAGGACCAGCGCGCCGCCGGCAACGACGACGCCGTCATCAGCTACACGGACTACGTGGGCGTGATCATGGGCAGCGTCACGGACATCGTGAACATGATCTCCATCGTGCTCATCGCCTTCGTGAGCATCTCGCTTGTGGTGAGCTCCATCATGATCGGCATCATCACCTACATCAGCGTGCTCGAGCGCAAGAAGGAGATCGGCATCCTGCGCGCCATCGGCGCCTCCAAGCGCAACGTCGCGAGCGTCTTCAACGCGGAGACCTTCATCGAGGGGCTCATCTCCGGTCTCTTTGCCGTCGCCTTCGTCGTGGCCGTCTCCATCCCCGTGAACGCCGCGGTGCTCGACGGCTTTGCCGTGGAGAACATCATGAGCCTGCCGTGGACGTCCGCAGCAGTGCTCGTGTGCATCTCGGTGGCGCTCACGCTGATCGCGGGCCTCATCCCGTCCAGCGCCGCCAGCCGGCGTGACCCGGTCGAGGCCCTCCGCAGCGAGTAGGGGAGCGCCGGTGTTCCTGGCGCTTCTCGCTTCCGGATTAACACGCACGGTTTGCTTCGATTCCACATATCCGCAGGACGCTTTTTCGCAAAATGCATCTCGTGCGTGTTAATCCGCCCCGTCTGCCGTTGCCGGAGCGGCCGGCCTTGTTGCGTTAATCCGTTCCGCCCGCCGGTGCAGCCGCCGTCGACGCGCTCGCGCCGACCGCTCTTGACATGCAAAACTCTGCAGATAGACTACTATGCAAAAGTATGCATATCAGCCAACATGCAAAACTGTGCATGCAAGCGAGAAGGCGAGAAGAACGTGGACACGATGCCCATCTCCGCTCCCCGTCAGGCCGGTATCTACGTCCGGCGTTCCCGCGAGGCCCAGGGTCTCACGCGCGCGCAGCTGGCCGCGATGTCCGGGGTCTCGGAGCGCCTGCTCGCCTCGCTCGAGCTGGGCGATGCCACGGGCATCAGGCTGGACAAGCTGCTCGCGGTCTTCGACGCCCTCGGGCTCTCGCTCGCGGCGCAGGGCGAGAAGATCGCGTCGCCGGCGGCCGTTTCCGCGGAAGCGCCGACGCCCCAGAGACCTACGGTTCCACCGGTGTCTTCATGTCGAAAGCGCGAGTTCGGACTTCTCGACTACGGCGCTGCCCTCAGGGATTTTATCGCCAACGACATGGGAATCGCACTTCCTGAGGAGGCGATCTAGCAATGGCTGTTCTCGACCTTCGCGTTCTTGTCGGCGGCGTGCCCGCCGGGACCGTCCACCGGGACGAGCACGGCCTCATGACCTTTGCCTACGACGAGGGTTACCAGGGACCGCCCCTCTCGCTCTCCATGCCTATCTCAAACCGCTCCTACGGCCCCGACGTGCTGCGGCCCTACCTCTTTGGCCTCCTGCCGGACAGCGAGCTCCAGCGGCGCGCTATCGGCCGCGAGCTCGGGGTGAGCGCCAACAACCCCGTGACGCTGCTCGCCCACATCGGCCTCGACTGCCCGGGTGCCGTGCAGCTCTGTGCGCCAGAGCGCGTTGACGAGGCGCTCTCGCGCGAGAACGACCTCCGCGAGCTCACGGACCACGAGATAGCGCTGCGCCTCAAGACCGTGCGCGACGAGCCCGAGGTCCCGTGGATGGGCCTCGAGGAGCGGTGGTCGCTCGGCGGCAACCAGGGGAAGTTTGCGCTTGCGGGGGAAGGCGGGCGCTGGTACGAGTGTCGTGGCGCCGCACCCACCACGCACATCTTCAAGAACGGGGTCATTGGCTTCAGGCTTCAGGCGCTCAACGAGTACGTGTGCATGCGCACGGCCGAGCGCTGCGGCGTGGCCACGGCTCACGTGGACTATCGCTTCTTCGAGGACGAGCCCGCGCTCATCGTGGAGCGCTACGACCGCGTGAGAAACGCTTCGGGCAGGGTTGTGCGCCTGCACCAGGAAGACCTCTGCCAGGCACTCTCCGTCATGCCGGACTGCAAGTACACCGAGGACGGTGGCCCGTCGGCACGCGACGTGCTGCCGCTGCTGGCAGGGACGAGCCGCAACAAGCTCAACCTGCTCACGTTCTCTCACCAGCTCTTCTATAACGCGCTTGTCGGGGCGCCCGACGCCCATGCGAAGAATTACTCCCTGTTGCTTGGTGCTGGTGGTGCCGCAATGCTCGCCCCCATGTACGACGTTGCCTCCGGCCTTGCCTACGAGAAGCTGCGTCGCCGCCTGCGCCTCGCAATGTCCGTTGGCGGCGAGAACCGCGTGGGGCGCGTCGGCGCCGGTGCGCTCGAGCGCTATGTGGGTGCCGGAGACCCCAAGCTCGCTGCGCTGCTCGAGCGTGCCGGCCTCACGCTGGCGTCCTGCCGCGCCCTCATGGCCGACCTCGCGCAGGAGATCCCCGTCTCCATGGCGGAGGTCTTCGAGGAGTCCGCGGGCATCCCGGGTGCGGACGAGCTCCACGAGCACCTCCTCGAGCCCGTTGCCGCCAACTGCCGCCGTACTCTCGCGCTGCTCTAGCGCGCTGGTCTAGCGCGCTGGTCTAGCGCGCTGGTCGCCGTAGTTGCCGTTTACTGTGCGTCTGCCACTGCGGGTGAGCGATGCGGGAGTGCGAGTCCTTGTCGCTTCCGGATTAACGCGCGCGGTTTGTTTTGCGGCGGGCCCCTCTCGGCTTTGGATTAACGCGCACGGTTTGTTTCGATATCACATATCCGCAGGACAATTTTCCGCGCAATGCAATCCGTGCGCGTTAATCCGTTTCGTCCGTCGGTGCCGGGGCAACTGACGCGCCGCACGCCGGCGCCGGGGCAACTGGCGTTCCGTCAACCGGCGCCGGGGCGGCCGGCCTTCCCGCCCGCGCTTGCGCTATGCTGGGAGTGTCGAAGGGAGCGCACATGCTGCAGAGGGACTACGTGCTTGAGATCGTGGGGCAGTTCGTCGACGGGGTCAGCGTCGCGCTGCGCCGCGCCGCCCTTGGCGAGAAGACCGGCCTGGTGGAGACCGAGCGCCAGATCGGCGACCTGCTCGAGCTGGAGCCGCAGACCGCGCTCGCGCTCGCCCCGGACTCGCTCGTCACGATGATGGTGCTCTCCGGCATGGGTGACTCCCTCGCCGAGTACGTTGGCTACGCGCTCGACCGCCTCGCGCGCCTCTACGAGAGGGCGGGCGACGATGACACGGCGGGGCTGCGCCGTCTGCAGGCCAAGGCCGTGGGGGAGTCCTTCGGCTTCGACCCTGCGACTCCGCCCGCAGAGCTCGCCGGCCTGGACGCGGAGGTGTTCAAGGCGTAGGCGCCTCGAGAAGTGCCGCACGGCCGAGAACCACCGCCCAGCCGAGAACCGCCGTCCAGTCGAGAACCGCCGTCCAGCTGAGGACCGCCGCCCAACCGAGAAGCGCCGCACAAAGCTGCGCCCACGACCCCGAGGAGGATGACCCATGAGGACCTGCCTGGTTACCGGTGGCGCGGGGTTCATCGGGAGCAACTTCGTGCGCTACACGCTCTCTCACTATGACGACGTTCGGGTGGTCAACCTCGACGCCCTCACCTATGCCGCAAACCTCGCGAGCCTGGACTCGGTGAGGGACGACCCGCGCTACGAGTTCGTCCACGGCAACATCTGCGACCGCACCCTCGTGCGCAGGGTCGTCGATGAGCACAGGCCCGACTACGTGGTCAACTTTGCCGCCGAGTCTCACGTGGACCGTTCGATAGAGAACCCGGCCGCCTTCGTCGAGACAAACGTGCTGGGCACCATCTCGCTCCTGGACGCCGTGAGGGACGCCTGGGCGAGCCTGCGGTTCGGCACCGCCCCCACGCGCCGCTACCTCCAGGTCTCCACCGACGAGGTCTACGGCTCGCTCTCCCTGAACGACCCCCGCGAGAAGTTCCGCCCGGACTCGCCGCTCGCGCCGCGGAGCCCGTACTCCGCTTCAAAGGCCTCGGCGGACCAGTTCGTGAACGCCTACGCCGAGACCTACGGCCTTCCGGTCAACGTCTCGCGCTGCTCCAACAACTATGGCCCCTGCCAGCACGTGGAGAAGTTCATTCCGCGGCAGGTGACAAACCTCCTGAACGGCGGCCGGGGCAAGCTCTTTGGGGACGGCCTCAACGTAAGGGACTGGATTCACGTGGAGGACCACTGCAGCGCCATCTGGGCCATCCTCACGCGCGGGACGCCAGGCAGGACGTATCTCGTGGGCGCGGACTGCGAGCGCTCGAACAGGGAGGTGCTCGCCGCCATCCTCCAGGCGATGGGCAGGGAGCCCGACGACTTTGACTACGTGCGCGACCGTCCTGGCCACGACCGACGCTATGCCCTCGACGCCTCCGCCACCAGGGCCGAGCTCGGCTGGGAGCCCGCGCACCGGGACTTCCTCGCCGGCCTTCGCGAGACCATCGCCTGGTACGAGAACAACCGCCCCTGGTGGGAGGGCGAGAAGGGCGAGACGGAGGCGTGGTACGAGGTCTTTGGTAAGAGGGGGCGCTAGGACGCTGACTCCTCCTCGTCACTCTTGTTGCCCTTGTCGCCCCCGTCGTCGATCAACTTGACGAAGCTGACGTTGGGCATCAAAGTCGAAAGATACTCGATGATGCGGCGGAGCTGCGCGTCGTTGCCCGCCTTGTCGATATTGTCATGGTACAGCGCCACCTCTTGAGTGCCTGCGGCGTAGTGGAGGCCGTAGCCGCCCGAGGGACACACCGTCTTCGTGCCCTTTGCCGCCTCCATGACCTTCAGCCACAGGTCATCTGCTCGAAGGCAGGTCTTGACTATGCCCTCGGGGTCAAACGCGCGCGCATCAAGGCACCCTGCGGGATAAAGGACTCCGCCGGATCCCGTTGCGATAATTTTCTGGGAGGGGAGGTCCCTGATCTCGTCCTGCTCCTTCACCCAGTCTTTATAGGGGGCCGGCTCTCCGTCTTCGGTCGCAATGAGGTGCGTGCGCATGCCAATGACGGAATCGGGCCACGCCTCATGAGCGGCGGTCAGCCTCTCGAGTAGGTTGGGCGGGTAGATGATGTCATCGTCAAGGGTCACAACAGTGCTCTCCGGGTACTCCTGCATGACCCAGAAATACTTGTTGTGCGGCCCCAGGTCCTTGTCAACAAAGCGAACCGTGACGTGCGCGTCATAGAGCGCACAGACGACCGCCGAGGAGAGGTCCTTCAGCCCCTGGGGAAAGTCTCTCGACGGAAGCCAAAGAATCGCCGCATCGGGATGGACCGTCTGCTTGCGCAGTGACTCGATCATGGGCTCAATGTAGTTGATTCGCGGCCCGTAAGAGGCTATGGAGACGATCAGCTCGGGAGCGTCGCACGCTGGCGTCTCGCCGCCCCGTGCCATCCTGTCCGTGAGTACGTCGCCTCGAAGCGTCGTGACCAGCTGCTCGAGCTTCTCGGTGTTGCTCCTGCAGCTGGACAGCTCATCGGAGAGCCGCTCGGTGCTCTTCTCCAGCAGCTTCTCGTTGTTCTCTAGGGCAGCGCTCAGCCTCTGGTTCTGCTCGAGAATGTCCTGAAGCTTCTTGTTTTGATCAAGGAGCGTCTGCAGCTGCCGGGACATCTCGTCCATGCGCTTATCGATGAGCCCAATATGGTTGTCTATCTGCTCAAAGCGGTGGTCGAGTGCCTCAAGGCGCCTGTCGACCATGCTCGTGGTGGGCGGAAGCGTGTGCTTTATCAGCGTCTTTGCTCGGTCAATCATCGGTGTCCAATCCTTGAGAGACGCGGCTTTCCCAAGCAGGCTTGTCTGGGAACAATGATATCCGGTCTAGCCGCCTTTGGCGTAGGCGCGGCATCACCGTCAGCTTTTACCCATTCTCTGAGTCACAAACTGCCGAGACTAGGGGGGCGGGCGCATCACACGGGGCGTCCATATGGCTCGGCTCGCCCAATCGATGGTCATGAGCTTGACGATGGTCGCCTCGAGCGAGCCCGGGCGTATCGTCAGCTATCGTTTGGCAGCAAAATGACGGGGAGTGGGGCGCGGCTTCTTCTCGCTCTGGTGGGGGCGGCGCCCAGGGTTGTTTGCCGTATAGATCCAGGTGCATGTCACGACCGCGGAGACAACCCAGATAAGCAGACTGATGAGGGGAACGGAGAGCAGCGGGTCACTATAGAGCCACGTCTTTGCGGGCGCGAACAGGCCAATGGACTCCATGGTCAACCTGAAGAAGGGGTGAACGAGGTAGATTCCCATCCCGGCCCTCGTGAGAATGGAGAGGAGAGCGCTGTGGTGCAGGTGAGCGGAGCTCAGCCTCATGGCCTCGAATACGCCAACGGAATACAGGGCGATAAGGAGGTTGTCTCGAGTCACATAGTCAAGGTTGGCACCATGGGCGAGGGCATCAGAGTGGTTCAGGGCAACGGCCACGACAAGAGAGACAACGCCTAGGCAGACAACGATCAGACCCTGGGATCGTGTTGGGGGATGTGAGATGAGCCATGCGCCAAGAAGGTAATAGAAGATGCCCTCCATGCCGGAGGGAAACAGGATGAAGTTGTTCATCCAGGTCGAGAGCAGAGAGTCCGGCGCCATCGAGTTCAAGGTGCTCTTTCCGATGACAAAAAACGCGAGCAGGGCAACGGCGTAGCTCAGCAGGTCTTCTCGTCTGGAAATCGTGCGAAGCAGGGGAGTCAGGGCATAGAGCCCAACGAGAACCCAGAGGTACCAGATGAAGTACGGGCCGTCAGCCACCGCGTGCAGGGCAGACCACCAATCTGGCCATCCCCTTAGCAGCCACTCAAACATGCAGTAGCCAAGAGAGAACAGCAGTGCCAGTATGGCGATCTTGGGGATGTAGCGCACGTACATCGCCCGGATGGTCAGATGCTTTTTTGGGTTGAGCATTATGGTGCCTGACACCATGAAGAATGAGGGCACGGCAAAGCGAGTGGCAATCTCATAGATGCTGGTGACAAGCCATCCTGCGTCGGAAGGGTCCATCACCTGCCACCCGATCGAGGCGATGTGGGTCATGACCACGGCAAACGCGCCAAGAACCTTCAGAAGGTCAAGCCAGGCGAGACGAGCCTTGGGGTCGGGAAAAACTCCCTCTCCAAGATAGCCTTCACGCTTTGTCAGATCGTTAGTTTGCATAGACGGGAACGCAGAACGAGAGCTTATCCCCAAAGGGGCGACCAGCGCTTTTATAGCAGCCGTCCATGAGCCTTGCAATACTGTTACACCAGGAGTCAAGTCCCGTGCAGTACTCGTGCCAGGCAGAGCCGGTTTTCTCCGCGCCAACGACGTCCCACTTCATGAGGTAGACCGTATCCTGGGCCCCGGAGGAGCGCCTGAGATAGTTGCCGCTAATCCACTCGGCGGCGCCGCGAACGGCCAGCTCGGGAGTCGTCCAGCCCTCCTTGACCGCAAGCGCGCGGCCGCCGGCAAGCGCGTTGGAGTCAACGGCGCCGATTCCATAGAAGTTGTAGTACGGAACGCCCTTCTTATAGGGATAGTGAACGCCATTGACGATGACTTCGCCGTCCTTGTTCGGGACCCACCCGCAGGCAAGCTCGGAGCAGCCCCAGCCGCTCTCCAGGATTGCGTGGGCAAGCAGATAGACCTCGTTGACCCCGGATTCCTGGGCGGCCCTGACAAAGGCGGAGCCAAGATTTCTGAGGCTGCTCCTTCTTCCGTAACTTGACTCGGAATAGGAGCAGTTGTTTGCGACGTACGAGTTGATCGTGGCTGCCGTCGTCCCCGAATACCCCTCGGTGAGCAGCGCAAACTGATGGAAGGACGAGGTTCCGTACTCATGCTGGTCGGGGTCGAGGGCCTTGTAGAAGTCCTCGTATCCGTAGCCGTTTCCCTCGTTGCGCGCAACCTGGAGCCGTGCCATCCGGTCACGGGTGATCCCGTATCTCACAAAGGAGGTGTTGCTGAAGTAGGGGACGTGAAGGGCGGCGCAGATCTTCGCACGAACGTCTCCGGGCACCACTACCGTGCTGCCAAAGAACTTGAGGTTCGTGGCAACGCTCCCCCCGTTTTGGGAGATGACGTTCACCGAGCTATGGCTCGTCTCGTCGGCAAGGAGCAGCACGGACTTCTCCCGGCCTTGAACGACGCCGCCCCCAAGGGAGTCGTAGGGCCCCCGTCCGGAGGCAAAGGCAACGCCGTCCCAGCTGAAGCCAAGGTTCCTTACGGCGTGCTCCGCCACGGCCATGCTCGTCTCGTATCGGTTTGCGCCTCCCAGACGGACGGAGGATCCCCCGCGGGCCGAGGCAAGGCGCTCCAGAAAGCGCTCGGTGGAACGAGACGTTACCTCCGGGCTGCCAAGCAGGAGGAAGTTCTTCACGCTGGTAAGGCCGCTCTCAAGGGCGCTCGCCTGCTTCGAGGGCAAGTTTTTCGAGGAGTCGCAGAAGAACACGGGAGCCTTGAGCGCGTATGCCACCGGCGAGGCAGAGAGGGCGTCCGCAAAGTCCGTTGCGCTCGCGACTATCGCCGTGGTGCTCCTGTCCCAGAGCCCCTTCTTGGCGCCGTACTCATATACCGCCATTTGGGTTGCGTAGCGATCCGGGCCCCATATGCGCTCGACGGAGCCGTATGTTCTCAGCTTGCTCATGACGGCGGAGCTTGCGACCTTCTCGCTGCCGATGAGAACGATCTTCTTCACGCCCATTGACGAGAGCGCTCCAAGCGTGGCGTCTGGAACATACGTCGAGTTGGTAAGGAGGATCGGGCAGCCGAGCGCTCCGGCAAGACCCGAGACGGCAATGGAGTCTGCGTAGCCAACACCGCTCGTCACAACTGCCGTCGAAGATGACGGGAAGGCGTACAGCGCCTCCTTGGCAACGGTCTCGTATCGGTCCTTCCCGCCAAGATTGACGACCTTCGCGCCCCTTGAAAGGGAGCGAGACCTGACCTCGGTCTCGGGAGGGAGCTCGTCTGGGGTGAGGGACTCGGCGGGTACAAAGGTGTATTCCCCGGCATCGTTGACGTTGCCGGGGAGCTCCTCGGCATGTGCCGCATTGGGAAGGGCGACGAGCGACAGGCCAAGAGCGCAGGCGGCGGATCGGCTCAGTCTAAAGAGGTTCCTGCGGGAGATGTTTTGAGAGTTCAGCATGAGAAACCTTTCTAGGCCGCTGCAATGCCCTGGGCGATGGCACGGGCAACGGCATCTTTTCTGCTCTGGTACTTCTTCATGTCGGACGCGTTGTCTATGAAACAGATCTCAAGGAGTACGGAGGGCAGGGGTCCGCTCACGACGGCAAACTGTTCGGCCTTCCTGCCTCGGTCATTAAGGCCCAGGGCAGAGACGAGCTTAGAGTGAACGGCGCTTTGGAGCACCTTGGATCCGGCGGCAGAGTTTATCGAATGAACAAAGGACTCCGTGCCGGTGCCGCCCCCCGAGTTGAAATGGATCGAGACAAAGACGCCGCAGTCCATGGCGTTTGCCTCGGGATGGCGATACTTGTAGTCATTGCCCTTTGTGTTTGTGTACGAGGAGATGCCGTGGCTGCCCGAGAGATATGCCGACACCTGCTTTGCCAGCTCGGCGGTAAGCCTGTACTCTTGGTAGCCGCTTCCGGCGGCCCCCGGATCGGGTCCGCCGTGGCCTGCGTCAATGTAGGCCTTTAGACCCTCGATGTCCTTCAGGCCATATCCGGCCTGTAGCGCAAAGCGGGTCTTGAACGCCCCCGTGTAGATTGCCTTGTCGCCAAAGAACTTCATCCTGGAGGGCCTTGCGGAGCCAAAGGGAACCGAGGGGGCGTTGTGATAGTCGTCCTCCTCGGCGAGGACGATGACGGAGTTCTCCTTGCCTTGTGTGGGGCCGCCGCCAAGCGCGTCGTAGGGTGCCTTGCCGGAGGTGACGGCAACGCCGTCCCAGCTCATCCCAAGGCTTGAGACCGCATACTTGGCGATGGCAAGGGATGTTTTGTAACGGTCTGCCCCGGCAAGGCGCTTTACGGAGCCAAGGGACTTGAGGAGGCTCTCCACCTGAGAAGACATGACCTTTGTGTCACCGGTGATGATGAACTTGGTCTTTCCGCAGGAGAGAATCGCCTTCTTCTGGGCCGCGGGGAGGGACTTGGTCTTATCGACAAAGAACACGGGCGCCTTGAGCTTGTAGCTGATAGGTGAGATCGCGAGCGCGTCGGCAAAATCCGTCGCGTTGGACACTACGACGGTGTCCCCCGTCCAAAGACCGTTCTCCTTGCCGTAGTCATACACGGCCATCTGAGTCTCGTATCGATTGGGGCCCCAGAGGCGCACGACAGAGCCCGAAGAGCCAACAAGCGACCGGATGTCCTTCTCGACCTGCTGGGAGGCAACCTTGGTGCTGCCAAGCAAGATGACCTTTGACGCCCCGAGCGCCTTGATGCAATCGGAGGCGGTCGGGCTGAGGCTCTTGTCGCTCGTGAGGACGATCGGGCAGCTCAGCGCACCCGCCAGCCCCGCCGCGCAGATCGAGTCCGCATAGCCCGTTCCACTTGCAACGATTGCCCACGAGCTGCTCGTAAACGCATTGAGCACCTGAGCCTTGTTGGTCTCATACCGGTTGGGCCCCGCGATGGTCCTGACCGCATAGCTTCCCGAGGCGTAGGTGGAGACCATGCTCTCTGGGAACTCGGTCATGATCTCGCCGGATTGGATGAGGGCTTCGACCTCTTCGTCAGATAGGGGAGTCTGGTCTCCGACAACCGTTGCGGCTGCCCTCTCGGGAGCAAGGGCGGCATTGCCGGCGGCGGCAAGCATGCCAAGCCCAAGTGAGCAGACAACGGATCCACCGAGTTTTACAAAGCTACGACGTGAGACGTCGCGGCGGGCATTCATGTTCTTCCTCATACCAGTTGCCCTTCAAGGTCAATTCATGCAAAGCGGCCTTCTAGAACAAAAATTCATCTAGTTGAGCGCACACAGCCGTGAAAGTATATCTTCAGTGAGGGGAGGCGGAGCTATGTAATTAATATGCTCATCAAGCTGAGCGTCTTTTGGCTTGCATAAGAGAAGCTATTTCCCAAGCTCGCGAGCCATCTGCACACACTTGAGACCTCGTGACGGGTCCTCTTGTCCCACCGTGAGAAGGCGTGCTCTCACCTTGGGGTTTAGTCCGTCTGACGGCTTCTGCGTCACCGGCGCGTTTTCACCGGACGCTGTTCTGATGGTGGTGGATGCGATAGGGGCGTCAGGGTGTTATTCTTCAGAACGTAAAATGGGGTTCAAACTAAGGTTGGTGCTCATGACCGAGCGTGATTCTCAACTGTCGACCAGAGGTGGCTCCAGGCCCGCCAAAAAATCCGGAAAGCGCATCCTCTATTTCGACCTATTGAACATAGGGGCCTGCATCTGCGTTGTATACCTGCACTGCAACTCCATGGTTCACCGATGGGTGCCGGGAAAGAACTGGGTGCTGGCCCTTGCGATTGAGTGCCTCTGCTACTGGGCCGTCCCCATCTTCTTCATGCTGACCGGCGCCACGCTTATGCGCTACAGGGAGAAGTACGACACAAAGACGTTTTTCAAGAAGCGCCTGCTTCGCACGGCGGTGCCGTTTCTTGCGTGGAACGCGATCTGGTACATGAAGGGCGTGGCGTTTGACGGCTACGCGGTCTCTCTTCCAGCGTTCTTCTCAATGATGATGTCTAATGAGATCGTGAGCATATACTGGTTCTTCTTCCCGCTGTTTGCCATCTATCTGTCCATGCCCGCGCTCTCTCTGCTCTCCGATCACGTTGGCGTCCTCAAGTATCTTGTCGCCGGGTCCTTTGTTCTTCAGTCGCTGGCTCCCCAGATCTGCTCGTTGCTCGGCCTTTCCTGGAACTCCTCCCTCACCGTGCTCGTTGCCTCGGGCCATCTGCTGTTTGTTCTGCTTGGATATCTCTTGTCCACTCAGGAGCTGTCCAAGAGGACCAGATTGACCATCTACGCGCTCGGTTTGTTTGGCTTGCTTCTGAGGTTTACCTACACGTTGGTCTCCTCCGAGGCCGCGGGCGACCTTGACCGCACCTTCTTCAACTATCTTGGCTTCCCGTCGGTGCTCTACTCCGTTGGGATCTTCACTTGGTTCAAGTACCACGACTGGTCCTGGCTCGAGGGCAAGGCAAAGCTCATTGCAGCCGTCTCGGCCTGCTCGTTTGGCATCTACCTGATCCATCGCCCCATTCTTCAGGGCGTGGTCTTTGGCATTATGGGCGTGCCAACCACCTCGGTGGTGTTTCGCCTCGTCGGGGCACTCGCCTTTTATCTTGTCCTGCTTGCGGTCGTCTGGGCGTGGAGGAAAGTCCCTGGCCTGCGCAAGCTCATGCCGTAGGGCGGCCTCTCACGTCTCGCTATTTCAGACGGGGCCCGCGATCCGGACTTGGCTTGGCTTGGCTTGAGGCTCGCTGAGGCCTCGGTCTAGATCTTCGTTGTGGCCTCTGCCTGCGCCAGGGCCAACTGTATGGCGCGGGGAGAGGCCTCCTTAGACCCAAGCGTTTGATACCACTTGGGCTCCTCTTCAGTTGGGCATGGGACAAATGCCGTACAGTGTGGCCATGGCTTTGTCCGAGGAGGGGTCTGACGTCCTGTCTTCTAATGGGATTCTCCGGCCGTTGGCGCCCCGTTCTAAATTTGGGAGCAGGGATATGGGTCCGTTGTTTTCGATTGTCCTGCCGATGTTCAACGTCCAGGAGTTCCTTCCTGATTGTATCGAAAGCATCCTCTCGCAGAGCTGCGGGGAATTCGAGGCGATATTTGTAGATGATGGCTCAACAGATGCCTCTCCTACAATCGTTGAGAAATACGCCGCACGTGACCCCAGAATCGTCCTGTTGCGCCAAGACAATTCTGGGGCCGGTGCAGCCCGCAATCATGGTCTCTCCGTTGCTTCTGGTGACTACCTCGTCTTCTTGGACCCGGATGACTATTTTGAGTCGGACCTGCTCTCCTCCATCCTCGAGAGCATCGAGCAGCACCATTCCGATGTAGTTCTCTTTAATGCGCGTCAGTATAAGAATGACTCGGGCGAGTATTTTGAGCCGATGCACTACTTTCGTCCCGCAATCGTGTCCAAGTACCCGGTGTTCTGCGCTCGGGACATTCCGGACGACCTCTTCTATGTGACAAGCCCCGCACCATGGACAAAGGCGTTCAATCGTGAGTTCGTTCTGAGGGAGGGCCTTCGTTTTCAAGAGATAGACAACACCACCGACCTGTTCTTCTCGTTTGCCGCGTTAGCCATTGCCAATACGATCTCTTGGGTAGACAAGAGGCTCGTAAACTACCGGGTTGGCATTTCTAACAGCATTCAGGGCCGCAGATGGAAGCACCCCCTGTGCTTCATAGAGGCATATGTGGGCCTGTGTGAGGAGCTTAAACGGCGGGGGCTGTTCGAGCTTCTCGAGCGCTCCTTTGTCCGCGCTGCGCTTTCGACTACGCGATACTGTCTAGAGACCACAAAACGACGCGATACGTACAGGGAAATTGTCCGGGCCATTCAGGACGAGCCCTATCAGAGCTTGGGTCTGTTTGAGCATGAGAGCGGATTTTACCTTGCTCCCTCCGACCTTTCTTATGTCCAAGGGGCCATTCTTGGCGATCGATGGGTTAAGAACAGGGCCGAGCGTCTTGCCATTCCCGATACCTATCGAGTTGACGTTCGCGGGGATGACGACCGAACCACTCCAAAGGTGTCTGTGATCATTCCGGTATTCAATGTTGAGGCATACATTGGTTCCTGTCTGGAGAGCATCACCAATCAGACATTGAGAAACATCGAGATAATTTGCGTAATTGACGGTTCAACGGACGGATCGGAGCGCATAGTTCGAGAGTATGCGAGCTCCGATGGCCGCATCTCGATTCTGGTCCAGCAGAACATGGGGCTCTCCATGGCGAGAAACCATGGCATGAAGGAATCTCATGGCGAATACGTCTATTTCATGGATGGTGATGACTGTCTGGACCCGGCGGCGCTGGAACGCTTGACGAGTTTTGCCGACAAGGAGAACCTTGACTGCGTCCTCTTTGACGCTGACTGCATCATCAGTGACGAGACGATTAAGAGAGATGCCGACCTGTACCACAGAAAGAGTCGCTATCCGGCCCTTTCTCGAGGGATGGATCTCTTTAGGATGATGCGCGAGAACAACGAGTTCTATCTGTCCGCATGCCTCTATATCGCTCGACGTGAGCATATTCAAAGATGCGGCCTCGCATTCCACAGAGGGGTTCTCCACGAGGACAATCCCTTTACGGTCCTGTTGGTTGCCCTTGCCTCGCGCGTCGGTTATATTTCCGAGCCGTATTTCAAGAGGCGCTTCCGCCAGATGTCCATCACCACAACGCCGGAGTCCTTTGATAACTCCTACGGGTACTGGACTTCCTATAAGGATCTTACGGAGCGTCTTCCCGAGTTCCACACATATTCCGATGACGAGCGCCAGGCCCTGTATGACATGTCGATTCGGCTTCTGCGGAGTGCCGGAGAGATTCACTCGCGTCTTCCGCTTGCCGAGCAGAGAATCTATCTGGCGCTAGACCCTGAGGAGAGGTTTGCCTTTGAGGCGGACGTTGCGCTGCCCGCAGAGTGGAAGGCGGGCATGACCGAGCGCCAACAAAAGCTTCGTGGGTGCTATGACGAGATTAGCGGCCTGCGAAAGGACGTGAGGGCCTTGCGTGAGAAGGAGAGGGCCCTTACGAAGAAGGGCGACGGCCTGAAGGAGAAGAATGACGCCCTGAAGGCGGAGGTCGCACAGCTCAAGGGTAGAATCGATAGCCTGAAGCGCGAGAACGTCGAGCTGTCACGACGGCGCTGGGACTTCCCGGGCGGAGCTGCTCTCCTGAAGGCGGCTCGAAGCGTAAAGCGCCGTCTTGGAAAGTAAGCCGCCTACGTCGGACACGGGCGCTTAGCCGTAATGATGCAGGCGTGCTTCGCCGCCTGGGATATGGCGGAGCTCATAAGGGAAAAGACTGCGGCCCGCCCTTAAACATCGGGGCGGGCCGCAGCCGTGCAGTGATGGAGTCGAAGTCCTAGCTCGTGTGCCAGAGGTCGCGCGTGTACACCTTGTCCATGCAGTCGGCGAGCGCGTCGTCGGCTCGGTTGGCAACGATCACGTCGCACTGGGCCTTGAAGGCGTCAAGATCCTTGGTGATGGGGCAGCCCTTGTACGCTTCCTTCTTTGACATGGGCTCGAAGATGACGACCTTGATTCCGTCCGCGAGCAGGTGGGAGATAACGCCAAAGATGGAGCTGGCGCGGAAGTTGTCGGAGCCCTCCTTCATGGTCAGGCGGTAGATGCCGACGCATGAGGGGTTTCTCGCCTCAATCTGACGAGCGATGTGCTCCTTGCGGGTGGCGTTGGACTCGACGATGGCGCGGATGAGGTTCTGGGGAACGTTCTTGAAGTTGGCAAGCAGCTGCTTGGTGTCCTTGGGGAGGCAGTAGCCGCCGTAGCCAAAGCTGGGGTTGTTGTAGCCCTCGCCGATGCGCGGGTCCAGGCAGACGCCCCGGATGATGTTCTCGCTGGAGAGGCCGCGCATCTCTGCGTAGGTGTCGAGCTCGTTGAAGTAGGAGACGCGAAGCGCGAGGTACGTGTTGGCAAAGAGCTTCACTGCCTCGGCCTCGGCGGAGCGCATCACCAGAGTGGGGATGGAGTCCTTGGGTTCGTCGGCACCTTCGGCCAGGAGCTCGGCAAAGGTGTGGGCGCTTGCCACCGTGACCTCGTCATCGAGGTTCGGGGCAGACACGATGATGCGCGAGGGGTGAAGGTTGTCATAGAGGGCGCGGCCTTCGCGCAGGAACTCGGGGGAGAAGAGGATCCTGAGGCTTGGATAGCGCTTTGCGATCTGCTCGGTGTAGCCAACGGGGATGGTCGACTTGATGACCACCGAGGCGTCGGACGAGATCTCCGCAAGGATGTCGAGGACTGCCTCGATCGAAGACGTGTCAAACGAGCCGTGCTCGTCGTCATAGTTGGTCGGGGTGGCAATGATGACGTAGTCGGCGCCACGGTATGCGGACTTGGCGTCGAGGGTGGCAACAAGGTCAAGCTCTCCAGAGGCAAGAACCCGCTCGATCTCTGCGTCCTTGATGGGGGAGAGGCCACGGTTCAGCATCTCGACCTTCTCGGGGATGACGTCAACGGCGTGGACGGAGTTATGACGGGCCAGCAGGCACGCAAGCGACAGTCCAACGTAACCAGTTCCTGCGACAGCGATGTTCATATCAAATGCTCCTTATTGTGTTGACTACTTCCTCTTGAGGATGCGATGCCAGACAAACCGGGCTTGGTTCTCGTACTTGGACACCGTCTTGTAGAGGCGGGTCTGCTGAAGCTTCTTTGCCATCTTGACCTCCTCCTGAGCGCGAAGAACGCGCAGGACCAGGCTGTCCGCCGGCTCGTGCATGAGCTCTGCGAAGTCATAGTCCTCGTGGAGGAAGTAATACTCACGCTCGAGAGGGGCCGCCTCGAGACGCTCTCGAGCGGCGGAGAGCAGGCCCTTCGCAGACTCGTCGTCGAGGGTGTTGAGGTTCCAGCGCGTGAAGTTGACGACCCAGTTAACGTAGGTCCTCTCGAACATCTCGTAGATGCCCTCGGAGCGCAGGCGCTCACCGATGGCGTCCTGGGCGATCAGGGCGTTGTTCCAAGACTTCTTCCTCGTGTTGGAGATCGAGGACAGGTCGTCGATTCGGTGGGTGACGAGCTCCTTGCTCAGGCAGTAGGTCGTCTTTGCGAGCGCCATGGCCATGAAGACGAAGAACGCGTCGTTGGTGGAGCGAAGCGGCTGATAGGTGAGGCCGTGCTCAAGGATGAAGCTGCGCTTGAAGATCTTGTCCCAAGGCCATCCCACGACACTGCGGAAGAGGGTCTTAGCGATGTCCTCCTGGGTCAGGGGGGTGTCCATCTTGTAGTCTCGCAGCGCATAGGCGATGGCATGGTGCTCGCCGGTCTTCATGCTGTAGTTGCGGGAGCGGCAGACCACGACGTCAGCGTCGCAGGACTTGGCGGCGGCGTACATGCTCTTCATCATGTCTCGGTCGATGAAGTCATCGGAATCAAGGAAGTAGAGGTACTCGCCCGTGGCATGGGCCATGCCGTTGTTGCGCGCAACACCGGCGAACTGGTTCTGCTGCTGAATGGCCTTGACCCTGGGATCGCGCTCGGCATAGTCCTTCGCGATGGAAAAGGTGCCGTCCGTGGACCCGTCATCGACGATGATCAGCTCGATGTCCTGAAGTGTCTGGGAAAGCACGCTCTCGATGCACTCGCCGATGTACTTCTCGGTGTTGTACGAGGGGACGATGACGGAGACTGCGGGCATGAAACTACCTTTCACTAACGAGAGAGACGTCGCGCGATGGCGCGTGCGATGTGGCGTGCGGAGGTCTTGAGGGCGTGAAGTAGCCCCCCGTTATGCAGGTGGTAGAGGAAGAGGGCAACGCGACCCTTCTTCTGCGCCGAGTCGATGTCCTTCCCCTTGGCACGCTTGTTGCGATAGTCGTCAAGCCACGCCGCAGGGTCGTCCATGATCTCCTGGAGACGCTTGCGGTCGTTGTCGCTGAACATGCCATAGTCGATCTCGCCGGCGGCGTCGGCATCGCGGAACTCCTGGGCAAACCGCTCGAGGTAGGGGAGCTGCAGCTCGTTGGCAAGCTTGGTGAAGGCAAAGCTGCAGTTGTGGAACTTGCGATACTGGTAAATCGTAATGAGCTTGGCCTCTTTCTCGGGGAAGCGCGCCAGATACTCGCGAATCCACTTCCACTCGTCGAGCATCGCGAACATGAGGTCCGTGCGGTTTGTCGAGCTGTTGGGGTTGTCGTCACGGTGGCAATAGAACGGCTCGGGAACGTACATTACGCGCGTCGCCCACAGATAGGTCTGGAACCAGAAGCTGTTGTCCTGGAACCTTGCGCCGGGGCTCTCGTGGAAGCGAATCTCATGCTCGTTCAGGAAGGTGCGGCGATAGATGCCGGTCCAGTTCTGCATGCGCACGTTGAAGAGCTCGATGTTGTTCTGGGGGTTCAGAACCTTGTTGTACAGCGTGGGGTCCGTGTGGCAGATCGGCACGACCCAGCGCTTGGTCCCGTTCTCCTCGTCACTGGTAAAGCGGTAGAAGTCGGCACGAACGAAGTCGAGGTTGTTGTTGCGCGCAACGGGCAGGAGCTTCTCGAACATGGTGGGCTCGAGCGCGTCATCGGGCTCGAGGATTCCAACGAACTCACCCCTCGCGCGATTGATGCCCCGGTTCATCGCGCGCCCGTAACCGCCGTTTGGGCCGTCTTCGATAACGATGCGGGGGTCGTTTGCGGCGTATTCCTGCATGATGGCGAGGGAGGTGTCTGTTGAACCATCGTTAACGCAGATGATCTCAATGTTGTGATGAGTCTGAGCGACGAGGCTGTCTAGTGCCTCGCGAAGATAGGGCTCTGCGTTGTAGATTGGAAGAACGACGGAGACGTCGGGTTTCGTAGAATTCGTTAGCTCCTCGGCTCCTGACATGGACTTCCTTTCCTTGTCTATTCTCGAACTTACTCATTATAGTTCCGACATGGATGTTCGTGAATTCAAACGAATTTTGCAGCGTATCGCCATAAGTTACCGCATGCTGAACGGGGCTGGTTTTTGGCGTTTGATGGTCATTCGGCGTGAGATAATCAGGGACGCGTGAGTTTGCCTATACTGCATCATGCTTTATCCAACTCGCAGAAGGTGTGGTGACATGCGGGAGACCAAGCATACTGCCGGACAAGTCTACGCCGACTCCAAGCTGGCTAAGGACCTCTACGTCCTGAGGCAACTTGTCGTTAAGGACTTCAAGCTCAAGTACCGTCGAAGCGTGCTCGGAATTGCATGGAGCGTGCTGAACCCCCTGTTCATGATGGTGGTTCAGAGCCTCGTGTTCACGTACATATTCCGCCACTCGATCGAGAACTACCCCCTCTATCTGATCATCGGTAACGTCACCTTCTCCTTTATGAGCGAGGCCACCAAGTCGTCGCTTCGCTCCATCACGGGCTCGGCGTCGCTGCTGAAGAAGATTCGCATCGACCGCATAGTCTTCCCAATTCAAAAGGTGCTCTTTTCCCTGGTCAACTATGCATTCTCTCTTGTTGCCGTCGCCCTCGTTATGATCGTGTTCCGCGTGGTGCCCTCTTGGCAGATCATCCTCTTCCCGATCATCCTGCTCATGCTGACCGTGTTCTGCATCGGTCTTGCCATGGCCCTGTCCGCCGCCGTCGTTTTCTTCAGAGACGTCATTCACCTGTGGGGCGTTGTCATTACGGCATGGATGTACTTCACGCCTATTTTCTGGGATTTTGACACCTTGGTCGGCGGCAACGCGCCCGCGGCGATCATCGCCATCGTCAACGCGAACCCCATGAACTGCTTTGTTACGTGCATGAGAGACATCATGCTGTGGCATCAGGTCCCAAGCATGGAGACCATGGCCCTCTGTCTCGTCTGGTCCGTTGTTATGCTCTTGTTCGGGCTGTGGGTGTTCCGCAAGAACGAGCATAAGTTCATTCTCTATATATAGGGTTGGGCAATATGGCAGATAACAAGACGCAAGAAACTGAATACGCCATTGAGGTCAACGATGTCTCGATGGTCTTCAACATGGCATCGGAGAACCTGAGCAACCTGAAGGAGTACTTCATCAAGCTCATGAAGCACGAGCTCTTCTTCAAGGAGTTCCGTGCGCTCAAGCACATCAACTTCAAGCTTCCCAAGGGCTCCGTCGTTGGCTTGGTCGGAACGAACGGCTCCGGCAAGTCAACCCTTCTCAAGATTATCGCCGGCGTCTTGGAGCCGACGGAGGGAACCTGCACGGTTCGCGGCAACGTTGCCCCTCTGATCGAGCTGGGCGCCGGCTTTGACCGCGAGCTCACTGCCAGGGAGAACATCTACCTCAATGGCGCGCTCCTGGGCTACACCCATGAGTTCATCAACTCTAAATTCAATGAGATAGTCAAGTTCGCGGAGCTCGAGGACTTCTTGGATATGCCGCTCAAGAACTATTCGAGTGGTATGGTCGCGCGCATTGCGTTTGCGATTGCCACCTGCACTGAGCCGGACATCCTGATCGTTGACGAGGCCCTCTCCGTTGGCGACGTCTTCTTCCGCCAAAAGTGCGAGGAGCGCATTCAGCACTTCATCGACGACGGAAACGTAACTGTTCTCTTTGTGAGCCACAGCATGGAGCAGGTCGCGCTTCTCTGCCATGACGCCATTTGGATCGAGAAGGGCGAGCAGCGCATGATGGGCCCCGTTGACGAGGTTCTCGAGGCTTATCAGAGCCAGTTTAAGAAGAAGTAGGCATTAGCTCTTCGGGGTGAGGCGGCGAGACCCTGTCGTTTGACCCCTATCAACGAGACTTCTCATGCCTGTCCTTATCAGGGCGTCTCGTCGATGACCCTGATGCAGTGCGCCGTTGTCACAACATACCCGTCGGTAATGTAGGTGACCTGATATGGCTCGTCCAGATTCACCTGGAACGTACCCTCGGAATCGGTGGGCTCGGCAATTCTGGTGACTGCCCGGTTTCCGTCAAAGAGCGCTAGTACGGCGTAGTCCTCTCCGCTCTCCTCACTCTCTATCACGAGCGTGTGTGAGCCGCTGAAATCGAGTTGGTTAGTGTAGCCGGCAACTAGGAAGAAGAGCAGCATTGCCAGCGCTGCCGCTCCAAGCATGGCGCTCATGTGCGATGGGGCTCCGCCGAGCCTTCGGCTGCCCCGGCTGAGCACGCCGGATGCCCACGTAATGGGTGAAACGTGCAGCAGATGGCGTAGCGTCAGACAGAGGACCCCCATCGACGCGAGTGCTGCCACAACAAGGCTCACCCATATGCTTGTCTGCACCGAGCCCACGAGCAGTGTCATGCCAACGGGCAGAATCGAAAGAACCAGACCAACAACGATTGCCCCTGGACCGGACAGCTGCGCTCCAAGGGCCCTCCTCGCTCGCCCCTCGTCACCAAGGTCTCGCATGAGTATCGAGGCAAAGACAAAGTACGTCAGGCAGGTGGCGGTGGGGGTGAGGACCGTGAGGAAGTCGTTGATCGAGACGGTGATGAGGCTAGGGTCAAACCTGAATCTGATTGCTTCGCCCAACCGAAACACGTAGACGAGCAGATATGAAAGCGCCGCTCCCGCGGCTCCCAGTGTCCCAAGAGCCTGAGAGATGCCGCGCTTCTCGGACTCGTCATTTTGTTGGCTTGAGCTGTTTTTGAGCACGTTAGCCTCCTCAGGACAGATCGGCCAACGCAATTGTTCCCATTCGTGGCGGTCTGCGGACGAGGCAAAGAAATCGAACACAACCGCCATTCGACGCCGCGCTTCTCGGCTCTTCGCCCACCGGCGGTGATTTGCCCCCAAGTGGATTGTCGTGAATCTTGGGGACGTTTCGGGGTAACATATCCCCCGTGGCAAATCGCCACGGGTATCGCGCGCAAGCGCAGCTTTTGCCCCGCGGGGCGTATGAAAGAAAGGCACGACATGGCTCAGGGTACTGTTAAGTGGTTCAATCCGGACAAGGGCTACGGCTTCATCTCCCGTGAGGATGGGGACGACCTGTTCGTTCACTACTCCGAGATTCAGATGGACGGCTTCAAGACGCTGGACGAGGGCCAGGCCGTCGAGTTTGACGTCACCACCGGCCAGAACGGCAAGCTTCAGGCTTCCAACGTCCGCAAGCTCTAAGCTTTAGCGAACAAGGCGACTTGGAGGGGCTCGGGCTTCGGCTCGGGCCCCTCTTTTGTGTGCCGCGTGCGGGAGTTTGCGGCAGGGGGGATTAAGAATTGCGGCCGTTGGAGGCCCGGTGGGGGATGCGCCTAGGATCGGGTGCCGTTGGAGGCCTGGAGGCGATACGCGCTTAGAGTTCGATCCCATTGGAGGGCCGCGGACCGGGGGCGCTTAAAGTTCCCGCCCGTTGGAGACCTGCCGGCGGGATGCGCTTAGGATTGGGCGCCGTTGGAGACCGGCTAGCAATAAGCGCTTAAAGAAGGACGCCGTTGGAGAGTCGCGCGCCGCGAACGCTTTGGAATTCTTGACGTTGGAGGCCTGCCGGCGAAATGTGCTTAGGCTTCGGCCCCATTTGAGACCGGCTGACGGGGGGCGCTTAGGGTTCGGCCCCGTTGGAGGCCCGGCGGCGGGATGCGCTTAATGTTCCCGCCCGTTCGAGGCCGGCTGGCGATAAGCGCTTAGAGAACGCCGCCGTTGGAGACCCGCTCGTGGTTCTCGCCCTCTTTTCTCGGCAATCTTTAAGCGCAGATCGGCTTCAGCCCTCCAAAGGCGCCAATCTCTAAGCGCCATCGGCCCGCGGCCCTCCAACGGAGCCAATCTCTAAGCGCCATCGGCCCGCGGCCCTCCAACGGTGAGGATTCCTAAGCGCTTCTCCGCAGCCGATCTCCAACGGCTGCATATTCTAAGCGCGCTTGAGCGGTTGGTCTCTAATGGCGAGAAACGCTAAGCGCTCGTGGGCGGTTGGTCTCCAATGGCTAGAAAAGCTAAGTGTTGTTGCCCGCATCCGCGCCCGCGTCCCGCCACCCTTGACGTTAATCCGAAATCGGACTAATCTCTCTTCGACCAAAAGTTGAGAGGGGAGTTCCGTGCCCACGCAACACGACATCACAAGCGCTCGCGAGATGGACGTGCTCTATCGCGAGAGCGACAAGCTCTACTACGAGCTCGCGCGCAACTGCGGCCTCTCCGAGACCGCGTACTGGATCCTCTACGCCATCGAGGTCTCCGGCGGCTCCATCACGCAGCGCGAGATCGCGAGCAACTTCTCGTACTCCAAGCAGACCGTGAACTCCGCGCTCAAGACGCTCGAGGCACGCGGGCTGGTGGAGCTTGACTACGTGGAGGGGAGCCGCAAGTCCAAGCTCGTCTCGCTCACGCCTGACGGACGCGCCTTCTCCGACGAACGTATCCGGCCGGCTATCGCTGCTGAAGACCGCGCGTTCACCAGCCTCGCGCCCGAGGAGCGCCTGGAGCTGCTGCGCCTGGTGAGCGCCTACACCGAGGCCATCGACCGCGAGCTCGCCAAACTCAAGGAAGGGGAGTGGGACCGTTGAGCAAGCAACAGCGCGACACCAGCAAGCGCGAAAACGGCAAGCGCGACGCCGCCCGGCGCGACACCGCCAAGCCCATCGCCGCCCAGCGCGACTACAGCAAGCGCACCTCCGCGCGCCTGCTCCTGAGCCTCATGGCACCCTACAAGGGGCTTCTCGCCGCGATCTTTGTGGCGTCGCTCGCGGACATGTCCGGCATGCTGTTCATTCCCACCCAGCTCTCGGCCATGATCAACGTGGCCGTGAACACGCGCGACATGTCCGCCCTCATGGGCCACGGCGTGGCCATGCTCATCGCCGCGTTCGTGGGCTCGGGCGGCTACCTCACGACGGTCTACCTCACGTCGCGCCTGTGCGCCAAGGTGGGCCGCGACCTGCGCCTGCGCGTCTACGAGGCGTCGCTTGCCTACTCCGCCTCGGACTTCAACGCCTTTGGCACGGGCTCCATGATCACGCGCACCCTCTCGGATGCCAACGTCGTCCAGCAGACGCTGCTCATGTCCATCCTCATGATCTTCCCGGTGCCCATCATGTGCGTGATCGCCGTGGCGCTGGCGTTCTCCACGGATGTGGTGATGGGCTGGGTGCTCCTTGCGGTCACGCTGGCCGTCATCGTGATCTGCGTGGCGGCGGTGGCCAAGTCCGCGCCCATCTTCACGCGCCTCCAGGGCTTCATCGACAACATGAACACGCGCCTGCGCGAGTCCATCACCGGCGTACGCGTGATCCGCGCCTTTGGCAAGGAGCGCCACGAGCGCGCCCGCCTGGACGAGACCTTCACGGACTTCGCCACCAACGCCATTCGCGTGAACTTTGTCTTTGCGCTCACGGACTCAATCACGTTCTTCCTCATGAACGCCGTGGAGGCGGTGATCATGTGGGTGGGCGCGGACCGCGTGGGCGCGCATGCCATGCAGATCGGCTCCATCTCCGCGCTCGTTGAGTACGCGATGCTCATCATGATGTTCCTCATGATGGCGCAGTTTGCGATCCTCCAGGTGCCGCGCGCGCTCGCCTGTCTCACGCGCGCCGCCGAGGTGCTGGACGTGCGCCCCCAGATCGCGGACGACCCCGCGCCCGTGGCGCTCGGCTCCGGCGAGTCCGGCGAGAAGGACGACGAGGTCGCACGCTTTGACCACGTGAGCATGCGCTTTCCGGACGCGGACGAGGACACCCTGCACGACCTCACGTTCTCCCTGCGCCGCGGCCAGGTGACGGCGATCATCGGCAACACCGGCTCAGGCAAGTCCACGATCGCCCGCATGCTGCTGCGCTTCAACGACGCCACGGGCGGCAGCCTGAGCTTCGGCGGCGTCGACGTGCGGCGCCTGACCCAGGACGAGCTGCGCCGCCACATCGCGTACGTGCCACAGAAGGCGTGGCTCTTCTCGGGCACCATCGCGGAGAACCTGCGCCACGGAGACGCCGACGCCTCCGACGCGCGCCTCTGGCACGCGCTCGACGTCGCGCAGGGCGGCTTCGTGCGCGAGCTTCCGGACGCGCTCGGCACGCGCGTGGCCCAGGGCGGAACCAACTTCTCCGGCGGCCAGCGCCAGCGCCTGGCCATCGCCCGCGCCCTCGTGCGCGAGGCCGACCTCTACGTCTTTGACGACTCGTTCTCCGCGCTCGACTACAAGACGGACGCCGCGCTGCGTCACGCACTCGCCGGCGAGCTCACGGACGCGGCGACGCTCATCATCGCCCAGCGCGTGAGCACCATCCACGACGCCGACCAGATCGTCGTCCTCAAGGACGGCGAGGTCGTTGGCCTGGGGCGCCACGACGACCTGATGGAGAGCTGCCCCACCTACCGCGCCATCGCAGACTCCCAGACGAGGGGAGGGTCCTCCCATGAGTAACGAGAAGAACCGCGAGCTCGACACCGCCGCCAAGCTCAGGCGCGGCGAGGGCGAGACGCCCGTCGAGGAGGAGCTCGAGGTCCCCACTGACGCCCTCGGCACCGCGCGCCGCCTCTGGCAGGTGGCCGCCGGCCAGCGCTGGAGGCTCGTCGTGGCCACGATCTGCTCGATCCTCTACGTTGCCGGATCGCTCGGCGCCACCGCCTACAGCGCGCACCTCATCGACCTGCTCTGGACCAACATCCAGGAGGCGTTCGCGCGCGGGGAGAACTTCGTCGCCGCCATCGGCAACGGGGGCGAGGAGATCCTCGTGTTTCTCGGCATATGGACGGCGGCCTGGGTGTTCTACACCATCCAGGTGCTCGTCATGGCGAGCTTCTCCGAGCGGCTCAACCTCAGCCTGCGTCGCCGCATCGGCGAGAAGTGCTCGCGCCTGCCGCTGTCCTACTATGACGCGCACCAGCCGGGCGACACCATCAGCCGCGTGACCAACGACCTCGACAAGGTCTCCGAGGTGCTGCAGCGTGGCCTGCTCCAGCTGCTGATCGCCGTTGCCATGGTGCTGGGCGCCATCATCATGATGTCCACCTACAACCTCATGCTCACGGCCGTCTTCGTGACGTTCGCGGTCATCGCGACCGTGGCCACCAAGATCGTGACGACGAGCACGCTGAAGGTCGCCGCCGCGCGTCAGGCCGCGCTCGGCGAGCTCACGGGCATCGTCGAGGAGGCGTACTCCGGTCGCGCCGTCATCAAGGCGTTCGGGCGCGAGGGAGCGAGCATGGACGACGTCCGCGACGCCTCCGAGCGCCTCGCGGAGACGAGCGGCACGGCCGACTTCGTGACCAACGCCATCGCGCCGGCCATCCGCTTCCTGATGCGCCTGTGCCAGGTGACCGTCGGTCTTCTCGCCGGAGGCATGCTCGTCATGGGGCAGATCTCCGTTGGCGTGTTCCAGGCGTTCTTCCACTACGTGATGCAGGCGTCAGAGCCCTTCACGCAGCTCTCGCTCACGGTGAACATGCTGCAGGGCGCGCTTGCCGCAGCCGAGCGCGTGTTCCGCCTGCTCGACGAGGACGAGGTGGTGCCGGACCCGGCGAGGCCGGCGGAGCTGCCGGAGACGGTGGAGGGCCGCGTGGCCTTTGAGCACGTGCGCTTTGGCTACGTGCCCGACCGCCCGCTCATGCGCGACGTTTCCCTGGTGGCCGAGCCCGGGCAGAAGGTGGCCATCGTGGGTGCCACGGGCGCGGGCAAGACCACGCTGATCAACCTGCTCATGCGCTTCTACGAGGTGGACGGCGGCCGCATTACGCTCGACGGCGTGGACACCCGCGACCTCACGCGCGCCGACCTGCGCCGCCAGTTTGGCATGGTGCTGCAGGACGCGTGGCTCTTCGAGGGCACCATCGCCGAGAACATCGCCTACGGAAAGCCCGGCTGCACGCGCGAGGAGGTCGAGGCCGCGGCCCGCGCGGCGCGCGTGGACTTCTTCGTGCGCACGCTTCCACACGGCTACGACACGATGCTCTCCAACGACGCCGAGAACATCTCGCAGGGCCAGCGCCAGCTGCTCACCATCGCGCGCGCGATGCTCACCGACCCGGCGATCCTCATCCTCGACGAGGCCACCTCGAGCGTTGACACCCGCACTGAGCAGGCCATCGTTCGCGCGATGGAGGCCATCATGGAGAACCGCACGAGCTTCGTGATCGCGCACCGGCTGAGCACGATCGTGGACGCCGACCTCATCCTCGTGATGGACCACGGCAACATCATCGAGCAGGGCACGCACGAGGAGCTGCTGACGATGGGCGGCGCGTACGCCGAGCTCTATCGCTCGCAGTTTGCGTAGCGCCGCCGGACCGCGGCCCTTCTCGGCAGGGTGCATCTCTCGAAAAAACGCGCACGGGCAGGTTGCCCCTTTCGATAAATAATAACGCGCACGGATTGCAGTGCGCGTTATTTTTATCAGGCATTATTAAAGTTGGAAACAAACCGTGCGTGTTAATTGTCAGCGTTTGCGAGAGGCGCGTGCGGTGAGAAACGCGACGTGCGGCGAGAAGCGCGTGCCGTCGCGGTCACTGCCTAGTCGCAGGCGCCGCAGGACTCGCACTTGGCAGGCTTGGAGCCCTTGTCGCGCTGGTCGGTGTTGTAGAAGCCCGAGCCCTTGAAGACGATGCCCGAAGGGTCGAAGACGCGCTGGGCCTCGTGTCCGCAGCTGGGGCAGCTGACCTTGGGGTGAGCGCTCATAGGGTGCTCAACCTCGAACGTAGCGCCGCAGTCCGGGCAGTGATAGTCGTAGCGTGCCATGCTTGCCTCCGATGAGTCGTTCGTTTTCCGCAGGATACTTTACCCAACCTGTGCGCGATTCTCGCCGAGAATGTCCCCTGACGCCGAGATTACGCAGACGCGCACCCACATGTGACACTCGGCTACGACCCCTTTGTCACAAACGTGACACTCGGCTACGACCCCTTTGTCACAAACGTGACACTCGGCTACGACCCCTTTGTCACAAACGTGACACTCGGCTACGACCCCTTTGTCACAAACGTGACATTCGGCTACGACCCCTTTGTCACGTACTTGCTATGATGGGCGGGCGAAGCGACGATGGGGGAGCGATGGACGTATCTGGCGTGATCTTCGACTGCGACGGGACCCTGGTCGACTCGATGGGCGTGTGGCGCGAGGCAAGCGCCTGGCTCATAGAGGAGAGCGGCGTGGGCGACGTGCCCTTCGATCGCATAGAGTCGCTCTCCCTGCGCGACACCTGCGCGATGCTCCATGACGAGATGGGCGCCAAGGCCACGGCCGACGAGCTCTACGAGGGCGTCTGCTCCCGCGTTCGCGAGGCCTACGCGCGCGACGTGCAGATCATGCCCGGGGCGCGCGCGTTTCTCGACGAGCTCGCCGCCGCGGGGATCCCGATGGTCATCGCCAGCTCCACGCCGGTGCGCGAGCTGCGCTGCGCCCTCGCCGCGCACGGGCTCGAGGGGTACTTCGCGGACCTCGTGAGCACCGAGGACGTGGGCGGGCGCGACAAGGAGTTCCCCGACGTCTACCTCGAGGCGGCGCGTCGGCTGGGCACGCCGCGCGAGACGACGTGGGTCTTTGAGGACGCGCCCTTTGGCGTGCGGACGGCGCGCCGCGCGGGCTTTGCCGTGGTGGGCCTCTTCAACGACCACGACGGCAGGCGCGAGGAGGACGTTCGCCCCTGGTGCGACATCTTTGCGCACGGATTTGCCGAGCTCTCGCTGCCGCTGCTGCGCGACTACGAGCGGCCCGTCGCGGCCCACGGCGCCCCGCTGCGTGCGCTCGTCGTGGACGGCTCGCCCGAGCCGAGCTCGCCCGCGCTCGTCTCGCGCCTCGCCGACGTCGCCGACTACGTGGTCGTTGCCGACGGAGGGGCCGACGTCTGCCGCGCTGCCGGCGTCGTGCCGGACGTCTTCTGCGGGGACGGCGACTCCGCCGGGTCGGAGGCAGCCGTCTGGGCTCGCTCGGCGGCCCGGACCTGCGTGAGCTTTCCCGTCGAGAAGTACGCGACGGACCTCGCGCTCGCCCTCGACTGCGCCCGGCATGAGGCCGCCCGCCGCGGCGCGCCCCTCGCCGTGACCCTCACCTGCGCCTCCGGTGGTCGCGCGGACCACGCCCTCGCCGTGGTCGGCCTTCTGGCCGCCGCGCCCGCCCGGTCCGCGCGCATCGTGGAGGACGGCTACGAGATGCGCGTGCTCCGACCGGAGGGGGAGGACCGCTGGGAGCTTGGGCCCGAGGCCGTGGGGCGCACGTTCTCGGCCGTTGCCGTTGCTCCGGGCACGCGCGTGGACGAGAGCGGCATGCAGTGGGAGCTGACCGACAAGCCGATGGAGCTTCTCGGCGACCTGGGGGTCTCCAACGTCGTGACCTCTCCGGGGGCGTCGATCGTCTGCCGCAGCGGCGCCGTGGCGGCGTATCTGCTTGGGCGCTAGACCCCACGGATGGGGCTTCCAAACACAAACGCCACAATTACTTGAGGTTTTGAGTTGCACGACATAGGCCGTGTGTTATAGTTGGCAAGCTGTGTAAAAGCGGGCGCGAGAAGAGCGCCGCGCCCCCGAGGAGGTAAGCATGTCCAAGGTCTGTGAGTTCTGCGGCAAGCACGCCGTCGCCGGTCATTCCATCAGCCACTCCAACCGCGTGGTTAACCGCACCTTCAAGCCCAACATCCAGCGCGTCACCGTGGTCGTGGACGGTCACCGTCGCAAGGCCAACGTGTGCTCTCGCTGCCTCAAGTCCGGCAAGATCGCCCGCAGCTAGTCTGCAGGGACAGCGGAACTTGTGAGGGGTCGCTTCGGCGGCCCCTTTTTTAGGTGGATGCGGCAGGTGAGGCTGAGACGAGCCCTGTTTGAGAAAGTCGTCCCTCAAGCCGCTCACCTGCGGAAACGCGCAGCGCTGCAGGTAGATGGGGCTTTCGCAAACGGGGCTCGTCTCAGCCGCCCGGGGCCGAGCGCCTTCCGCGGGGCCAGCCGCGGTCATGTGCGTCTCCCGCGAAGCCTCGCCCCCGCGTTAAGGCCCCGCGTCCTGCGCTATACTTGATACGTTAGACTGCTCTTCCTGTTTGAGAGGAGTTTTCATGTCAGCTGTTGTTCCGGGTACGCTCAGGGTCTCCAACGACTGCATCGCGGACCTCGCCGGCTACGCCGCCCTCGAGTGCTACGGCGTCGTGGGCATGGCGGTCATCGACGAGCAGGCCGGTGTCGCCCGTCTGCTTCCGTCCCAGAGGCTCCGCAAGGGCATCGACGTCGCCGCGTCCGCCGGCCGCGTCACGGTGGACCTCCACGTGATCGTGGAGCAGGGCGTCAACATGGCCTCCGTCGTGAGCAACCTCACGAGCTCCGTCAAGTTCCTGCTCAGGCAGATCGCCGAGCTCGAGAACGTTGACGTCAAGGTTCACATCGAGGGCCTGCGCAACGCGCGCTAGCACCTCCGGGCAAGGTTCGGCCAGAGAGTAGAAGAGGTCCTCGAAGATGATTTCGTCCGTCATCCGCACGTGCTTCCCCGCGGCTGCCAAGGTCGTCGCAGACCGCGCCGAGGAGATCAACAAGCTCAACGTCTTCCCCGTCCCCGACGGCGACACCGGCACCAACATGTCGCTCACGCTTAACACGGTCGTCCGCGAGGTCGAGGAGCTGCCCGTCAGCGCCACGATCGACGACATCGCCAAGGCCATCACGCACGGCTCGCTCATGGGCGCCCGCGGCAACTCCGGCGTCATCACGAGCCAGATCCTGCGCGGCATCGCCGAGGGTCTCTGCGACGCCAAGGACCCGGCGCACGTCACGCCCGCGGACATCGCCCACGCCTTCCGTCGCGGCGTGAAGGTGGCGTTCAAGGCCGTCCGCAAGCCGGTCGAGGGCACCATCCTCACGGTCCTGCGCGACGTCTCCGCCAAGGCCGACCAGCTCGAGAAGAACAGGGAGCTCGGCTGGCGAGACATGCTGGACGCGCTCGTCGTCGAGGCCTACGAGTCCGTTGCCCGCACGCCCGAGCTCCTTCCCGTTCTCAAGGAGAACGGCGTCGTGGACTCCGGCGCCTTTGGCTTTGCCGTCTTCTTCGAGGCGTTCGTGAACGCCGCCACCGGCAAGGCCGGCGAGCTCACGGACTTCAAGACCACCGTCGACGCCAAGGCGGACGTCTCCGCCAAGGTGGCCATCGAGCTCAACGACGACTGGGAGGGCTCGGAGTTCCGCTACTGCAACGAGTTCCTCTTCAAGGCCGAGAAGCCCTTTGACGTCGACGAGTCCCTGGCCTACCTCGCCACGCTCGGCGACTGCGAGCTGATCGTGGGCGCCTACCCCGACTTCAAGGTCCACGTGCACTCCAACGAGCCCAACCGCGTGCTCGAGTACATGCTCCAGTTCGGCCAGGTCTACGAGGTCTTCATCCACAACATGGACATGGAGTCCCACGACCGCACCGCCAAGATCGCCGCGGACCAGGCCGCCGAGGCCGAGAAGAGCGGCGAGCCCAAGAAGCCGCTCGGCTTTGTGGCCGTTGCCGCCGGCTCCGGCGAGGAGGAGATCCTCCGCTCCCTGGGCGTTGACGTGGTCGTCTCCGGCGGCCAGACCATGAACCCCTCCACCGCCGACATCCTCACCGCCATCGAGCAGGTGAACGCTGAGAACGTCATCGTGCTTCCGGGCAACGGCAACATCCGCATGGCCGCCGAGGCCGCGGCCAGCGCCTGCGAGGACGCCCAGGTTGCCGTGGTTCCCACCAAGACCGTCCTCCAGGGCTTCTCCGCCATGTTCGTCGTGGACCCGGAGGGCTCGGTCGAGGACAACGTGGAGGCCATGACCGAGGCCATCCAGGGCGTCCGTGGCGGCGAGGTCACCACGGCGGTCCGCGACTCCCAGGCCGCCGACGGCAGCCCGATCCACGCAGGTGACGTCATGGGCATCCAGGACGACTCGATCGACGTCGTGGGCTCCGACGTGACGCAGGTCACCCTCGAGCTCATCGCCAAGATGCAGGGCGAGGAGGAGGGCGACTCGCTCACCATCCTCGCGGGCCAGGACATGGACGACGAGAGCTTCGAGGCGCTCGTCGCCGCCATCGAGGACGCCCAGCCCGACCTCGAGGTCGACCCTCACCGCGGCGAGCAGCCCCTCTACCCGGTGATCTTCTCGATAGAGTAGGCAGTGGGGGAGCGCCCCGCCATACCGTCAGCAGCAGAGAGGGTGCAGCGAACCTGCGCCCTCTCTGACTCTGTGTCGCGCCTGCGCTACGTGAGGGGCGCGCGCGAGGAGGCACTGGCCCGTCTGGGCATCCGTCGCGTGCGCGACCTGCTCCTCCACGTCCCTAATCGCTACCTCGACTTCTCCCGCATGGTGAAGATCGCCCACGCCGACGTTGGCTCCGACGCCACCATCGTGGCGACGGTCGACCGCGTGCAGGTCAAGCGCCCGCGCCCGCGCATGCAGATAGTCGAGCTCTCCGTGATTGACGAGACGGGCGTGCTCATCGCCAGCTTCTTCAGGCAGCCGTGGGTGGCGGAGCAGGTCCACAAGGGCGACAGGGTGGCGCTCTCCGGCAAGGTCACCTTCGGCTACGGCTTCAGGCAGATGCGCTCGCCGTTCTTCGAGGTCGTGGCGACGGCGGAGCAGGCGGCCGACTTCGCGCGCGTGCTGCCGGTCCATCCCGTGACCGAGGGGCTCTCCGCCAGCTGGATGCGCCGCATCGTCTCCTGTGCGCTCGGGGACGTGGGTGACGTCTGCGACTGGCTCCCCGCCTCGCTCGCGGCACGGCGGCGCCTCATGTCCCTCGGGCGCGCCCTCCGAGAGGTGCACTTTCCCAAGACCGTCTCCTCGGCGGGGCTGGCGCGCCGTCGCCTGGCCTACGACGAACTCCTCTGCCTGCAGCTCGCGCTTCTCATGCGCCGCCAGATCGAGCTCTCGGGCGTGAGCCCCACGAGCCACGTGACCGACGGCCCGCACGTGGAGGCGCTTCTCGCCGCGCTGCCCTTTGCCCTCACGGACGAGCAGAGCGCCGCCGTCGACGACATCCTTGCCGACATGGCCGCCCCGCGCGTCATGAACCGGCTGCTCCTGGGCGACGTGGGCACCGGCAAGACCGCCGTGGCGGCCGTGGCGCTCGCCGCCTGCGCGGACACCGGCACGCAGGCCGCCGTCATGGCGCCCACCTCCGTCCTGGCCCGCCAGTACGCCGACAAGCTCGGCCCCGTGCTCGACGCCGCACGCGTGAGCTGGGCGCTCGTCACCGGCGCAACGCCCGCTGACGAGCGCTCCAAGACGGAGACGGCCGCGCGCGACGGCAGGGTCACCGTGGTCTTTGGCACGACGGCGCTCCTCTCCGAGGCGCTGGAGTTCTCCGCGCTCTCGCTCGTGGTGATAGACGAGCAGCATCGCTTTGGCGTGGACCAGCGCGCCGCGCTGCGCCGCAAGGGCGCCGGGGCGGACCTTCTCGCCATGACGGCGACGCCCATCCCGCGCACGCTCGCCCTCTCGATCTACGGCGACGTCGACCTCTCTCGCATCCGCCGCCGCCCGCGCGCCGGGGCGGGCATGACCACGCGGGTCATACCGCCCGACAGCCTCGACCTCGCCTGGGGCGCCATTCGCGACGCCGCGGCGGCGGGGCACCAGGCCTACGTCGTCTGCCCCCTGGTCGACGACTCCGACGACGGCTCGGCGCTCGATGACGTGCCCGAGGGGCTGCGCGTCTCCAAGGGGCGCCTGCGCTCGGCCGTCTCCACCCTCGAGGAGCTGCGCACCCAGGTCTTCCCGGACCTTCCCTGCGACCTCGTTCACGGCAGGATGTCCGCCGCCGAGAAGGACCTCGCCATGGAGCGCTTCCGCTCCGGGAGGACGCGGGTCCTCGTGACCACGACGGTCGTGGAGGTGGGCGTGGACGTGCCCAACGCCACGGTGATGGTCGTGCTCGACGCCGACCGCTTTGGCCTGGCGACCCTGCACCAGCTGCGCGGTCGCGTGGGGCGCGGGGATGCGGCGGGCACGGTCTTCCTCTGCTGCGGGGCCCGGCGGGGCACGCCCGCGCGCGAGCGCCTGGACGCCCTCGAGGCCACCTCGGACGGCTTTGAGCTCGCGGAGCTCGACCTGCGCCTGCGCCACGAGGGAGAGGTTCTGGGGTATCGTCAGAGCGGCGGGGTCTCGCTCGAGATCTCTGACCTCGAGGGGGACCGCGACCTGGTGGAGTGGGCCCACGAGGACGCCCGCGAGCTGGCCGAGGCTGACCCGAGGCTCGTCTCGCCCGTGCACCGGGCCCTCGCGCTCGAGGTGCGCGACAGGTTTGGTGCCTATTTCGAGGAGCTGGAGAGGTCGTCATGAGGATCGTTGGCGGAAAGTGGCGGGGACGCCAGATCGAGGCGCCCGAGGGTCGCGGCGTGACGCGGCCCACGACGGACCGGATGCGCGAGAGCATGGCCTCGATGATCCTCTCGGCCCGCGGGCTCGACCTCTCCGGGGAGTCGGTGCTCGACGCCTTTGCGGGCTCCGGCGCGATGGGGCTGGAGCTGCTCTCGCGCGGGGCGGCGCACGCGACCTTCGTCGATCGCGACCGCGGCGCCGTGGCCCGGCTCAGGCGCAGCGCCCAGGCCCTGGGCGCGCAGAGGCAGGAGCTCGACGTCCTGGGGGGAGACGTGTTCTCGCTCGCCGCGCGCGGGCTGCCGGGCGCCCCCTTCCACGTCGTGTTTCTCGACCCGCCGTACGCGTTTGACGCCGAGCGCGTCTCTGGGCTCGTGGAGGACCTCGCGAATTCCGGCCAGCTCGCCCCGGACGCCGTGGTAGTCTACGAGCACGCCTCGGACTCCCCGGGGCTCTCCTCGGGACGCCTTGAGCTCGTGAGGTCAAAGAAGCATGGAATCACCGCCGTGGACCTGCTGTCCGTGCGCGGCGGGGAGAAGGACGGGCAATGAGCGAGAACATCATCACCCACGTTGTGGTCCCGGGCACCTTTGACCCGGTCACGCTCGGGCACATGGACGTCATCCGGCGCACGAGGCGCCTCTTCCCGAGGGTCACCGTCGCCGTTGCGGCGTCCGTGAACAAGCACGGGCGCGGCACGACCTTCTCGCTCGAGGAGCGGGTGGAGATGATCCGCGAGGCCATCGTCTGTGAGGGTCTGCCGCAGGACATCGAGGTCGCGCCCTTCACGGGGCTTCTCGTCAACTTTGCCAAGGAGCTCGGCGCGGGCGGCGTGGTCAAGGGCCTGCGAGCCATGACGGACTTCGAGTACGAGCTTCAGCAGGCGGACCTCAACAGCCACCTCTGCCCTGACCTGGAGAGCGTGTTCGTCATGTCCAACCCGCAGTACGGCTACGTCTCATCGTCCATCGTGCGCGAGATCGCCTCGATGGGCTCCGACGTGAGCACGCTGGTCCCGGCGAACGTGGGGGCCCGCCTGCTCGAGCGCTACCCGCGCTGAGGGGCAGAGCCTGGGCGGCGCCGCGTCGCGCCTGCGCCCGGACCGCG
>CASEHX010000020.1 GCA_949287905.1 uncultured Olsenella sp.
CTACAGGACCTACTCGGCGGGGCCCAAGCGCGACGACGGGGGCCCGGAGTGGGGCGACCGGGTCGTCTGGGAGGATCTCCACCACAAGGACCCGTACCCCTTCTGGCTAGACTGAAAAGCACACTTTTTGTCCTATAACCCCCGTTTCCCGGTAAGAGAACCCGCCGACGCGAGCCGCCCCCGGCAGCCTCCCGGCTTTCTAAGCAGGATCTTCCGCGAAGCGCAGTCCTGCGTGAAAGCCGGGAGGCTGCCGGGGGCGGCCCCTCGAGCGAGACGTTCTTCTCGCTACGCGTCCTTCATGATGATGTCGCGCACGATGCCGGAGACGCGGTCGCACGCGTCGAGGCAGAGCTCCATGCGGTCGAAGATGCGCAGCCAGGTGACCGCGTACTTGCCGCTCGCGTCCTCCTCGTCGGAGAAGAGGCGGCGCAGCGCCTTCTGGTAGACGGTGTCGCCCTCGTCCTCCACGGTGCCGATCTCGATGGCCTTCTCGAGCACCACGCGGTCCTTCTTGTAGTCGGGCAGGTGATCGATCATCTCCTGCATCTCGTGGACGGCGTGGACCGTGAGCTCGGAGATCTGCTTGGCCTCGATGCGCAGGTCGCTCATGTTGAAGAGGTCCAGGCGCACCGCCACGCCGTACATGGAGTCGACCACGTCGTCCATGGCCAGGGCCAGGTTGGAGATGTCCTCGCGGTCGATCGGCGTGATGAAGGAGGTGTAGAGCTTGGCCATGATGGCCTTGACGCGCTCGTCTGCCGTGGACTCGTAGACCTTCATCTGGGGGATGGAGCTCATCGAGTTGGGGAAGCCGCAGATGATCTTGTTGTACTCGTCCGCCGACTCGGTGATGAGCGAGGCGAACTCCTTGAGCATGGTGTAGAACTCGTCTTCCTTCTTGATGCGGGGCATGTGGACTCCTTTACGTATGAGCTGGCGAGAAGGACGTGCGGTCGGGCGCGGGGCGCAGGACTAGAACATGACCAGGAAGAGCTTGGCGAGCAGGTAACCGATGATGCCGCAGCCGGGGAACGTGAAGACCCAGGTGAGGACCATCTCCTTGGCGACGCCCCAGTTGACGGACTTGGGGTCCTTGGCGGCGCCGGCGCCCATGATCGCGGCGGTCTTGGTGTGCGTGGTGGAGACGGGAAGGCCCGTCAGCGTTGCGATGAGAAGCGACGCCGTGGCGGAGACGGAGGCGGCAAAGCCCTGGTACTTGTCCAGGCGCACCATCTCCATGCCCACCTTCTTGATGATCTTCTTGCCGCCGACGGCGGTGCCGATGGCCATGACGGCCGCGCAGAGCACCATGATCCACAGCGGGAAGCCGCCCATCTCCCCCACCGTCATGTTGAGCGAGAGCGCGATGGCGAGCATGGCCGTGGACATGAACTTCTGCCCGTCCTGGGCGCCGTGCATGAGCGCCACGCCGGCGGCGCCGAGCACCTGCATGCGACCAAAGAAGTTGTTGGCGGTGCGGCGGTCTGCGTTGCGACAGGCGATGGGGATGATCTTGGAGATGATCCAGCCGGCCAGGAAACCCAGCACCGTGGAGAGCACGAGGCCGTAGACGACCTTGATCCACTCGCCCATGTTCACGCCGCCGAGGCCGCCGGAGACGGCGAGCGCCGCGCCCGTGAGGCCGGCGATAAGGGCGTGGCTCTCGGAGGTGGGGATGCCAAAGGCCCAGGCGCCAAGGCCCCAGGCCACGATACCCACCGTGGCCGCCGCCAGTGCGATGAGCGCTGCGTGCGAGTCGCCGCCAAAGTCAACCATGCCGGAGATGGTGTCCGCAACGGCGGTGGAGATGAACGACATGGCCACCAGGCCAACGAAGTTGCAGACGACGGACATGAGAATCGCCGAGTCAACGTCGATCGAACGGGTTCCGACGGGCTCGGCGATTGCATTGGCTGCGTCCGTGGCACCGTTGACGAAAATGGTGCCCATGACGAGGATCATGACGATGATCAGAAAGGGATTGCTCGACAACACGCCGAGAAACTGCTCAAAGCTAATCAAGGGCGCACTCGCTTCCTTCGTGGCCGCTCGGGGTGCGGCCAATTGTCACAGCTTTGTAAACGCTCGATAAGGATAGCGTAAATGCGCACGTTGCAAGCGCGAAAAGGACTATCTCACCCCTCCGGTCGCCGTCCCTTACAAAGCGCTTACATTAGTGCGCCCAACTTGAAGCCACTGGTAATCCCCCATGCAGACCACCTCTGGCCCAAGGAGTGTCATCTCAACACAGAATGGTGCAGCCCCTCGCAGAGGCGGCAGAAAGGCCCAGAGCGCAAAAGAGCCGCCGGGCGAGAAACCCGACGGCTCGTTCGTTTGGCTGGAGCCAGCTACCAGACTCGAACTGGTGACCCCCGCTTTACGAGAGCGGTGCTCTACCAACTGAGCTAAGCTGGCGTATCAGCGACATCCCACTATACGGGAAACGAGACACCCGCGCAAGCGCGATTTTCTCGCTCCTCCCGTCGCCACGGCCGGCACCCGGCGTTCGGCGAGAAGAGCCTCGCTACAGCAGGCGCAACACGCCGCGCACCAGCGCCTCGAAGTCCTCCGCGCGCTTCTCGGCCTCCGCGAGAACCGTCTCGTGGGAGACCGCCGGGGCGCCGGACTCGTTTGCGGCGAGCGTGAGGCCCAGCACGTTCATGCCGAGCGCCCGCGCCATGATCACCTCGAGCACCGTGGACATGCCCACGTAGGACACGCCGAGCGTGCGCAGGGCGGCCACCTCGGCGGGCGTCTCGAAGCACGGGCCGAGCACGCCCGCGTAGACGCCCTCCTCCACGTGGATGCCGAGGTCGTCCGCCACGCCGCGGGCAAGCGTTCGCAGGTAGGGCGAGTACGCCTCGTTCATGTCCACGAACGGGCTCTCGACGTCGCGCAGGCCGTCCCACTCGGCGAGCGGGTTGCGTCCGGTGAGGTTAATCTGGTCGGTGAGGATGCCGAGGCCAACGCCCGCGTTGCCCGGGACCGCGCCCGTGGCGCAGGCAAAGACGATGTCGCGGCAGCCCAGGTGATGCGCGTGACGCACGAGCGCGGTCACCTCGGCGGCCGAGTAGCCCTGGTAGAGGTGGATGCGGCCCGGATAGACGACCACGGGGACGTCGTCGATCGTGCCGACCGTGGCCTCAAAGCTGTGTCCTGCCACGGGACGCGCCGAGAGGGGGAAGCCGTCGATGTCACGGTAGTCGATGCGGCGCACCGGGCGCACGAGGCTCCCCAGGTGCCCCAGGCCGCTTCCCAGCACGATGGCAACGGGATGCTCCACGCTCGGCTTGCACTCCCGCACGGTGTCCTCGGTGACCACGCAGATCCCCTCCCTCTCGAGCCGCTCGGCAAACACGCCCTGGCCCGAAACGAGCCTTCCGGTATACGTCCCATCGTAGACGAGACCGACGCCGCAGGAGGGGCTCTTTGCCTTGAGCACGGCCAACGAGACCGGCAGGCGGCGCACCGCCCCCAGGCAGCGGTCCGCACCCGCGGCAAACTCAGCGGTCACGTCACGCCCGTCGGCGAGGAACACGCGACCGTCTCGCTGCTCGGCCGGCGGCCTCGGAACCGGGAGCCCCGCGGCGGTCTCGGGACAGACGCGCACGACCTCGACCTTCTCGGCAAGCTCCATGACCTCGGAAACGGGCTTGGAGCCCCCGTCATAGCGAACGGGGGCCCCAAGCAGACAGTGGCTGATGGCGACGCGCATGCTAGCTCAGGAGCGTCCCGATCTGGATGTCCGCCCTGGAGAAGAGGTCCGTGGTGTAGGCGTTCTGCTCCTCGGCGGCGGCGTTATAGGCCTCCTGGTACTTGGTGTAGGCCACGCTGTAGGCCGCGCTGGCGGCGGCGTAGGTCGCGGAGTCGTTGGAGATCTCGTAGCTGGAGAGGGTCGCGTAGTAGTCGCCGTCGGAGCTTGCCCAGGTGTTGGCGTCGGCGTCCCACTCGTCGCCCACGAGGCCGATGATGTACTCGGCGTACTCGGCGGTCGGGGTCTCCTCCTCGCCCTCCTCGGGGGCGGTGGGCTCCACGGGAGCCTCGGGCAGGGCGCCGCCGGCAACGTCCTCGCCGAGCTTGCTGATGATCACCCAGTACTCAAACATCTCGCGGGCGGCGTCCTCGGTCATTCCCGTGCTGGAGGCAAAGGTCGCAAGGTCGACGTCGGAGCCGTAGGAGGAGGCGATGAGCTCGTTGATGTCGTCATCGGTCGCGGTGATGCCACGGTTGGCGGCGTCATCGAGCATGATCTGCGTCTGGGCGTAGTTGAGGATGGACTGCGCGCCCGGGACGCTGTAGGTGCCGTCCTCGTTGGCCGCGAGCTCGGTGCCGCCAAAGGTCAGCACGTCGCGGGCGGTGATCTTGTGGGAGGCGCCGTCAAAGGTGTAGGTGGCGATGGCGCTGTCGAGCTCGCTCTCGGAGAGCGTGGTGCGGCCGTTGAGGGAGATGCTGGAGCCCGAGCCGCCCATGAAGAAGTGGCCGAGGGCAACGCCCACGGCGAGCGCGACGACGGCGATCAGCACGCACACGGTGGCAGAGATCCCACGGGAGGCCTTCTCGGGGACGTCAGCCTGCTTGGCGGGCTCGGGCTTGGGCTGCTCGGGCTTGGGCTGCTTCTTGGGCTCGGGCTTCGCGGGCTCGGGCTTCGCGGGCTTCTCGGCCTCGGCCTTCGCGGGCTTCTCGGCCTCGGGCTCGGCCTTCTCGGGCTCTGCCTTTGCCTCGGGCTCAGCCTTCTCGTCCTCGGCCTCCGTGGCCTTCTCGAGCTCAGCCTCCGCGGCCTCGACGGCCTGCTCGACGGTCTCGGCCTGCTCAGCCAGCTCAGGCTCCTTGCCGCTCATGTCCTGCACGGCGTCGAGCTCCTCGTTCTTCTCGCTCACTTCTCTCCCTTTCGTTCGTCTAGGGCAAATCAGCTTGATTCTAGTTCCGTGATGGCAAATTTGCTAACCGCACACAAACCTACTCGAGAGCTTGAAGAATCTCGGCCGAGAAGGTCTTGATGTATCCGGCGCCGTTCTCCGCGTCAAAGGTTACGCGACCGGCGAGCGCCTTGCGCGTGGCGTCCGAGGCGGACCCGCGGGCGAGGCCGATGAGCGCGGCGAGCATGTCGCGGTACTCGGCGTCTCCGTGATAGCACTGGATGGCCTCGTCGAGAAGCGGCCACACCAGGTCGGAGCGCTCCGGGGAGCTCGCGGCAAGACGGCACAGGAAGACGAAGGCGGCGAGACGGACCGTGGCGGACCCGTCGTCAAACAGCGAGGCCTCGGCGCCGTCATAGGCGCCCGCGACCGCGTCCGCACTCACGTCGGCCACGGCGGAGAGGGCGTCCAGCACCTCCCAGCGCGTCTGCGCCTCCGGGCGATAGAGGGCGTCGACGAGGGAGTCGACGTACGGGAGCATCATGTCGGGGTGCGCCTTCGCAGCGAGGGCGAGCAGGTGCGCGACCTCCTGACGCCTGCGCCTGCTCGCGCCGGAGAGCTCCTCGACAAGACCCGCGATCTGCGCGTCGTTGGTATCCGCCATGGTTTCTGTTCCTTTCTTCCCTACTCGCAGAACCCGTCGACCACGGCCGTGCCGCTCTTGGGGTCCTGGTGGATCTCTATGAAGCCGAGCTTGGACGCCTCCCTGAGGAGCGCCGTGAACGAGCGATACCCGTAGCTGGACTCGGAGAACTGCGGGCGCTTGCGCTTCATCGTGTCCTTGAGGCGCGAGGCCAGGATGAAGCTGTCGCTCTCGCGCTGCAGGGCGTCGATCGTCTCAAAGAGAAGCTGGTAGCAGTCCTGCTTGTCCTTGGGCACCTTGCCCTGGAAGTCCGGGATGCCCGGGCCGCGCGTGATGTCCTCGTAGAAGATGAACTCGTCGCAGACCTCGGTGAGCAGCGAGCTGGTGGCGTCCTTCATGCCCACGCCGATGACCGTCTTGCCAAACTCCTTGAGCTTGGAGACGAGCGGCGAGAAGTCCGAGTCGCCGGAGAGGATGGCAAAGGTGTCTATGTGGTCCTTGGTGAGGCAGATCTCCATCGCGTCCACCGCCAGGCGGATGTCGGCGGAGTTCTTGCCGGTGTAGGCGCGGTCCGGGATCTCTATGAGCTCGATTCCCAGCTCGTGCAGGGGCGTGACCGCCGTCTCGAAGCGCTGCCAGTCGCAGTAGGCGCGCTTGGCGGTGATGCGGCCCTTGTCGACGAGGCGCTCGAGGATGAGCTTGACGTCGGGAAGCGGGCCCGGCTCCTGGTGGCCGTTGCGCTTGCGGCGCCCGGTGCCCAGGGCGAGGTTCTCAAAGTCTATGAGCACCGCGATGGAGCTCTGCGGGTTGTCGTTCGTGTTCATGCATCTCCTGCTGCGTGAATAAAGGGCGCAGTCCCCTATTAACGCACTCCCGCGCGAAAAGGGACAGTCCTTTTTTATTCGTTCTTGTCGGGTTTGTCGTCCACCACGCTCATGAGCTCGGGCTCGGGCGTTCCGTCCCTGCGGGCGCGGCGCACCGCCTCTGCCCGCTCGCTCGTCTCGGAGCGGCGCAGCTGATCCTTGTTGACGCGAAAGTACCTGTCATGGGCCTTCCACGGGCCAACGGACTCGCCGAACCCCATCTTGAGGCCGGCGATCGTACCCCCGATGACGCCGATCACGAGGGTCACGAACATCGGGTACGGGGTGATCATCACGACCGCGGAGACGACCGCCCCAACGAGCAGCGTGGCAACGTTGGCGATCAGATACTCCTTCTTGGTCACGCACCTCGTGACCAGGCGCTCGCCCAGGCCGACACCGGCAAAGATGCCAAAGAGGAAGAACACCAGCGCGAGGATCGCGCTCTCAAAGCTCCCGAACACTAGGCGCGCCCCTCGTGATCGTGGCAGTGGCACTCGTGCCCGTCCTCGTGGTGGTGGCCGTGACCGCCGCAGCACTCATGGTCGCCGTGGTCGTGGTCGTGACCACAGCCGCACTCGTGGTCGTGGTCGTGGTCGCAGCCGCAGCCCTCGCCGTCCTCGTCGCCCTGCTCGAGCAGAGACCAGTCGAGGCCGGCGGCGGCGCAGGTGCCCTCCTCCTGGTAGAGAAGCGTGAGGGCCTGGGTGCCCATGCGGGAGCCGCCGATCTGGCAGAGCATGTCGAAGAGGGTGAACGCGGTCTCGGCGCCGGGGAGCGTGATGTCAAGGTCCTCGGAGCGCTGGAGCGCGAGGGCAATGTCCTTGCGCAGGTGCTCGGCGAGGAAGCCCGGCTTGTAGTCGCCGGCGAGCGACTTGGGGGCGAGGGTCTTGGACGCGCCGGAGCCGCCGGTGCCGGACGCCATGACCTCGAGGACCTTCTCGGCGTCGATGCCCGACTGCTCGGCGAGGGCCAGGGCGTCGGCGTAGCCCACCATGCAGGAGGCGAGGCTCACCTGGTTGCAGAGCTTGGCCGTCTGGCCGCCGCCCGGCTGGTCGAAGAAGAAGCGCCTGGACGAGAAGCACTCGAGCAGAGGCATGACCGGCTCCACGTCCTTCTCGGCCGCGCCGATGATCAGCGTGAGGGTGCCGTCGATCGCGCCCTGCTCGCCGCCCGTGACCGGGCAGTCGAAGGCGTGCTTGTCCTCGACCTCGGCGGCGTCGTGGATGTCGCGCGCAAGCTGCGGGGAGCTCGTGGTGAGGTCGATGAGCCAGGCGCCCTTCTTGGCCGCGCGGATGAGGCCGTCGGTGGAGAGGTAGACGTCCTCCACGTCCGTGGGATAGCCCACCATCGTGAAGACGACGTCGGCGTGAGCGGCTGCCGCGGCGGGGCTCTCCGCCCAGTGGGCGCCCTTGGCGAGAAGGGCCTCTGCCTTCTCGCGCGTGCGGTTGTACACGGTGAGGTCATAGCCGGCATCCATGAGATGGCCCGCGATGCGCGCGCCCATGATGCCGGTACCGATGAAGGCTACGTTCTTGATCTGCAAGTTGGTTCCTTTCTTGCGCGTGACAAAGGGGTCGTGACAAAGGGGTCGGAGCCGTTTGTCACAGATCAACGTGACAGTCGGCTACGACCCCTCTGTCACGCTACTGGCCGCGGACCTTGCGGGCGATGCGGTCGGTGAACGAGAGGCTCTCACGGCGGTCCTTGCCCCAGAAGAGCAGGGCGACCATGCCGGGGCCCACGTGGGCGCCGATGACCGGGCCCACCGAGCTGTAGATGATCGGCACGTCCTCGCAGCCGGGCTCGCGGCGCACCTGATCGGCTATCCAGCGGGCGTCCTTCTCGGCGTCGGAGGAGACGATGGCCATGGGGAGCTTCTCGTCCCCGCCCTCGGCGCCGAGGTAGTTTGCCTTGAAGTCGGCGATGATCGCGCGCAGGGCCTTCTTGCGGCCGCGGCACATGCCGCGCAGCGTGAGGGCGCCGTTGGTGTCGTAGGAGAGCTCGGGCTTGATGTCGAGCTTGCCGCCCACGGTGGCCGCCGCCGGCGGGATGCGCCCGCCTCGGGCGAGGGCGTCGAAGGAGTCCAGCGTGAAGTAACCGTGGATGTAGTAGCGAGCCTCCTCGGCCCAGGCGACGAGCTCCTTTGCGGTAAGCCCGCTCGCGGCCTGATGGACCGCCTCGATGGCGAGAAGCTCGGCCGCGGCGGACGGGCAGACGTTGTCCACGACGTAGATCTCGAAGTCCGGGTGGCTCTCTCGAATCATGTCGGCAGCCTGGCGGGCGGCGTCGACGCTCGAGGAGAGGCCGCGCGTGAAGGCGAGATAGACCGTCGGGGTCCCCTCCTGCGCCGCGCGCTCGAAGACCTCGAGGTAGCGGCCGGGCGTCACCGCCGAGGTGGTGGCATACTCCCCCGCGCGCATGCGGTCGTAGAACTCCTTGGGGGTCATGGTCTTCCAGAGGTCGTCAGGATACTCCCTGCCCCCCATCACGTAGGTGAACTCGACGACCTCGACCCCGAGGGCGTCGGCGACCTCCGGCGCGAAGTCCGCGCAGGAGTCCACGATCAGCCTGACGTTTGACTTTCTGTGATAAGCGCGGCCCAGGCGCGCAGCCTCCTGCGACGCCTGGGCATTGGAGGCGCCCACTTCGTCTTGGGCGCCGGTGGTCTCGTTGTTCTCGATATCCTGGCTACTGCTCATTCTCTTCCTCTATCTTGGGCTTGATGATGCCATACCCGCCATTCTTGCGGTGATAGATGACGTTGACAAGTCCAGTTGTTGCATTTGTGAAGACGTAGAAGTCGTGGCCGATGAGATCGGTCTGGACGAGAGCCTCCTCCTCGGTCATGGGGACGAGGTCGACGTACTTCTCGCGAACGAGCTGGTCGTCCTCGGTCTCGTCGGGACCGGGCTCGATGAGGGCCGCCAGGTCCTCCTGGGTGACGGTTCCGCCCTTCGCCTGCTGCATGCGCTGACGGCGGTCGATGATGCGGGTCTTGTACTTGCGGAGCTGGCGGGTGACCTTGTCGGCCGCCTCGTCGATGGCGACGTACATGTCGTCCGAGCTGGCGACCACGCGCACCACGTTGTCGCGTACGAAGACGGTGACCTCGCAGGCCTTGCGCTCGGGATTGGAGGGGTTCTTGTCCACGCGCAGGACCACGTCGCAGGTCATGGGCTTGATGTCGAACACCTTGAGGGCGTCGGAGATCTTCTCCTCCACGTGCTCGCGCAGCGAGTCAGAAACGCTGACCTTGCGACCCGAGATCTTGATGTCCACCATGCGAACCTCCTTACGGTTGAGGCGCGCCACCGCGTTGCGGTGCGCTTCTCGACGCGACAAAAGCCGCGCCCTAGGACACTCATACCCACTCGGGCGGCCTTGCATCACAACGGGGCCCGAGCGGACGAACCTACTCGGCAGACGTTATGCGACGTCTCCAGAGGTCGAGCCCTCGTCACCGGTCCCCGAGTCGGAACCGTCGGACGTCGATTCGTCGGCATCCGTCTGCGACGCCTCGCCATCGGCCTCGGCGTCGCCGCCCTCCTCGGCATCGCCGCCCTCCTCGGCGTCCTCGGCGTCGCCGTCAGACTCCGGCTCCTCGACGCGCTCGACGAGACCCGTGACGCAGAGGTCCGTGGTGAGCTCGGGGAAGTCGCCGACCCAGCTCGCGCGGGCAACGGCGCCGAGGCCGCTCGTCTGGATCGTCTCGAGCGCTGCCTGCACGGCATCCACGAGCTCGGGGTTGGCAACGGCCACTCCCACGACCGTGGGGTCGCCGAGCGTGCCGGCAAGGGAGATGTCGGCATAGGCGGCGGCGAGGTAGGCGCCGGAGTAGGCGTCGCAGACCACGTAGTCCACCGCACCGGACTCGAGCGCGTCGAACGCCTCGTTGAGGCTCGTGAAGCCAACGCGGCTGGCGTTGAGCTCGTAGTTGGAGAGCGCGGCCGCCGAGACAGACCCCTCCTGGATGCCGAGGGAGGCGCCGCGCAGGGCCGAGGCGTCGATGGGTGCGGAGACCTCGCCGCGCACGAAGACGCCCGTCGCGCTCTGTGCGAAGGGCCCGAGCACCGTGGCATCCGTCACGCCATCGGGCTCCACGCCGATCACGACGTCGCAGGCGTCCGCAAGGGCAGACTCCGCGTCGCCCACGGTAACGAAGGAGACGGAGGGGATGCCGAGCTCGTCTGCAAGGGCATGGGCCATGTTCACGCTCAGGCCCACGCGCTCGCCCTCGTCGGAGACGGTCGAGAAGGGCACCGTCTGAGCGACGGGGATGCCCACGACGAGCTTTCCCTCCTCCCGGAGCGCGGAGCCGGAAACGACGGGGGTCATGCCCTCGTTCCGCTGTGCCCGGGCCTCCTCCACCGAGGGAAGGCTGGCAACGTAGTCATCAAGGTCGACCTGGCCGATCGAGCAGCCCCCGAGCACGACGGCGACCGTCGCGGCGGCGGCGATTGCGCAGATGCGGTGACGCCTCATAAGAAAACCCCTGTCTCTCGCCTTCGTCGTCTCACCCAGCTGACCTGGTCTTTGACCCCACACCCGCACACCGGGGACGTCGCTTGCGGCGCCGCGGCGCCTCCACTCTTGCCCCTCTCGCCCGCGAGGCCGTATGCCTCATGAGTATGACGGGCGGTGCGACTTACCTCTAGGACGAGCCATGATCGCACGGGCGCGCACGCCCGAGCTTACGTGGATCCCTTTGCCCTCGTCTGGCCTGGACTTGGCCGGCGGCGGCGGAGCCGGAGCCAGCCGCAACCACAGACCTGGGTTGAGACGCACTCAAGTATACCTGCCTCTCGGACGATTTTCTCGACGTACCGACCAAGCTCGACGAACGGGCCATATGCGCCCCCGCCGTCCTCCAGGCCATCATGCCCGGCGTCACCAGACGCGGGCGAGCGTGCAGGCCGTCACCGACGCCGCGCCGCGGGCGGCGAGCGCACGCGCCCCCTCGGCGAGCGACGCGCCGGTCGTCGCCACGTCGTCGACGAGGAGCAGGCGGGCACCCGTGAGGTCGTCGAGGGCGCACATGGTGCCCGAGAGGTTCTTCGCTCGCTCGTCTCGGCCAAGCTCGCGCTGGTCCCTCGCCCTCCCCCTCCGGAGGACGTCGGCGAGCGGCAGGCGGAGCTCGCGAGAGAGCTCCCACGACACGAGCTCCATGTGGTCGTACCCGCGCCGTGCGTACGCCTCGGCCGTGGCCGGGACAAAGCACAGGGCGTCGACGTCCGCGCGCGAGAAGCGCGGGGCGCCGTCGCGGCCGGGCCAGACGGAGGCCTCCTCGAGCGCAACAGCCATGGCAGCGGCGATCACGGGCGCAAGGCGCAGCTCGTGGGCGTCCTTGAGGCAGGTCACCATCCGCGCCGGCGCCCCATGGAACCCGAGCGCCGAGACCGTCGCCCGCGGAGCCCAGGCCCCGTCGCATTCCGTGCAGGTGAGAAACCCGTACGGCGCGCCGCAGCTCGGACACGCGAGGCGCTGCTCGATCCAGGGCAGGGCCGCTCGACACTCCTCACAGAGCAGCTCGCCCGGCTGGTCGCAGGCAACGCAGCGGGTCGGCCAGAGGACCTCCCCGAGCGAGTCGGAGACAGCCCGGCTGACGGTGGAAAAGAGCGGAACGGGCACCACCCCCTCTGGCAGTCGAAGGGAGACGATGCGCGCAGTCTAGCATGCGCGGCGGAAGGGGCCGCGCGACGCGGAACGGTTCTGGGTCGTGTGGGTCGGGGCCGGAACCCGAGCCCGGGAGGCTGCTCTTCCGGGTCGCCCCGTCCCGCCCCTCCGGGAATTGCCCCTCTCGGCATCGCGCCGAATGGAGCACAATGGAGCCGCGCAGGCACTATCCCCCACGACCGCCCGAAGCCGAGGACCATGACAGCGTTGGAAAACAGAGCGTCGCACCAGAACCCCGCGCGGGTCGCGCTCGTCGAGGCGCCGGCCTCGGCGCAGACCTCGGCACTGCTCGACGACGCGGCCGAGGCTCTGCCGGTCTACGCATGGCTCGCAAAGACGGAGGCGCCGGAGATCGTGAGGGCGCGCCCCGGGGCAGACGTCACCGGCTGCGACACGGTCCTTCTCGCCCTCGCCGCGCGGACGGTCGCGCCGGGCGCCGACGGAGAGCTCCTCGGCAGCGCGGCCGCGGGAACGCGCGTATACGTCCTGATGTGCGCCGACGATGACCAGGACGCCGCCGCGGACGCCCTCGCCGCCCTCCGGGAGCGCTGCGAGGCGCGCGGGCTTGCCTGGCTGGGCGGCCTCGCGATAGGCGACGCCGACCTCCTGCCGCGCATGGCCTGCTGCCCGCGGATGGGATGGGCGCGACGACGCGTCTCCGAGGCGGTGGACCAGCTGCTCATCGCCCTTCTCGCAGGCCAGTCGTTTGGCGAGCAGTACGTGCGCCCGTCACTCTATGCGCGCGTCACCTGCCGCCCGCGCTAGGCGAGCACGGCGCGCACGGCGAAGCCGATCACCACGAGGACCGCGAGCGCAAGGCCGAAGTTGCGCAGCGCGATCGGGTTGACCGCGTCCCGGGCCTCGTTGGCGTTGAGGTTCTCGCACCAGACCTTCTCGCCGCACGCGGGGCAGACGAAGCGCTTGGCGACGTAGCGGTAGTGCGGCTCGTTCACCAGCATCGGGCCCTCGACGCGCGTCCTTGTGGCAGAGCGGGAGCGGCGCATCCCGATGCGCGCGAACTCGCGCGGCGAGAGGCTGAACTCATGGCCGCACGACTCGCACCGCATGCGATAACGCAGCCCCGATGCCTCGACCTGCGCCAGCGTGCGCCGCCATGCGGTCGCAAACATCCCGACCATGACGATGACGCACGCCAGAACGGCGAGAAGCACAACGGCCAGCCAGGCGAGCATCGCGCTTTCCATGCGCTACAGCCCGAAGAAGGTGCAGGCGTTCTTCCAGAGGGCATCGTAGGTGGACTGGCGGCCACTGCGACCCGCTTCCTCGCGAACGTCGGCGATGCGGGCGGCCGTGAAGGCCACCATGGCCGGCTCGCACTCCTCGCCGCGCAGGGGCACGGGCGCCATGTAGGGGCTGTCGGTCTCGGTGAGCAGGTAGCGCTCGGGGCAGTACGTGGCCGCCTCGCGGATGTCGTCCGAGCGGGTGAAGGTGACGGCGCCGCCAAAGGCAACGTGGCAGCCCAGGCGCGTGAAGTCCTCCATCACCTTGAGGTCCGAGGTGAAGCAGTGCAGGTCGCAGCCCGACCCGGGCACGCCCTCCTCGCGCAGGACCTGGGCGGCCAGACGGTGCGCGTTGGCGCGCACGTCCACGGCAGCGTCACGGATGTGCAGCTCGACGGGCAGGTTGAGCTCGTGGGCCACGCGCAGCTGGCGACGGAACGCAGCCTCCTGCACGTCCGGGGCGACCTTATTGTAGGGGCCGTAGTCCAGGCCGAACTCGCCCACGCCCACGGCGCGCGGGCTGGCGAGCAGCTCGCGCAGGCGCTCGATCGCGGCGTCGTCCACCTCGGCCGATCCGTAGGGGTGAACGCCGGCGACGATGCGCACGTTGTCCAGGAGCTCGGGCGCGTCATAGCCCTCGAAGACGGGCGGCACGAGGCCCATCTCGCGTGCCTCGAGCAGGCACACGCGCGCGAGGTCGATCTGCCCCTCGAGCCAGGAGTTGAACGCACCCACGGTCTCCCACTTGCGAGGAACGTCGCTCACCGGGTCCACCGGTATGACGAGCAGGCGCACGCCGGCGAGCGCCGCGCGCACGAGCGCCATCGCGGGGTCGTGGGCACGGAAGCTCGTGAGGTGGCCATGGGTGTCCGCGAGCGGCGCGAGCGGGCGGGGCCAGTCGCAGACCGCGCCCTTGCGGTCGTGGAAGAGCTCACCGTCGGTGAGCATGAGGTCGTCAAGGGCAATCTGTTCTTCGGACATGGGTTCTCTCCTTAGTTGGAAGCGATCTCTGAGAGCGCGCCGGCAAGGCGCACGAAGTCTGCCGGCGCGAGGGTCTCCGCACGGCAGGTGGGCTGGATGCCCGTCTCGGCAAAGGCGGCGTCCAGGGCGTCGCGCGAGAAGCCGGAGGCGGACATGGAGTTGCGGATGGTCTTGCGGCGCTGCGCGAACGCGGCGTCGATCACGGCGGACACCTCTGCCACGCGTGCGACGTCCACGAGCGGCGCGCGGTCGATGCGCACCACGGCGGAGTCCACGTGCGGGGGCGGCATGAAGTTGCCCGGCCCCACCTCAAAGCGCCCGGTCACGCGGGCGAGAAGCGCGAGCTTGGCCGTGTAGGCGCCGTAGGTGCGGTTGCCGGGACCCGCGCAGATGCGGTCTGCCACCTCGGCCTGCACCATCACCACGAGGCGACGCAGGCTCGGCACCTCCTGCAGGTAGCGCAGGATCACCGTGGCGGCCACGTTGTAGGGCAGGTTGGCGACAAGGACGTCAGGCTCGCCGCCCACGGCCTCGGAGATCTCCTCGGGCGTCACGCGCAGGGCATCGCCCATGATGAACGAGAAGCTCGGGTGCGCCGCGGCATGCGCGGAGAGCACGGGCTCGAGCTCGCGGTCCATCTCGACGGAGACCACGTGGCCGGCGTCGGCGAGAAGCGCCAGCGTGAGCGTGCCGATGCCGGGGCCCACCTCGAGCACGCGGTCTTCTCGCCCAAGCTCGGCCAGGTCCATGATCTTCTCGATCACGTGGTTGTTGACCAGGAAGTTCTGGCCAAGGCTGTGCTTGGTCGCAAGGCCGTAGGCCTCGAGCAGGGCGCGCGTGGCGCCGGGGTTTGCGAGAGGGGATCCGCCCACGCCTGCCTACTTCTTGGTATCCAGGCGCGGGAAGAGCGCGTCGCCCTTGGTCACGGCAACGCCGCCGGCGAGGCCGCCCCAGGCGCAGGCCGCGCGCAGGTCGTCCGTGGCCGCCTCGGCCTCGAGCGACATGCGGCGCAGGACCTCGGCCGAGGTCTCGGGCATGAACGGCGCGAGCAGGTGGGCGCTGATGCGGATAGACTCGAGCAGGCTCACGATGATGTCCGCGAGCTCGCCGGCGCGCTCCGGGTCCTTTGCCACGGCCCAGGGCGCGGAGTCCTCGATGAAGTGGTTGGCGGCGTGGACGAGCTCCATGACCACGTCCTTGGCGCCGGCGTAGTCGAAGACCTCCATGCGGCTCGCGTAGCGGTCGTAGATGCCCTCGGCGACGCCCTTGAGCACGCCGTCCTTCTGTGCCCAGCCGTCGGCCAGCTCCGGCGTCTTGCCGTCGAAGTACTTGGCGCTCATGTTGAGGGCGCGGGAGACCAGGTTGCCCCAGCTGTTGGCGAGGTCGGCGTTGTAGACCTGCTCCATGCGCTCGAAGGAGATCGCGGAGTCGTCGCCGTGGACGACGTCGGTCATGAAGTAGTAGCGGTAGCCCTCGACGCCGAGCAGGTTGATGACGTCGCGTGGGGCGATCGCGTTGCCGCGGGACTTGCTCATCTTCTCGGCCTGGCCGGTCTCGGGGTTGCGCACCGTGAGGAAGCCGTGGACAAAGACGTGCTCGGGCAGGGCCTCGTCGATGGCCATGAGCATGGCGGGCCAGAGGATGCAGTGGAAGCGGATGATGTCCTTGCCGATGAGGTGGCACTGGGCGGGCCAGCGGCGCGCGAGCTCGGCGCGGGAGTCGGGGTCGTCCAGGCTGTAGCCCACGGCGGTCATGTAGTTGAGCAGGGCGTCAAACCACACGTAGGTGACGTGCTTGTCGTCAAAGGGCACCTTGATGCCCCAGTCGAAGGTCGTGCGGGAGACCGAGGTGTCCGTGAGGCCGCCCTCGACGAAGCTGCGGACCTCGTTCATGCGGAAGTCGGGCTGCACGAAGTCGGGGTGCTCGTCGTAGAGCTTGAGCAGACGGTCCTGGAAGGCGGAGAGCTTGAAGAAGTAGGACTCCTCCTGGACGCGCTCGAGCGGGCGGCCGCAGTCCGGGCAGAGGTGCTCGCCCTTGGTGCCGCGCTCCTCGTCGGCCTTCTCAACCTGGGTCTCGGTGAAGTAGGTCTCCTCCGGCACGCAGTACCAGCCGTCGTAGGAGCCCTTGTAGAGGTAGCCGCTCTCCAGCATGCGGTCCCACAGGTACTGGACCGCGTGGTGCTGGCGGGGCTCGGTGGTGCGGATGAAGTCGTCGTTGGAGACCTCGAGCTCGCTCCAGAGGTCCTGGAAGAGCGGGGCCTGGGAGTCGCACCACTCCTGCGGCGTCATGCCGTGCTCGGCCGCGGCCTCGGCGACCTTCTCGCCGTGCTCGTCCATGCCGGTCAGGAACTTGACGTCGTAGCCGGCCGCGCGACGGAAGCGCGCCTGGACGTCCGCGAGCAGCGTGCAGTAGGCGGTGCCCAGGTGCGGGGCGGCGTTGACGTAGTAGATGGGGGTGGTGACGAAGTAGGACGGCTTCTCTGCCATTGTGCGACTCCTCATGACGGATCTTGGCATGCGGGCTCGATTGTACTATTCCGGGCGGCATGCCGAGCCGTGGTTCTCGCTTTTGGGGCTCGCCGCCCATCCCAACTTCCGACTTTTGCACGAGCAAAACGCCCTTCTCGCAAGAACCCCACGCGCAACTGGCGACTTTTGCACGAGCAAAACGCTCTTCTCGCTCATCAGGGAGCGTGACACAACGCATCTACCAGCTATTATATAATGTTGCATCAGTATCGAGACTGGAGCGCTCGTGCAAAAGTCGGGGGTTGCTGCGAGCGGGCGGCCCCGGGCGAGAAGAACCTGGGCTCGGGGGCACCGCGCCACCCTAGCGAGCGGCGGCGACCACCTTGTCGTAGACCTCGGCGCGCGGAAGCGAGAAGGACTTTGCGAGTCGCTTGGCCAGCGCGCTCTTGGGCTCCCCCGCGGCGAGGCCGTCGGCGATCTCCTCCTCGAGCGTGCGCTCGGGGCCGGCAGCCGCCGCGCGGCGGGCCTCGAGCTCGTCGGCACCCGGCGCAGCGATCACGATCACGCACTCGCCACGAACCTCGTCCCGCTCGGCAACGCGCGCCGCGAGCTCGGGCGCCATCCCGCGCACGACCTCCTCGTGAAGCTTGGTGAGCTCGCGCACGAGCGCGACGCGCCGCCCCGGGAACACCTCGGCCACGTTGGCGAGCGTCTCGGCCACGCGCCGCGGGCTCTCGTAGACCACGAGCGTGCCCGGCACCGCAGCGAGCTCGGCCAGGCGCGCGAGCTGCGGCCCGCGCCTGCGCGGAAGGAATCCCTCGAAGAAGAAGTGCTCGCTCGCCAGGCCCGACGCCACGAGCGCGCAGGTGACCGCGCTCGGCCCCGGAATCACCTCGACGCGCATCCCGGCGTCGAGCGCGGCGTCCACGAGTCGTTGGCCGGGATCGCTCACGCCCGGCATGCCCGCATCGGAGACAAAGGCCACGCGCTCCCCCGCCGCGAGACGCCCGAGCACCTGGTCGATCTTCTCGGCCATGATGTTCTCGTCGCAGCGCTCAAGACGGACGTGCAGGCCAAACGCGCTCATGAGACGACCCGTCACGCGGGTGTCCTCGCAGAGCACCACGTCGGCCTCGCCGAGCGTCCGCCTCACGCGCGGGGAGGCGTCCTCGAGGTTGCCGATCGGCGTGCCCACCACGCTGAGAAGGCCCGCCATCAGACGATCAGGGCGCGCTCGAAGGTGGCGAGCGCCACGCGCGCGTCCCAGGCGGCGAGCTTGCCGGAGGTCTTCCAGGTGTTGAAGAACCACGCGGGGCACTTCTCGTAGGTGCGCACCTGCTCGGAGGTGTAGACGCGCTCGAGGGCGATGCGGCCCTCAGGCGTCATCTGGGAGTCGGAGACGGGCAGCGAGGACGACCACTTGCCCACCATGACCGGCATGTCCGCGTGGCGGGCGTCGCGCAGGTAGCGCTCGTGGGCGGAGACCAGGCGTCGCACGCCGGCGGGCCCGGAGACGTCCACCTGGACGGAGGGGCGGTCGAGCTGGCAGTCGAGCCAGACGTTTCGATAGTGGCGCTGCGCCATGAAGCGGCCCCAACCCCTGGGGGCGCCGGCATCGGGCATGATGACGACCACGTCGTCCCCGGCGGCGCTGCGCACGCGCTCGTACGCCTCGCGATAGTAGTTGCGAAGCCTGTGCACCGGCACGCCGTCCGTGAGCCTGAAGCCGCGACGGACCTGCATCACCGGCGCGTCGGCAAGCTCCATGCCAAAGAAGCCCGCACGGGAGGCGTAGCGCTTTGAGAGCTGGTACACCACGTCGAGGATCTTCTCGCGATCGACGTGGAGGTCGGCGTTGTCGGGGGCGTTGCCTCCGCCGGAGTGCTGGGCGCCCGGGCTCATTGCCAGGGCAAAGACGACCTTGAGGCCGATCTCCTCCGCCCACTCGAGGGCACTGTCCACCAGCTCGGCGCAGCCGAGGTACGGAGCCGCCTCCGACTCGTCGGCAAAGACGTACCACGGCACGGGGAGACGCGCCGCGTTGAAGCCTCGCGCGGCAATGCGGACGAAGTCGTCACGGGTGACGAAGGTGGAGCGGTGCTCGCGCACGCACTCACGGTAGCGCTCGGTGCCCAGCGTAGCGGCGAGCACCTGCTCGTCGAGGGCGCCCGCCTCGGCAAAGAGCTCCGGTGTGACCCAGGACTCGAGCGTGAGCCAGCCCGTGAGGTTGACTCCGTGCAGGGGATGGCCCACCATCACGCACCTCCGATCGTGTCGTCACTACAGCAAGTATAGCCACGGCCGCCACGGTTGTTCTCGGCACGCGGAATAATCGGAACTCGGGGACAACCGCCCGTGGAGAGCGGGCGAGAAGCACGCGCCCCCGCTACTCGGCCAGGTACGTGGCGCAGTTGAGCGGGGTCTCGTAGACGTCCACCCGGGCGCAGGGAAGACCGCGGGACCGCAGCTCGCCGCAGATGTGACGCGCGAGGTTCTCGGCCGTGGTGCGGAACGGCAGGACGGTGAGGCTGAATCCCTCGCCCTCGAGGGCGGCCACCGTTGCGGGCGCGAGCGTGCCCTCCTCCACGAGGAACGTGTGGTCGAGCGCGTCGCACACCTCGCGGACGGCACGCTTGAACGCGCCAAAGTCCATCACCATGTCACGCTCCGTGCCTGCCTCGCCCAGCGCGTCCGTGCGCAGGTACGCCACCACGCGCCAGCGGTGGCCGTGGAGGTTCTCGCACTTGCCGTGGTAGTCGGCCAGAAAGTGCGCGGAGTCAAAGTGCCACTCGGTCTTGAGTCCGTACATGGGGTCCCTTCGTGTGTGAGTCCAGGATGCGAGATTCGCGGGCGAGAGGAGCCTCCGTCCGCTACTCGCCGGCGGGCGCTCCGCCCTCGGCGTTGCCTCCCCTGCCGCGGCCTCCGCGACGACGGCGCCTGCGCTTGGGGGCCCCGCCGTCCGCGCCCGGCTGCCCGCCCTGCTGCTGGGACGGCGCCTGGCCCCGGCGCTCGGCGCGCTGCTGATCGCCGGGCTTCTCGCCGCCCTGCGGGACGCGC
>CASEHX010000021.1 GCA_949287905.1 uncultured Olsenella sp.
GAGCGCGCGGGGGCAACGTCCGCCGCGAGTTCCGCAGCCGCGCTCTGTGCGGCGAGGACTGTCTGAGCGCCGGATGTTGCCCCCGCGCGCTCCGGACAGGTTAGGCTACATGCCCATGATGCCCATGCCAACGAGCGTGGGGCCCGTGTGGACGAGCAGGTCGGCGGAGATGCCGCAGGTGATGAACTCAACGGTGTTGGTCACGCGCTCGCGCACGCGCGCCGCGAGCTCTTCTCGCAGGCTCGGGTCGAAGGTGCAGACGGCAACGCGCACCTTGTCCCAGCGCGCCGCCTGCTCGGCGATGAGCTCGATTTGCGTGTTCAGCGCCTTCTGCCAGCCGCGCGGCTTCTTCTCGATCACGTACTTGCCCTCGCGCTCGTCGCAGGTGAGCACGGGCTTGATGTTGAGGACGGAGCCCACGCGGTACACGGCCTCGCTGATGCGGCCGCCCTTGCGCAGGAAGTCCAGCTTCTGAACAGAGAAGAACACGCGCACGCGCTCGCTCGCGGCGGTGAGCACACTGCCGAGGCTCTCCAGCGGCGTGCCCGCCTCAACCTGGCGCACGGCCTCCATGACCACGAACCCCGCGGCGATGCCGATGCTCTTGGTGTCAACCACGACGACGGGGAAGTCCTCCATCTGGCGCGCGACCATGCTCACCGTCTCGTGGGTGGCGGAGAGGCCGGAGGAGATGGTCACCACCACGGCGCCCACGTAGCCGTCGCGCTTGGCCTGCTCAAAGGTTTGCTGGATCTTCATGGGGGAGGGCAGGGACGTGGTGGGAATCTCCTCGTCAAAGCGCCTCACCACGTCCTCGGTGGTAATGTCGACGCCGTTCTCGTAGCTCGAGCCGTCGGAGTAGTTGATGCGCAGCGGGATCACGCGCACGTCGTGCTCGGCCACAAAGTCCGCCGGAGTGTCCGTCCCCGAGTCCGTGATGATGGCAATGCGCTGGTCGTTCATGGTTCCCCCAAAGCGTGACAGGACGTGCGTTTCGCTATCATGGGAGCGTACAGCCCCACAACGTAGTATTCAATACTAGATTGGCCGTTTATCGGTAACTGCACAGGAGGGCCACGTGGGCGAGAAGGACAAGATCATCGCGCTTCCTCATGCGGACGCCGCCGCGCGACGCCAGCTGGCCGAGAGGATGTGCTCCCTGCACATTACGCGTCTCGACGAGATGCCCCGCATAGAGCTCTATCTCGACCAGGTGCTCACGCTCGTGACGCGCGAGCTGGAGTTCATGCAGGTCCCCGGGGACACCGTCGTGACGGGGTCGATGGTCAACAACTACGTCAAGCAGGGCGTGATTCCGGCGCCGCGCAAGAAGCGCTACACGAGGCGCCACCTGGGGTCGCTGCTCTTTGTCTGCGCCTTCAAGAGGGTATTCTCGATCGCCCAGGTCAAACAGATCATGGAGCGCATCTACGCCTCCGGGGTCGACCTCGAGTGGCTCTACGACGCCACGTGCTCCCTGCTCGAGCGCTCGCTCGCCGCGTGCTTCTCTGAGGAGACCGACCCCATGGTGATGCGCGACCCCGACCCCGGCCTCGCGGTCGACGTCGAGAAGGTCCTCGACCCCGAGCTCAGGCGCCTGATAGAGGCCGCCGTGGCGTCCCTCGCGACGAGGGTCTACGTCGAGCAGACGCTGCTGCTCGCCGAGGGGGGACGGGCGAGGTGACGCGCCCGGGGAGCATCTACGACGAGCCCGCGGTCATCCGCCGGCTCGAGCGGCGCGGCTCCCTGCGCCGCCTCACCTCCAACAGCACCGTGGCCGCGGCGGTCATGGTGGGCGCCGCTCTTCTCGCCCTCCTGGTGGCCAACTCCCCGCTCTACGAGGCGGTCGAGCACGTGCTCGGGCTGCCCCTGGAGGTCGGCGTGGGCCGCCTGCACGTCTCGCTCACCGTAGAGCAGTTTGTGAACGACTTCCTCATGGCGGTGTTCTTCCTGCTCGTGGGCATCGAGCTCAAGTACGAGACCACGGTGGGGCAGCTGCGCCGCCCGCGCCAGGCGATGCTGCCCATGCTCGCCGCCGTGGGCGGGGTGTGCGTGCCCGCCCTCATCTACCTCGCCGTCAACGCGCTCGGGGGCGGGGAGCCGCGGGGCTGGGCCGTTCCCATCGCAACGGACATCGCCTTCGCCCTCGGCGTGGTCTCGCTGCTGGGCGACCGCGTCTCGCCGCAGACCAAGGTCTTCTTCCAGACCCTCGCCATCGCGGACGACATCCTCGCCATCTTCGTGATCGCCCTCTTCTACGGGCAGGCGCCCGACCCCGCCTGGTGTGCCGCCTCGCTCGGGTGCGTGGGCGTCCTCGCGCTGCTCAGCCGGGCGCGCGTCTATACGAGCGCCCCGTACGTGGTCGTGGGCCTCGTGCTGTGGGCGTGCATGTTCAACTCGGGCATCCATGCCACGCTCGCCGGCGTCATCCTCGCCTTTGCCCTCCCGAGCCGCTCCGACGTGCGTCTCTCCGACCTCGGCGGGTGGCTCGGCCGACGCGCCCGGGACCTCGACGACGCCTACGACGACGAGCATCACGTCCTCGGCCAGCACGACTTCACCGAGGGCGCCTGGCGCGTCGAGAAGGTCATGCACCACGTGACGCCGCCGCTGCAGCGCATGGAGCGCTACGTCTCCTTCTTCGTGAACTACTGCGTGCTCCCGCTCTTCGCCTTCGTCAACGCTGAGCTGCACCTCGTGGGCGCGAGCATCGCCACCGTGGTCACCAACCCCGTCGCGCACGGCGTCTTTCTCGGGGCCGTGGTGGGCAAGCCGGTGGGCATCATCCTCGTCACGGTGCTGCTCGTGCGCCTGGGCTTCGCGCGCCTGCCGCGCGGCATGGACTGGGCGCAGGTCATTACCGTCGGCATCATGGGCGGCGTGGGCTTCACCATGTCCATCCTCATAACCGGCCTGGCCTTCGTGGACCCCGCGGACGCCATCGCCGCCAAGTGCGCGATTCTCGTTGGGTCGGTTGCCTCCGCGCTTCTGGGGTTGCTTTTCGGCAGACTCTTCGTCAAGCCGAGAGACGCCTCTGCGGCGAAAGGGTATCCTAAGGGGAATCATCACCCGGACGGCGCCTGATTGGAGACACACATGCGCGGATTCAAGCGCCTCTGCACGGTACTCTTCGTGCTCGCCGACCTCTTCGTGATCGGGGCCCTGTTCCTCACCTGGTACGGGCCCTGGAAGGACGAGGCCTCGGCGCTGCTCTATCTCGAACCCTACGCCATCGCGGTCATAGTCTGCCTGTGCGTGAGCCTCTTCGGGCTCCTGGTGCTTCTCGCCCGGGCGCTCTTCTCGGGCAGCCAGGTCCGTACGATCGAGGTCGCCTCCGTCGACGGCGGCATCATCTCGGTCACGCGCGACGCCATCGCCGCGCAGGCCTCCCACATCGTGGAGGCGGACGGCACCTGCACCGCCGCGCGCGTGCGCGTTGACGCCAAGCCGCGCGGCCACGTCAAGGTGCACGTGCGCGTTCTGCCGCACAAGACCGTCGACGTGGTGGCCAAGGGCGCCGAGCTGCACGAGGAGCTCATCGACGGGCTCGCCGCCGTCTGCGGCAACACCGTTGAGAACGTGAGCCTCGAGTTCGTGGAGCCCGAGGCGGTCACGGTCTCCCTTCCCGAGGAGGAGGCCGCGGAGAGGGAGGGTGGCACCAGCCAGGCGCCCTCCGAGGACACCACGAGCGAGATCACCGTCTCCATGGGATCTGGCCGCGACCCCGAGAGGGAGGCGTAGGCGATGACGGACGAGAAGACCCCCAAGCCCAAGATCGAGCTGGGCGACAAGGACGCGCATGCCGCCGGCCCCGGCGCCGCCCAGGGTGCCGACAAGAAGGCGGCCGACGACGGCTCCTACACGGTGGGCGAGGCCGTGCGCGACGGCGCCGGGCGTCTGTTCGGGTGGGTGCGCCGCACCTTCCCCGGCCATGAGCACGCCTTCTGGGGCGGAGTTATCGGGTTTCTCGCCGCGGTGCTGTTCCTCGTGCTCGGCCTGTGGCGCGCCCTGGTGATCGTGGTGCTCGTCGTCATTGGCGTGGCGGCCGGCCAGGCGCTCGACGGCGACTCCAAGATCATGGACCTGATGCGACACCTCTTTTCACGTAACTAGCGGCTTTGACGTTGGCTTTGGGCGCACGCGCCCCGCAGAGGAGTGAGACATGAGCAACACTGACGAGGTCATGACCACTGAGACCGAGGACTCCGAGACCACGGCCATCGTCTCCGGCGAGGGCGAGCAGAAGGTGCTCGTGGAGACGGGCGACGCGACCACCGACCTCGAGGTCTCCCCCGAGGACGAGGACGTTGACTCCGAGGACTCCCTCACCTTCTCCAACGGCGTCATCGAGAAGATCGTAGCCATCGCCATGCGCGAGGTGCCGGGAGTCGTGGGCATGAAGGGGAGCTGGTTCAACCGCGTCCAGGACGCCTTCGGTGCGAGCGACTCCACCAAGGGCGTCTCCGTCGAGGTGACCCCCGAGAGCGCCGTGCGCGTGAACATCTCCGTGCTCATCGAGTACGGCGCCTATGCCCCGCAGGTTTTCGAGGACGTCAAGCGCGCCGTGGTGAAGCAGGTCACGGGCATGACGGGCCTCGAGGTGGCCGGCGTCAACCTGCGTATCGAGGACGTGCTCACCACCGAGGAGATCGAGCAGCGCTCGCGCAGGCCCAAGAAGGAGGAGCCCGAGGAGGAGAAGGAGTAGGTCGCAGCGGCCCGCGGCAGTTGCCGCAGGCCCGCCCTACCGAACCTCGTGCGGCGAGCCCTCGCCCCGCGCAAAGGCGGCGAGCGCCTCCACGTTGCTGCGGACCATGCCCTCAACGTCCTCCGCGGTGTAGAACGCCATGTGCGGCGAGACGATGACGTTGGGGAAGGCCGAGAGGACGGCGCGGTCCCGGTTGGGAAGGGCGTCGCGGCTGCGGTCGAGGTAGTAAAGGCCGGCCTCGTTCTCGATCGTGTCCAGCGCGGCGCCGCCCAGGTGTCCGGACTCGACGGCGGCCACCAGCGCCCCCGTGTCCACGAGGCTGCCGCGCGCGGCGTTCACCAGCACCGCCCCCGGCTTCATCAGCGCGAGCTCCTCCGCGCCGATCATGTGGAAGTTCTCCGGGAGTCCCGGCGCGTGCAGCGTCACCACGTCCGATTCGGCGAGAAGCTCGGACAGGCTCACGTAGGTTGCCATGCCGCGCAGCCCGTCCTTCTCGACGGGGTCGCAGGCGAGCACGCGACACCCAAAGCCCCGCAGCTGACGGATCACGCAGGCGCCGATCGCGCCCGTTCCCACCACGCCGACGGTGCAGCTGGAGAGCGCCCGACCGATCTTTCCCTCGAGGGTGAAGTCCTGCGAGGCCGCCCCGCGCATGACGAGCTTGACCCGGCGCAGGGCCATGAGCATGAGCATGATCGTGTAGTCGGCCACGCCCTCGGGCGGGTAGGCCGCGTGGGCAACGCGAATGCCCAGGTCGCGGGCTGCGGCCAGGTTGATGTGGTCGTAGCCGATGGAGCGGGTGGCGAGCCCGCGCACGCCGAGCTCGCGGTACGCCGAGAGGAGCTCGCGCGACATGGGGTTGGTGATGATGCAGACGCCGTCCGCGCCGGCGGCGAGCTCGGCGTTTGCCAGCGTGGGGTAGTCGGCGGTCCAGCCGTAGTCAAAGCCCAGCTCGCGGCTCAGGGCCTCGAGGCAGGGCAGCTCGTCGTAGGGGCGCAGGGCGTAGGCAAAGATCCTCATGGGGCCTCCCGTGGTCGGATGGCCCTATGCTAGCGGTTCCGCTGCTAGAATTGGCGAGACTTCGACGGAGGGGGAGACATGACAGACAGCGTGAGCATCAAGGCCGTGGAGGCCGCCGCGCGTGCCAACAACAAGCCGGGCGCGGACCACATGAACTGCGGCGAGGCCGTGATCGCGGCGCTCTGGGACGCCTTCGAGCCGGACTTCCCGCGCTCGGTGGTCGCCGCGGGTGCCGGCATGGGCGCGGGCGTCGGCGGGTCCGGCTGCATCTGCGGCGCGCTCGCCGGGGGCACGGTGTTTCTCGGCCTCATGGTGGGCACCAAGGAGCGCGCCAAGCCGCTTGCGGCCGAGCTGCACGACGCCTTCCGCGACGGCACGGCCAAGCACGTGACCTGCTGCCGCGTGCTCACGCGCGGGATGGACTGGTGGGGCGAGGAGCGCGTCTCCCAGTGCCAGTACCACTGCGCGCTCGCTGCCGGCGCCGCGGCGCGGATTCTCTGCCGCGAGCTCGGCGTGCGCGCGGAGGACTAACTAGGGGAGGGCCTGCCAGAGCGAGGCCACGGCTATGACGAGTGCCGCAACGAGGCAGCACGCGTCCACGACGCCGCCCGTGTGGCAGAGACGGGCGCTGAGGCCGTGCCTGGACGGCCAGAAGAGACGCAGGCCGCGGTAGGTGAGCGCGTCGAGCACGAGGTGGCTGGCAAAGCCGAGCGCCACGTACGGCGCGAGGGGCGGGCAGACGAGCCACGTTGCCGCAGCAAATCCCACGAGCGCGAGCAGCGAGTGAGAGAAGGACCGGTGCGCCGAGAGCCGCGCGGCACAGGCGAGCGCGACGAGCCCGATCGCGCCAAGTGCGAGCGGGCCGACGCCGCGCGCCACCGCCTCCCGCGCGAGCGAGGCGCCGTTCACGGCGTCGAAGACCAGCGCGCCCACGAGCAGCGCTGCGGCTCCGGCCCGCGTGAGCCGCTCGCGCCAGGGGTGTGCCGTGTCGCGCACGTCCAGATCCGGCAGGACGGCACCGACCGCGCCCCCGGCCGCCGCGACCGCAAGGCCCGTGAGCCCCATCGCCGCTTTCGCGGCACACTGGCCCGCGAAGCCCGCCGTTGGCGCTGCGACCAGCATCGCCGCCACCGGCCCTGCGGCCAGCATCGCCGCGGCCGCTCCCACGGCCAGATGCGTCTTTCCCGTCACGTTGCCCTCTCCAGCCCCTCTTTTTTCTCGTTACTAGGAGACTTTGTCAAAGGTTGGGTACTTTTTGAGGGTACCCCTGAGTAGTCCTGCAGAGCACGACTGCAAAACCGCTGGTAGATAAATGCTACTTTACAGGTCGTACTTGAGCTCCACGCAAAAAAGTACCCAACCTTCGCTCTGGCAGTTCGGATTGTGCGACAAGAGTCCGATTGCGCGCTCGCGCGCGTGCTACACTACCTTACGACAACGGGGGGCTGGCGCACGCCGGCTGAGATTGGGCCCAGGAGATCGGACGCGCGTCCGAGAGCGGCCCTGACCCAGAACCTGATCCGGGTAATGCCGGCGTAGGGAAGAGCTTCGCGCGCAACGAGGCACCTACGAGAGACGGGGTGCCTTGGGGCACCCGGAAGGGAGGGCGCGTGAACTGCTCGGTTGCCATTCAGTTCCTGCCCATGGACGCCACCACCGACGACGCCACGTGCGACGCGGTGGATGCCGTCATCGCCTACATCGACTCGACGGGGGTGGACTACTTCGTCGGCCCCTTCGAGACGGCGATCGAGGGCGACTACGAGACCTGCATGGAGATCCTCAAGAACTGCCAGCTCGTGGGCGCCAAGGCAGGGTGCAAGCACATGATGTGCTATGCCAAGATCAACTACCGCCCCGACGGCGACGTCATGTCCACTGACCGCAAGATTGGCAAGTACCACCCCGGTGACCCGGAGTTTGCCGAGAAGAGCGTGGAGGCGGCGTAGCGTGGCTGCTGGCTCCGCGCCCTCGCGCGCCCGGCGCGTGCTCACGCCGCTCGCGACCATCGTGGCGCTGCTGCTCATCTGGCAGGCCGTGGTCGACCTCGGCCTGGTGCCCAACTTCCTGCTGCCCACGCCGGTGCAGGTGGTCCAGTCCCTCGTCGAGGACGCCCCGCTGCTCGCGAGCCATCTCGTGACCACGCTCGGCGAGGCCGCTGCCGGCCTTGCCGCGGGCGTTGCGCTGGGCTTTGTCTTTGCGGTGCTCATGGACCGCTTCGAGGGCTTCTACCTGGCCTTCGAGCCGCTCATGACCATCTCGCAGACCATCCCCACGGTGGCCATCGCGCCGCTCTTGGTGCTGTGGCTCGGCTACGGCGCGCTGCCCAAGGTCGTGCTCGTCATCATCTCCACGTTCTTTCCCATCACGGTGTCTCTCGTCTCGGGCTTCCGCTCCGTTGACCCGGACGCCATCGACCTCATGCGCACGATGAATGCCTCGCGCTGGCAGATCTTCTGGTACGCCAAGCTGCCCGCCGCCGCGGAGCAGTTCTTCAGCGGCCTCAAGATCTCCGCCACGTACGCCATCGTCGGCGCGGTCATCGCCGAGTGGCTCGGCGGCAACGCCGGCCTCGGCGTCTACATGACCCGCGTGCGCAAGTCCTTCTCGTACGACCGCATGTTTGCGGCAATCATCGTCATCTCAGCGCTCTCGCTGGGCCTCATGAAGCTCGTCGAGCTTGCCCAGCGCGTGCTCATGCCCTGGAAGAGGGCAGAAGGGAAGCAGAAATGAGCGACAAGAACCTCTCTAGGAACCTCACCAAGAACCTCACCAAGAACCTCACCAAGAACCTCAACCGCCGTCAGTTCGTCACCGCCGCGGGCGCCGCTGCCGCCACCGTGGCTCTTGCGGCCTGCGACGGCGCGCAGGCTCCCGCCGCGGACGACTCCTCCAGCCCGGCCGACGGCGAGAAGACCAAGGTCTCCTTCGTCCTGGACTACACCCCCAACACCAATCACACCGGCATCTACGTGGCGCTCGCCGAGGGCTACTTTGCCGAGGAGGGCCTGGACGTTGAGATCGTCCAGCCGCCCGCGGACGGCGCGGACGCGCTGATCGGCGCCGGCGGGGCCCAGATGGGCGTCTCCTACCAGGACTACATCGCCAACAACCTGGCCTCCGACCAGCCGATGCCCTACTCCGCCGTGGCTGCGATCATCCAGCACAACACCTCCGGCATCATGAGCCGCGAGGAGGACGGCATCACGCACCCCGCCGCCATGGAGGGCCACACCTACGCCACCTGGAACATGCCCGTCGAGCAGGCCACCGTCGCCCGCGTGATGGAGGCCGACGGCGGCGACTTCTCTAAGGTCGAGCTCGTGCCGTACGAGGTTGACGATGAGGTCAGCGGCCTGCGCGCCAACATGTTCGACACCGTGTGGGTCTACGAGGCCTGGGCCGTCCAGAACGCCGTGGTGCAGGACTTCCCGTACAACTACTTCAGCTTCATCTCGGTGGACCCGGTCTTCGACTACTACACGCCGGTCATCGCCGCCAACGACGACTTCGCCGCGCAGAACCCCGAGGCCGTAAAGGCCTTCCTGCGCGCCGTCAAGAAGGGCTACGAGTACGCCGTGGAGAACCCCGACGCCGCCGCGGACATCCTCTGCGAGCAGGTGCCCGAGCTCGACTCCGCGCTCGTCCACCAGAGCCAGACCTTCCTCGCTGATCAGTACACCGCCGAGGCCGAGAGCTGGGGCGTCATCGATCCCGAGCGCTGGGCAGCCTTCTACCAGTGGCTCAACGACAACGACCTCGTTGCCAACAAGCTCGACGTCAACGCCGGCTACGACCTCTCCTTCCTGGAGTAGGCATGACGGAGGCTGGCGAGAAGAACGTGGTAGGGGAGACGGAAAGGTCCGCCGCGAGTTCCGCAGCCGCGCGCCCTGTGCGCGGCGAGGACTGTCCGAGCGCCGGACCTTCCCGTCTCCCCGACGGGGTGCGTCCTCCTGCGCTCGAGGCACGTGACCTTACTCTGTCTTGGGATGGCGCTCATGTCGTGGTCGCCGATGCCGATGTGACCGTGGCGCCCGGTGAGGTCTGCTGTCTCGTCGGCCGCTCCGGCTGCGGCAAGACCACGATCCTTCATGCCCTCGCCGGCCTGACCACCCCCATGGCCGGTCGCGTCCTCCTGCATGGCGAGGACGTGACCGGCCGGCCAGGCCGTGTGAGCTACATGTTGCAGAAGGACCTCCTGCTGCCGAGCCGTCGCATCATCGACAACGTGTGCCTGCCGCTCGTGCTCGCGGGCATGCGGCGCGCCGACGCACGCGCCAAGGCCGAGCCGCTCTTCGAGCGCTTCGGCCTCGCGGGCTGCGAGCGCAAGTGGCCGAGCGAGCTCTCCGGTGGCATGCGCCAGCGCGCGGCGTTCCTGCGCACCTACCTCATGGGCGCGGACGTGACGCTGCTCGATGAGCCCTTCTCGGCGCTCGATGCCCTCACGCGCACGGACGTGCGTCGCTGGTTTGTGGACGTGGCCGCTGAGCTGGGGCTCTCCGCCCTCGTGATCACGCACGACGTGGACGAGGCCGTCTCCATGGCGAGCCGGATCTACGTGCTCGCGGGCGCGCCGGCAGCTGGCGAGCCCAGCCACGTTGCGGGCATCGTGACCGTGGACCGCATCGCCAGCGAGAGCTTTGAGCTCACCGACGAGTACCTCGCCGCCAAGCGCGAGGTGATGGCCCTTCTCGGCTGATCGTCGCCGAGCGCCTCGCAAATTAGCATACACTGGCCGCCGAAAAAAACTTATATTGCGAGAAGGGCTTTCAGGTTTCTCCGCCCAGTGTATGCTATTTGCCGAGAAAAACGACCGCCCCGCCGGTTTCCTAAGCGGAAGCTTCTCGAAGAGCACTTCCGCATGGAAACCGGCGGGGCGGCTAACGTTGCAGGGAAGATCCCTACGCGAGCTTGAGGAACTCGCGGTAGCCGCGATAGGCCTCGTAGATGTCGGCCTTGCTCGTGGCCTCCCACGGCGCGTGCATGGAGAGCACGGGCACGCCGCAGTCGATCACGTTCATGCCGTAGGTGGCCAGGATGTAGGCGATCGTGCCGCCGCCACCCGCGTCCACCTTGCCGAGCTCGGCGGTCTGGAAGTGCACGCCGCCCTCGTCCATCACGCGACGGATGGTGGCCACGTACTCGGCGTCCGCGTCGTTGGAGCCGGACTTGCCGCGGCTGCCGGTGTACTTGTTGAACGTGAGGCCGTGGCCCAGGTACGCGGAGTTCTTCGGCTCAAAGACGCTCGCGAACGTGGGGTCAAAGCCGGCCGAGACGTCGCTCGAGAGCATGTTGGAGGCCGCGAGGCAGCGACGCAGCGCGAGCGGGCCGCTCTGGCCGGAAAGCTCCAGCACCTCGGCCATCGTATCCTCAAAGAAGTGGCTGGTCATGCCGGTGGCACCCACCGAGCCGATCTCCTCCTTGTCCACGAGCAGGCACACGGCCGTGCGCGCGGGCGCCTGGGCGTCGAGCTGCGCCACGAGGCTCGTGTAGGCGCAGGAGCGGTCGTCCTGGCCGTAGCCCAGGATCATCGAGCGGTCCAGGCCCAGGTCGCGCGCCGCGCCGGCGGGCACGACCTCCAGCTCGGCGGAGAGCAGGTCCTCCTCCTCGATGCCCAGTTGCTCGCGCAGGATGGCAAGCACGCCAGCCTTGACCGGGGACTTCTCGGCCTCCTCGTCCTTCTCGGCGTCCTCCTCGATCACGACGGGGCGGTTGCCCACCAGCACGTCCAGCATCTCGCCCTCGATGACCTCGGAGGCCTTCTTGCCCATTTGCTGGCTGGAGAGGTGAATCAGCAGGTCGGATATGCAGAAGACGGGGTCGTCCTCGTCTTCGCCGATCACCACGTTCACGACGCTGCCGTCCTTCTTGGCTACGACGCCGTGGATGGCCAGCGGGATCGTGACCCACTGGTACTTCTTGACGCCGCCGTAGTAGTGCGTGTCCAGCGTGACGATCTCGTTCTTCTCCTCAACGGGGTCCTGCTTGACGTCCAGGCGCGGGGAGTCGATGTGCGCGCCCAGGATGTTGACGCCGCACTCGAGGGGCTCCGTGCCCAGGTGCAGCAGCATGAGGCTCTTGCCGCGGTTGACGGCGTAGACCTTGTCGCCGGGCTTGAGGGGCTCGCCGGAGGCGATGCAGCTCTGCAGGCTCACGTAGCCAGCCTCCTCGGCCATGGCCACGGAGGCGGCGCAGCACTCGCGCTCAGTCTTGTTATCGGAGATGAAGGCCTTGTAGCCCTCGCAGAGATAGTGCAGCTCGTCGAGCTGCTCGGGGGTGTAGTCCTTCCAGGCGTTGGGACGCTCCATGTGACTCCCTTCTCGATGGTGTGCCGCAGACGATTCTACCCACTTTGTGTGCTGGGCGAGAAGGACGTGCGCTCGCGACGCGGCAGCGCTAGCTTGCCGGCGTGGCCGGCTCGGACGTCGCCCCGCCGTCCTCCGCAGGCTTGCTCGGGTCCGTCGGGGCATTGGGGGTCGTCTCGCCGGTGTCGCCGCTCGTCGGGGGCGTGGTGTCGTCCGTGGGCTCGGACGGCTCGGTCGTCGAGGGCGGCTCGGAAGGCTCTGCCTGATCGGGCTGCTCCGGGGTCGTGGGCTCGGTCGTGCCCTCGTCCTGCGAGGCGTCCGTGTCGCCCTCCTTGACCTCGTCCTTCTCCGGCTGCGTGACCTCCGGCTGGGGTGCCTGGGGCGTTGCCGGCTGTTCGGCGGCGCTCTCCTGCGACTGCGTGGCGGGCGCGCTCGCCTGCGGCTTGGCGCCGATGCCGTTGCCCTGCGTGGCCAGGTTCACCACGAGCGCGTAGGCGAGGACGGCTAGAATGCCGGCCGCTGCTGCCGCCAGCGCCACGCGACGGCGAACGCGTGCCTGCGTGCGCTCGCGGACGGCGTCGCGGACCGCGGGCGGGGCGACGGGCGTCCCGGACGGCGCAACCTCCTCAACGCGGGCGCGCCCGGACACCGACCCCACCGGGCGCGTCTCGTCGGCATCGGATGCGGCGTCGCCGCCGAGTGCGCGGATCTTCTCGGCGGACGCGGAGAGGACGTTGCGGTACACCTGGCCCGCCACCGTGGAGGCAACGGCACCCACGACGGCTCCGATGACGGACCCGGCGATGCCGATCTGCGTGGAGAGGGCAAACGAGGTGGCGGCGGCAAGCGCCGTCGCGAGCAGCTGGGAGACGGAGAAGTCCCCGAGAACGCCGGCGAGGCGCCCGTTCTTCTCGGCCATGAGGCTCCTTCCGTGAACGATTTCACGCTCTCTACGTACCCGCTGGCGCCCGTGACGTGCGCTGCGGTGCCAATCGGCACGAAGACCCTACAAGCTGGCCGAAAATATGGCCGTGCGGGCCATTGGCCGCCGCTGGTGGGGGTATCATAGACGCGGTACGGTCCTTCCGTGTTCAACACAACGTATGGAGGTCAACATGCTCGTCAACGCAACCGCTATGCTCAAGGCCGCCGAGAAGGGTCACTACGCCGTTGGTGCCTTCAACACCAACAACCTCGAGTGGGCCACTGGCATCCTGATGGCCGCCGAGGAGCTCCAGTCCCCGGTCATCATCCAGTGCACCGCCGGCGCCGCCAAGTGGCAGACCAGCTACAAGGTCGTTGCCGACCTCGTCAAGAACCTCGTCGAGGACATGAACATCACCGTCCCGGTTGCCATGCACCTCGATCACGGCTCCTATGACGACGTCTTCAAGTGCATCGAGGCCGGCTTCACCTCCGTCATGTACGACGGCTCCCACGAGGAGAGCTTCGAGATCAACCTCAAGCGCACCGAGGAGGTCGTCAAGGCCGCCCACGCCAAGGGCATCTCCGTTGAGGCCGAGGTCGGCGGCATCGGCGGCACCGAGGACGGCGTGACCGCCAAGGGCGAGCTCGCCGACCCCGCGCAGTGCAAGGCCATCGCCGACCTGGGCGTTGACTTCCTCGCCTGCGGCATCGGCAACATCCACGGCATCTACCCCGACAACTGGGAGGGCCTGTCCTTCGACCAGCTCCAGGCCATCAAGGCCGCTGTCGGCGACCTGCCGCTCGTTCTCCACGGCGGTACCGGCATCCCCGTTGACCAGATCCAGAAGGCCATCTCCCTCGGCATCTGCAAGATCAACGTCAACACCGACCTCCAGCTCGTCTTCGCCGAGGCCACCCGCAAGTACATCGAGGCCGGCAAGGACCAGGAGGGCAAGGGCTTTGACCCGCGCAAGCTCCTCAAGGGCGGCCGCGACGCCATCGTCACCCGCACCAAGGAGCTCATGGTCGAGTTCGGCTCCGACGGCAAGGGCTGGGCGTAGCGAGAAGATCGCGCGCACCGCATAGGTAACGCCGACGCCCGGCTCCGCAACGCGCGGGGCCGGGCGTTTTTTGCCAGGGCATGGGCCTGCGCGCCGCCGCGACCCTTCGACACATAGCCCCCGGCAACCGCGGGAGTCGATTAACACGCACGGTTTGTTTTGATTTCACATGTTCCCAGATGAAAATAACGCGCATGTCAAACTGTGCGTGTTATTTTCCCGGGAACGTCTCCGGATGCGTTGGTTCGCCCGCGCTACATCGGCCGCGCGGTGCAGGGCGCTGACTCGGCGTCGTCGCCCGGGTCGCGCACGAGCTCGGCCAGGGTCTTGCTGTCCAGGTAGCTCGCCGTTACGCGGCCGAGGTCGCGCCAGACGCCCACGGTGGGGCAGGTGCCCACCTGCGGGCAGATCTCCTCGTTGGTGCAGTCGAGGCAGCTCACGGGCGCGAGCGAACCCTCCGCGGCGCGCAGGAGCTCGCCGAGGGTGTAGTCCTCCGGCTTTCTCGTGAGCTTGTAGCCGCCGCCCTTGCCGCGCTGGCTCTCCACGTAGCCGGCCTTGTGCATGAGGGAGATGACCTGCTCCAGGTACTTGCGCGAGATGTGCTGGCGGCGCGCCACGTCGCCGAGCGAGACCCAGCCGTCGTGCGCGGCGAGGTCCGCCATCGCACGCAGCGCGTACATTCCCTTCGTCGAGAACATCCCAGCCATCTCATCACCTCCGATGATTCAAAAGGGGACAGACCCCTTTTGAATCATTTTCCTCGCGCCTCGAGCATCTCGTCGAGCGTGCGCCACGCCAGCTCCGCGCACTTCACGCGCGCCGGCATGTGCGCGATGTCGCGCAGCAGCACGCCGTCCTCGAGCGCCTCGAGCGCGGCCTCGTCGGTCTCCTCGCCGCGAACCATGCGCATGAACAGCGCGCAGAGCTCGCGCGCCTCCTCGGGCGTCTTGTCGATCATGAGGTCGCTCATGATGTCGGCGCTCGCCTGGGAGATGGCGCAGCCGTGGCCGGTGAACGCCGCCTCCTCGATGGTGCCGTCGTCGGCAAAGCGCACGGAGAACGTGAGCTCGTCGCCGCAGGAGGGGTTCACGCCCTCGTGGCTGCAGTCGGCGCCCTCCATCTGGTACTTGTAGTCGGGGTGCGAGACGTGGTCCATGAAGGCCGCGTTGTAGAGGTCAGTCACTGCCATGGAAGATCCCCCAGACCTGGCTCAGGCCGTCGACGAGGCGGTCCACGTCGGCGGCGTCGTTGTAGAACGCGAGGCTCGCGCGGCAGCAGGCGAGGTTCTCCACGCCAAGCCACGCGAGCAGCGGCTGCGCGCAGTGGTGGCCGGCGCGGATGCACACGCCGGAGGCGTCGAGGATGCTCGCCACGTCGTGCGGATGGACGCCGCGCACGTTGAAGCTGATGACGCCGTGGTGACGGGCGGCCTCCGTGCTGCCGATAAGATCGACAAAGTCCAGCTCCGCCAGGCGCTCGAAGGCGTAGGCCACGAGCGCGGCCTCGCGCTCGGCCACGGCGTCAAGGCCCACGGTCTCCGTGAGGTAGGTGAGCGCCGCGCCGGTGGCATAGATGCCGGCGGCGTCCTGCGTGCCGGCCTCGAACTTCTCGGGAACGGGCGCCCACGTGGCGTCCTGCTCGCGCACGGAGTCGATCATCTCGCCGCCGGTGAGCATCGGCGGCATGGCCTCCAGAAGCTCGTGGCGGCCCCAGAGCACGCCCACGCCCATCGGGCCGAGCGCCTTGTGGCCGGAGAACGCAAGGAAGTCCGCGCCCAGCTCGTCCACGTTCACGCGCAGGTGGGGCACGGACTGCGCGGCATCCACGACCATCACGGCGCCCACGGCGTGCGCGGCGTCTGCGAGCTTGCGAACGGGCAGCTCACAGCCCATGACGTTGGAGACGTGCGCGGCGGAGACGATCTTGGTGCGCGGCCCGATCTTCTCGGCAATCTCCGCGTCCGTGAGCGTTCCGTCCTTCTCGGGGTAGAGGTAGACGAGGCGCGCCCCGACCGCGCGGCAGGCCTCCTGCCACGGGATGAGGTTGGAGTGGTGCTCCATGATCGTGATGGCAACCTCGTCGCCGGGCCCAAGGACGAGCGGCGAGAAGGACTTGGCCACGAGGTTCAGGCTCTCGCTCGTGTTGCGCGTGAAGACCACGTCGCGCGCGTCGGGGGCACCGATGAGGGCCGCCACCTGCGCGCGCACGTCGGCGATGGCTGCGGTGGCCGCCACGGAGAGGCTGTAGAGGCCACGCAGCGGGTTGGCGTTCATGGTCTCGTAGAAGCGGCGCTGGGCGTCGAGGGCGCAGGCGGGGCGCTGCGCGGTGGCCGCGCTGTCGAGAAACGCGATCTCGGGGTGGCCGGCCAGCAGCGGGAAGTCCGCGCGATACGGGTTCTGCCGGATGTCCATCACGCCTCCTCCGGATGATTCAATTGGGGACAGACCCCTTTTGAATCATCGGGCCCATGATTCAAAAGGGGTCTGTCCCCAATTGAATCATTCACGACGGCGCGGGCCTCGGGGCAGGGGGCGTGCATGAGGGCGTCCTCGTAGAGGGCGCGCACGAAGAGCTCCTCGGCGTCCTCGCGGGAGAGGCCGCGGCTGGCGAGAAACGCCAGCTGCTCGGGGCTCACGGAGCCGATCGTGGCGCCGTGGTTGCCGGCGACGTCGTCCTCGTCGCAGAGAATCGTGGGCAGCGTCTTGTTGACCACGTCGTCGCCCAGCACGAGCACGGTCTCGGCCTCGTTGCCCTGCGCGCCCTTGGCGCCGTGGACGAGGTCGATCGTGGTGCGCAGGCCCTTGCGCGCGGCGTCCTCGAGCACGCCGTTGTAGGCGAGCTCGGAGCGCGTGTTGCGGCCGCGCTGGCGCACGACCTCGTTGATGTCCAGGACCTCCGTGCCGCAGGCGTGGTAGCGGCAGCCCAGGTCCACGCGCGCACGCTCGCCGGCGAGGTCGCAGGCAAAGCCCAGCGCGACGGTGCCGCCGCCGAGCAGGTACTGGTGCACGTCCACGCGGGCGTCGCGCGCCGCGGAGATGCCCACGCTCTCGAGGTGCTGCTGGCCCGCGCCCACGCCCACGTACTCGTGCAGGTGGACGCGCGCGCCGGCCTCGGCGATGATGCGCACGAGAGACGCGGACGTGCCGGTCTCGCCGTCCTTCTCGCCCGCGCCCGCGGCCACGACGATGGTGGCCTCGGCGCCGGAGCGCACCATCACGCCGGTGTCGGCGACGTCGCCCGTGCCCACGGCAACCACGATCGGCTCCTCGCGCCTCTCGCCGCGCGGGACCTCCACGTAGCGGGCGTCGGCCGCCTGGGACTCCACCCAGTCGGTGACCTTGCGACCCATGCCGCACTCCACGCCCTCAAAGAGGCGCGGCAGCGAGAAGTACACGTCGCCGGCACGGCTGTGCGCGGGCACCGTGAGCGTGATGTCGTTCGTGCGCAGGCGGTTCCACGTCTGCGCGGGGGCAACGTTGACGCGCTCGAGGGTGAGCTCGGGCGCGGCGCCCGCGGCGTCAGCGGCGAGCGCGCCGTTCTTCTCGGCCATCATCCGATCGCCCCTTCCATCTCGAGCTTGATGAGGTTGTTCATCTCCACGGCGTACTCCATCGGGAGCTCCTTGGAGACGGGGTTGGCAAAGCCGTTGACCACGAGCGTGCGCGCCTCGGCCTCGGAGCAGCCGCGGCTCATGAGGTAGAGCACCGTGTCGTCCGAGATGCGGCCGATCGTGGCCTCGTGGCCCACCTGCGCGGTGGCGTTGCGCACGTCCATCGCGGGGATGGTGTCCGAGCGGGAGATGTCGTCGAGCATGAGGCTCTGGCAGCTCACGCTGCAGCGCGCGCGGTCCGCGTGCCGGCCGATCACCACGGAGCTGCGGAACGTGTTCACGCCACCGTCCTTGGAGATGGACTTCGTGGAGACGGACGCCGTCGTGTCCGCGCCGTTCATGATCACCTTGCAGCCGGTGTCCAGGTCCTGAGTGGCCCCAGCGAAGGTGATGCCGGTGAACTCGCAGGTGCCGCGGTCGCCCGCCATGATGGTGGTGGGGTAGAGGTAGCTCACGTGGCTGCCAAAGCTGCCGGAGACCCATTCCATCTTGGCGTCCGTGCCGATCGTGGCGCGCTTGGTGTTGAGGTTGTACATGTTCTTGGACCAGTTCTCGATCGTGGAGTAGCGCAGGCGCGCGCCGTCCTTCACGAAGAGCTCCACGGCGCCGGCGTGGAGGTTGGCCTCGTAGTACTTGGGCGCGGAGCAGCCCTCGATGAAGTGCAGGTCGGCGCCGGGCTCCACGATGATGAGCGTGTGCTCAAACTGGCCCGCGCCCGCGGCGTTGAGACGGAAGTAGCTCTGCAGCGGGTAGGGCAGCGTCACGCCGGCGGGCACGTAGACAAAGGAGCCGCCCGACCACACGGCGTAGTGCAGCGCGGCGAACTTGTGGTCGGTGGGCGGGATCAGCGTGCCAAAGTACTCGTGCACCACCGGCTCCCACGTGGGGTCGTGGAGGGCGTCCTCGATCGTGGTGTAGATGACGCCCTGCTCGGCCACCTCCTCGCGCATGTTGTGGTAGACGATCTCCGAGTCGTACTGGGCGCCCACGCCGGCGAGGCTCTCGCGCTCGGCCTCGGGAATGCCCAGGCGCTCGAAGGTGTCCTTGATGTCCTCGGGGACGTCGTCCCAGCTCTTGGCCTGCTTGGTCTTGGGCGAGACGTACGTGGAGATGTGGTCCAGGTCCAGGCCTTCGATGCTCGGACCCCAGTTGGGTGCCATCGGGCGCGCGTGGTAGAGGTCGAGCGCGCGCAGGCGCATCTCGAGCATCCACTCCGGCTCGTCCTTCTTCGCGGAGATCGCGCGGACGATCTCCGGCGTCAGGCCGTCGTCGTAGCGCTCGTAGCCCTCCTCGGACTTGGTGAAGTCATAGAGGGAGCGATCGACGTCGGCGACCTGCGTGCGGTTCTTGCTGCGCTCGTCGCTCACTCGGCATCACCGACCATGGGGCAGCCCGGACACTCCGCGCAGGCCGCGTCGTCCTGGCCCGCCCCGCGCTCGAAGCGCTCGAAGCCGTTCTTGTCGATGTCCGCGATGAGCTCCGCCGGACCCTCGGCCACCATGCGGCCGTGCACCATGACGTGCGTGCGGTCCACCTCCAGGCGCTCGAGGATGCGCGTGTTGTGCGTGATCACGATCAGCGCGCCGCCCACCTGCTCGCGATAGGCCTGGATGCCGCGGGAGACGATGCCCAGCGCGTCCACGTCCAGGCCGGAGTCGGTCTCGTCGAGGATGGCCAGCTTGGGCTGGAGCAGCAGCAGCTGGAGCATCTCGATCTTCTTCTTCTCGCCGCCGGAGAAGCCCACGTTGAGCTCGCGCATGAGGAAGCCCTGGTCGAGCTCAAGCTGGTCGGCGATGGCGCCCACGCGCTCGCGGAACTTGCGCGCGGTGGTCTTGAGCTCCGGGCGCATCTGGCAGATCGAGCGCAGGAAGCTGTAGAGCGGCACGCCAGGCACCTCAACGGGCGCCTGGTAGGAGAGGAAGATGCCGGCGAGCGAGCGCTTGTCGGCGGAGAGCTCGGTGACGTCCGCGCCGTCGAACTCGATGCGGCCCCCGGTCACGCGGTAGGCGGGGTCACCCATGATGACGTGGCCGAGCGTGGACTTGCCGGCGCCGTTGGGGCCCATGAGGACGTGGCACTCGCCGGCGCCCACGGCCAGGTCGACGCCGTGCAGGATGGGCTTGTCCTCGGTGCCCGCAGAGAGGGCGCTCACGTTGAGCAGCTGAGTGGACATGTTCCGCCTTTCCTGTGCGGGGGCGGCGGCTCCCGCACGCTCTTCTCGCGGGATGCTCGCCCGCGTCTTTTTCGCCTAATTCATAGTAATGAGTAGGGAATTAAAGACAAGGGTCGGCCGAGAAAAACCGTGCGCTCACAACAAATCCTACTAGCTTGGGGGCATTTTGGGGCGGCGACCACATCCTTTTGCGGCCGCGTTACGGCTGCGGGGCGTTTCCCTGCCGAGAAGTACCATGTGCGCTGGCACTCGACCAGGGGAGGTGGTTCTCGGCATGGACGCGTGGAAGCGGCTCGGCGGCTTCATCGGGAGCCACATGGCGTTTGTCTCGCCGGCGTGCGTGGTGCTGGGCGTGCTGTTTCCGCAGATCGGCGTGCTCAAGCCGCTCGTGGTGCCGCTATTTGCCTTCATGACCTTCCAGAGCTCGCTCTCAAACACCTTCGCCAACCTCGGCCGCACGCTGCGCCACCCGGCGCCGATGCTGGTCTCGCTGCTGCTCGCCGCCGTCGTCATGCCCGCGGTGGCATGTGCGCTCGCCACGGTGCTCTTTGGCGCCAACCCCAACCTCGTCTGCGGCATCGTTCTGGAGTACTGCGTGCCCGTGGCCGTGGTCTCGGCCATGTGGACCAACATGCTCGGGGGCGACCCGGCACTCTCGCTCGCCACGATCCTCGTCTCCACGGTGGCGGCGCCGTTCACGATACCGCTCACGCTGCACGTGCTTCTCGGCCAGACGGTGGAGGTGGACGCCGCGCGGATGATGGGGGAGATGGTGGTCTCCATCGCGCTGCCGGCGCTCGCGGGTACGCTGGCCAACGACCTCACGCGCGGGCGGGCGTCGCGCGATCTCTCGCCGGTCATCGCCCCGGCGGCAAAGCTCGCGCTCGTGGCCGTCATCCTGACCAACTCCACGGGCGTGGCCCCCTACGTGCGCAACCTCGCGCCCACGCTCGTTGCGGTGGCTGCGTTCATCGGTGCCTTCGCGGCGTGTGGCTACGCCGCCGGGCTTCTCGCCGCGCGCGCGATGCGCCTGCCCGACGACAAGCTCGCTTCGATGACCTACCTCGTGGGGATGCGCAACATATCGGCCGGGGCGGTGCTCGCGGGCGAGTACTTCCCGGCAGAGGTGATGTTTCCCGTGGTCATCGGCACGCTCTTCCAGCAGGTGCTGGCCGCCGGGTTTGGCAGCCTGCTGCGGAGGCTGCGCCGTCGCGAGGGCGGGGACGCGCGGGGCGCTCGGGGCTTGCGGGACGCGCGGGGCTCGCGGGGCGCGCGGGGCGCTCGGGGTGCGCGGGGCTTGCGGGGTTCACGGGGCTCAGGGGGCTCGCTCGCTTAGGAAGCGGGGGTGGTTGGAGGCCTGCCGCCCCCTGGCGCTTAGGATTTAGGGCAAGAAGAGGCCCGCCGCCCCTTGGCGCTTAGGATTTTGCGGCATAAGAGACCTGCCGCCTTTTGGCGCTTAGGATTTTGCGGCAGAAGAGGGTGCATGGCTCCCCGACGCTTAGAGATTTGGCCCAGAAGAGGACCCGCGCGGGCGGGTGCGGACAAAAGCCCAGTTGAGCTCTGAGCCGCGCGCCCGCCTTTTGCTCCGTGGGTCTGTCAAAGGCTCTTCTCCCCCAAATCCTTAAGCACAAACTCGGCGTGAGCCTCCAACCGCCCCGAAAGCTAAGCAGCACGCCCGACGGGGGCGCAGGCCGGGCGCTACTGGCGGCGACGCACGCGCGGGCGAATCCGGCCGTCGTCCAGGATGACGGCGAGCCCTGCGACAACGACAAGTGCTATGAAGATGATCCGCTTCATGATGGCTCCTCTCTCGTTTGCTGGAACCATCCTCGCAACCGAGACGTCCCGAAGCCATCGAACCCCCTTACAACCACCTTTCTCTTTCGTAAGGTTGCAAAGCTGAGACGGGGTCCCTCTCGCCGTCGCGCCCTGTCGTAGAATGGTGCGCAGTGTAGATTGGAGGACTCATGCCCCTTACCAGAGAAGACGTCGCAGGCATCGCGGACTACGCGCGGATCGCGCTCACGCCCGAGGAGCTCGACGAGATGACCGCGTACATGAACGATGCCGTTGACCTGCTCGAGCCCATTCGCGCCTACGACCTCGAGGGCGTGGAGCCCACGTTCCACCCCATCGGAGACCTCTCCAACGTGATGGGGGAGGACGTTCCGGACGACGCGGTGCGTCACCTGCCCGTGGACGTGGCGCTGAAGAACGCCGGCGCGTCCCGCGACCGCAGCTTCCGCGTGCCGTCCATCCTCGGCGACCAGGGGGGTGACCGCTAATGGCAAACTTCGACCAGCTCTCCGCGCGTGAGATCGCGGCGGGCGTCGCAAACGGCGACTTCACCGCCACCGAGGTGGCCCGTGCCGCGCTCGACGCCGTGGAGGCCCGCGACGGCGAGGTCAAGGCGTTCCTGCAGGTCTCCGCGGACCTCGCGCTCGCGGCGGCAGAGGCCACGGACAAGGCCCGCGCTGCGGGCGAGAAGCTCGGTCCTCTCGCCGGCGTTCCCGTTGCCTTCAAGGACAACATGCACCTCGTGGGCACCCGCACCACCTGTGCCTCCAAGATGCTCGCCAACTACGAGTCCACGTTCACGGCCACCTGCGTCCAGCGCATGCTCGGCGCCGGCGCCACGCCCGTGGGCAAGACCAACATGGACGAGTTCGCCTTTGGCAGCTCCACCGAGTCCTCGGCCTTCCACCCCACGGCCAATCCGTGGGACACCGAGCGCGTTCCGGGCGGCTCCTCGGGCGGCTCGGCCGCGGCCGTCGCGGCCGGCGAGGTCACGGTCTCGCTGGGCTCCGACACCGGCGGCTCCATCCGCCAGCCGGCCTCGCTCTGCGGCGTCGTGGGCCTCAAGCCCACCTACGGCGCGGTCAGCCGCTACGGCGTGGTGGCCTTTGGTTCCTCGCTCGACCAGGTCGGCCCCTTCGGCCGCAGCGTCGAGGACGTGGCCCTGGCCATGAACGCGCTCACCGCCGGCGGGCGCGACCCGTGGGATTCCACGAGCCAGCCGGTCGCCACCGATTTTCTCGCCCACCTGAACGATGGGGTCGAGGGGCGCCGCGTGGGCATCGTGCCCGCCCTCATGGAGGCCGCCGGCCTCACCGACGAGGTCCGCGACGCCGTCACCGCCGCGGGCCGCGCGCTGCAGGACCAGGGCGCCGAGCTCGTGGAGGTGGAGCTGCCCAACATCGCCTCCGCCATCGCGGCCTACTACGTGATCGCGCCGTGCGAGGCCTTCTCCAACCTCGCGCGCTTTGACGGCGTGCGCTACGGCTACCAGGAGCCCGGTCAGGCAACGCTCGCTGAGCAGACCTCGCTCTCCCGCGCGCACGGCTTTGGCGAGGAGGCCAAGCGCCGCCAGATGCTGGGCGCCTACCTCCTCTCGAGCGGCACCTACGACAAGTACTACTACCCGGCGCAGCAGGTCCGCACCCTCATCACGGCCGACTACGCCCGCGCGTACGAGAAGTGCGACGTCATCCTCATGCCGGCCGCGCCGCGCACGGCGTTCAAGTTCGGCGAGATGAGCGACCCCACGCAGATGTACGCGTCGGACATGTTCACGATCTCCAACAACATCGTCGGCAACGGCGGCGTCTCCGTGCCGCTGGGCCTGGGCGCCACCTCCGGCCTGCCCGTCTCCGCGCAGCTCCAGGGCCCGGCCTTCGCCGACGCCACGCTGCTCACGTTTGCGCGCGCGATCGAGCGGTCCAACTCGGCCTCCGACGGCTCCGGGGCCCCCGTCGCGCCCGCGTTTGCCGGGAAGGGAGGTGAGCTCGCATGAAGAAGCTCGCCGAGGTCCTCAAGGACTGGGAGGCCGTGATCGGCCTGGAGGTCCACACCGAGCTCACCACGCTCGAGACCAAGATGTTCTGCAACTGCCGTCTCTCCCACGACGACGAGCCCAACACCAACGTCTGCCCCGTCTGCCTGGGCATGCCGGGTGCGCTGCCCGTGCCCAACGAGAAGGCCATCGAGTCGATCGTCATGGCGGGCCTTGCCACCAACTGCCAGATCATGCGCCACTCCATGTTCTACCGGAAGCACTACTTCTACCCGGACATGGCCAAGAACTTCCAGACCACGCAGGGTCCCGTGGCGTTCTGCATGCACGGCCAGCTTGACCTGGAGGTTTCCGGCGCCGGCGCCAAGGAGCGCCCGGACTCCACGGTGGAGAAGGACGCCGACGGCGGCTACGTGGCGCCCATCCGCATCCTGCGCATCCACATGGAGGAGGACGCCGCCAAGATGGTGCACGTGGGCGGCGAGGAGGGCCGCATCGGCGGCGCGGCGGAGTCCCTCATCGACTACAACCGCTGCGGCACGCCGCTCATCGAGCTCGTCACCGAGCCCGACCTGCGCACGCCCGAGGAGGCGCGCCTCTTCATGGAGAAGCTGCGCCAGACGTTCCTCACGCTCGGCATCTCCGACTGCTCGCTCGAGAGCGGCTCGATGCGCTGCGACGGCAACATTTCCCTCCGCCGCCGCGGCGAGACCAAGTTTGGCACCAAGACCGAGATGAAGAACATCAACTCGTTCAAGAGCCTGCACGACGCGCTCGAGTACGAGATCTGCCGCCAGGCCGAGGTGCTCGAGGAGGGCGGCATCGTCTACCAGGAGACGCGCCACTGGGAGCCCTCGCGGCGCCGCACCGTGGTCATGCGCGTCAAGGAGACCGCTGACGACTACCGCCTCTTCCCGGACCCGGACCTCGCGCCCTTTGACCTCACGGACGAGTTCATCGACCGCTGCCGCTCGCGCATCCCGGAGCTGCCGGACGCCAAGCGCGACCGCTACATGGCCGACTTTGGCCTCAAGCGCGCCGACGCCGCCCAGCTCGCGGGCGACCCGACGGTCGCGGCCTTCTTCGAGGAGACGCTGGCTGCGGCGGGCGAGAAGAATGTGGAGACCGTGGCCAAGGTCATGGTGAACCTCGTCCCCAGCTACGACGCCCTCACGCCGGCGCAGGTCGCGAGCCTCTCGGGGCTTCTCGCCGAGGATGCGATCACGTTCGCCCAGGCACGCGAGGTGCTTGACGCGGTCAACGGCACCAGTGAGGACCCGGCCGCCTACGTGGACGCCCACGGCATGCGCCAGTCCACGGACGAGGGCGCGCTCGGCGCGATCGTCGACGAGGTGCTCGCGCGCTGCACCGACCAGGTCCAGCAGTATCGCGACGGCAACAAGAAGGTGCTCGGGTTCCTCGTGGGCCAGTGCATGAAGGCGGCCAAGGGCTCCGGCAACCCCAAGGCCTTCAACAAGATGCTGGCGGAGAAGCTCGAGGGGTAGGGGCCCGGAGCACGCAGCGAGACCCCGTAGGGTCCGGCGCTCGGACAGCTTGCCGAGAAGAGCGCTCGGCAGGACCTCGCGGCGGACCTTCAGGGGAGAAGGGCGACGGCCTCGCACGCAGGACTGCGCTTCGCGAAAGATCCTGCTTGGCGAGGTCGTCGCCCTTCTCGCCCCGACCCGCCCGTACTTCTTGGCTGCTCTTCTGACACGAATCGCGTCGAGTGCGCGCCGGAGGCGGGGCCGGGGCGCGCATTGGGCGAGAAGAGCGTCCGCTCGTACACGAATCGCGTCGAGTGCGCGCCGGAGGCGGGGCCGGAGCGCGCAGTGGGCGAGAAGAGCGTCCGCTCGTACACGAATCGCGTCGAATGCGCGCCGGAGGCAGGGCCAGAGCGCGCAGTGGGCGAGAAGAGCGTCCGCTCGGACACGAATCGCGTCGAGTGCGCGCCTGAGGCGGGGCCGGGGCGCGCATTGGACGAGAAAAACGTCCATTTGGACACGAATCGCGTCGAGTGCGCGGAAGCCAGCGCGCACTCGACGCGTTTCTTGGCGCCCGCGGCCCGCAGCGCCCGCAGCAGCGAGAAGGACGTGTAGGCAGAGCGTTCTGCGGCTATCCGAGCGTGGCGCAGTACGCGCGGGCATCCATGCTAGGGACCCACGACCCGCGATAGGCGGAAGTGTCGCGCGTGATGATGGCCTCGGCGCCCAGAAGCTCCGCCGTCGCGCGCACGATGCCGTCCTCAAGGTCCGGCTCGTCCGAAGCGAAGGCCTCGTCCAGGACGGGACCCGTAAGCTCCGCCACCTCCATCAGCGCGCGGAAGTCATCCAGCCGCGCCCGTACGAGAGGCTCATCGTGATAGTGACGGCACAGGATGTAATAGGCGTCCTTGATGCCGGCGGCAAGGATGACCGGCGTCTTGTCCTGTGACGAGAGCAACGCCTCAAGCAAGTCGACGGCATCACGGTGTTTCTCGCGCGTTGCGCTGAGGTAGTCGAGGATGATGTTGGTGTCGAGCACGACCCTACCCAAAGCGCCTCACCCGCTCCTCGTCAAGTAACTCGCGGTCGCTCTTGTCCCCAGCCCAAGCCGGCTCGCGCGAGGCGTCCTGTTCGATGGACGTTGTGAGCGCATGAAGGCGCTCGAGGCGCGCGCGACGGCTGGCGGCCTCTGAATCCGCCGGACGAATGATTACCCACGGACGGTTGTTCTTGAGCACCACGAGCTCGGTGCCCAACTCGTTGACCTGCGCGGTCAGCTCGCTGAACCGGTTCTTTGCCTCGCGGACCCCAACCGCCTCAAGCCGCTCTCCCATGGTGCCCCCTCTCAAAGTGGCTACATTATACCCAATGTAGCCACATCAAAACCCATAAGTTGGAGCGACCGTACTTCTCGGCTGCTCTTCTGACACAAATTGCGTCGAGTGCGCGCCGGAGGCGGGGCCGGAGCGCGCAGTGGGCGAGAAGAGCGTCCATTTGGACACGAATCGCGTCGAATGCGCGCCTGAGGCGGGGCCGGGGCGCGCAGTGGGCGAGGAGAGCGTCCATTTGGACACGAATCGCGTCGAGTGCGCGCCGGAGGCGGGGCGGGAGCGCGCAGTGGGCGAGAAGAGCGTCCGCTCGGACACGAATCGCGCCGAGTGCGCGCCTGAGGCGGGGCGGGAGCGCGCAGTGGGCGAGGAGAGCGTCCGCTCGGACACGAATCGCGTCGAGTGCGCGCCTGAGGCGGGGCCGGAGCGCGCATTGGGCGAGGAGAGCGTCCGCTCGGACACGAATCGCGTCGAGTGCGCGCCTGAGGCGGGGCCGGAGCGCGCATTGGGCGAGAAGAGCGTCCATTTGGACACGAATCGCGTCGAATGCGCGGAAGCCAGCGCGCACTCGACGCGTTTCTTGGCGCCCACAGCACCCCACATCACCCCGCAGCGCCCGAAGCGCCCGCAGCGCCCACAGCACCCCGCAGCGCCCACAGCACCCCGAAGCGCCCGCGGCCCGCAGCGCCCGCTACGCGTCCTTCTCGCCCGCGCGCGCCTCGTCGAGGTAGCTGTAGAGGGTGTACTTGGAGATGCCAAAGTACTTGCAGACCTTGGGGCCGCTCTTGGTGATGAGGAACGCGCCGGTGTCGTTGAGGTAGCGGATCGCGCGGACCTTCTCCTCCTTGCTCATGAGCGCCACGGGCGTGCCCACGAGCTGCACGCTCTGCTCGATGAGGTCGTCCAGGAGGTCGGCCACGCTGCGCACGATGGGCTCCGGCTCGCGCGGCGCGCTCGGCTCGGTGCCCACGACCTCAGCAATCGTGTCTCCCATCGCGCGCAGGATCGTGATGTCGTAGTTGACGGCAAAGATGCCCACGGCGCGGCCCCGCTCGTCGCGGATGAAGACCGTCGACGACTTGAGGATCTTGCCGTCCGCGGTCTTGGTGAGGTAGGCGAGACGGTCCTCGAGCTTGGCGTCCCCGGCGTGCAGCGCCTCCAGCACCACGTGGCTGGGGCCGTCGCCGAGCTTTCGGCCGGTCACGTGGCCGTTCTCGATGGCCACGATCGAATGGCTGGGGTCGGCGCTCTCGAGGTCGTGCACCACCACCTCGCAGCTGCTGCCAAATTGCAGCGCAAGGGCGTGGGCGAGTCGCTTGTAGAAGTCGAGCTGCTCCTCGGTCATGGGGCCTCCTCGATGGCGTTGTGCTTGGAACATGGTAACGGAAAAACCGGCTGCCTTACTTTTTGTTAGGCCCACAAATGATAAGGAATTCTCCTTCCCGGCGAGAAAAACGCGCCCTGACGTCGCGTTATATCCCAACGCAGATAACGAAAAAAATCTGGAGACCGGCCTCGCCTCGACCGCTCGCGCCCCGCAACCTACCGTCTAACAGATTTTCATCAAAGCAGACAAATTGTTAGCCTCGCTCGCGCAATACTATCGAAACATAGTCGGAGCATCGTGGAGAGGACGATCATGGCGAAGACGAAGGGGAAGGCAAGGCCTCAGGCCAAGGCAAAGCCGCAGTCCAAGGCGGTGGCGGTCAAGAGCGCCCACGACTACCTGTTCCAGCGTGAGGGGATGCCGCCCGTCGGCGAGATGATTCCCTGCGCCCTCCAGCACGTGCTGGCCTCCTTCGCCGGCATCATCACCCCGGCGATCCTCATCGCCGCCACGTTCGACTTCACCGCTCAGCAGAAGACCGACATCATCCAGGTCGCGCTGATCCTCTCCGCCATCGACACGGCGCTGCAGGCGTTTGCGCCGTTCCGTCGCATCGGCGGCAACCTGCCCATCGTCATGGGCGTCTCGTTCGCGTTCCTGCCGGCGCTGCAGGCCATGGGCGCCACGTTCTCCTTTGGGTCGCTTCTCGGCGGCGAGATCGTGGGCGGCATCGCTGCCATTCTCTTCGGCCTGTTCTACGGCAAGCTCAAGGCGTTCTTCCCGCCGGTGGTCACCGGCACGGTGATCTTCACCATCGGCGTTTCGCTCTACCCGACGGCCATCAAGTACATGGCCGGCGGCGAGGGCACCGCGCTCTGGGGCACCCCGCAGGCCTGGTGCGTGGCGCTTGTCACGTTTGCCGTGGTCTTTGGCCTCAACAACTTCGCCAAGGGCACCCTCAAGCTCGGCAGCGTCTTCTTCGGCATGATCGCCGGCATCATCGTGTCCGCGCCCTTCGGCATGCTCGACTTCTCCGCAGTGGGCGACGCCGGCGTCTTCGCGCTTCCCAAGTTCATGCCCTACGCCCTCGAGTTCCACCCCGAGGTCTGCATCACCCTGGCCGTGGTCTACCCGATGGTCGCCATCCAGGTCATCGGCGACGTCTCCGCCGCCTGCCTCGGCGCCATGGACCGCATGCCCACCGAGCGCGAGCTCTCCGGCGCCATCGTCTCCCAGGGCTGCACCTCGCTCGTCTCCGCCTTCATCGGTGGCCTGCCCACCTCCGCGCTCGGCCAGAACGTGGGCATCATCTGCTCCAACAAGGTCGTCAACAAGTGGGTCTTCGTGATCGTGGCGGGCGTCTTTGCCGCGGCGGGCCTGCTGCCGCAGCTCTCCGCGCTGCTCACGGCCATCCCGCAGCCGGTCATCGGCGGCGCCACGGTGGGCGTCTTTGGCACCATCACCATGAACGGCGTCCGCATGTTCATCAAGGACGGCCTTACCCCGCGCGTCACCACGATCGTGGGCACCTCCGTCGTCTTTGGCCTCGGCATCTGGATGGCCTCCGGCTGCCTCGCGGGCGAGGGCATGCCCAGCTGGGTGACCACCGTCATCGGCTCCAACGCCATCACCCCGGCCGCCATCATGGCCATTGTCCTCAACCTCATCCTCCCCAAGCCCGAGAAGTGATTCAAAAGGGGACAGACCCCTTTTGAATCATTCCGCAGGAAAGAGAGGCGAGAAGACCGATCTTCTCGCCAGACAGATAGGAGACGAAATGCTGCTCGTCACCAATGGTCGCGTCATAACGCGCGACGCTGACAACGCCTACCTCGAGAACGGCGCCGTTGCCATCGATGGCGAGAAGATCGCCGAGGTCGGCGACGCCACCGCGCTGGCCGAGAAGTACCCCGAGGCCGAGGTCGTGGACGCCCACGGCGGCGTCATCATGCCGGGCCTGGTGAACTGCCACACCCACATCTACTCCGGCCTGGCCCGCGGCCTTTCCATCAAGGGCTGCAACCCCACCAACTTCCTCGAGAACCTCGAGCAGCAGTGGTGGAAGATCGACGACAACCTCACGCTCGACGGCACCCGCGCGAGCGCCTACGCCACCGTGCTGGACAGCCTGCGCGACGGCGTGACCACGATCTTCGACCATCACGCGAGCTTCTGCGAGATCCCCGGCTCCCTCTTTGCCATCAAGGACGTCTGCGAGGAGACGGGCATCCGCGCGTGCCTCTGCTACGAGACCTCCGACCGCCGCGGCGACGAGAAGCGCGACCAGTCGATCGCCGAGAACGCCGAGTTCGCGCAGTGGGCCGCCAGGCAGGACGCCGGCATGATCGCCGCGATGTTCGGCGGCCACGCCACGTTCACGCTCTCCGACGAGACGATGGACAAGATGGCCGAGGCCAACAATGGCCTCACGGGCTTCCACATCCACGTCTGCGAGGGCATGAACGACGTCTGGGACAGCCGACTCAACCGCGGCGGCATCTCGCCGATCGAGCGCCTGCTGCAGCACGACCTCCTGGGCCCGCGCACGATGCTCGGCCACTGCATCCACGTCACGCCCGCCGAGATGGACATCATCAAGGAGACCGGCACCCACATCGTCAACAACCCCGAGTCCAACATGGGCAACGCCGTGGGCTGCGCGCCGGTGCTCGAGTTCTTCCGTCGCGGCATCTCGGTGCACATGGGTACCGACGCCTACACGCACGACATGCTGGAGAGCCTCAAGGTCTTCCTCATCATCCAGCGCCACAACGCGGCCATGCCCAACGTGGGCTGGGTCGAGGCCATGACGATGCTCTTCCAGAACAACCCCGCCATGGCGAGCGAGTACTTCGGGCGCGAAATCGGCATCCTCAAGCCCGGTGCCGCTGCCGACGTCATCGTGATGGACTACCCAGTCTTCACGCCCTTCTCGGACGAGAACGTCGACGGCCACATGCTCTTCGGCATGATGGGCAAGAACTGCCGTACCACCATCGTCAACGGCAAGGTGCTCTACAAGGACCGCGAGTTCGTGGCCTTTGACGAGGAGCGCATCAACGCCTGGACCCTCGAGCAGAGCAAGTTGCTCTGGGGCACGCTCAACGAGCGCACGTACTAGCACGTACTGGGAACCGTTGGCCGGGCGCGAGGGGCGCCCGGCCCCACTCGGCCTCCGCGGGGCCGACCGACACCCTTTCGCCGGCGCGCGGTCTCGCCGGCGGGCCACATGTGACAAAGGGACAGTCCCTTTGCCACATCGGAGAGGAGCAACAATGAGCGACGTCATGAGGCCGATCCCGTTCGCGCAGGTCATGGACTGGATCTTGACCGAGCACGACACGCAGGCCAGCATCTTCGGCGTGCGCAAGGCCTACGTCCACGAGGGCGGCGCCGAAGCAATCTTTGCCGAGAAGATCGAGACCCCCTTTGGCCCTGCCGCTGGCCCCAACACCCAGCTCGCGCAGAACATCGTGGCCTCCTACGTGGCCGGCTCGCGCTTCTTTGAGCTCAAGACCGTTCAGATCATGGACGGCGAGGAGCTCTCCGCCTGCGTGAACAAGCCCTGCATCGTGGCCGAGGACGAGTGCTACAACTGCGAGTGGTCCACCGAGCTCACGGTGCCCGACGCCTTTGCCGAGTACGTCAAGGCCTGGTGGGCGTGCAAGCTCATCGCCCGCGAGTACGGCCTCGGCGACCCGGACGGCTTTGTCTTCAACATGTCCGTGGGCTACAGCCTCGAGGGCATCAAGTCCGAGAAGGTCGACAAGTACATCGAGGGCATGAAGGACGCCTCCGGCACCGAGGTCTGGGCCGAGTGCCGCGACTGGGCCCTCGCCAACCTCGACCGCTTTGACAACGTCGACGCCGACTTCGTCAACGCCGTCTCCCCGCAGGTCTCCAACTCCGTCACCGAGTCCACGCTCCACGGCTGCCCGCCCGACGAGATCGAGCGCATCGCCACCTACCTCATCACCGAGAAGGGCGTGAACACCTACATCAAGTGCAACCCCACTCTCCTGGGCTACGACTTTGCCCGCGCGCGCCTGAACGAGCTCGGCTTTGACTACATCGTCTTCGACGACACGCACTTCCGCGAGGACCTGCAGTGGGTCGACGCCGTGCCGATGTTCGAGCGCCTCATCAAGCTCTGCGCCGAGAAGGGCCTCGCGTTTGGCGTCAAGCTCACCAACACGTTCCCGGTGGACGTTACCCGCGGCGAGCTGCCGAGCGAGGAGATGTACATGTCCGGCCGCTCGCTCTTCCCGCTCACGATCGAGCTGGCGCGCCGCATCGCCCGCCAGTTTGACGGCCGCCTGCGCATCTCCTACTCCGGCGGCGCCGACGCCCGCAACATCTGCGAGCTCTACGCGGCCGGCATCTGGCCGATCACCATGGCCACCAACGTCCTCAAGCCCGGCGGCTACGAGCGCTTCTTCCAGATTGCCGGTCTTCTCGCCGGCGCCCCGCGCGCCGAGGTCGTGGACGTTGACGCCGTGACCGAGCTCGCGGCCCGCGTGGCCTCCGGCAAGGACTACCAGAAGCCCATCAAGCCGGCCAAGCCGCACAAGATCGAGGCCGAGCTCCCGCTCATGAGCTGCTTCACGGCGCCGTGCCGCACCGGCTGCCCCATCCAGCAGGACATCCCGGCCTACCTCTCCCGCGTGGACGAGGGCAAGTTCGCCGAGGCGCTCCAGATCGTCGTGGAGCGCAACGCCCTGCCGCACATCACCGGCAACCTCTGCCCGCACCCCTGCGGCGCCAAGTGCGAGCGCAGCTTCTACGAGCCCGAGGGCGCGCGCATCCGCGAGTCCAAGCTTGCAGCGGCCCGCGGCGGCTTCGACGAGGTCGTGAAGAAGCTCCGCGCCGCCGGCCCCTCTCGCCTTGCCTCTGCGGCCGATAAGAACGTAGCGGTCGTGGGCGGCGGCCCGGCGGGTCTCGCCACTGCGTTCTTCCTCACGCGCGCCGGCGCCAAGGTCACCATCATCGAGCGCACGGGGAGTCTCGGCGGCGTGGCGCGCCACGTCATCCCCGAGTTCCGCATCTCCCACGACGACATCGACAAGGACGTGGCCCTCTGCCTCGCCTTTGGCGCGCAGGTCCAGATGGGGCGCGAGGTCACGAGCGTGGCCGAGCTATTCGACGAGGGCTTCACGGACGTCGTAGTGGCCACGGGCGCGTGGGCGCCCGGCAAGGTCGGCCTCAAGGCCGGCGAGGAGATCGACGTTCTGGAGTTCCTCGAGGCCGCCAAGGCCGGCGAGCCCATGGAGCTGGGCACCGACGTCGTGATCGTGGGCGCGGGTAACACCGCCATGGACGCCGCGCGCGTGGCCAAGCGCGCCGAGGGCGTGCAGAACGTGCGCATCGTGTACCGCCGCACCAAGAAGGAGATGCCGGCGGACGAGGAGGAGCTGCAGCTCGCGCTGGAGGAGGGCGTGGAGCTCTGCGAGCTTCTCGCCCCGATCGGCGTGGCAAACGGCCAGCTGGCCTGCGAGGTCATGCGCCTCGGTGAGCCGGACGAGTCCGGTCGTCGCCGTCCCGAGCCCACGGGTGACACCGTGGACGTCCCGGCCACGGCCGTGATCTGCGCCGTGGGCGAGCAGATCGAGCGCGGGCTCTACGAGAGCGCGGGTGTGGAGGTCGACCGCCGCGGTCGCCCGACCGGCACCGCCACCGGCGTGAACCACGTCTGGGCCGCCGGCGACTGCCGCCGCGGGCCGGCCACCTTCGTGGAGGCCATCGCCGACGCGCAGGCCGTTGCCCGCGACCTGGCCGGCGTCGACTTCAACGCCTACGCCGATAAGAACGTGCGCGCCGACAAGTACGACGCCATCATGGGCCGCAAGGGCGATATCTGCCTCGACGTTGCCGGCTGCAAGACGAGCCGCTGCCTGGGCTGCGCCACCGTCTGCGAGGTCTGCTGCGACGTCTGCCCCAACCGCGCCAACGTTGCCATCAAGGTGCCGGGCCTCGCGCAGGAGCAGGTCGTCCACGTTGACGGCATGTGCAACGAGTGCGGCAACTGCGCCGTCTTCTGCCCGTGGAGCGGCCGTCCGTACAAGGACAAGCTCACGCTCTTCTGGAGCGCCGAGGACATGGACGCGAGCGAGAACCGCGGGTTCCTGCCGCTGCCCGACGGCACGTTCCGCGTGCGCCTGGCCGGCTCCGACGGCACCTACGACGTGAACGACGCCACCTGCGGCCTGCCCGAGGACGTGCGCCTCACCATCGCCGCGGTCCGCGACACCTACCCCTACCTGCTGGCCAAGTGATCCAAAAGGGGACAGACCCCTTTTGCATCACTCTCGAGAAAATGATCCAAAAGGGGTCTGTCCCCTTTTGGATCACCTCGGAAGGAGAGACATGGACGACGAGCTCAAGCGCATCTGGGTCGCCAACGAGGGCTGCATAGGCTGCCGCCTCTGCGAGCGCGCGTGCCCCACCGGCGCCATGCGCGTGGAGGACAAGCAGGCTCGCATCGACTACACGCTCTGCATCGCGTGCGGCATGTGCGCCACCAAGTGCCGCAAGGGCGTCATCCACGACACGCTGGGCATCTACGCCCCGGCCCAGTAGGGGAGGAGACCATGGCAGCTGGAACCGCCGTCAAGGCACCCGCCGAGTACCGCTTCACCGTCAACGGCGAGGAGCAGGTCGTTACCACCGACAAGCCGCTCCTGCGCTACCTGCGCGACGACCTCAAGCTCACCTCCGTCAAGGACGGCTGCTCCGAGGGCGCGTGCGGCACCTGCACCGTGCTCGTGGACGACCGCGCCACCAAGGCGTGCGTTCTCACCACGCGCCTGGCCAACGGTCGCGACATCGTTACCGTGGAGGGCCTGCCCCACGAGGAGCAGGAGGCCTTCGTCTACGCCTTCGGCGCCGTGGGCGCCGTCCAGTGCGGATTTTGCATCCCCGGCATGGTCATGGCGGGCGCGGCTCTCATCCACAAGGTGCCCGACCCCACCGAGGACCAGGTCAAGGTAGCCATCCGCGGCAACGTCTGCCGCTGCACCGGCTACAAGAAGATCATCGAGGGCATCCTGCTCGCCGCCGCCATCCTGCGGGGCGAGAAGAGCATCGACCCCGAGCTCGAGCGCGGCGACGACTACGGCGTGGGCAAGCGCGCCTTCCGCGTTGACGTGCGCCGCAAGGTCCTCGGGTACGGCAAGTACCCCGACGACATCGACGAGCGCGACTTCCCCGACCTCACCTACGCCAGTGCCGTGCGCTCCAAGTACCCGCGCGCCCGCGTGGTCAAGATCGACGCCGAGAAGGCCCGCGCCATGCCGGGCGTTCTCGCCGTGCTCACGGCCGCCGACGTGCCCGTGAACGCCGTCGGCCACCTGCTCTACGACTGGGACGTCATGACGGCCGAGGGCGACATCACCCACTGCGTGGGCGACGCGATTGCCCTGGTGGTGGCCGAGGACGCCGCCACGCTCGAGAAGGCCAAGAAGGCCGTCAAGGTGGAGTACGAGGTCCTCGAGCCCGTCCGCTCCATCGAGGAGGCCCGCGCCGAGGGCGCGCCCGTGCTCCACAAGCCCTACCTCGCCTTTGGCAACTGGGTCACGCCCGAGAACAACATCTGCCAGCAGCGCCACGTGGTCCGCGGCGACGCTGCCGCCGCGCTCGCCGACGCCGCGCACAAGGTGACGCGCACCTTCAAGACGCCGTTCACCGAGCACGCCTTCCTCGAGCCCGAGTGCGCCGTCGCCTTCCCGTACAAGGGCGGCGTCAAGGTGTGCTCGTCCGACCAGGGCGCCTATGACTCCCGCAAGGAGATCGCCCACATGCTGGGCTGGGACGCCACGCCCGAGAAGGTCGTCGTGGAGACCATGCTCGTGGGTGGCGGCTTTGGCGGCAAGGAGGACGTCTCCGTGCAGCACCTTGCCGCGCTCGCCGCGCTCGCGGTGAACCGTCCCGTCAAGGTGCGCCTCACGCGCCAGGAGTCCATCAACTTCCACCCCAAGCGCCACTACATGGAGGGCGCCTTCACCCTCGGCTGTGACGAGGACGGCACCTTCGTGGGCCTGGACTGCGAGATCAACTTCGACACCGGCGCCTACGCCTCTCTCTGCGGTCCGGTCCTCGAGCGCGCCTGCACGCACTCCGTGGGCCCGTACTGCTACCAGAACACCGACATCCGCGGCTACGGCTGGTACACCAACAACCCACCCGCCGGCGCGTTCCGTGGCTTCGGCGTCTGCCAGAGCGAGTTTGCGCTCGAGAGCCTCATCGACCTTCTCGCCGACGAGGTGGGCATCTCCCCGTGGGAGATCCGCTACCGCAACGCCATCGAGCCGGGCAAGGTCCTGCCCAACGGCCAGATCGCCGACCGCTCCACCGCCCTCAAGGAGACCCTGCTCGCGGTCAAGGACGTCTACGAGGCGCACCCCGGCCACGCCGGCCTCGCGTGCGCGATGAAGAACGCGGGCGTGGGCGTGGGCCTGCCCGACGCCGGCCGCTGCAAGATCCGCGTGGAGGACGGACGCGCCGTGGTCTACTCCGCCACCTCCGACATCGGCCAGGGCTGCAACACCGTCTTCCTGCAGGACGTCGCCGAGGCCACGGGCCTGCCGCTCGCAAACATCGTGAACGGCGAGTGCTCCACCGAGAACGCGCCCGATTCCGGCACCACCTCGGGATCGCGTCAGACCCTCATCACTGGCGAGGCCGTGCGCGGCGCGGCGTTCCTGCTGCGCGACGCCATGCTCGCGGTGGAGGAGGGAACCGAGACCGGCACCGAGCCCGTGGTCGCCCACGGTGACGGCTTCACGGTCGAGTACGCCGACGGCACGCCCTACGTGGGCCCGGGCGCCGGCTACCACGCGGCCGACCCGGTGGCAGCGCTGGCCAAGCTCGAGGGCCGCGAGTTCTCCTACGAGTACCTCGAGAAGACCGACAAGCTCGGCGCGGACGTGCCCAACCCCAAGAGCCACGTGGCCTACGGCTACGCCACGCACGTCGTGATCCTGGACGACGACGGCCGCGTGACCGAGGTCCACGCCGCGCACGACTCCGGCAAGGTGGTGAACCCCATCGCCATCCAGGGCCAGATCGAGGGCGGCGTGCTCATGGGCATGGGCTACGCGCTCACCGAGCGCTTCGACCTGGAGGACTGCGTCCCGCAGGTGAAGTTTGGCACGCTGGGCCTCTTCCGCGCTCCGGACATCCCCTACATCAACGCCATCTACGTCGAGAAGGACGAGCTGCTGGACGTGGGCTACGGCGCCAAGGGCATCGGCGAGATCGCCACGATCCCCACCGCGCCCGCGGTCCAGAACGCCTACCGCGCCCTCACCGGCGAGCTCCAGACCGAGCTCCCGCTGCGCCACACGTACTACTCGCGCGAGAAGTAGCTCCGCTTCCTCGCACATCCCTTGCAGAGGGCCCGCCGGTTTGCCATGCCCGGCGGGCCCTCGTTTTTCTCGCTCAACGTTTGCCCGGCCGACCGCCCGGCGGCCCGGTCGTCCGGTCGCCCAGCCGCTTGCCCGCCTGGCCCCCCGGCCATCCATCGCGTCAAAACGGACAAAAAGGCCGAGAAAACCGCCCGATTCTGTCCGTTCTAACGCGATGGATGCCAAGCGCCCCGTTTTTCTCGCTGTTCGGCGTGCCTGGGGCATGCGCCCAGCCCCCGCGCGCCCGCGCCGCTCTGCGCCCGGCACCCAGCCCCCGCGTGCCCGCCGCTCGTGCAAAAGTCAGGAGTTCCGCGGACACCAACTGCGAAAACGCCTCAGAACCCCTGACTTTTGCACGAGCGTGTTGTCGGCTGACCAGAAAGATACAATTGCAGTCCAATCAGACGCGAGCGAAAGGTCCGTGAATGGCCGAGAAGAACCTCGAGGGCTGCGAGATCATTGACTTTGATCTTGCGGAGTCTGTTGACCCCGCGGTGGTCGACCGGATTGCTGCCTGTCCGTGGGATGCCGGCGCTCATCTTGCTTCCGAGCTGCGGGACGGCGGGCACTTCTCGGCGGGTGACCGCCTTGTCGTTGCGCTCGTGGACGGCGAGGTCCAGGCGTTTGCGACGCTTGCCGCAGCGGGCGCGATTCCCGGTGACGCTCGCGGCCCATGGGTCGGCTTCGTGTACTGCTGGCCGGAGGCGCGCGGTCACGGTCTCGCCAAGGCCGTCGTGAGCCGCTCCTGCGAGCTGGCACACGAGGCGGAGAATGAGAGCGTGTTCGTCGCCTCTGCTCGCGACAGCCTCGGTCTCTATCTCGTCTGCGGCTTCGAGGAGCGCGAGACCGCGCAGACCCCTTGGGGCGAGGAGATCGTGGTCTGCGAGCGGACGCTTTAGGTTGCGTCCGTTTGCGACTTTACCGCCAAATCTCTACCGCCAGTGGCGGTAAAACGCTTATCGGTGCTTGGAGGCCAAGATTATTCTGCCGAGAATAATTCCGCGGAGAATAATCTTGCGGCCGAGAAGAACGCGTCGCTTCTAGCGCAGCCCATCTGTCAACGCTCCCGTCACGCTACGGAAACACGCATAGTGCAAAGTTAACCTCTGCATAGCTGAAACTGCCCGCGCGCCAAACGAGAGGCCCTTCATGTTCGACTTCTTCATGTCCGCCATCACCGCCCTGAACGACAACGTGCTGTGGGGCGTCCCCATGGTCGTGCTGATGCTGGGGACCGGCCTGTTTTTGCTCTTCGTCACCCGCGGCGTCGTGTTCTCGCGCTTCAACGTGGTGATGCGCTACACCACCAAGACGCTCTTCCAGCGCGCCGACCCGCGCGCGGCGGGGGAGGGCACCATCTCGCCCTTCCAGGCGGTGTGCACCGCGCTCGCGGCGACGCTCGGAACCGGCAACATCGTGGGCGTGGCGCTCGCCGTGGCCACGGGCGGCCCGGGCTCGATTTTCTGGCTGTGGCTCTCCGCGCTGGCAGGCATGGTCATCAAGTTCTGCGAGGTCACGCTCTCGGTGGCCTACCGCACGCGCAACGAGCGCGGCGAGATCGTGGGCGGTCCCATGTACTACATCTCCCGCGGCCTGGGAAAGACCTGGCTTGCGATGCTGTTCGCCGCCTTCGGCTTCCTCGCGTCCTTCGGCATCGGCGCGAGCGTGCAGGCCAACTCGCTCGCCGGCAGCGTGAACGCCACCTTCGGCGTGCCGCTGCCCGTCATCGGTGCCTTCGTGGCGCTGCTCGCGGGACTGGTCCTCATCGGCGGCATCACCCGCATCGCTCAGATCACCGAGAAGCTCGTGCCCTTCGCGGCCATCTTCTACCTGCTCGGTGCCGCCGCTGTGCTCGTGGTCAACGCCGGTGAGATCCCCGCTGCGATCGCCCAGATCTTCCGCGACGCCTTCACCGGCACGGCCGCCACGGGCGGCTTCCTGGGTGCCACGGTCATGTACGCGTGCCGCGTGGGCATGTCCCGCGGCGTGTTCACACACGAGGCGGGCATGGGCTCTGCGCCCATCGCGCACGCCTCCGCCGACACCGACCACCCCGCCCGCCAGGGTCTGTGGGGCACCTTCGAGGTGTTCTTCGACACCATCGTCATGTGCACGATCACGGGCCTCGTGATCATCACCTCTGGGCTGTGGCACGCCGACCCCATGATGTCCGAGGGCGCCATGAGCTCGGCGGCCTTTGGGCAGAGCATCCCCGGCGGCCAGTACATCGTGACCGTGGGCCTCATGCTCTTCGCGTTTGCCACGCTGATCGCGTGGTACTACTACGGTGAGAAGTGCGTCGAGTACCTCTTCCGCAAGAGCCGCGCCCAGCGCGTGGCGGTTCGCGTCTACCAGGTTGCCTACGTCGCCATGGTGTTCGCGGGCTGCGTGACCAACCTCGACGTGGTCTGGGAGTTCGCCGACTGCTTCAACGGCCTCATGGCGATCCCGAACCTCATCGCGCTGATCGCGCTCTCGCCCGTGATTCGCCGGCTCGCGGCGGACTTCTTCCGCGACCCCGACCGCCGTCGTCCGCGCGATGCGGACTACAGCGGGATGCTGGTGTTTAGGGACGAGCGCTAGCTCGTTGGGCCATCAGCGCTTTCGATTGTTGCTCATTGTTAAGTCTTCCGTTGAAGGCGTTTGTGTCCGGCGTTAACTGTATCGAGAGGTTAAGGTGCCAAACTTCCTCAGTTTTTCGTCGGGGGTGCCATGCCCGGGACAACACCTCTTCTCTTCTCGGGTCCCACCACGGAAGACGAGTTGACAACTTCAGTTTTTAAACCTAAAATGAGGTAGCGAAAATGAACCATCTTCACCGGAGGTGAAATTATGGTGGACGTCAGCCCGGCCGAACGTGTTGCCAATTCTGATTTCGAGAGTGCGGATTCTAGGTTGTCCGTTCTCTTGCCTGGTCTTACCTCCTCTATTCTGATTGAGGCGGTGGTTGCTGCTTACGAAAGCACAGTCAATTCTGATAATGGGTTTGGTGCTACAAATTGTCACGGCTCCCTTTTCTATCAATTTGGAACGATGGAGTTGCGTGAGCGCCTATCCGAGCTTGGTTGGAGCATGGACGACCCTCATAATGTTGCTAGAGCTATCTCCCCGGACGGCTCTCTTGCAATTGTCTTTGCGAGAGGCAATTCTTCAACGGGAATTATGGGCTCAGGTCCCGTCATTAGCGAAAAGGGAAGAGGGTCCCGCAGCGCTTTCGGCCAAATGATAATCCCTGGGCTTGAGCCTAAACTTGAATCCGGAAACGTGTGGTATCTCGTCGGATACTATGATGCCGTGGAACAGGAGATTAGATCGGAGCTTTCTCTCCCTCGCTTCATTGACGGGTCAAATACAATTTATTGGCTCGATCGTATTATCCTTCCCACGCACTCGCTGTCCCTTGACCGCATCAGGGTTCCTCTGGAGGAGCCCTCTCCTGTTCTCCAGGTTACTAGGAAGGCAGTTTGAGAGTAGCTAGGCTGAGCCCAACTACCTCCACTTCGGAAATGAAAAAATCACTGAGGAACGAGATGGCCATGACTGGATCAAGGCTTACTATTGCCCGGAAATTGAGAGGAATGACTAAGAAGAAGCTCGCTGAGGAGGTTTCTATAAGCCCTCGGGCGATTACTGATTTCGAAAGTGGAGGATCAAGCCCAAGTCCGATGACGCTTCAGAAACTGGCTCGCGTACTTAATTTTCCCGAGTCTTTTTTCTTTGGGGATGAGCTCGAGGTCCCAAGTTGTGAGGGAATTGCTTTTCGCGCAAGAAGCAAGATGACGCGTGGGCAAAGAGACGTTGCGGAGGCTTCTGTCGCACTAGGAATGACTATATCTAAATGGATGGATAAGACGTTTTGTCTGCCAGAAGTTGATATTCCAGATTTAGCTGGACTTGATCCTGAGCTGGCGAGTGATGTGCTTCGAAGAGAGTGGCGACTTGGGGAGGGGCCTATTGCAGACGTTGTAGCCCTTATGGAAAGCCATGGAGTTCGCGTCTTTTCGGTCACAGAGACCTCCGATGAGATTGATGCTTTCTCGCTTTGGGATGGGGAACAAGTTAGACCATTTGTATTCCTTACAACCGCCAAGTCCGGCGAAAGAAGAAGGATGGATGCCGCTCATGAACTGGGGCATCTGGTGCTGCATCGAAAAGAGGAGATTGGAGGAAAAGGATCTAGAGAAATTGAGCGTCAGGCAAATTGTTTTGCGTCTGCTTTCCTAATGCCGCGACGAGGATTTGTTTCCTCGACGCCGCGTGGAGTTACGCTAAAGCAAGCAGTTCATCTGAAGCAGAAATGGAAAGTTTCACTTGCGGCTTTCGTTTATCGGGCGCATGAAGTCGGTCTACTTACTGATTGGCAATACCACAATCAGTTTCGTCAAATTGGCTCGTTAGGCTTGAGGAAAAAAGAGCCCTACGGAATAGAGTCTGAAGTATCTCAGATTGATCGTCAGGTTCTTGAACTATCTAAAAAAAGCAATAATAATGAGAGCATATCAGAAATAAGCAGTGAGACCGGAATACCAATGCCGGTTGCTCTTTCGCTCATGTTTGGCGCTCCAGGAGTTGTTGTGCCGGGGGGAGGGACCTCGGTTAACAATAGTGGAGATAGGAATCTAACAATGGTCTGATTTCTGCCAGTAGTTCTACGAATCAACTTTAGCGCTTATGACTATTCCGGATTGGATGTGCGTCAATGCCGACTCTCAACTGGATGGGCAAGGAGAAGGTGGTTAACCACCACCGCGACGTCCCGTATCGCGTTCTCGAGCGCGTTCCCGAGAAGGGCGTGCTCGACAGCCATGGCTCGGACTGCGGGAACATTGTCATCCATGGCGACAACCTGGAGGCGCTGAAGGCGCTGCTGCCAGAGTACGAGGGCAGGGTCGACTGCGTCTATATCGATCCGCCCTACAACACCGGCGAGGAGAAGTGGGTCTACAACGACAATGTGAACGACCCCCGCATCCAACGATGGATCGGCGAAGTGGTCGGTAAGGAGGGCGAGGACTTCACCCGGCACGACAAGTGGCTGTGCATGATGTATCCACGCCTTCGCCTCCTCAGAGAGCTTCTCTCAAATGAGGGTTTCATTGCCGTTTCGATTAACGATGTCGAGGTGGCAGCGCTCGGTATGCTTCTTGACGAGGTTTTCGGAACAGGCAACCGACTCGCTTGTGCGCCATGGCGAGCTGAGAAGAGTGGCGGCAAGGAGAAGACTGCGCTCAGGACCGGTCACGAATATATCTACTTCTATCGCAAGACGGCTGATTGTCGAATTACTTTAGAAGAATCCTCTACCGGAAAGCTCAATCTCAAAGATAGGTTCGGAAGATATAAAAAGGGTCGTGAGCTTCGAAAATGGGGCGCTACTTCTGATCGTTCGGATAGGCCAAACGGCTGGTTTGGCATAACCGCCCCCGATGGCACTGTGGCTCTCCCGTATAAGAACGACGGAACCGAGGGCTACTGGCGCTGGACTCAGAAGAAAGCAGAGATGCAAGAGATCCTTGCTGACCCGGAGAAGGCTCATTGGGAGATGGCGCCATACGATCCAGGCGTGACCGTTAATGGCAAGACTGAGCGCTGGGTGCCCTATGAGAAAATCCGCGATGAGAAGAAGGTCTTTGGTTGGAATACCTGGCTCGACGGCTATGGCACCAACTCCGACGCGACCGCGGAGCTCAAATCTCTGTTCGGCTCGAAGGTCTTCGACACTCCAAAACCAATTAGTCTCGTCAAGTGGATCGTATCTCTTGCCTACGATGACGACGCCATTGTCCTCGACTCGTTTGCCGGATCTGGTACGACAGCTCACGCCGTTCTCGCTCAGAACGCCGAGGACGACGGACGGCGCCACTTCATCCTTGTCGAGATGATGGACTATGCGGACGATATAACCGCCGAGCGCATCCGACGCGCCATATCCGGCTACGACAACCTCGCCCCAAAGAAGGCGAAGAACGCCCCCGACCGTTTTGACGCACTCGGGGGTGGGTTCGCGTATTGCGAGCTTGGACCAACCCTGTTCCAGGGGGATGGCACTCTAAGCCCTCAAGCCAGTAGGGAGGACGTCAAGCGCTACGTCTGGTACACGGAAACGAAAGCTCCCTATGTTGACCGGTCGACTGAAAGTCCCTATCTACTAGGCGAGGTCGGCGATAGCTGCTACTACATAGCCTATGAGCCAGACGCCGAGACAGTGCTTTCCTACGATCTTCTCAGCGAGCTGCCGGCGCGCGGAGCCACCACTGTGGTGTACGCCGATCGCTGCGTCCTCGACGATAAAGTTCTCGAGCACCTCGGGGTGCGCTTCAAGCAGATACCTCGTCAGATTGCGAGGGTATAGCAATGGAGCTGAAGCGCTATCAGAGACGCGTTCTCGGTGCACTCCGTGACTACCTTCGTCGGTACGCATCTTGTGGCGATGCAGCGACTGCATACAACAGACACCTTGCTTCCGACGGCATCTTGGCGGGAGAGCAGGGCGTGCCGCGCTATTGTGACTCCATACCCGGAGTTCCGTGCGTATGCATAAAGGTTCCCACAGGTGGAGGCAAGACCTTTATCGCGGCAAACGCCCTTGGCGTGATCTGCGACGAGCTTTCCGAGCGCCCCGCCGATGTGGTGGTATGGTTCGTACCCCGAAAGGAAATATTGAGGCAGACGCTCGGTCAGCTCCAGAATCCCTCGAGTCCGCTGCGTCTCGCCATCGACCGCGACTTCGCTCATCGGGTCGCCGCAATCACCAAAGAGGACGGACTCCTCGGTCGCGGCTTCACCCTAGACGTCCTCGAGGACCAGCTTACGGTTTTCGTTCTTTCATACGATTCATTCAAGAACAAGAATCGAGATGATTTGCTTTCACGCAAAGAAAACTCCGCCATGGTGGACATAACGGCATATCAGCGAGAGACCGGCCAGGCTGTTGAGGTGCCCGGCGCCGACGAGACTGCCCTCATCACCGCACTCGCAGGAACCAACCCCATCATCGTTGTGGATGAGTCGCATCATGCCAAGAGCGATCTCTCCGTCGACATGCTGCGGAGCCTTAACCCGCGCTTCGTCCTCGAGCTCACTGCGACTCCGCGCAAGGGGTCGAATGTCATTGCCCGCGCGAACGCTGCTGAGCTCAAGGACGAGCAGATGGTCAAACTGCCCGTAATCATCTACCGCCGGAAGGGCAAGCGGGAAGTAGTGCAAGACGCGCTCTTGCTTCAGCAGCGACTTGAGCAGATCGCCTTGGCGGAACAGATGAAGGGCGGTGACTATATCAGGCCAATCGCTCTTCTGCAGGCGCAACAGCAGGGAGCCGATGATGCGGAGAACTACGAACGTCTGAAGCGCTCTCTTTTGGATGCTGGCGTTCCAGAGGAGCGGGTCGCGATTCGTACGGGCAACGTTGACGAACTCAAGGGCGTTGACCTTATGAGCGAGGATTGTCCGGTACGATTCATCATCACGGTGGAGGCACTTGCCGAGGGATGGGACTGCCCATTCGCCTACATTCTCGCTTCGGTTGCAAATAAGAACTCGAAAGTGAGTGTGGAACAAATCGTGGGCCGCGTCTTGCGCCAGCCCTACGCCCATCGCAGCACCGCGCGCAGCCTCAACATTTCATATGTACTTACCTCGTCGGACGACTTCAACACAACCGCTCTTGAGGTCATCAAGGGTCTCAATGGCGCGGGTTTCTCCAAGAGAGACGTCGTCAGCTCGAACGGTCCATTTACTGCGCGCCAGCCAGTACGTCAAGAGCAGCCCTCTATCGACGGCTTTGAAGACGCCATCGGAGATGAGTTTGAGCTCTCCTATCCGACGCTCTCAACTGATCTAAATCACGCGGGATCCTTCGTTGATAGCCTACGGAGCAATGACTTGGAATCAAACATCGATAACATCATCGATGACGCCGAGGATAGCGAGGCTGCGTTCGAGATGCAGGCAAAAGCCGAGCGTTCCGATGCGGCGATTGGCAGCACGGGAGTTGGAGATGGCGTGAACACGTTTATGGTGCGAGAACAATTCCGCAACGACGTACATGACCTTGCGATACCGCAGTTCCGCGTTCGCCAAAGTGCGGGCCTGTTCGCTGCAGAGGAGACTCTTCCGTTCGAATGGCACATGCTACTCGACACCTTTGACCTCACCTCATGCGGCACCGAGGGCGTCTCCCTCGATGAAGCGGGAGTAGATGACGTGAGGCAGGTTGATATCGACGCAGAGTCAGGCGAGTTTAAGGTGCGCGAGCTGAGCACGTCCGACATAGAGCACCTTCGTGCGCTCTTCCGCCATTACACTGATGACGCGAAGCGCGAACAGATGGCGGGGGGCCTATTCAATTTCATGTCTCCCCGGCTCAAAGATACCTACGGGTCCCGTGGGCTCAAGGACTTCATCGGACGCGTTGTCGCTGGGATGACTTCCGAGCAAGTCGACGCATATGTGGAAAACGGTGGTAGGTATGCCAAGGCGATCGCAAACGCCGTAAAGATATTCGCCGATCGTCACTGCAAGAAGGCGTTCTCAAAGCGGCTCGCCACCGGCTCCATCGTATTGGTGCCCACTTACAAGCTTCCCGACTCCATGATCGTCAGAGCTGCGACGACGATATACGATTCCACTCTGTACGAAGCCGAGTGCGGGGAGATGAACGGTCTCGAGGAGCGCATGGCTTTCGCGCTTTCCGCCTCCCCCAGAATCCGCTGGTGGCACCGCATTGACGAACGTCGTAAGGACTCCGCGTTCTGCATCAACGGATACATCAACCATTACCCCGACTTCTTGGCAATGACCGAGGAGGGGCGCCTGCTTGTCATAGAGATGAAGGGCGAGCAGCTCAAGAATGATGACAGCCGAGACAAGCTCGATCTGGGCACGAAATGGGCGCTTGCCTCCGGACCCCAGTTCTCGTACTTCATGGTTTTCGACCACGATGCACTTGAGGGCGAGGGCTCATATGTCTTTGACGAGTTCAAGAGAGAAGTTCTGAATGACTAGGATTCTTTCGGGAAGAGAGACATGATATGAGCGGGCCGATTTACGAACCAAGAAAACTCGATGTGGGCGACGTCCTCAAGGACGTCCGCTCGGGGAAGATCGGCCTGCCCGACCTCCAGCGCCCATTCGTGTGGAAGAACGACAAGGTTCGCGACCTCCTCGACTCCATGCTCCGCGGTTATCCCATCGGATACATCATGCTCTGGGATTCGCCTGCCGAGATGGAGGGGAAGAGCCAGCAGATAGGCGCCAACGAGAAGCAATACAACGTCCCCAAGTCGCTCGTTATTGACGGGCAGCAGCGCCTAACCGCGCTCCTCGCCGCCATGTACGGCATCGAAGTGCGCGACAAAAGCTACAAAACGAGGAACATCCGCATCGCCTATGACCCTGTGGCGCGCGTATTCAGGAACGCTGACGCCACAACCGACCGCGATGCACGTTTCGTGCCGTCGGTCGCCGACGCTTTCACCGCCGACCACGACAAGAAGTCGAGCGCATACAGGAGGGACTTCCTTAAGCGTCTGAACGAGTCCCGAAAGAAACGCAACGAGCCTGAGCTCACCACCGAAGAGGAGGACGAGATCGAAGCCGGGCTCCGCGACCTGCTGTCGCTCGAGAACTACGCTCTGCCGACCCTGGAGATTAAGGACTGGGCGGACGAGGAGATGGTCTCTGACATCTTCGTTCGCGTGAATTCGCAGGGTCAAACCCTGAAGCAGGACGACTTCATCATGACGCTGCTTTCCGTCTACGAGCCGCAGATGCGCGAGGACATCGAGAGTTTCTGTGCCGACAGCCACGTCCCTGCAAAGGGCACTTCCTACAATGCCCTCGTCCAAGTCACGCCCACCCACGTCATCAGGACCGCCGTTGGCCTCGGGTTCAAGCGCGGGCGTCTCCGTTACGCCTATCAGATCTTGCGCGGACGCGACCTGGAAACGAAAGCCACCAGCGAGGAGACCCGCGAGCGGAACTTCGCGACCTTCGGCGATGCTCTCTCCAAGGCCCTCGATCTCAACAGCTGGCATTCCTACATCAATACGCTGGGCGAGGCAGGCTATGTCTGCTCGGACCAGGCGACCTCGGCCAACGCCATTGCGTTCTGCTACGCCTTCTACCTCATTGGGAAGCACGAGTTCAACCTGTCCGCACCGAACCTCCGCCGGGTCATCCGCCGGTGGTTCTTCGCCAGCGCCATTACTGCCTACTACGTGGGCTCATTCGAGACCAACTTCGAGAGGCAGTTGAACGACGTGAAGCAGCTTGCGAGCCCCGAGGAGTTCGAAGCCTACTTCGACCGCGAGGTCGCCTCCCAGCTTACTGACGACTACTTCCGCATCACGCTTCCCGCAAACCTTAACTCGAACGAGGCGACGGGACCGTACTGGTACGGTTTCGTCGCTGCTCAGATCGTGCTCGGCGCGAAGAGCTTCTTGAGCACGGTCCCGTTGTCGCAAATTCTCGCTCTCGGAGCCTCGGGGTCGAAGAAGCAGGCCGACAAGCACCACATCTTCCCCGATAACTACCTGAAGCAGCACGGCCAGCTGACAAAGAGGAGCAACAAGGGTAACTTCGCAATTCTTGACTACTCGAACAACATTGGGATTTCGGACAGAAGCCCCTCCGAGTATTCCGACGAGTATCGCGAGGCACTCGGCGAGGAGGCGTACGCCGAGAACTGCCGGCAGCATGCACTTCCCGACGGCTGGGAGAGCATGGACTACGAGGCATTCCTCGAAGAGCGGAGGCGGCTCATGGCGCAGCTGGCAAAGGACGCGTTTGAAAGATTGTGAACAAGCGAAAGGTCGATTATTTCGTGGGTGAAGGTTTGACAGATCGAAAAGCACGGTTCTTGGAGCTGGCAGAGAACATCCGGCGAGACGTTCCCGCTCTTATCGAACTAAAGCGCGAGGGTGCGTATTGGGATTTCAAGAAGCAGTGGCACAAGGACAACTTCGAACTCCTTCATGACATCATCTGCCTTGCGAACAACCTCGAGAGTGAGGTCTCGTACTTGATAATCGGCGTTGACGAGGACGCCGATTACGAGATTTGCGATGTCGTCAATAACCCCGAGGCCAAACGAAGAGCCAACCAGAGTCTAGTCGACCTCCTAAACAGCCATAGCTGGGCAGGTCCACAGCCCCCATTTACGACCATCATCCCCTTTGAATGTGGGGATGCGACTATCGATGTCGTAGTGATTGTGAGTCACAGAGAGGATATGCCCTACTACCTGTCCAAACCCGATGGCAAGCTCAAAGCGTGGATGGTTCATACCAGAAGGGGCGATCAGAATACCCCTATTGACAAAGGGGCATCCTGGAGCGAGGTAGAGCAGATCTGGCGCCACCACTTCGCTCTAGATGCCTCTCCTCTTCACCAGGCGAAAATCATGCTGCGGAACAAGGCGAGCTGGGTGTTCCTGACCAGCATTTCCAATCTAGAGGATAAGTATTACAAGTATGCTCCCGAGTACACCGTCTGTCATCGTCCCGACTATGAACGCGATGGATATGAATACTACATGCTCAATCAGGTCAATTACTCTCCAAGCTGGTACTCTATTTCCCTCCGCTACCACCAGACCACCCTATACGACACGCTGGGAATAGCTCTGGACGGCGGGAGGTATTTTGCCCCCGTCCCGTCCCACTCCTTCATTCGGTGGGCACGTGAGAGCTATAAGCCTGACGCCGATGTCAGCTACTGCTATTACGCTCTCGATTCGATTGACTGGGTGCTCAACGAGTTCTATTTTGACGAGGAGTACGCCGACGCTCGTTTAGCCAGGGATCGTTTCCTTGAAATGATAGTTCTCTTCGAGAGCGAGGATGAGCGCTCGGATTTTGAGCATTGTCTCAAGCAAAGCAAGGATGAATTCGAGAAAAGGTATTCCGACCAAGATGCCCCCTATGGTCCCGAAAGGTTACCTGAGACGTATGCCGAATGCGGAAGAGTCATGATGGGAAGCCAGATGAGGGCTATTCCAGTGATCAAAAGCATGCTCGAGGATTATCGGCGCGGAAGGTCATTCTCTGTCGGCATAGTGACATCCCGAGAATGGTGAGCTAGAGATCCTTAACCCACCCTTGCAGCTAGTAACGTGTGGTTATCACTCAGGATCAGACGCAAGGACTAGCGCACTGCGGTCCGCAAGCTCTGCGAAGTCCGGGCCGAGCCACACGTTCGACTCCCCAGGCCCGAGCACGAGCGGCATGCGGTCATGCACCGGGGCCACGCTGGCGTTCGGCCTGGTGGTGACGATCGAGAAGCGGTCGCCCTCGCGCACGGCGGCGAGCAGGAACGCCCTGGCGCCGGGGAGGCGGAACAGGTACTGCCGGCGCACGGGTCTGCCGGTCCTCTCGCTCTCGACCTTCTCGGTCGTGTGCCCCTCGTAGAAGGCGCGAACGGGAACGAGGCAGCGGCCCTCCGCTATGGCCTTCGCCCACATGCCGCGCCTGCCCAGGCGCAGCTGCTCGAGGGCGGACTCTATGCGCGTGTTGAAGACGGCGTTGGGCTTGCCATCGAGAGGGAAGCCCCACGTGAGGCGAGCCACGGCGAGACCGTCGCCCTCGGGGACATAGACGGGCACGATGCTGCCCGGGCGGGCGTCGCGCAGGGGGTCTGGGCGCTCGACGTAGCGGATCGCGTGCGTGCCGGGAGTGGCGCGCGCGTCCAGCACGGCCTGCGCCTCCTCGACCGTGAGCGGGCACATCCTCACGCACATCGCTGTCTCCTCTCGCCCTCGTCCTTCTCCCCATTATCCCCTCGCCGGGTCTTTGTGACACGCCCATAGCCTGTACCCATCGTTTGGGTGCGGGCTGTTTCTCTGCCCGCCTTACTGGAAGGACGGGCAGATGGATGGCTTGCAGGACGAGACGAAGCAGGCCGGCGAGGGCGCGCCGACGCAGGTGAGCGACAGCGAGGGTGCCGTCGCATCCCCCGTGGCCGACGACGGCGCCGCCAAGGCGCGCGCGGACTACGAGGCGGCGCTCAAGGAGTGCGACGCGCGCATCGCGGAGCTGGAGGGCGAGATCGCGGAGGCCGCAAAGACCGCCGAGGGCGCGGAGGCCCTGCGCAAGGAGATGGACGAGCCGCGCCGGAGGGCCGACGAGTCCACGCAGATGAGCCGCTGGCGCAGGATCGCCGGCCTTCCCGAGAGCGAGGAGTAGCAGATGGCCAACAGCATCGCGTACACCAAGAACTACACCGCCGTCCTGGACGAGGTCTACAAGAGAGCCGCGTGCTCGACGTGCCTGAACTCGCCGCGCCGCATGGCGCGCGCCGGGCGCAACGCCAAGGAGATCATGGTCCCGAAGATCGAGGTCACGGGGCTCGGCGACTACACGCGCAACGTGGGCTACAAGACGGGCTCGATCACCTACGAGTTCGAGACCAAGACGTTCAACTACGACCGCGGCATCAAGCTGCTGGACGCTAAGAAATCGCTCTGTGCCATTGAGTAAAATGGGCACATCATTTCGCCTTGCACCTTGGAGCCTACTATGAACGCTGGACCACAGTCGATTGTCAGCCTGCTCACCTTCGCTAACCAGCGGATGGTCATCCCCGTCTATCAGCGAGCCTACTCGTGGGACGAGGAGCAGTGCCGACAGCTGTGGGATGACATCGTTGCTGTCGGGCGACGAAGCTCCGGCACTCACTTCACGGGCTCCGTGGTCAGGGTGCTGGGAGGGGAGTTTAGCGCCTCGGGTGTGAACAAGCTCCTTATTATTGACGGCCAGCAGCGCATTACCACGCTCAGCCTCCTCATCGCTGCGATGGCGGAGTTTGCCCGCGAGCACCCTGAGAAGTTGACGCATGTTTCCTACGAGGAGATCATCGACAGCGGCTACCTTGTCCTCAAGTACAAGAAGGGGGAGGACCACTATCGCCTCACCCTTTCTCAGGGCGACGAGAAGACGCTCTGCTCCGTTGTCGACCATCTGGAGAACCCGGATATCGAGGTCGTGAGCGAGTCCCACCGAATCGTCGACAACCTCGCCCTCTTCCGCACATGGCTGAGCAACATTGACGACCCTAACGTGGTCTGGGACGGCATCCAGCGCCTTGAGGTCGTAGACATTACGCTCTCGCAGGGCCAAGACAACCCGCAGCTTATCTTCGAGTCGATGAACTCTACGGGCAAGGACCTCTCCACGGCGGATCTCGTGCGTAACTTCGTGCTCATGGGCCTTCCCATGGACGAGCAGGAGGGCCTCTACGCCAACTACTGGCGTAAGATCGAAGAGACGCTCGGCGCGGACAGCTATGATGAGGTCTTCGACGAGTTCTTGCGCAACTGGCTGACGGTCATCAACGCGCCGACCAGCATTGTCGCACGTGACGTGTACCGACTGTTCAAGCGGCACGTCATGGACAATGGCTACGACAAGCCTGGGCAGATGGCGGAGCTTCTCAAGGAGATTCGCCGCTATGCAGGGCACTACGCGTGCATCACGGCCGGTGCCTGTGAGGACAAGGAGCTCCGTGTCCTTCTCGCCCGCATCCACGCGCTTGACGTCTCCGTCGTGAATCCGCTGCTCATGTCCTTCTTCGAGGACTATGTCAGTGGGTCTCTCTCGCATGACGACTTCGCCTCCATGCTGAGGACCACGGAGAGCTACCTCTTCCGTCGCTCTGTGTGTGACGTCGCGACGAACAGCCTGAACAAGTTCTTCTCGTCCGTGATTGCGCGGCTGAACGCGGTGCGGGACGACGACGGCAACATCCGTGAGGCCTATGAGGCGATTCTCTCGGGCGAGGAGGGGACGGCCCGGCGCATGCCGAGCGACGCGGAGTTTGAGCGGGCGCTCAGGACGCGCGACTGCTACGCGTTCAAGCGCGGCTTCTACCTGCTCACCACACTCGAGAACAGCTGGCACGCGAAGGACCCGCTGGACTTCTCGGGCGGCAACTTCTCCATCGAGCACATCATGCCGCGGAACGCGCTTGCTAGTGCAGAGTGGCGCGAGATGCTCGGGGACGACTGCGAACGCGTCTACGATGAGTTCATCAACACGCTGGGCAACCTCACGCTTACGGCGTACAACTCTGAACTCTCCGACGCGCCCTTTGCGGAGAAGAAGGCGCACCTCAAGGGCGGCTTTAACCAGGACTACCTGGTGATTTCCAAGGAACTGCATGACCTGGACGTGTGGGATGAGGGCGCTATCCGCGGACGAGCCAAGCGGTTGGCGGAACGTGCCCTCGAGGTTTGGCCGTTCCCTGAGCTGAGCGCTGACGTCGTGGTGTCGTACAGGCCGGTCAAGAAGGCCGCGCCCGCAATGAAGTCCATGACGTTCAGGGCAGTGTGTACCATGGCGGGCGTTGTGCCGGGGACCGAGCTGGTTGCCAGCGAGGGTGATGGCGTCGTTGTGGCAACGGTGACCGATGACTACGGCATTCGCCTTTCGAACGGGGAGGTCCTTGAGAGCCTCTCTCGTGCTGCGGAGCGGGTGAAGGAGCTCGGTACGGGGAAGCGCATCTCCACCAACGGGTGGAATTACTGGCACGTGGGGGAGACGGGCTTGTCCCTCTATGATGTGCGGGAGAAGTGCCTTGTGAAGGCTTCGAATCCTGATTTCAGGTCGCTCTTTTGGAATGGTTTCTACGACTATTGCGCCGAGCGGCAGGACTTTGTTTCCGCGTATTCCGATCCGTCAGGTAGGGCAGAGAACAACGGGTGGTATGCAACGTTCGGCCTGGGCATGCGAGGCGTTCATGCAACGGCGTATTTCGTGCAGCGCGATAGCTGGGTCGGCGTGAATCTGTGGTTTACGGATTCGTCGCTGTACGAGGGGCTTGTTGCGTGCCGCGAGGAGGTCAACGCGCTGCTTGCCGACCTTGGCGGAAAGATCTCCTGGCGCGAGCCGAGCGAGAAGACTCGCGAGCTTCAGGTGCGGTTGGACGCGGACGTGAGCCCCGAGAACTGGGACGAGCTGTATGGCTGGCTCGTGACGGGGCTGTTGCGGATGCGTGCGGTGGCGAAGATGTTGAGAACTGAGCGTGATGACGCCGGGGCGGGACGTCACGGGCATGTGAGTCAGCTCGGAGAGTCCGACTTTGGTGAGCCCGGTATCCTTATCAAGATCTCAAACGTCAACCCTTCGGAAATGAGTGCCCAGGAGCTCTACGACAGGGTGCGTGGTAATTGGCGAGTGGGTCTCACGAGAGCCTGTAACGCCAGGCTTGCTTTCGGTGTCTGTGGCGGCCGCATTGTCGAGGTCTACCGCATCGATAAGTGGCTTCCTGCAGGGCAGGGGGAGGCTTTGGAGTCTGAGAGCGGTCGCTACCAGTTTGTCGGGCATCTTGCCAGCGACGTGCTGCGTGAACGATACAAGGGGCAGCTCGTCACGGGTCTGTTCAATGGACAGAATCCTATCAGGTACGTTGGTGGAGCATAGGCGAGGCTGACCGAATACGACTCTATATCTTGGGCCCCCAGTACTTCTCCCACACATCTTTTGGTGTGGGCTGAGACATGAGCCAAGCATCAACAAAATCTCGCTTGGTTATCCAATGAATGTGGCGACGCCTCTCGTCTTTCGTCCGGCGCTCGGGGTACGTGACCGGCTTTTCGTAGGCCTCAAGTTCGCCTGCCCAGATTGCTCTTCGTAAGGTGTCTGCGCTGAGACCCGCGTATTTTGCGGCCATGCTAACGGTAATCCAGCCTCGCTCAATTGTGGGTGCTGCTTCATCCGATTGATTGGATTGCTCTGGGTCTGTCCGGCTCATCTAGTTCTCCTTTCATCGTTCTTCGATGGGTTGACGGGGATTGCCGTCTCTTGCGTAGTATACTATGTAATCATATGATTACATACAGCTCGAGAGGGGGGCAATGGACCAAAGGGCTTTGTTTCTTCGTCAGGTCAAGCTTTTCGTCGAAGAGCACGGGTTCATCCTCGTTCCTCGCGAGCAAAACTTGGCATTCATGGCCGAGCATGGCATGACGATGGATGATCTAGGACGAGTGATTCTCTCGCTAGAGCCGAGAGACATGTTCGACGGGCCGGAACCGGATAGGGACCCTCGACGCGCTGAGAAGTGGACCGTGGCGGAATTCTCGCCGGAGTATGAGAAAGAGACGCTGTATCTGAAGCTGTCTGTTCGAACGGACGTGGAGCGATGTAAGTGCTTGTCGGTAAAGCTGTATGTGGACCGACGGGAGACGAGGGAATGAGCGCAGAGAAGACGCTGAACACGTACTGCCCCGAATGCGACTGTGAGGTCGACGCGCGACTCGAGCACAGGATTGAGACGCTGCCCGTCAAGGGCGAGCAGACTTCCTATGATGCCGAAGTTGCCGTCTGTCCGTGCTGCGGCGAAGTGATTGGTGACTCCCGCATCGAGGAGGGCAACCTGCGCCGCTCGTACTCCGCCTATTGCGCGGCTCATGGCCTCATGGCCCCCGACGAGGTCAAGGAGCTTAGGAACAGCTATGGTCTGTCCTTGCGTGAGTTCAGTAAGTTCCTTGGCTTTGGCGAGCAGACGATTGCCCGCTACGAGGCGGGCGCAATCCCCGATGACTCGCACAACACCATGCTCAAGCTTGCCTCGACGGCGGAGGGGGCGGCTTCTCTGCTGTCGGTCAGGGAGAGCCAGCTGAGTGAGAGGACAGCGTCAGCAGTCCACCGGTTCATTGAGAGCAGGGCTCCGCTTACTGGGCTGGCCGCAGCTTTTGCCGCGTATCAGTGGCCGACCCAGGAGATGGTGTCGCCGAGCGGTCGCAACGGCTTCCGCCCCTTCAGCATGGAGCGCGTTGCCGCCGTGGTGTGCGAGCTCGCAGCTCGTTGCAAGGATCTCTACAAGACCAAGCTCCAGAAGGCGATGTTCTTTACGGACTTCCTCTGCTATGCAAGGACGTCGCGGTCTATGACTGGGCTTGCTTACGCACATGCGAACTATGGTCCCGTAATGGACGACAGGGACAGGATCGTCGCCGGGCTTCAGGATGCGGGCTTCGTTGAGCTCACGGAGAAGGGCTGGGGCGAGATCGTGGTTCCCACGCGCTGTCCGGAAGGCGTTCTTAGCGAGGACGAAATTCGGCTCGTCGATGAGGTCGCCGATTTCGTTAATACGTTTGGGACGTCTTCGGAGATTTCGTCCTTCTCGCACGAGCTTGATGCGTGGAGCGGCACCGATAGTGGTCAGTTCATCGAGTACGATTCGAACGCGGAGCAGGTTGAGGCTGCAATTGCTCGCAGAATGGCAGGCTGACCATGGGCGCACGCAATTGCGACAGCCATATTGAGAACCGTTGTTTCATCGACAAGCTTTTGAGGAGCCGTGAGCAATTTGCCCGCAGCGAAGTTTCTGAGCTCGAATTCGCACGAGTGATGGATGCCCGCTACCGCGCCATGCTCGAGGGATGCGAGACTGACCACAACTTGGTTGACGAGGGATGAGAAGCTGTAATTGGTGCTCTGAAGGATTAGCCCATGCGGGAGGGGGCGCTCGTGCGCTACACGCTCGACGAGATTCGCGACGCGGTGAGCTCCGTGGCGGTGGAGTCCAACACGACGACATCCGATGACGCTCGCATTCGCAGCGTCTCCCTGTTTGGCAGTTACGCCAAAGGTGCGGCCGACGATGACTCTGACGTCGATCTTCTCGTCTCGTTTTCATCTTCGGTGGTGAGTCTCTTCACACTCGCGCGGGTGCTCGAAGCTATGGAGAGCCTCCTGAACGTCTCCGTGGACCTTGTTCAGGGGCCGCTTCTCGAGGACGCTCTTTTCGATGTGGGAGAGAGGGCGTTGCTCTATGAGGCAGCCTGACAAACACATGCTCGAGATGATTTAGAGCGCGGCAGACGGCTAGCTGGGTCTTTGCGGCAACGAGTTTCTCCCACAGCTTGCGGGAGAAATGCATTCTTGCAACAAATTGTTGCAGAATTGCTTATTTACGCGAGAGAGAAGGTGCTCGTTCCGCTGCGCGGACGTGGCGGGTGACGTCGCCGCGCGTCCCGTGGACGAGATCCGCTCAGGCGGCTTCGTGCGCCACACCTTCGACGCGGCGCTCTGGTGTCTCGCCAACACGTCGAGCTACGCCGAGTGCGCGCTCGCCGCGGTGAACCTCGGGGACGACACGGACACCACGGCCGCCGTCGCCGGCGCGCTCGCCGGCATCGTCTACGGTATCGAGGGGATCCCTGCCGAGTGGCTCGACAGGCTGCGGGGCAAGGACGTCATCGAGGTGTGCCTGTTCTGAGGGTTGGAACAATCCGTCTTGCTTATGAGCGTACGGATTGATGAGGGGATGGATATGCCAAAGGATGCGGCCGAGGTCAAGAAGCGTCAGGATCGGGCGAGCGCTCGCATTGGGGCGGACCCTATGGATGGCGCGGTCCGAAAGGTGTCTGCCCTGCATGGCCTGGGGTCTCTTCGTGCGCAGACGGTACGTGAGCTCGATATCTCCGAGAGGGATGGATCGGACCTCCCGTCTTGGGATGACTTGCGTGAGGGCTGGTACGATGAGTGCTTGGAGAAGGCGTAGATTCTGCTTCCTTGTCGTTCTTCTCGACACAAGCATGCGTGAAAGTACCGGCGCATTCATGCGGACTTCAAGGACTGTATGGTGCCGACGACGAAGTAGGGGCGTTCGGAAAGGCTATGGAGATGAGTAGGGGACAAGAGCGGTCGAGCCAGCGTCTGGCGCAGATCATCGAGCCGACCGACGACGAGAAGGCCGCAGCAGAGGCTGCCCGGACGTTCGGCCGATCCTACGCGCATGACAGCAGAGCGCTCGGGGTGGCTGCCTTCGCCCTGTTCTTCTTCATCGTCTTCGTCGTTGTCATCGTGACGCTCGTCGGCGGCGTCGCGCACTCCGAGTTCGGGGAGCAGGACGTAGCGTGGCTTGCCGTGATCGGCGGCTCCGTGTTCGTCGTGTTTGCCGTGCTTGGGATTGCGTCGGTTCTTGTCGCGCGCCACCATTACCTCCACCCGGTCAAGAGCGACGTGTTCGCGGCCGGCGGGCGCCTGTTCCACACCTCGTTCATACGTGACAAAGAGGAGCGCAGGGACGACCGCGGAATCGTCCGCATCGACGTCGTTGAGATCGCGGAGTGCGCCGGGTTCCACAACAGGAAGGACAGGACGGTCTGGATCCTCCCGAGCTCGGGCGCGCGCATCCATGACGTGTGGCGGCGCGGCAAGCGGTGGAAGGACGAGCGCGAGCTGTGCCTCGCCCTCCTGGAGAAGGGGATCCCGAGCGGCGCGGACACGGACCCGTTCTTTGGTGTGGACGAGCAGTACCGGGGATTCCTGGAGCGAATCGGCGTGCGGATTGAGGAGACGACCAAGCCCGTCGACTTCCTGGCAGGTACGTGGTCGTAGGCGAGCGATCGGCTCTAGGCGCTGCCGCATTACCACAAACCTCGAGTAACAACCCCATATACGCCTGTCAAGCTCAGCGCGTTCGCCGAGTGACGTCGCGCCTTACGCCGGGCCCCATACGGCCTCCACGTTCTTCTCGCCCTTTGCTGGGTAGGGTAGGGGCAGTTTGTGCGTCACGTCTGGTTTGCCGCGTCCACAAGGAGGCCCCATGTTTGACAAGTTGTTCTCGCCCATTACGATCCGGGGGCTCGAGCTGCCCAACCGCGTCGTCATGTCGGCAATGGGCACGCACGAGTCCGCGGCGAGCGAAGACGGCAAGTCGGTGACACAGAAGCTTATCGACTTCCACGTGGCGCGCGCCAAGGGTGGTTGCGGCCTCAACACCACCGAGGTCTGCTCCGTCGACGCGGCGAGCTCGCCCAGGGGCTTCCTCTCCATTGCGGAGGACAAGTTCGTTCCCGGCCTCACTGGGCTCTGTGACGCCGTGCACGAGGCGGGCGGGCACATTGCCGTGCAGCTCTGGCAGGGAGCGCTCGCCGTGGGGAGCGACCCCACCGCGCAGATTCTGGTGCCCTCTGACATGCCCATGTCCCCCGAGTTCACCCTCCCGGGCATCACGGTCGAGCGCATCCACGAGGTCATCGACGCCTTTGGTGCCGCCGCGGCGCGTGCCGCGACCGCAGGCTTCGACGCCGTCGAGTTCCACTGCGCGCACACCTACCTGCCGCACTCGTTCCTCTCCGGCGGCATCAACCACCGCACCGACGAGTGGGGCGGCAGCCTGGAGAACCGCATGCGCTTCCCGCTTGCGTGCATCGACGCCATCCGTGCCAACATCCCCGGGGACATGCCGCTCCTCATGCGCATCGGCTGGCAGGACGACTACCTCGAGGGCGGCCTTACGCCTGAGGAGGTCATCGAGTTCTGCAGGCGCGCGGGCGAGCACGGGGTTGACGTCCTCAACGTCTCGCGCGGCAACATCTTCTCGGCCGCCCTCATCTACGAGACGCCCCCGGTGGACCTTCCCAACGGCTTCAACGTTGAGCCGGCGGCGCGCATCCGCCGCGAGACCGGCATGCTCACCATGCCCTGCGGGCGCATCAACCGCCCCGAGCTCGCCGAGCAGATTCTCGACGACGACAAGGCGGACCTCGTGGTCATGGCGCGCGCTCAGCTCGCCGACGCCGACTTCTGCAACAAGGCCAAGGCGGGCGAGCTGGCGTCCATCAAGTACTGCGTGGGCTGCGACCAGGGCTGCTACGACTACTTCTACCGTGCGCTCGCCGACCCCTCGATCGAGCACATCACCTGCCTGCGCAACCCCGCGCTCTTTGAGGAGCGTGCCATGGCGCTCAAGCCCGTGGCGGAGCCCAGACGCGTGCTCGTTGCAGGCGGCGGCATCGCCGGCATCGAGGCGGCGGAGGACCTGGTCAAGCGCGGGTGCACGCCCATCCTCTGCGAGGCGTCCGACCACCTGGGCGGCCAGTTCGCGCTCGCCGGCGTGGCGCCGCGCAAGGGCGACTTCACCTATGCGTGCGACATGGCCATCAAGAACCTGGAGGACATCGGCGTTGATATCCGACTCAACACGCCCGTGACGCCCGAGCTTGTGAAGGAGATTGCCCCTGATGCCGTAATCGTGGCGATTGGCTCGGAGTCCGTCGTGCCCAGCATCCCCGGGGCGGACGACGACAACGTCATCGACGCCCGCGAGGTTCTCTCCGGCGCCGAGCTCCCCGAGGGCGACGTCGCCATCATCGGCGGCGGGCTCGTGGGCATCGAGGTGGCCGAGCACCTTGCCGGGCAGGGCCGCGCGTCCACGGTGATCGAGATGCGCGACGCGATTCTCGTCGAGATGGGGGAGATGCGCAAGACCGCCACGCAGATGTCGCTCGCCCAGGAGCCCATCACGGTCCTCACCAACGCCACCTGCACCGCCATCGCGGACGGTGCGGTGACGGTAGAGGTGGACGGTGCCGAGAAGAACGTGCCCGCTGATGTGGTCATCCTGGCGGTGGGCTCTAAGCCGCGTCCGGCCGACGACCTCAGGGCGGCGTGCGAGGCGCGGGGCATCCCGTGCACCGTGGTGGGCGACGCCAGGGAGGCGCCGCGCCTTGCGCTCGACGCCATCCGCGAGGCGTATCAGGCGGTGCTCGACATCGCGTGATTGCTCTGCCGCTCGTTCTTCTCGCTTCTCTTGCCCCTGCCGGATAGGGCGGGGGCAGTCCAAACCAACCCCACGTAGAAGGGACAATCGCAATGCTGCTCAAGGGAAAGACCGCCGTCGTCACCGGAGGCTCGCGCGGGATCGGCCTCGCCATCGTCAAGCGCTTCCTGGAGGAGGGCGCCAACGTGGCGCTCTGCGGGAGCCGCGAGGAGACCGCCCAGAAGGCCCTCGACGGCATCCTGGCCGAAAACCCGGACGCTCCCGTCATGGCCATCTGGCCGAACGTTGCCGACGAGGCCGAGCTCGAGGCTGCCTTCCGCCAGGTGGCGGAGCGCTTCGGCGGGCTCGACATCGTGTGCAACAACGCCGGCATCTCCCAGTCCACCCCGCTCGACGCCTACACGCCCGAGGAGTTTGACAAGATCATCGAGATCAACGTCAAGGGCGTGCTCAACGGCTGCCAGGCGGCGTCGCGCGTGCTCGGCGAGGGCGGCGTCATCATCAACACGAGCTCCATGGTGAGCAAGATGGGCCAGCCCTCCGGCGTCGGCTACCCCATGTCCAAGTTCGCGGTCAACGGCATCACGATCTCGCTCGCACGCGAGCTGGGACCGCGCGGCATCCGCGTGAACGCCGTCGCTCCGGGTGTCACGGCCACTGACATGGTGGCGAGCCTGCCGGAGGAGGCCATCGCCCCCATCGCGGCGGCCATTCCGCTCCAGCGCGTGGGCCAGCCCGAGGACGTGGCCAACGCCTTCGTCTACCTGGCGAGCGACCTCGCGTCATACGTGACGGGCGAGGTCCTGGCCGTCGACGGCGGCATGACGGTGTAGGTGCCGGTAGATAGCGCGTGCGGGCCCGGGAGGCGAGTGATGCCTCCCGGGTCTTTTTCGGTTGAGGCGCGGGTCCTGCGGCAGCGTCCGATGGCCTCTCATCTCAAATAAAAAAACGAGAAAAAATAAAAAAACGAAAACGGATAAAATAACGAAAACGGAGCCCTCGACGCGAGGAGTCGCCATGAGGAAGGTCAACCCGTTCAAGCCGACCGCGGGTGCTGAGCCCCCAGTCCTTGCAGGTCGCGATGCGGTTCTCGATGACTTTGAGATTGGACTAGAAGAGGGTGTCGGCGCACCCGGCAGACTCATGCGCATTACCGGCCCAAGAGGCTCGGGCAAGACCGTTCTTCTCACTGAGCTAGGCGATATAGCCCGTCAGCGCGGGTGGCGCGTTGTGGACGTGACGGCGGCAGAGCACCTTCCCCAATTGATTTGTCGACGCCTTGAAAAGACGGACAGCGTTGACTACTCGGTCGAGCTTGATCTCATGGTCGTAAAGGCGAAGGCTCAGAAGGATGAGCCTCACAGGTCCGAGGATATCTATGAAGCCTTGGACCGCGTCACCGGCAAGCTGACCGAGAAGGGTAAAGGTTTGCTTGTGACGGTTGACGAGATCCAGGACGCCAGCGTCGAGGACGTTCGCGAGATTGCCGTGGCGATTCAGCATCTTATCCGGGAGCGTCGCAACATCGCCTTTGTCTTTGCTGGGCTGACTGCAGGAGTGATGAATCTGCTGGGGGAGGACGGGCCTACGTTCTTGAGGCGCGCGTACCCGGAAGAGCTTGACACCATTCCAGTAGACGAGGTCGAGGCAGCGCTTAAGGCAACGTTTGAGAAGAACGGCGTCAGGATTGACGAGGGCGCACTTGCAGCGGCAGCCGACTCGACCGCGGGGTATGCCTATCTCATTCAGCTAGTGGGTTACAACGTCTGGCGTGCCGCACAGGTTCGTGCCGGCGGGGAATTCGATGCCATCTCAGTTGAGGATGTGGAGAAGGGCGTTGTCGCCGCGCGGCGGGAGTTCGACCGCACGGTGCTCGAGACGGCGATCGCCCATCTTCCCAAGACAGCGATGGAGTATTTAGTTGCAATGTCGGAGGACGCGCTGGCGTCTTCAACGGGGGAAATTGCCGGCAGGCTGGGTGTTTCCGCCTCGTCCCTTTCTGCGGCACGAAAGCTACTCGTCTCTCGCCAGATCATTGAGCCTACAGCTCGTGGTTACGTGGGCTTCTCGATTCCGTTTATGAGGGAGTACCTGACTGAGAATCGCGAGGCGTTGCTGGCACGGTATGGGGTTGAGGGGTAAACGTCCTCCGCGTGCCCTAGAAGGAATTATTGTCCGGTCCGGTTGCTATGGTCTAGGCACTTGAAGCCATCGCGAACGGAGGCTCAATGAGGCTGTGGTACAGAACGGGGGACATTGCCGCTCTACGAGAGCTATCGTGCGATAGGGTCGTGTGCTTTGACGTTGAGACCACGGGGCTCGATCCGCGTACCGACGAGGTGCTGCAGATTGCTTTTGTTCGCGGCGATGGCGAAGTCTTGCTGTCGCGTTTTGTACGACCCGAGCATCACTCAAGCTGGCCTTTGGCGCAGCGCACTCACGGCATCTCTCCTTCGATGGTGGAGGGCTGTCCGTCTTTGGCATTGCTGAAGCCGGAGATTGAGGAGTTCTTCGAGGGCATAGATCTCATCGTTGGCTACAACGTCGCCTTTGACCTCCTGTTTCTTCAGACGGCAGGCATCTCTTCTAGCAGCGCGTTGGTGTTTGACGTGATGCGGGAGTTCGCGCCCGTTGCAGGGCGATGGGATGCCGATAGCCAGAGATACGCCTGGGTCTCTCTAGCTTACTGCGCAAGGTACTACGGGGTCCCTTTGCATGCTCACGATGCGCTTGGGGATGCTCGGGCGACGATGGCGTGTTTCTGGGCCATGATTGGGAGAGATTCCGCAAGAAGCCACGCTACGCCATCTAGGTCATATCTGGATGTCGTGGCACGTTATTCTCGAGCGAGGACACGCAGGAGAGGCGGGAAGGATGAGTGAACTCACGGCTCAAGCCGACACATCGACAAGCGAATCCATCAATCTTTCGAGACGAGCCCGTGCTCTCTGGGCAAAGACAGACCTAGAGGACAGTTCCGTCTGGCTGCCGCTCTATATCCACTTGAGCGATACCGCGCGCACCATGGTCAGGCTTTGGGATGGGTGGGTTCCGAAAAACGTAAGGAATCTGTTTGCGCGACACTGCTGCGGGAACGAGGGGCTCGCTCGCAAGGCGCTCGTGTTTCTTGCCGGCGCCCACGACATAGGGAAGGCCACGCCCATCTTCCAGGCTAAGCCTTGCGGTCGCGGGTGGGATGGGGAACGGGCGAGCCTCGCGTGGAAGCCGGAAAAGGCCGGTCTGTTCATTGAGGCTAGCCTCTCTGCTAGCAGGCATCCCACTCATCCCATTGCTGGTCAGGTACTCGTCATTCGTTATCTCCAGGACGTGTTCGGCTGGTCGAGCGATCAGGCTGATGCCTGGGGTTCCATAGTGGGGGCTCATCACGGGAACGTTCCGGACAAAGATCGGGTTCGCGAAGGCTTTATCCTGACGACGGAAATGGGCGACACGTCCGATGATGCGGGTGAGGGTTGGCGCGGCGTCCAGCGAGAGCTTCTTGACTACGCCCTCCATGTGGCAGGGCTGTCGAATGAGGATATGGACCTGCTCGCGCGCTGCGCGTGGGACGCGTCAACCGAGTCGGTCGTCTGCGGCCTTCTCATCATGGCGGACTGGATTGCGAGCAACCAAGACCTGTTCCCGTTGATTCCACTGATTCCTAGTGAGAATTCGACACATGGCTCCACGGAGGATAAGGGCGACACGTCGCTTGATACGCGCGCAGATCGAGCATGGCGTGAGCTCAATCTTTCCCCTAGCTGGGCGGGCGAGAAGCCCGTAGCGTCGGACGGTTGGTTCTGCGAACGTTTTGGCCTGCCCGAGGGCTGCGCTCCGCGCCCCGTTCAGAAGGCAGCGATGGAGGCCGCAGCGCAGATGACAGAGCCTTCTCTCATGGTCATTGAGGCGCCGATGGGCGAGGGGAAGACCGAGGCGGCGCTTGCGGCAGCGGAGATCGCCGGGGCGCAGTTTGGCTGCGGGGGCGTGTGCGTCGCCCTTCCCACCATGGCGACGACGGACGCCATGTTCGGTCGTGTTCGGCGATGGCTCGATCATCTTGCCGCACAGGGACCCTCGAGTATCTATCTCGCGCATGGGAAGGCGCAGCTTAACGAAGAGTATCAAGGCATCGTTCGTTCTTCTCGCTCGCGTCGTTCTTTGAGCTCCATGGGCGTCGACTTGGAAGGGGCGGCCGTAAGGGATGACCGTGTCGTGGTGTCCGACTGGATGCAGGGCCGCAAGAAGGGTATGCTGGCAAACTTCGTGGTCTGCACGGTCGACCAGGTGCTTATGGGCGCGCTCGACATGAGGCATCTCTCGCTGAGGCAGCTCGCCCTTGCGGGCAAGGTGGTCATCGTCGACGAATGTCACGCTTACGACAGCTACATGCAGCAATATCTGATGCGCGTTTTGGAGTGGCTGGGGGCATGGGGCTGCCCTGTCATCTTGCTTTCCGCCACGCTTCCCACTGTGGTGCGTGAAAAACTGGTCAAGGCCTATCGGGAAGGGCGTGCTGTTCAGGGGGCTGGCTGTGTGCCCGCGGCAGATCATGGCGACGTGCTCGCCGCCCCCTCTCGGAGAAGACTCTCCCGAAAAGAGCAGGCCAGGGCAAAAAAGAGAGTACCGGAGCCGGCTCCCGTGGATGAGGCATATCCGCTCATCACGATTGCCTCGGGGTCAGGTATCAAGAGGCTTGAATGCTCGCCGTCGTCGCGAGGCGCTCAGATAGATGTGTCGGTTCTACCTGATGAGCCCGAAGCTCTCGTTGCCCTTTTGAAGGAAGAGTTGAGTGAGGGCGGCGTCGCGGGGGTCATGTGCGATACGGTAACGCGTGCGCAGGCGGCCTATCGAGCCTTGCGGGATTCCTTTGGCAGCGACGAGGTTATGCTGGCCCACGCGCGCTTTATGGATCTCGACCGCATGGAGAACGAGGCCGTCCTCCGCAACCTGCTCGGTCCCGATGCGACGCGGTCCAACGGTAGACGTCCGGAGCGAATGATCGTGGTGGGAACGCAGGTGCTCGAGCAGTCGCTCGACATTGACTTCGACCTTCTCGTCACTGACATTGCTCCTATCGATCTACTGATGCAACGCCTTGGAAGGGTCCATCGCCATGTTCGCGGCGAGGGCGAGAGGGACCGTCCAGCCTGCCTGCGAAAGGCTCGCTGCTTCCTTCGTGGCATTGAGGAAATTGGCCCTGAAGGCCCGGCGTTCGTGCCGGGGGTCTCGAGGGTCTATGACAAGGCGTCTCTCATGGAGGCACTTGCGGTAAGCGGGCTCCCTGGCATGGAAACGAGTGTTAGATTCTCCCTGCCGAAGGACATCGCCCGGCTGGTGCGTCTAGCGTATTCTCCCGCTGCGGAGGGGGAGATTCCAGAGGGGTGGCTCTCCTCGTACCACGATGCACGCGAAGAACGAGCAAAAGCGATTCAAGACAAGAAGTCGCGTGCCGAGGCGTTTCTTCTTCCTTCAGCCAACCAGCTTGCAAAGGACGAGAAGACGCTCACGAATCTCTTCTGCCGGGCAATTGAGGACAGCTCGAATTCGAAGATGAGCGAAGATGCGGGGCAGTGCGCGGTCAGAGATACGCAGGAGACCGTTGAAGTTCTTCTCGTAAGCAGAAAAGGTGGCTGTGTTTACCTGCTTCCTTGGGTGGGTGACGAGAAGAGCGGTGTCGAAAGAGGGCAAGAGGTTCCCACTGCATATGAACCAGACCGGGCTTTGTCCATGGTGCTTGCCCAGTGCGCGGTGAGGCTGCCGCTCTCTCTATGCCGCCCGCAACAGCTCGACAGACTCATTGAAGAGCTCGAGGATGGCTGTGAGCGCTGGGTGGCTGCATGGCAGGGCGTTCCCGTTCTGGCGGGGAGGCTGGTGCTTGCCATGGAAGAAGCTGAGGGCGAGCCGGGGGTGTTTGAAGCGACCGTGCTCGGTCAGTGCGTGCGCTACACCAGAGAAGAGGGATTGTCGACCGTTCGTCGGATACTTTAGTTTTCTCATCACAGTTCTATTATCTTCAGCTCAGGGCATTGCTCCCTGTGTTTCTGCCAAGAGGCGGACTGAACCTTGAGATGAGAATACTTTGTTTTTGTTCCCCACAAACGTGGGGTTACCTGTGCTTGTTCAAGTTTATCGAACACTGAAAGGAGGAAGAAATGACCCAACAGAGCCCACATTACGACCTGCGATTTGAGCCTTGGATCCCCGTTGAGCGGCTCGATGGTACTGCCGATGTCATCTCGATTCGGGATGCCCTGGTCGGCGCTCATCAAATTCGGCGCCTCTCGGGCGAGATCCCCGGTGAGGGGCTGGCGCTTCTTCGTCTCTTGCTTGCGTTCGTCTACTGCATCAACTATGAGCTCGGGGAAGTAGGGGAGAAACAGAAGAAGGAGCGCTGGGAGGAGCTTCGATCTCGGGGATGCTTCTGGTCGGACCAAATCGATGAGTACCTCGCTGACTATCCCAACGAGTTTGACCTCTTCGATGACGAGCATCCTTTCTATCAGATTCCTGGACTTGCCTATATGGGGGAGAAGGAGTTCGATTCCGTCAGCGAGCTCATGCTGGACGTTCCCAAGCCAGAGAAGTTTCTCTTCTCCATGAGGAGCCCCGCGCATCTGGACACGTTGCCATTTGATCTTGCTGCGCGCTATCTCGTTGTTGCGCAAGCCTATAATACCGCGGGCATTAAGTCGCCTGTTGTTGGCAACACCTCTGCCAAGAGCGGTAAAGCGTACGCCCCCAAGGGGGCGCTTGGCACGGGATGGTGCGGAGCGTTGGGCGGAATCTATCTGGAGGGCCAGAGTCTCTTCGAGACCCTGCTCCTGAACTTCGTGCTGTTTTTGAGCAATGTCTCCATCATCGCCTCAGATGATTATGCCCCTTGGGAACGCGATGTGCCCTCGGCAGATACTTGCCAGCGAGAGCCGACCGGACCAGTTGACCTGCTCACCTGGCAGAGTCGAAGGATTCGTTTGATTCCCAGCGAGGACGGATCGCACGTCTGCGGTGTCATCATCAGCTACGGGGACGTCTTGATTCCGGCGAACAAGCAGCGATACGAGATGATGACCGGGTGGCGTGAGAGCACGCAGCAGCAGAAGAAGCTGGGCACCGCAACCGTGCCGCTCATGCCTGTTGCACCAGACACTGCCCGTGCCCTCTGGCGAGGGCTCCCCAGCTTGCTTGCGCTTGCAGATGGGGGAAAGCTTCGTCCCGGTGTCATCCGCTGGATGTCGGAGCTGCAGGATGCTCAGAGCTCCGAAGACTGGCGCCTCAATGTCCGCATCGTGTGCCAAGGGGTCAGCTATGGTACGCAGAGCAGTGTCGTGGACGATGCCATTACGGACTCGGTTGACCTGCGTGCGACGTTACTCAGAAAGGACTCTGAGGCCGTTCTCAAGATGCTTGACGTCATCGAGCGTACCGATCAGGCGGTGGGCGTTCTCGTCCGATTTGTTCAGAACGTCGAGCGCGCCCAGGGCGACAAACGACGCTACGATTCCTTCTCGGACTCTGCGGCGCAGGCATCGCGTGAGGACGTTCGTGAGGGCGCCTATGACGCCCTCGACGCCCTGTATCGTGTGCGAATTGCCGAGTTTCCCGACGAGGGAGTGGGCGAGTACTGCCTTGCGTGGCGCAAGGAGGCTCAGTTCGTGCTCCGAAGGCTGGCGAATGCGTACGTATCTCGCCGGCACGTCTCGTGCTTCTCGGAACACGATGATGTCTCAGTTGGCCAGGCGCTTGCCTGGTTTGAGGGCGGTCTAGTCAAGGCGTTGTTTTAAGAAGGGAGGACGATATGCCATCGCTCTATGAGTGCGCGCACGAGGTGGCCCTGTTCACGCAGAGGAAGATCGCTCGGCTGCAGCGCGCCTATGTTGGAAAAGGCTCCGATGCCGCAGATGCGCGGGCCTCTCTTGCCCGTCTACGGCGGCTGGGAATACCTGGAGGCACGTCTTGGGCCTCCGTGGGGGAGGACCTCTTCGAGGGGCTTCTCGACCTCGCCCTGTCCGAGGCGGACGAGAAAAGGGCGCTCCGCGCCATTACAGCTGCTCTGAGGCTTTATGCCTACCACCAGCAGTCTAAAGATAGCCCCATGGCCATCACGAGTTCCCCTGGGGAGACGGGTGCTCGGCGTCGATCCTTCGGGTGGTCGTGTCGGCGTATCGAGCATGACAAGGACAAGGCAAAGGGGGTTCGTCGCAGGATGGCTGCCATAGAGGGCGTGCGGGACATGGATGGCATTGAGCACCATATGCGCGCCCTCATCATGCTCATGAGAGACAAGGGGGTCCGCGTGGACTACTACCTGCTCACTCGCGACCTCTTCCTCTTGCAGTTTCCGGGCGCCCGCGGTGACGTGTTCATGCGCTGGGGGCGGGATTACTTTACGACCGTGTCCGACGAGGCGACGACAGACGAGGCCGCTGGCGCGTCGGCTGACGAGAAGAACTAGGAGGCATCTCATGTACCTTGATCTTTATGCCCTTCAGAGCGTTCCGCCTAGCAACATTAACCGTGATGACACTGGGAGTCCCAAGACCGCTATGTATGGAGGGGCGCTCCGAGCCCGCGTCTCCAGCCAAGCGTGGAAGCGCGCCATGCGCGAGATGTTCTCTGACCTCCTGCCGGAAGGCCAGCTGGGCGTGCGCACGAAGTTCGTCGTGCCGCTCATCGCGGATCGCATCGCCGCCAAGCGCGAGGACCTTGCCGAGCAGTCCGTCGACTTTGCCAAGTCGGTGCTGGACGCCACGGGCATCAAGTCGTCCGAGACTGACAGGAAGGGCTCCGACGAGGGGACGCTTGCCACGGGCTACCTCGTTTTTATCGCCAATCGCGAACTTGACGACCTAGCGGACATCGCAATTTCCTGGGCGGACGGGGGAGTCGATCCCAAGAAGCCTGACAGCAAGTCGAAGAAGGACGTCCAGAAGGCGTTCAAGGGAATCCAAGCGGTTGACATCGCCCTGTTCGGCCGTATGCTCGCCGATGCATCCGACTTCAACGTCGATGCGTGCTCGCAGGTCGCGCACGCCATCTCGGTCAACGAGATCTCCCAGGAGTATGACTACTTCACCGCTGTGGATGACTGTGCGGCGGACGATAATGCCGGCGCCGGGATGCTGGGCACCGTGAGTTTCAACTCCTCTACGCTCTACCGCTATGCGACCGTGAACGTCGACGCGCTCATGGAGCAACTGGAGAGCACCGAGGCGACGGCATGCGGGGTGGCGGCCTTCGTGGAGGCGTTTGTCAAGTCCATGCCAACTGGCAAGCAGAATACCTTTGCCAACCGTACGCTGCCCAACGTGGTGGCCATCTCGCTGCGCGATGGACAGCCCATCAACCTGGCCACGGCGTTCGAGCGTCCCGTATACGCCGAGCGCGACCGTTCCATCACGCAGATTGCCGCGGAGCGCCTTGCGGCATGTGCCAAGGATGTCGAGGGCGCTTTTGCGCATCCTGCATCGAAGAGCTGGCACGTCTCGTATGGCGTGGACGCTGCTTCCCTTGAGTACTTCGGGGAGGGCGTGTCCTTCGATGCTCTGGTGACCGCCGTCCGCGAGGCGATCGAATCGGCCCTTGCGTTCGAGGAGTAATCATGGCCGTTCTTCTCATCCGCCTTGCGGGGCCCATGCAGTCTTGGGGGGACTCGTCGCGCTATGCGAGAAGAACCACGAGACGTGAGCCGACCAAGAGCGGAATCGTGGGGCTCATTGCCTCAGCGCTTGGCCGAACGCGTGAAGACCCGGTGGACGATCTTGCGCAGCTCGAGCTCGCTGTTCGTGTTGAGCAGCCGGGTCAGCTTATGCGCGACTTTCAGACCGAGCGGCCAATGGATGGCGGTAAGCCCATGCCACTCTCGGACCGCTACTACCTTGCTGACGCCTGCTTTCTCGTCGCCCTCGGAGGGCCTAATGACATGCTCGAGAAGGTTGAGGCAGCCTTGAGGCTGCCGCGCAGGCCTCTCTATCTGGGGAGAAGGTCGTGCCCAGCGGATATGCCGCTTTGTCTGGGCATCGACAGGGAGGCACAGGACGTCCGGCTGGTGCTTGCTAGAGAGCCCTGGAGGGCTTCCGAGCGATACAAGTCCCGCCATACGGGCGTGCTTGCCCTTGAGATGGTTGCCGACGCGCGCGACGGGGAGATCTGCGAGAGCTGGGCGGACTATCCGCTCACGTACAGCGCCTCGGGAAGGCGCTACGCGTGCAGGCCCGTCACCCGACTGCGGGTGCCCAACCCCGACATCGTCGCTCTTGATGACGCGGGCAGTGGCAAAGTATCTGTGGCGACCGTCTTGGAGCCAAATGTGGGAGAGACCCCCGTTCATGATCCTCTGGGATGGATGGAGTGAGGTGACACATGTATCTATCAAGAGTTCCGCTGGGCCTGACGTGCCTAGATGCCATTGCGTTCGTTAGCTCGCCCTACAAGGTCCACGCGGCGGTTGAGCAGGCGTTTGCGACTAGCGAGGTGCGCGAGGACGAGAGGGGCAGAATCCTCTGGCGCTTGGATGAGGTTCCGGGCAACGAGCGCGAGGTCTGGCTCTACGTTGTGAGCCCCGATAAGCCGGACTTCACCCATATCTGCGATCAGGCGGCCTCAACGGTAGCTCCTGCTTGGGTGACCAAGGAATACGGCCCTGTTCTTGACCGGGTGTCCGAAGGGCAGCTCTGGCAGTTCAGACTTAAGGCGAATCCGGTGCGCAAGGTTCTTGTCGACAAGGGGAGAAGGGAGCGTGCGGGGGTCGTCGGCACGCTCCAGGGCCACGTTACTGAGGCTCAGCAGCGTGCGTGGCTTATGAATCGCGCGGAGGCGCACGGCTTTCGCATCGCGCAGACGGAGGAGGGGTTCGAACGGCTTACTGTGTCCCATCGTCGTCGAGAGCGGTTCAAGCGTCAGGGGAACGTAGTTACACTTACGACCGCGCAATATGATGGCGTTCTCGAGGTCGTTGATGCCGAGGCGTTTAGGCATACGCTCGGCTTCGGCCTGGGTCGCGCCCGCGGCTTTGGATGTGGCCTCATGACCATCGCCCCGCTTCGGGAGCCCGGCGATGTCTGATGACGCCATTCTCGACCAGCGTAGGGATGCGAGCTCTGAGGGCGGGGCGACGCCGAGCGTCGTCCCGCCCGTTTTGTCCGACTTGGTTCGTGCCGACGAACGCATTTCGTTCGTTTACTTTGAGCGCTGCGTTGTCAATCAGGCGGAGAACGCCATCACGATTACTGATGACGAGGGGACGATTCGGATACCGGTCGCAACGCTGGGAGTCTTGATGCTGGGTCCTGGGACGAGCATCTCCCACAAGGCCATGGCAACGATAGGGGAGAACGGGGCGAGCGTGATTTGGGTGGGTGAGCGCGGTGTGAGGATGTATGCGTCTGGTCGGCCGTTGACGCACTCCAGCCGTCTTCTCATGCGCCAGGCGAGCTTGGTCTCCAATACGAGGACGCGCCTCGCGGTCGCTCGGCAGATGTATCAGCTGCGCTTTCCGGACGAAGACGTGAGCGCGCTCACGATGCAGCAGCTACGAGGTCGTGAGGGAGCTCGCATCCGCAAGGTGTATCGGCATTGGTCACAGGAGACGGGCGTTGAGTGGGGGCGTCGCGAGTTTGACCCAGACGATTTCGATACGGGGTCCGAGATCAATAAGGCGCTTTCTGCCGCACACGTGTGCCTATACGGTGTGGCCCATGCGGTCATCGTTGCGCTCGGTTGCTCACCCGGACTTGGGTTCGTACACACCGGACATGAAAGGTCGTTCGTGTATGACATCGCCGACCTATACAAGGCTGAGCTCTCCATTCCCGTGGCGTTCAAGACTGCGGCGATGCATCCGGATGACATCGGCTCTGCTACCCGCAAGAACATGCGAGATGCTCTTTACGATCTCTCTGTTATGAAGCGCATGGTCGAGGACATAACGGGCTTGTTCTCCGTGGGCATTGACCAAGATGAATCGTTTGGCGACGACCTGAAGCTTTGGGACGAGAAGAGCGGAGAGGTCGCCGCAGGAAGGCAATACTCCGATGAGTCCGAAGGATGATGCGACATGGTTGTCATGGTGCTGACTGCGTGTCCGCCGGGCGCTCGAGGGGATTTGACTCGCTGGCTCTTGGAGATTGCACCTGGTGTGTTTGTCGGGCGCCTCTCTGCACGCGTGAGGGAGAGGCTGTGGCAGAGGGTTTGCTCGTTTGTGAAGTCTGGCAGGGCGATTATGGTGTACAGCGCCCGTAATGAACAGCATTTGGAGTTTGAGGTGTTCCAACCGGACTGGGTCCCGGTCGACTGTGAGGGGCTGAAGCTCATCAAGCGCCCTGTCGGTACGGATGACGCCACGCTCATGGGCTCGCTTCCGACAGGATGGAGTGGCGCATCTAAGCACCGCAAGGCACATAAGTATCGTTCTCGATAACGGCGGGCATGGTGTCCCGCGTTGGTTAAGGAAAGTGAATAAGTTGCTTCAGAACATCTGATAGGCTTGCAGGTAAATTACTGTGCTCCCCGCGCATGCGGGGATGATCCCAGAACGTATGGGTCGTTGAATGTCGAAGCGTAGTGCTCCCCGCGCATGCGGGGATGATCCCACCGCATTTGAGATCGAGCCATGCGGCGAAGGGTGCTCCCCGCGCATGCGGGGATGATCCCGGAAACCTGACGCTCAGATACATCGGGGGGTGGTGCTCCCCGCGCATGCGGGGATGATCCTCGCCTCCGGCAGGTCGACGTCACGCCCCTCGCGTGCTCCCCGCGCATGCGGGGATGATCCCGCACGCTCAACGTATAGGTGTTCTCGGTCCTTGTGCTCCCCGCGCATGCGGGGATGATCCTCCTTGACGAAGTACATGAACTCAGGTGGATAGGTGCTCCCCGCGCATGCGGGGATGATCCTCGAGAGCGGCTATGAACTGATAACGCCAATCGGTGCTCCCCGCGCATGCGGGGATGATCCCTCCTACTGGTTCACCATCGGCAGCTACAAGACGTGCTCCCCGCGCATGCGGGGATGATCCCAGCATCTGCGCCGTGACGCCCTCGTCGCACGAGTGCTCCCCGCGCATGCGGGGATGATCCCTCGTTCTCGAGCGACGCAATAATCCGGTCGAGGTGCTCCCCGCGCATGCGGGGATGATCCCGCGGCTTCAAGCGCCTGTGCTACTTCGTGAGCGTGCTCCCCGCGCATGCGGGGATGATCCTGGTCGTGGTCTTGCTGTCCCGGTCGTACTCGTGTGCTCCCCGCGCATGCGGGGATGATCCCGCCAAGCGCGGCACCTACGATGCGGGAACGCGGTGCTCCCCGCGCATGCGGGGATGATCCTGGATTCTTCGGCGTGAAGAACTCGCACTTTGCGTGCTCCCCGCGCATGCGGGGATGATCCCCGACGGGGCCTCTTCGGAGGCCCCACGCATGAGTGCTCCCCGCGCATGCGGGGATGATCCTCTGTACTCTCTCGTCTCGCCCGCCTTGCGGTAGTGCTCCCCGCGCATGCGGGGATGATCCCACGGTCTGGACGGTCACCTCGGCACCGGCGAGGTGCTCCCCGCGCATGC